>JAUXOA010000026.1 GCA_030682475.1 Rhodoferax sp. | reverse complement strand
CGGTTGCGCACTCCAACGCTTGCGTGCTGGGCGCGGGCATCGACAGCGCCGCGCGCGAGCGCGCCAGCGCCTCGCTTTTGCAAGCGCTGGCCAGCACCCCGTAATGTCGAATGCGTTTCAAACCCGTAGGCAAGATGTGCTCAAGGTCGCAGCGGGTGGCACGGCCAGCCCGCTGGATGCGCTTGGCAGCATGGTGCCGTGACGGACTGTTTCCGCTGCGTACGAGTCACCCCAAAGTAAAGCAAAGAAACCCGGCCTGAGTCGCTGACGAACAGTCAGATTTCTCCTCCTGCGTCAGAGTCGTTGCCATTTATGCTGATTGCAGCCATTGGCAGAAATCAGCCCGTTGCAAGGCCTCAGCGGGAGCAAGAGCACGCACGTCCGACCCTGCGGGAATCACCGGCAAGTCTTGATCCCCGGTGATCAACCAGGGGGCAGTCAAATTTTGGCTTCCATAGCCGGGCTTCAAGCTCTGCAAAGGTCGCCGTTGAAAACACTCGATTTGTGCCACTTACTTGTATGATCCAGCGGGTTCACTCCAATCGGCACACGTTGCCTAACCTGCTGGCCAATATGCCCTCATCACCCAGTCCCCATACTTTTCTCTGGCACGACTACGAGACCTTTGGCGCCAAGGTGCGGCGCGACCGGCCGGCGCAGTTTGCGGCGATTCGCACCGATGCCGAGCTGAATGAAATTGGCGATCCCGTCATGTTGTATTGCCAACCGGCCAATGACTTCCTGCCTGATCCCGAGGCATGCCTGATCACCGGCATTACGCCGCAGTTGTGTCTCGAAAAAGGGGTGCCAGAGTACCAGTTTGCAGCCGTGATCGAGCAGTTGCTGAGCGCACCTGGCACCATCGGTGTGGGTTACAACACCATCCGTTTTGATGACGAGATCACGCGCTTCATGTTCTGGCGCAATCTGATTGACCCCTATGCGCGCGAGTGGCAAAACGAATGCGGTCGTTGGGATCTGCTCGATGTGGTGCGCACCGCCTACGCCCTGCGACCCGAGGGCATTGTCTGGCCCGTCAACGCCGAAGGTGGAGCCAGTTTCAAACTGACCGATCTGACTGCCGCCAACGGCTTGGTGCACGAGGCTGCGCACGATGCGCTGAGTGATGTGCGTGCCACCATCGCGTTGGCACGGCTGATCAAAACAGCGCAGCCGCGACTGTTTGACTTTTGTTTTGGATTGCACAAGAAGGACCGAGTGGCGACCGAGCTGGGACTGCCCACCACAGTGGCCACGGCCCGACCGTTTTTGCACATCTCGGGCATGTTCCCTGCTGAGCGTGGCTGCCTGGCCCTGATGTGGCCGCTGGCCATGCACCCGAGCAATAAGAACGAGCTGATTGCCTGGGATCTGGCGCACGACCCGCGTGAGCTTGCTTCGATGAACGTCGATGAGATTCGCCTACGCTTGTTCAGCAAACGCGACGCCTTGCCGGATGGCGTGACGCGCTTACCCATCAAGAGCATCCACTTGAATAAGTCGCCGATGGTATTTGGCAATCTCAAGACGCTGTCGCCAGCGATGGCCGAACGCTGGGGTTTGCAGCTTGACAGCCAGTTGGAAAACGCCGCACGGGCGCAGGCGCTGCCCGACATGAGCGGCATTTGGCCGGGGGTGTTCAGGCGTCCCCAAGATGACACGCCCGACGTGGACGAGGACCTTTATGGCAGTTTCATTGGCAATGCCGATCGCCGCCGCCTGAATCAGTTGCGCGATCTTACCGTTGACAAACTGGCGACAACGCGCAATGCCTTTGACGATCCACGGCTGGAGGAATTGTTGTTTCGCTACCGGGCGCGCAATTTTCCGGCGAGCTTGACGCATGACGAGGACGCACGCTGGGAAGCGCACCGCGTGGCCCGGCTCTTTGACGGCGAGGGCGACGCGCGCACGGTTGACGTGCTGTTTGACGAGATTGACCGGCTGTCTGAAAGCGCCGATGAGCGCGGCGAGGCAATTCTGGGCGCGCTGTACGACTACGCAGAAATGATTGCGCCGCAGCGCCCAGCCCCGGCGGGATGTAGCCGTGCTCGTTGAGCTGGCGGTCAATTGAACGGGGTGCGGTCGGCGCGCAGAAGGTGAGTGCTCGTTTGGGTTGCTTCTCTAGGGATGGTCATGCCGGTGATGAATATCCGGGAAGTGCCGATGGCTGTGCTGCAAGGTGCTGTGCCGGTGAAGGTGCTCATGGCGCTCCGTCAGGTGCAGCCAGATACCCAGGGCCATTAACAACCCGGCGCCCCAGAACAAGGGCGACGTGCTTTCATGGAACACGCCAATGGCGATGGCAGCACCCATGAATGGCGCGGCACCGAAGTAAGCCCCGGTGCGTGCCGCTCCGAGGCCGCGCAGGGCCACAACGAACAGCGCCAGACTCACCCCGTAGCCCAGAAAACCGATCAGCAGCACCGGGCCGACCACGCTCCACGGCGGCAGCGATTGGCCCATCATCACGGCCAGCCCGATGTTGACGGTCGCGGCCACCAGTCCTTTGGTGCCGGCAATAAACAGTGCATCCGAGTTGGAAACATGGCGCGTCAGGTTGTTGTCCAGCGCCCAGCACAGACAGGCTCCCACAATCAACGCCGCCCCGAGCCAGCTAGTCCCCACGCTTGACTGCGCACCGGGCCAGGACAATACCAGCCCCCCCAGCACGATCAGCAACATGCCCAGCATCACACGCCGGTCGGCGTTTTCCTTGAACACGACCCAGGCCAGCACCGCTGTCAACACACCTTCCAGATTGAGCAGCAGGGATGCCGACGCGGCGCTCATGCGGGCCAGGCCCAGCATCAGCAAGGTCGGACCCGCTACGCCCCCGCAGACAATCGCTGCCAGCAGCCAGGGCCACTCAGAGCGTGCCAGCCCCGGGTTACGCCAACCCCGGTCGCGCAGGATGCGCAAACCCGTTAACCCGACGCCACTGCCCAGGTACAGCAAGCCCGCCAGCAGCAGGGCCGACAGATCGCCCACAAACTGTTTGGCAAAGGGTGTGCTGGCCCCGAACAGGGCGGCAGCGCCCAGTGCGGCGAGCACGGCGGTGGGGGCGTTGAATATTTTCAAAATGTGGTGTCCTTGGGCGGATTCGCTGATCGTAATATGTTCCACAGGGTCCGAGACCTTTGTCTTTGACTGCCTTACCATAGCGCCATGACCAGCACCACACTTTACTCGCCCCTGACGGCGCCGCTCAAGCAGGACGCCACCATCATCGGCCTGGTCGGGCTGGCCCATGCCAGCTCGCACTTTGCCCACCTGTTGCTGCCGCTGATGTTTCCGGTGTTCATGCAAGAGTTCGGCTTGAGCTACTCTGAGCTGGGCCTGCTGATGACCGTATTTTTCGTCGTCTCGGGGCTGGGGCAGGCCGCTGCCGGTTTCGTGGTGGACCGTCTGGGTGCGCGACCGCTGCTGTTTGTGGCGCTGGGCATTTTTGTGCTGGCAAGCGGCTTGGCGTCGATGGTGAACGGCTACACCGGTTTGTTGGGGGTGGCGGCACTGGCGGGCCTGGGCAACGCTACTTTTCATCCGGTTGATTTCACCATTTTGAATCAACGGGTCTCGCCTTCGCGGCTGGGCCATGCCTTTAGCGTCCACGGTTTGACCGGCAACCTGGGCTGGGCCGCCGCGCCCGTGTTTCTTGTCACGATCAGCAGCCTGTACCACTGGCGTACCGCTTATCTGGCCGCTGCGGCGATGTACGTTGGCATTTTGCTGTTGCTGATCCTGCAGCGCGACAAACTGAGCACCCAGGTGATGCTGCGCCAGGCGGATGGCCAGGCCGAACACGACATGGCGTTCATGAAGCTGCCGGTGGTGTGGTGGTGCTTTGCCTTCTTTCTCTTGTCCACCATGACGCTGGCGGTGGTGCAAGTTTTTTCCGTCTCCATTCTCAAAGCCATGCATGGCATCCGTTTTGAAACCGCTACCTTGATGCTGACGGCTTATATGTTGTGCAGTGCGTTGGGTATATTGGTAGGTGGCTTTATTGCGGCAAGTAGAGCCAGTAGCGAGCGCGTGGTCGCCATTTCCATGAGTGTGGGGGCGCTCTTGCTGGGGCTGTGTGGTACCGGTCTTTTGGGTGCTGTAGGCACCATGGTGGTGTTGGTTGGCACCGGTTTTGCGGTGGGTATCGGTGGGCCATCGCGCGACATGATGATCAAACTAGCCACACCCAAAGGCGCCACCGGTCGGGTTTATGGCATGGTGTATTCCGGGCTGGACGTGGGCTTTGCCATTTCCCCCATTCTGTTTGGCGTGTTGATGGACCGCGGCTGGTACGGCACTACCCTGCTCGGTGCCGCAGTGGTGCTGCTGCTGAGTGTGGTGGCTGCATTGGGGGTGGGGCAGAGGACGGCGAAGTGAATGTCGAAACGAAGTGCCTGGTCTCAACCAGCTATCTTTGAGGCTATCTGAGTCTTTTATCTGGAGGTGATGGAGCGGGTGATGGGAATCGAACCCACGCTATTTGCTTGGGAAGCAAAAGTTCTGCCATTGAACTACACCCGCTTGTGCCCTGAATTATAGAAGCCACCCGGCTGGGTGGCTTCTATCAATGAGTCAGCAAGAAGATCAAGGCCGGATATAGGCATAACCTTCGCGTTGACGGTTCATGAGTTCCACCACCCCGGTACGTACGTAGCCGATGGCAGGGTTCATGTCGGCCTTGGTGAGTTTTTGGCCCGTCATGGTGTTTTCGCAGGCTACGACCTGAACGCCGGCTTTGGTGGCCTCAATAATGCGGTTGCTGGTGGTGGCGTCGGCCTTGAGCATGCCAATACCGGGGCCGTAAGCCACAATTTCGATGTCCACCTTGCTGGCGCCCAGCTCATCCTGCACGTTTTTGGCATTGTTGAGTGCCATATTCCATTTCGCTGCATCGCCGTCGCTGACCTGGATGACGACCTTGGCCTTGGCAGGGGCTGCGGTTTGCGCAGCCGCCCCCATGGCGAAGGTGGCGCTGAGGGCCAATACGGTGGCCTGGATAAATGTTTTACGGTTCATTTCAGTATGTCTCCAATGCATAAGTATTTGATTTCCACGTAGTCATCCATGCCGTGGTGTGAGCCTTCCCGGCCCAGCCCCGACTGTTTGACACCCCCGAATGGTACATGTTCTGTGGCCAGAATGCCGACGTTGATGCCGACCATGCCGTACTCCAGCGCTTCACTGACGCGGAAGATGCGGCCGACGTCGCGGCTGTAGAAATAGCTGGCCAGGCCAAATTCGGTGTTGTTGGCGGCGTCAATCGCTTCCTGCTCGGTTTTGAAGCGGAACACGGGGGCGAAGGGGCCAAAAGTTTCTTCCCTGGCGCACAGCATGTCGGACGTGGCTTCCGAAATCACGGTCGGCTCGAAAAACTGGCCCGGCAATTTGTTGCCACCGGCCAGCACCTTGCCGCCCTTGGCGATGGCGTCAAGCACATGGCGGCTGACTTTGTCCACCGCAGCGTCTTCGATCAGCGGGCCTTGCATCACACCCTCTTCGAAGCCGTTGCCGACTTTGAGCGCTTTGACCTTGGCTGAAAATTGGGTCACAAATTGCTCGTAGATGCCGTCCTGGACATAAAAGCGGTTGGCGCAGACACAGGTCTGGCCGGCGTTGCGGTATTTACTCTGCATGGCGCCTTCCACGGCCGAATCGATATCGGCATCGTCGAACACGATGAAGGGCGCGTTGCCACCCAACTCCAGCGACATTTTTTTGACGGTGGGGGCCGACTGCGCCATCAGAATGCGGCCCACTTCGGTGGAACCGGTGAAGCTGATGTGGCGCACCACGTCGCTGGCGCAGAGTACCTTGCCAACCGCAATCGAGTTATTGGCGTCAGCGGTAATCATGTTGAGCACGCCAGCCGGAATGCCGGCGCGAAGCGCCAACTCGGCGGCCGCCAGCGCGGTCAGTGGCGTCAACTCAGCGGGTTTGATAATGACCGGGCAACCGGCCGCCAGCGCGGGCGCCACTTTGCGCGTGATCATGGCCAGGGGGTAGTTCCAGGGCGTGATGGCGGCGCAGACGCCGATCGGCTGCTTGATCACCATCAGGCGGCGGTTGTTGTCGAACTGGGGCAGGGTCTCGCCGTTGACGCGCTTGGCTTCCTCGGCAAACCATTCGACAAAGCTGGCGCCATAAGCCACTTCGCCCTTGGCTTCGGCAAAAGGCTTGCCCTGCTCGGCGGTCATGATGCGCCCCAGGTCTTCCTGGTTGGCCATCAGCAGATCAAACCATTTGCGCAGGATGATGCTGCGCTCTTTGGCGGTCTTGCTGCGCCAGGCCGGCCAGGCTGCGTTGGCGGCGGCTATTGCCGCTTCTGCGTCCGCGGGACCCAGGTTGGCGACATCCGCCAGTTTGTGCCCATTTGATGGATCAAAAATATCAAAGCGACTGGCACCCGCAACCCACTGGCCGTTAATCAGCGCGTTGGTCTTGAGCAGGGTTGGGTCTTTGAGCAGCGCAAGGGGGGAAGTTTTTGTGTCCATGGCGGTCAATTGGGAGAGTTGGGGATGAAGGTAGAACCAAAGGGGTAAGCGTAGCGTGTTTTCAGCTTTGTCGCTGTGCTGATCGTGACAAGACCGAAGGCGCCACTTTCTGGGCATCAGCCAAGGTGATGGGAATCCGGAGTTCAGAACGACCGTCATCCGGCTTGATGACTTAAAATCGACCGCTCGGCTGGACGCAGGTTCGTTTCCATGCTTTGACGTCTCATACTGCTTCACCACAAGAATTATTCAACCATTCCCGACTCACCATGAATTCACCTGTCACCCTCGCCAGTGTCGCCGACATTCGCAAAATTTTCCTCGACTTCTTCGAGTCCAAGGGGCACAGCGTAGTCGCTTCCAGCCCGCTGGTGCCCGGCAACGACCCGACCCTGATGTTCACCAACTCGGGCATGGTGCAGTTCAAAGACGTCTTTCTGGGCGCCGACAAGCGCTCTTATGTGCGGGCCGTCTCGGTGCAGGCCTGCCTGCGCGCCGGCGGCAAGCACAATGACCTGGAAAACGTGGGCTACACCGCGCGCCACCACACCTTTTTCGAGATGCTGGGCAACTGGAGTTTTGGCGATTACTTCAAGCGCGACTCGCTCAAGTGGGGCTGGGAGCTGCTGACCCAGGTCTACAAACTGCCGGCCGACAAACTCTGGGCCACGGTTTACATCGACGACGACGAGGCCTACAACATCTGGACCCAGGAGATTGGCCTGCCACCCGAGCGCGTGGTGCGCATTGGCGACAACAAGGGCGCCAGGTACGCGTCTGACAACTTCTGGATGATGGCCGACACCGGCCCCTGCGGCCCGTGTTCTGAAATCTTCTATGACCACGGCCCCGGCATTGCCGGCGGCCCACCCGGCAGCCCCGAGCAGGACGGCGACCGCTACATCGAAATCTGGAACCACGTGTTCATGCAGTACGACATGCAGAGCGATGGCTCCGTCAAACCGCTGCCGGCGCCGTGTGTCGATACCGGCATGGGCCTGGAGCGCCTCGCCGCGATTTTGCAGCACGTGCACAGCAATTATGAGATTGATATTTTCGATGCGCTGATCAAGGCCGCCGCGCGTGAGACCGGCGGCACCGATCTGGGCAACAAGAGTCTGCGCGTGATTGCCGACCACATCCGTGCCACCGCGTTCCTGGTGAGTGACGGCGTGCTGCCATCCAATGAAGGGCGTGGCTATGTGCAGCGCCGCATCATCCGCCGCGCCATTCGCCACGGCTACAAGCTGGGCCGCAAGACGCCGTTTTTTCACAAACTGGTGCCCGATCTGGTGGCGCTGATGGGCGAGGCTTACCCCAAGCTCCAATCCGACGAGAAGCGCATCACCGAGGTGCTCAAGACCGAGGAGGAGCGTTTCTACGAGACCCTGGCCAACGGCATGGAGATTGTTGAGCGCGAGTTGAGCGCGATCGCTTCACCTGGCTTGAATCTAATTCCTGGAGAGGCTAGTGATCTTTTCAAACTATCAGGTGAAACAGCCTTCCATTTGCACGACACCTTTGGATTCCCGGTTGACTTAACAGCTGATGTTTGCCGTGAAAGAGGTGTTGGCGTTGATATGGGCATGTTCAACATCATCATGGAACGGCAAAAGGCCCGTGCCCGTGCCGCCGGCAAATTCAAGATGGACCGCGCGCTGGAGTACACGGGCGACAGTAATGATTTTGTCGGCTACGACTGCCTGACGCAGACGACCAAAGTGCTCGCGCTCTACGTCGAGGGTGCGCAGGCTAACGAGCTGACAGCCGGTCAAGCCGGCGTGGTCGTGTTGGATACGACACCGTTCTACAGCGAGAGCGGCGGTCAGGTCGGGGACGAGGGCGCCATCTTTTGCGACAGCGCCCTGTTTGAAGTGGCCGATACCCAGAAAATCAAGGCCGATGTATTTGGCCACCACGGCACGCTCAAGAGCGGCACGCTCAAGGTGGGCACGGTCGTTACCGCCCATGTCGATGCGACGCAGCGCGGCGCCACCCAGCGCAACCACAGCGCGACCCATTTGATGCACAAAGCGCTGCGCGAAGTGCTGGGTGAGCATGTGCAGCAAAAGGGCAGTCTGGTTACGCCCGAGCGCACCCGTTTTGACTTTGCCCACAATACCCCCGTGACCGATTCAGAGATTCGCGAGATCGAGGCCCGCGTCAATGCCGAGATTCTGGTTAATGCTGCGACCCAGGCACGTGTGATGGACATCGAGTCGGCACAAGCGACCGGCGCCATGATGCTGTTCGGCGAGAAGTACGGTGAGTCGGTGCGCGTGCTCGACATCGGCGCCAGCCGCGAACTGTGCGGTGGCACCCACGTGCAGCGCACCGGCGACATCGGTTTGTTCAAGGTGGTGGCGCAAAGCGGTGTCGCCTCCGGCGTGCGGCGCATCGAGGCTGTCACCGGCCAGAACGCGTTGATCTATCTGCAGCACCTGGAAGACACAGTCACTCAAGCGGCGGCCACACTCAAGGCACCGGTAGCGGAACTCAATGGGCGAATTGGCCATGTGCTGGACCACACCCGCGCGCTGGAGAAAGAAATCGCCGCACTCAAGGGCAAACTGGCTTCCGCGCAGGGCGATGAATTGGTGACCCAGGCGGTCGATGTCAAAGGCATCAAAGTGCTGGCGGCCCGGCTCGAAGGGGCCGACGCCAAGACCTTGCGCGACACCATGGACAAGCTCAAGGACAAACTCAAAACCGCCGTCATCGTGCTGGCGGCAGTCGACGGCGACAAGGTGCAGATTGCCGCCGGGGTCACGGCCGACAGTGTGGGCAAAGTCAAGGCCGGTGAACTGGCCAACTTTGTCGCGAGTCAAGTGGGTGGCAAAGGCGGCGGCAAGCCCGACATGGCGATGGCCGGCGGCACCGAGCCGGCCAAACTGGCCGCTGCTTTGGGCAGCGTGCTGGGTTGGGTCTCGGCAAAGCTGTGATGTCCCATTTCAGCGGCTGGTCCCGGCTGAGCGTGTGATCTTGTTGTACACGTTGTATTTGCCGGAAGGTTTTTTCATCGGGATGCGTTTCACTACTTTGAGCGTTTGCGCATCGTAGACGACCAGTTCACCCTCCATTTCCCAGATGCTGACCAGGGCATATTTGCCGTCGCGTGTGAATTCGGTATGCGCCGCCACCTTGCCCGGACTGGGCCGCAACTGCGCCACCACTTCCAGCGTTTGCTTGTCAATGATCTGGATCACGTCGCGGTCCTTGGTGCCGTTGAAAACATCGACCCACGCATAGGGCGTGTTCTCATGACTGCGCATGAAAAAGCCCGGACCCAGCGTCTTGATCTGCTTCACCGTTTGCCACGTCTTCATGTCAACCACGGTCACGACGCCCTCTTTCAGATTGGGTGTTGCCAATACCGGTCGTCCCTGGTAATCCCACGTAATACCAGAGCCCAGATGGGGCATACCCGGCAGCTCAACGCTGGCGATCTTGCGTTTGACATCGAGATCGACGATCTGTCCGCGCCCTTCGCGCGACGCCCCGATCAGGTATTCGTAGCTGCTACTGAAGAAAAAATCGTCCAGATGATCTTCCAGCTTGATACGGATCGGCGCAAACGGCCCCGGCACCACGATGCCCTCACCCATTTTGAAGTCGTGCACCAGCCCCGCATACACCGGTGGCGCATTCTCGTCATAGCTCAATTCCCAGACTTCGGGTATGTCTTTAAGCGCTGCTATGAAACTCTTGCGCGGCCAAGCGTCGTACACCGCCGATACGCGCGATGACTTGCCTTTATCGCCCTTTACATCGATCACGCGAATCGGCTTCAAGTCACGCGTATCGAGCACCACCAGCGTGTGCGGCAGATAGTTGGCGACCATGGCGAAACGGCCGTCACCCGACACGGCCAAGTTGCGCGTATTGATGCCAGCGCGGATTTCCGCCACCATTTTCAGGTTCCAGATATCGTATTTGGCGACCCAGCCGTCGCGCGACGCAAAATACACATAGCGCCCATCAGGTGAGAATTTAGGCCCGCCATGCAGCGCATAGCGAGTCGGGAAACGCGTGATCGGCTCCAGCTTGTCGCCATCCAAAATGGTGGCATGGTGATCGCCCAGTTCCACCACCACGAACAGATTCAACAGATCTGCCTTGAACACCGGCTGGTCCGGCAGGCTGCCCAGTGGGTAGTGTTCGATGCGCGATGCACGAATATCGTCGATGCCCCATGTCGGCGTCTTGGCCAAAGGCGTGTAGATCAGCTCGGCGAGGGCCTTGATCTCCTCGGTGGTCAGCTTGTCGGCAAAGGCTGGCATCTGCGTTGCGATGCGACCATTGGCAATGGTTGTGAGCGCATCCGGCCGACGCAGGCGCTCCAGATTGCCCGGCAACAGCGCCGGTCCGGTGCCGCCCAGCCGGTCAGCGCCATGGCAGGAGGCGCAATGGGTTTGATAGGAGGCGGTCGCATCGGGTGCCGCCACAGCCGCTGTCTGCCAACAAATCAAGAGTTCGGCCAACCCAGCCAGCAAGGCACGGTGCATCATGCGGCCCTCACTTGGCGCAACTGGACATAGGGCTTCATTGGCACGCGCTCACGCGCGCCCGTAAGCCCAATCTCTGCATCCGACAGATAGCAGGCCGGATCCTCCTGCCAGGGGTCACCCGTCAACTGTTGCGCACGCACCCGCGTATTACCACCGCAGATGTCGAAATAATGGCACTCCTTGCAACGACCTTTGATCTGCCTTGGACTGGCCTTCAAACCTGCCATCACGGGATCGGAGGTGTCGCGCCAGATGTCCGAAAATTGACGCTCGCGCACATTGCCAAGCTTGTAGTGCCACCACATGGTGTCCGGATGCACATGGCCCAGGTTGTCGATGTTGGCCACATTGACGCCCGATGAATTGCCACCCCATTGCGCGAGCCTGGCGCGCAGATGCGTCTCGCGTTCGGGCATGTGGCGCCGCACCCAGTGCAACAGGTACACGCCGTCGGCATCGTTATTGCCGGTCACAAATTCCTTTTCCAGGCCGCGCTGTAGATGGTCCCAGCAAGTGTCGAACAACAAGTCCATGGCGTTGCGGGTGGTTTCAAAAAAAGCGTCCTGCCCGCGATTCTTGTTGCCACGCCCGGCGTAATTCAGATGCGACAAATAGAATTTATCGATGCCTTCGTCGTCCACCAGCTTCAGGAGTTCGGGCAAATCATGCGCATTGTCTTGCGTCAGCGTAAAACGCACGCCCACCTTGATGGCGGCATCGCGGCACAGCCGCAGGCCGTGCAAGGAAGCGTCGAAAGCCCCCTCCTTGCGCCGGAATGTGTCATGCGTCTGGCGTATGCCGTCCAGACTGATGCCGACATAATCGAAACCGGTTGCGCCAATGCTTTCGATGTTGTCTTCGTTGATCAGTGTGCCGTTGGTGGATAAGCCGACGTAAAAACCCATGCGCTTGGCGCGCCTTGCAATATCGAAGATATCGTTGCGCAGCAAGGGTTCGCCGCCCGACAGAATCAGCACCGGTACGCCGAAAGCGCGCAAATCATCCATCACGGCATAGGCTTCGGCGGTGCTCAATTCGCCGGTGAAATCCTTGTCCGCTGAAATTGAGTAGCAGTGCTTGCAGGTCAGATTGCAGCGCCGGATCAGGTTCCAGATCACGACCGGGCCGCTCGGATTGCGTTTTACGCCCAGTGCTGTCGGATGGGCGATTTCCCGCAGGTACTGACTGATACGAAACATGATTTTCCTTTTATGAAGACGCCAACCGGAGGCCGGTCTTTTTCAAAATGCGGGTGCTGTACAACACGTCGTGGCTGCGCGTATGTTGACCCAGAAATTCTGCGATTTTCGCAACCTTGACCTGTACTTCATCGCGCGTCTTGCCGTGTACCATGGCGAACAGGTTGTAGTGCCAATGGGGCAGGTGGCGCGGGCGACGATAACAATGGCTGACAAATTCAAATTGGCCGACACGCAGGCCCAATTCGTCCACCATTTCATCGGGCACGTCCCAGACCGACATGCCGTTGGCGCAGTAGCCGATCTTGTAATGGTTGGGCACGACGCCAATGCGGCGGATCACGCCGCTGTCCTGCATGCGCTGCATCCTCGCCATCACCGCGTCGGGATCGATATGGAGTCGCTCCGCAATCTGGTGGTAGGGTCGCGCCACCAAGGGCAGGCCACCCTGGGTAGCCACGATGAGCGCGCGGTCGATGGCATCGATGGCAGGGTTGTCGGCGCAAGTGTTCATGGTGCTGGCAGCCGCTAGACCTGTAACTTCAATTCAACGAAGTATTCGCGCGATTTTGGGAAATTGAACACCGCACACCCGGTCTCGCCCTCTATCCTGGCAATCACCTGGTCAATCTGGTCGGGTGTTTCGGTTGCCAGCACAAACCACATGTTGAGTTGGTGCTCGCGTGCATAGTTGTGCGCAACTTCCGGCCAGGCATTGACGCTCTGGGCCACGCGCTCAAAATCGTCCACTGGCGCATGCAAGGCAGCCAGCGTGAATGCGCCGCCCATTTTTTCGATCTGGAATAAGGGGCCGATGCGCGTCAGTACGCCGCTTTCCAGCAATCGCGCGAGCCGCGCCAAAAGCTCATCTTCGTCCAGCCCGATGCGCTGCGCAGCCTCCCGATAGGGCCGTTCGCATACCGGCAAGCCGCCCTGCAAGTTGTTGACGATGGCGCGGTCGATTTCATCCATGTGCCACCTCGGGCAGGCTCGCGTACCGAGCGCCGCACTGCTTGAAGCGCGTGCGGCTAAACAGAATGCTGTGCGGGTAGGGGTCCAGCTTGCAGATCTCGGCCAATGCCCCAATCCGTGCTGCTACTTCGGTTCGATCCTTGCCGTGGATCATGCAAAACAGGTTGTAAGACCAATTCGGCAGTTGCCTGGCGCGGCGATAACACAGGGTCACCCGGCCGGTGGCCGCGATAGCCTGCCCAATTTCACTCACGACGCTGTCTGGCACATCCCACACCGCCATCGCATTGGCTCTGTATCCCAATTCATGATGCCGCACGACGACTCCCAGGCGCTTGATAACGCCGTCGTCCAGCCAGCGCGCAATCATCGCGATCGATTCCGGCTCCGGCAATCCGAGCGCGGCAAACGGACGAGAGACCAGCGGCAGGCCATTTTGCAAGGCCGCGACCAGTGTTTGCTCCGCTACGCTGAGCATGACTGGAACTGCAGGGCGTTCACGTGCAGATGACGCTGTGGTCGCGAATGAAAATTTCTTGTCTGAACGTGCCGACAAATCGAAACCAAGATCGATGTGGTAATCCTCTTGCAGCGGCAACACCAAAGCTGCCCCGCATTGGCTGACATCCTCGATATCTCGCAGCACTGCGCGCAGTCGCGCGGCTGATGATGCGGTCACGACAAACCACAGGTTAAACCGATGCTCGCGTTCGTAATTGTGATTGACTTCGGGTCTGGCGCTGATGTAGCTAGCAACATCTTCGAGCCGGTCAACCGGCACAGCCAGCGCCGCCAGTGCGCTGGCGCCGATTGCGTTGGGCCGAAAAACTGCGCCGACACGGCTGATCAAACCGCGCGCCTGCATGCACTGCAAGTGAGCGATAACCTGGGTCTCGCTTGTTTCGAGCTGTTCTGCAAGTGCCGAAAACGGGCGCGCCAGCAAGGGGAAATCGCGCTGGAAACAGTTCAGCAGCTTGAATTCGAGCTCGGTCAGGGCAAGCGCCGGATCGGGATGCGTCATGCAGTGGTCTCCATCGCTGTTCAAAACCCGATGCGCGCAGCGCGAGCAGTGAAGAAAATCCCGCTCGGTGAGCTTGCTGACAATTCCGCGCGGCGCGCAAAGCTTGCGGTGTCGTAGACCACGACACGGTTGTCGTCGCGCGCCGAAATCCACACCGCTTCTCCACGTGGCGTGAATTCCATATGCAAGATGGCCTTGCCCGGCTCCAGTTGCTTGACGACCTGGCGTGTTTCAACATCGATCACCTGCACCTTGGCGTTGTCGGGAAATGCAAAATTGACCCACACCTGTCGACCATCCGGCCTTGCCATCACGAATACCGGTTGCCCTGCTACTGCGACGCGTCCTACTTCGCGCCAGGTTTCGGTTTCCACCACCAGCACTTCATGGCGGCCGATGGCCGGCAGATAGGCAAAGCGCCCAGCCACGGCCCAGCCGCGCAAATGCGGCATCTTGAAAACGGGCAGCTTTTCCTGGCCTTTTCCGTAGCCGTCGAGAATCCGGCGCACGCCCTTTTCCGGATGCCATAAATCGAGCAAAGCCATGCCATCTTCACCAAACAGCCCGGCCAGGTAATGTCGGCCGTTTGGCGTCACCAGTCCATCGTAAGGCTGGAGGCCAATGTTGCTGAATTTTTCGATGCGTGGCGCAGCCGGATTGCTGAAGTCGCCGACCCATATTTCGCCCGCATCGAACAGGCTCCATACGAAGCGATTGCCGGGTGCATCCGCCAAGCCGACCACTTTGGAGCGTTCGCCTTGCTGACCATACGTTGAGGGAATGTCGGCCAGCAGTTCCAGCGTGTCGGCCTTGAATACTTTGACGCCACCAGGCAGGTAATTTTGCGCCGCGACGAGCTTGCCATCCTGTGAAATCGCGCCGCCTATGCTATTGCCCGCCTGCATCACGCGACGTTCGATGACACCTTTGAGCAAATCGACCTTGGACAAGCCGCCGTCGCGTCCAAACACATATGCAAAGCGGCCGTCGCGTGAATACACCACCGATGCATGCGACAAATCTCCCAGGCCTTGCACGGTGGCGATCGCGACAAGATGGGTCGTATCAACGATCTGCAAGCTGCCGGTGGCGCGTTCGATGACGACGCCAAGGTCGCCAGTACCGCGCAGAGCCGGGCCGGCACAGCCCGTTAAAACCGCCAGCGCAGTTGCCGCCAACGTTAGATGCCAAGTTCTAGCGCCCACTGGGAAAACCTTTCTGCAAATTTACGACGATCCACTCGGCTTCCGCTTCGCTAACAAAGCGCCGCCATGGCGGCATCGCCGTGCCAGGTCGCCCGTGCAGCAGGGTTGCTTTGAGGCTATCGGCCGGTTTGTCTCTCAGAGTTTCGGGAAGCAGGGCCGGGCCGAGGCCACCCTTTAAAGTAAGGCCGTGGCAGGAACCGCAATCCTGCCGTACCAGGGTGATCAGTTCACCGCGGCGGGAAGCATTCGGCGCTTCGGCGTCAAGGTCTGCTGCCAGCGACAAGTTACACAAAGACCCAGCGGCCAGCAGCACCCACGCTCTTGCGATGAGCGGCACCAAGGCGCGACCGGCGCGCTGCCCGGAACCACGCCCGCACCTTGAATGCCAAATCATGCCCGTCATAGCGATTTCTTCCAACGAATAATTGATGTTGGGGTGCGCTGCTTTGCTCGCCAGCGGACCCAAGTCGAGCACTTGTTTCGGGTGCTCAAGCTCGAATTGGTTATACCAAGATTCGTCGCCGTGGCGCAGTCTTTCCCTGGCTTGGGCGTGCCTAATTCCTGATTTGTTGATTCATATCAATTTGTTCGAGCTGCCCCACCACAGCTTCAAACTCATTCAGGAAGGCCATCAGAGAGAAGTGCCCGCCCGCAGCGCCTCGCGAAAGCGTCAGCCGGACGCTGGTCGCCATCAGATCGATCGAATGCGATCAGTCGATACCCAGTAAGTTTGCCAGCAGCAGCGCGGCCACGATGTTGTGCGCGACAGCCATTGCCAGCGGGAGTCCATTGTGTACCAGCAACAGACCCAGAGCGAACTGAGTTCCCAGCAAAACCACTAGGGCCAGCCCAGCCGATCGTCGTCCGCTGCGCAGGAGGGTGATTGCTGTTGCAATCACTGCCAACGCCGCCGCTGCCGCCGTCCACCGGTGCAAGGCGTGCACCAGTGCGCCCTCGGCATTCACAGGCAAGAGGCCTGGATCAAAGTGGGGCTCGCGCAGGGGATTCAAGGTTTCCCATGGGACAGGGGTGGGTATGATGCAGCCCGTCAAATCCGGGCAACTGAGTCCGGCCAAGCTACTGCTGACGAGACCGCCGAGTACGATCTGAGATAGCAAGATGGCAACGGCGACGCAGCGCCAGACCCGTGCCTGCCGGGAAAGCAAATCTTCGGCCGGCCGACGGCGCCCGATGACTGCCATTCGCCAGCAAAGCGCGAACAACAGGAACCCACCGAGCAAGTTGCCTAACATCACCGCTGGCACCCGTGCCCCGGCGGTCCAGCGCCCGAGCACGGCGAGAAACAGCACCAGCGCGAGCGCGAGTAGCGAAACCCAGCGCCCGTCCCAACGCTTGGGCTGCATGGTAAATCCACCCAGCACCAGGAGCAGCATAAACGGCAGCAGCAGGACTGCGAGAAACCGATGCGCAAAACGCGCCAGGGTGATCGACTGGCTCGCTTGCGTGTTGGCCGTTGGTTCAACGCCACGCTGTTCGTCACGCAAAGCCTGACCGTAGCAGTGGGGCCACGGTGAACATCCCAGCCCGGCGCCGGACAGGCGAATGAAAGCACTGATAGCGACAACCGTGATAACGAGCAGCGCACAGAGTAAGGCCGTACGCTGTAGCAAAGTGATACGGGAATTCTCAGCGTTCATGCGTTTATGCGTTTATGCGCTCATCGACGTCAGGTGGAAATTTCAGTCTAGCACGCGATTAATCTTTGAAATTCTCCATTTCCTTGCTTTAGATCAAATACCGGCATCCATCTGCACCTACATACTTCCCGTCATTGATTTTTCTTTTATCCACATTGCAAACATTTTTGGGAGGTAGCGAAATGAGCGACATGAATACTGACAATGCTGACAACGAACCGGTGCCGTTGATGCAGAAATTGCTAGACAACCCGTTTCTCCTGCTTTTTCTTGGCGTGATGATCCCCATGATCGTCTACACGCTCTGGGGTGTGATTGACATCCTGACAGTTCCACTTGCCAAGTAAATGTCGGTGCACCGCACCGGTCTGAACAACCTTAACTAGAAGGACGTCAATATGAGCGCCATCCTGCCCCCGTCAGAGCGTCTTTGGTGGAAGCATCCGCTGGACCGCGTTGAAGGAACCTGGATTGTCATAGCCCTTGTCTGGTGTCTCATCATGTTCGCCATGATGGTCGGCTGGCACATTTATGGCAAACAGAACCTTTCGACTGAAACCTACAAAACAACGCCCGAACTTTTTATGAAAAAGGCACAGGCCGTGGTTGACAAATACACCGTGCGCACCGAGACCGATGCCAAGATTCCGGTCGTTGCGCCACCCGCGGGCAGCGATGTCTACATGGTCGCACGGCTCTGGAATTTTTGGCCGATCATCGAGTTCGAGAAGGGCAAGACCTATCGCCTGCACCTGACCTCACTCGACTACAACCATGGATTTTCTCTGCAGCCGGCCAACATCAACATTCAAGTCGTGCCTGGCTATCAGCATGTCATCACGGTAACTCCGAATCAGTCCGGCACTTACTCAGTGGTTTGCAATGAATACTGCGGAATCAACCATCACGCGATGGTCGGTCGCATTTACGTCAAATAGAGAGGTCTCAAGATGTCCAACACAACAACTTACCGGACCTGCCCACGCTCAGGTCTGCAATTTGAGGCGCAGGCCGAAAAATTGATGCTGGTCAACGCCGTGGTGGCGGTGGTTTTCCTGCTGATCGGCGGCCTGCTGGCAATAGGCGTGGTGCTGACGCGCTGGCCGGCCGTGCATTGGCTCGAAGCAGACACCTTTTACCAGGTACTTACCGCGCACGGCATCGACATGCTGATCTTCTGGATCATCTTTTTCGAAGTCGCGGTCCTCTATTTTTGCTCCTCCACACTGCTGCGCTGTCGACTTGCCACGCCCCGGTTCGCATGGCTTGCATTTGCACTGATGTTGATCGGCGCGATCATGAACAACGTGGCCGTCTTTCAAGGCGGCTCCAGCGTCATGATGACGTCCTACGTGCCAATGATGGCGTCACCGTGGTTTTATCTCGGACTGATCCTGTTCGCGGTCGGTGCGCTGATCGCCTGCTTTGTGTTCCTGGGAACGCTGGTGATTGCCAAACGGGACAAGACCTACCAGGGTTCGGTACCGCTGGTGACCTTTGGCGCAATTGTGGCGTGCATCATCGCGGTGTTCACCATCACATCCGGTGCGATCATCCTTATTCCGACCTTTTTCCTGTCGATCGGACTTATACAGCATGTCGATCCGCTGGTATACCGCACCATCTGGTGGGCGTTTGGTCACTCATCGCAACAAATTAACGTGGCGGTCCATATCTCCATCTGGTATGCCATTGCCGCCATTGCGTTCAATGCCAAACCGATGTCGGAGCGCGTCAGCAGGGGGGCATTTCTGCTCTACATTCTCTTCCTGCAACTGGCCAGTGCACACCATCTGCTTGCCGATCCGGGTATGAGTACCGCATGGAAGGTTGTCAACACCAGCTACTTCATGTACTTCGCCGTTCTGGCCTCGATGATCCACGGCTTGACGATTCCCGGCGCGATTGAAGTAGCGCAGCGACAAAAAGGCTACACCAACGGCCTGTTCGAATGGCTGCGCAAGGCGCCATGGGGAAATCCGGTGTTTTCGGGCATGTTCATCTCTCTGATCGGCTTTGGTTTCCTCGGCGGCATCTCCGGTGTCATGATGGGCACCGAGCAGCTCAACATGATCATTCACAATACCATTTACGTTCCGGGGCACTTCCATGCGACGGTCGTGGTTGGCACCACGCTGTCATTCATGGCGCTCACCTACTTCCTGATTCCGGTACTGTTCAAACGCGAGATGATCGCGCCCGGACTGGCCAAGCTACAACCCTATCTGTTTGGTTTTTCCATGTATTTCTTCTGCCTCGTGATGATGGGTGCCGGCACGCTCGGGGTCTCACGTCGACACTGGGACATGGCATTCGCCGGTGCTGTTCAAGCCTACGAATGGCCGGGTGCGGCCTACTTGATGATGGGGCTGGTCGGAATTTCCGGCGTAGCGGCCATCGCTGGCGGCGCGATTTACATCTATGTGACTGTCGGTTCGCTGTTGTGGGGGAAGCGGCTCGATCCTGGTAAACAGAGCGCCACGTTTACGCCGATTCCACGGACACCTGCCTCGACGGTGGTGGTGCAGAGCTACGGCTCCGCCGGGTTTGCCGCACCGGGTACGTTTGTACTGGCGATGGTATTTCTGGTGGCCTTTGTGCTGTACTACTTTATTAACTGGAAATACCTCTCCACGGTATGGGGGCTCAGCTAGAGTCGCTATCATGAGTACGACACTCGCTCAGGCTGGTCACCCATTCGCACGGCTGGTACGCAATGTGCTCGGGGTGTTCAAACTGCGCATTGGCGTGATGATCATGATCACCGCGCTGGCCGGTTTGGCGGTAACGCCAGGCACCTCTCCGAGCGCGGTACAGTGGCTGGTGCTGGCGCTGTCGGTCTTTCTCTCGTCGGCCAGCGCGGGGGCTTTCAATCAGTACTACGAGTATGAGAGCGACCGCCTGATGGCCCGCACTCGAAACCGTGCCTTCGTGACCGGTGCGCTGGCGCACACGCCGGTTTGGCTCTGGCTCATTGCCGCGCTGCTGGCCGGGTCGGTGTTGGCGACGTGGGCCGTCATCAATGCGACGTCGGCGCTCTTTGTCTTTCTGGGTGCCTTCTTTTATGCGGTGGTCTACACCGTGTGGTTAAAGCGCCGAACCTGGCTCAACATCGTGGTTGGCGGGCTTGCGGGCAGCTTTGCCGTGCTCGCCGGAGCGGCGGCGGTTGACCCCCTTCTCGGACCGCTACCGCTCTTGATGGCGTTGGTCTTGTTCTTGTGGACTCCCCCCCACTTCTGGAGTCTGGCCATCGCCAACCAATCCGACTATGCAGCCGCTGGCGTACCGATGCTGCCGGTGGTGGTCGGGCCGCAACGGGCTGCACAGGTCGTGTTTGCCAGCACACTTGCATTGCTGTTGGCGTCGCTGCTGCCGGCATGGTTTGGGGCCGGGCCGGTGTATGTGGTCGGTGCCCTGGTCGGCGGTAGCTACTTCTTGTACAAGGCCTGGCGTCTGGCTCGCACGCCGTGCCGCGCGACGGCAATGGGTTCCTTCTTTGCGTCGCTGGTGCAACTCAGTCTGCTGCTTGCGGCAGCGAGCATCGACGGCATGATTCGGTAGACGCCCTGATGTCGATGTCGCGCGGCTTGCTGACGTCCGTCATGGCGCTCGTGCTGGTCCTTGCCAATACGAGCGGTCCTGTATTCGCCGCCCTCGATCAGAGCACCGCCCTTGGCATCAGTCAGGCGGTGATCGGCACGGTACCCCCAGACTACACCTTGCTCGACCGTCAGGAACGGCCGGTACGTCTGTCGAGTTACCGTGGCAAACCACTGCTGGTGAGTTTCATGTACACGGGTTGCTTTCAGGTCTGCCCCACCAACACGCGCTCACTGCATGAAGCGGTGCAGGAGTTGCAGAAAATCGTGGGGCTCGACCAGTTCAATGTGGTGAGCATCGGATTCAACCAGCCGTTCGATTCGCCGCAAGCGCTGCGCAGCTTTTCGGCACAGCACGCGATCAACGCCGTCAACTGGGAATTTCTGAGCCCGCATGCATCCATCGTTGAACCGCTGACGCGTGATTTTGGCTTCAGCTATGTCTCTACGCCGTCCGGCATTGACCATGTCCTTGGCGTCACCGTGCTGGACGCGCAAGGCCAGATCTACTCGCAGGTGTACGGCGAACGTCTCTCAGCGGACAAGCTCGGTGAACCGGTGCGCCAACTGCTGCTCGGCGCGCCGCTGCCACAGAGCGTGCGTCTGAGCGATCTGATGGAGCGGGTGCGCATCCTGTGTACCGTCTACGATCCGGTGACCGGTGCTTACCGCTACGACTACGGTCTGATTTTGATGCTGATGGGGGGGTTTACTTTTTTTCTGTCCATGCTCTGGTTCTTCGCTGCCGAGTGGCTAACGCGGCGCCGATCGCGGCGGCCGCCCCCAGGCGGGGTCGCTCCGACGCTGAGGATCCCACAGTGATCCCCAAGCACGGGAAGAACTTGCAGTACATGGATGGGGGCTGACGGTGAGTCAGCCGCCAGCGCCTGAACACTTCGGGCGGTCCGCAGTTCGACGGGTCGAGCGGGGCTTTGATTTGGTGTTCGGTGCCCAGCTCAATCCGCTGCGCCATCTGGGTTCGCTCGGCTTTTTGTTCTTCTGGATCATCGCCATCAGCGGCATCTACCTGTACGCGGTGCTCGACACCTCGGCGTCCGGTGCCTATCGGTCAATTGACGAACTGTCGCGCAAACAGTGGTATTTGGGTGGCTTGCTGCGCAGCGTTCATCGCTATGCGGCAGACGCATTTGTCATTGTCATGGTCGCGCATCTGATCCGCGAATGGATCTTCGGCCACTTTCACGGCTTCCGCCGCTTCTCCTGGGTAACCGGGGTGCCCTTGTTGCTATTCGTTTTCGCGTGCGGCATTGGCGGGTTCTGGTTAAATTGGGATCAGTTGGGTCAATTTTCTGCGCTGGCTACGGCCGAATGGCTTGACGGATTGCCCCTATTCGCCTCGCCACTGACGCGAAATTTCTTGAGCGCTGCGGCGGTGAGCGACCGCCTTTTTTCATTGTTCGTGTTCATTCACCTCGGGCTGCCGCTGCTGCTGTTGTTTGGTTTGTGGTTCCACATCCAACGCATCAGTCTTGCGGATGTCTTCCCACCTCGCGCATTGACGGGGGGCGCAACGGCGACGCTCTTCGTGCTCGCAGCCTTGAAGCCGGTGCTGAGCCATCCAGCCGCAGATCTTTCGCAGGTGCCGGCAACGCTGGCGATTGACTGGATTCTTTTGTTCGTTCATCCCTTGATGTACGCCACATCGTCCGGTTTCGTCTGGGGCATACTTGTCGGCGTGCTAATTTTTCTGTTGCTACTGCCATTTCTGCCGCAAACGCGTGTCATGCCGGTGGCCAAGGTCGACCCCGACAACTGCAATGGCTGTCGGCGCTGCTTCGATGATTGCCCGTACGCCGCTGTGACCATGATGCCGCACCCCAATCGTCGGCTGGCCAGGCAGATGGCGCAGGTGGACGCAGACTTGTGCGCAAGTTGCGGCATCTGCGTCGGGGCCTGTCCCTCGTCGACGCCGTTCCGAAGCGTGGCTGAACTCGTCACTGGCATCGACCTGCCGCATTCGCCCGTCAATCTGCTTCGCCAGCAAATCCAAACGGCACTCGCGAGCCCTGATTCTGACCGGAAGATCGTTGTTTTCGGTTGTGATCATGGCGCTTCAGTGGAGGCTCTGCGTGATCGCGGCGTGGTGGTGTTCAGTCTGGTTTGCGCCGGCATGTTGCCGCCATCGTTTGTCGAGTACGCCTTGCGTGATGGAGCCTCGGGTGTCCTGGTCAGCGGCTGCCGTGCGGGCGGGTGCGAGTTCCGGCTCGGACAGAAATGGACCGAAGAGCGTCTGTTGGGGGTGCGGGAGCCCCAATTGCGGGCTGCGGTACCCCGGGATTGCATTCAGATGGTCTGGGCCGACGCCGGCGACGAAGCGGCGCTGCGGCTTGCGCTCAGTACGCTCAGGCAGCGCCTCGCTGCGTTCGATGGATTCGTGCCGCTGGCGGAGCCGGTCTGACATGAATGAAAAAAAATCAATGATGGCAATGACATGGTTGGGTCAGGTCTTGCTTTATGCTCTGTTCGCAGGGGTGATCGGTGTCTTTTCGCGGTGGCCGTCTTATCAGGCGCTGGCACCGGATCAGGCCATGATCAAGCTGAGCTTCAGTCATCACGGTAAACCAGTTTCGGAATGCCGCCAGGCCAGCGCGGTCGAGCTGGCGAAGCTCCCGCCCAACATGCGCGCACCCCTGATCTGCCCGCGGGAACGCTCCCCGGTGACGGTCGAACTCGATGTTGATGGTGTGGCAAGCTATAGGCACGTGGCGGTGCCGTCCGGGCTGTCCAGGGATGGCGCTTCTGCGGTGTACCACCGGCTGCAGGTGCCCGCCGGGCCGCACCGCATTGCGGTTCGGCTCAACGACGATGCCAGAATGCCGGGCTTTGCTCATGTTCGCGCGGCGACTGTGGTGCTGAAACCGGCGCAGATTTTGGTCATCGACTTTGATGAAGAAAAAGGGGGAATTACCCTGCAATGAATACGACTTCGCACGCGTTCCCGTTCACTATGCCGGTTCCGCTGGACGAGCGGCGTACGCTGGCACGGGGCTGGTTGTTCCTGGGCTTGCTGGCACTCATCGGTTCCGGGGTGTTTTCGGTGCTGCTGGTGCTGGCGCGCACCCCGGGAATCAACCGCTTGCTACCCGGCGCTGATTTCTTTCGAATCGCGCTGGTCCTGCATGTCGATCTGTCGGTGCTGGTCTGGTTTGTTGCCGTCGCAGGCCTGCTGTGGAGCATCAACGGCGCGCGTGCGGGCCTCCTGTGGGGCTGGGCAGCGCTGGGCTTGGCCGGCACCGGCGCCGGCATCATGTCGATTGCAGCCTTCGTCGCGCCAGGCGAGGCGATCATGGCGAACTACATACCGGTACTCGATAGCAAGATATTCATCGCCGGGCTGCTGGTGTTCGGCTTGGGTGTCACGGTACTGGTGCTGCGCGCTCTGGTCGGCGCGCCCAAGGTCGGTCTGTTGACCGATGGCACCAGTGCGCTGCGTTTCGGCACCAACGCAAGCGTCGTGGCGACGGCCGTCGCCCTGCTGGCGTTTGGATGGTCGTTCGCGGTGCTGCCCCAATCACTGAGCGGAAAAGCTTACTACGAGATCTTGTTCTGGGGCGGTGGCCACGCCTTGCAGTTCACCTGGACGCTGCTGATGCTGGTGGCCTGGTTGTGGCTTGGCAGCGTTTGTGGCGCGCGCACGCTGCTCTCGCCACGTTTGGCGGTGTTGATGTTCGCGTTGGCACTGGCCAGCGTGTTCGTCACGCCGTACGCCTACCTTGCCTACGACATCGCCACTGTCGAGCATCGAAATCTGCATACCTGGGCCATGCGTCTGGGCGGGGGGGTCGCTATTGCACCGATTGCGCTCGCTGTCTGGTTTGGTCTGCGTGGCACGTCGCGCATTGGCGAGACGGCACGCCCGCTGCGTGCAGCACTTATTTCTTCCATGATCCTGTTCGCGGCGGGAGGCGTCATCGGCGTCTTGATAAGCGGCAACAACGTAAAAATACCCGCCCACTATCACGGCTGCATCGTCGGCGTCACGCTGGCATTCATGGGCTTGGTCTATCACCTGTTGCCGCAGCTCGGCTACGGTAGCGTTCGCGGCAAGTTGGCGACGGCGCAACCCTACCTCTACGGCACCGGCCAGTTGCTGCACATCGTTGGTCTGGTATGGTCGGGAGGCTATGGCGTGCAGCGCAAGGTCGCTGGCGCCGATCAGGTGTTGCGCAGTGCGGGCGAGACCGTCGGTATGGGTCTGATGGGGCTCGGCGGCCTGGTAGCGATCATCGGCGGCCTGCTGTTTGTGGTGATCGTGATAGGTGCCCTGCGACAAACCAACGCCCAGCCCGGAGCGGGAGCTTCTTCACCATGATCCGGCGCCTGCAGGCCACCCTGCAATGGTTGTTCATGCGCGCCGAGGCGCTGTTCAACGCAGCATTTGGCGATCGCCTCAATCCGCTGTACCACCTTGGCGCCATCAGCTTTTTCCTGTTCTGGATCATCGCGGCCTCGGGGCTCTACCTTTACGCATTCTTTGAGACCGGCGTGGCCGATGCCCACGCTTCGGTGGAGGCCATCACACATCACCAATGGTTTGCTGGCGGCATATTGAGGAGCGTGCACCGGTATGCCTCCGACGCGATGGTCTTCACGATGCTGTTGCACATGCTGCGGTATTTCGCGTTCGACCGCTTCCGTGGATTCCGCTGGTTTTCGTGGCTCACCGGCGTCGTGCTGATCTGGCTGGTGTATGTATCGGGTATCAGCGGCTACATGCTGCCCTGGGACAAACTAGCGCAGTTCGTCATCGTTGCCACCTTTGAGTGGCTCGACTGGTTGCCAGGCTTTGGTGGCACCCTGATGCGCAATTTCATTTATCCGAGCAGCGTTAACGACCGTTTTTTCTCGCTGCTCACGTTCATGCACATTGGCATTTCGCTGCTGGTGCTGCTGTTGATGTGGATCCACGTGCAGCGTGTTCCTAAAGCGAAAACCGCGCCGCCGCAGCCGATCAGGGTGAGCTTGTTGCTCACCCTGATCGGTCTTGCGCTGGTGCAGCCGACCCTAAGTCAGGGCGGTGCCGCCAACCTGAGCATCGCGGTGACCGATCTGAATTTCGACTGGTTCTATCTGTTGCTGTTTCCGCTCTTCTACGCCTGGCCACTGGGGCAGGTGTGGGCGCTGGTGCTCGGCACCAGCGCATTGGTAGCGGCACTTCCATGGCTACCGCTGCGTTTGCGTCGGGAAAGAAAACAGGAGTTCCGGGTGACCATCCTAGGCGAGCCGCAGCCACTGACCGTGCGCGTCGGCGAAACGCTGCTCGATGCCGGTCTGCGTAACGGTGTCGAATTGCCCTACGAGTGCCGCAACGGCGGCTGCGGTGTGTGCCGCTGCACGGTGCTGCACGGGCGGGTAAACCACCGCTTGTATCAGCGTAACGCCCTGCCGGATGCCATACGGGAGCAAGGCAAGGCGCTGATGTGCTGCGCCACGCCCTTGTCCGATCTCGAAATAGAGGTAGATCGCGACGCTGCACGACCGGTTCGATCGGTACGCCAGTACCTTGGGCGAGTCGAACACATCGACCGGCTGGGCGCAGATCTGATTCGCTTGCGGCTTTCCTTGCCGACGGGCGAAACGATTGAGTTCGCGGCCGGGCAGTACATCAACTTCGTGCTCGAAGACGGTCAGCGACGCGCCTTTACACTTGCCAATCCGCCGCACGAGAAAGAACAGATTGAACTGCAGATGCACTGGATACCCAACGGTCGTTTCACCACATTCGTATTCACCCGCCTCCAGGTCGGCGATACTCTGCGGTTCGAGGGGCCGCTGGGAGTACCCTAACTCACCGCTGATAGAAAGACGAAAATGGACGCCGAACGATTCGATATGCCGCGTTACCTGTCGGTGCTGCCTCTGTTCAGCGATCTGTCGCAATTGGAGCGCGAACGTCTAGCCCAGGGTTGCCAACTGCGACGACTGACCAGTGGAGATATCGTTTTTCGGGCAGGCGATGTCTGTGAGGCGTTCCACGTCGTCGTTTTGGGACAAGTCAAACTGTACGTCGCATCACCTTCCGGCCAGGAAAAGGTCATTGATCTTGTCGGCCCCGGCCAGAGCTTTGCAGAAGCCGTGATGTTTCTCGGGAAGCCTTACATTCTCAGCGCGCAAGCACTGGCTGACACCTTGCTCATGAGTGTGAGCAAGCAAGCCGTGTTCAGCGAAATAGAACAAGACCCTCGCTTCGCGATGCTCATGCTTGCTGGCATTTCACGCCGGCTGCACGGGCTGGTTCGAGACGTAGAGGGCTATGCCTTGCGCAGCGGCATGCAACGGCTGATTGGCTACTTGCTGCGCGATGTCCAGGGAGAAGGTGCCGTCAACACGGGCGTCCTCACCGTGTCCCTGCCCGTCAGCAAGGCAACGATTGCCTCACGTCTGTCGCTAACCCCCGAATACTTTTCCAGGGTGTTGCACGAACTCGAAGTTGAAGGCCTGATCGAAATCGACAAGCGTAAGATCCGTATTCTCGACGTGCAACGGCTCGCCAGCTATGGCTCGCATTGATCAGATCAGATCCATAGGCTTTACAGCGCCATTGTGAGCGGACACTGCGGATCGCGCGTGACGTGCCGCACCGAGCCATCCCCCTCACATGGCCCTCCTCTTGAAACCTCAAAAATCCTTGCGGTAGATCAAACCAGTCGCATACCGATCAAACCTAAAATTAACTTGTGCGTTACAAGATGCTGCCCGTGTAACGGTCAATGCCGCGTACGGCGCTAGCGAGAACCTCACAACGGAGTTCGACGATGAATATTTCCAGTGCCATCGTGCACGCCCACGCCGCCAACGCGACCGCCGTTAAAGCGCGTCTGACAGCACTTGCCGGGGTTGAAGTGCATGGCATCTCACCCGAAGGCAAGATCATCGTCACCCTCGAATCCAGCGACGACGACAGCACCATCGCCACTTACACCCGCATCGGCCAGCTTGAAGGCGTACTGGCCGTTGCGATGATCTACAACCAATCCGAATCTGAACCCGAGAAGGAGATTTGAAATGACATCGACAAGGCGTGAATTCATCAAGACCAATGCCATCGCCGCTGCGGCGGCCACCGCTGGCATGAGCCTGCCAGGAGTCGTCATGGCCGCCGCGCCCAAGGGCGCAGATGGGGTGCGCTGGGACAAGGGCGTGTGTCGTTACTGCGGCGTGGGTTGTGGGGTACTGGTCGGCACCAAGAAGGGTCGAATTGTCGCCACCCAGGGTGACCCCGACGCGCCGGTCAATCGCGGGCTCAACTGCATCAAGGGCTATTTTCTGTCCAAAATCCAGTACGGCAAAGACCGCCTGACCCAGCCACTGCTGCGAATGAAGGATGGCAAGTTCGACAAGAATGGCGAATTCACGCCAATCAGTTGGACGCAGGCCTTCGACATCATGGAAGAGAAGGTCAAGGTCGCGCTCAAGAAGGGCGGCCCGCGCAACATCGCCATGTTCGGCTCCGGCCAATGGACCATCTGGGAAGGCTATGCCGCCGCCAAACTGATGAAGGCCGGCTTTCTCACCAACAACATCGACCCCAACGCCCGCCACTGCATGGCGTCTGCTGTCGCCGGCTTCATGCGCACCTTCGGCATTGATGAACCGATGGGCTGCTATGACGATCTCGAGCATGCAGATGCCTTCGTGCTGTGGGGCTCGAACATGGCCGAGATGCATCCGATCCTGTGGTCGCGTCTGACCGACCGTCGGCTGACCGCAAAACACGTCAAGGTGCATGTGCTGTCGACCTTCACCAACCGTTCCTGCGAATTGGCCGACAACGAACTGATCTTCAAGCCGCAGTCCGACCTCGCAATTCTCAATTACATCTGCAATTACATCATCCAGAACAAGGCGGTGAACGAGGACTTCGTCAAGAAAAATGTTGGCTTCTTCAAGGGCGTCACCGACATCGGCTATGGCCTGCGACCGAATCATCCGCTGGAGCAGGCGGTGGGCAACAACGGCTATCCCGGTCCGGACGGAAAACCCAAGGGTGACCCCGGCAAACATACGCCGATCACGTTCGACGAGTTCAAGACCTTCATCTCGGAATACACGCTCGACAAGGCGCATGAAATTTCGGGCGTGCCAAAGGACAAACTGGAAGCACTGGCCAAAGTCTATGCCGATCCGAAAACCAAGGTCACGAGCTTCTGGACCATGGGCTTCAACCAGCACACGCGCGGCACCTGGGTCAATAACATGATCTACAACGTGCATCTGCTGGTCGGCAAGATTTCGGAGCCTGGCAACAGCCCCTTCTCGCTCACCGGACAGCCTTCCGCCTGTGGCACAGCACGCGAAGTCGGTACTTTTTCGCATCGCCTGCCAGCCGACATGGTGGTGATGAATCCGAAGCATCGCGCGCTTTCCGAAAAACTCTGGAAGCTGCCAGCCGGTGTGGTGCCGGACTGGATTGGTGCCCATGCCGTGGCGCAAAGCCGCTTGCTGAAAGACGGCAAGATCAATTTTTACTGGACGACGACAACCAACAACATGCAGGCCGGGCCGAACATCAACGGCGAGATCTATCCGGGCTGGCGCAATCCAGACAACTTTATTGTGGTCTCGGATTGCTACCCGACGGTATCGGCGGTGTCTGCTGATCTGATCCTGCCTTCCGCGATGTGGATGGAAAAGGAAGGCGCCTACGGCAATGCTGAGCGCCGCACGCAATTCTGGCGACAGCAGGTCAAAGGCCCTGGCGACGCGAAGTCCGACCTGTGGCAATACATCGAGTTTTCCAGGCGCTTCAAAACCGACGAGGTCTGGCCGGCGGCGATCCTTGAGAAAAACCCCGAGTACAAGGGCAAGACCTTGTACGAGGTGCTTTACGCCAACGGCCAGGTCAACAAGTTCCCTGTCAGCGAAACGGCTAAAGGCTTCGACAACGACGAATCCAAAGCCTTTGGCTATTACCTGCAAAAGGGGCTGTTTGAAGAATACGCCGCTTTCGGTCGCGGCAAAGCCCACGATCTGGCATCCTTCGACACTTATCACAAGTCACGCGGCCTGCGCTGGCCAGTGGTTGATGGAAAGGAAACGCTGTGGCGTTTCCGCGAAGGGTATGACCCCTACGTCAAGGCCGGCGAAGGCGTGAAATTTTATGGCCAGCCCGACGGCAAGGCAAAAATCTTCGCGCTGCCCTACCAGCCCGCCGCCGAAATGCCTGACAACGACTATGACCTCTGGCTTGGCACCGGCCGGGTGCTGGAACATTGGCACACCGGCTCGATGACACGCCGCGTGCCGGAGCTCTACAAGGCCGTGCCGGACGCCGTGATGTTCATGCATCCGGAAGATGCCAAGAAGCGCGGCCTGCAGCGCAATGACGTGGCCAAGGTAAGCAGTCGTCGCGGCGAGATCCAGTTGCGCGTCGAAACCAAGGGCCGCAACAAGCCGCCCGTGGGTATGGTATTTGTCCCCTTCTTCGACGAGCACCGGCTGGTCAACAAGCTCACGCTGGATGCCACCTGTCCGATCTCGAAAGAAACCGACTTCAAGAAGTGCGCGGTCAAGGTGGTCAAGGTCTGAGGCTGATCAAGCGCGCAATCAACACCCCCATGGTCACTGTCAGACCCCACACCGCCCGCCGCCAGTTCATCTTCGACGGTGCGAAGATGGCCTGTGGCGTGGGCATGCTGGGGCTCGGGCTGGGGCTGTATGCCAGACATTCAGCAGCTTTGCCTGCACTCGCGCTGCGTCCGCCTGGTGCATTGCCGGAAGCCGACTTCCTGGGCGCTTGCATCCGTTGCGGCCTGTGCGTGCGCGACTGCCCCTACAACACGCTCGAACTGGCCAGGCCCGAGGCGCCGGTCACCAGCGGCACCCCCTATTTCACGGCGCGCAAGATCGCGTGCGAGATGTGCGAGGACATCCCCTGCGTCAAGGCCTGTCCGACCGGCGCGCTCGATCATGAGTTGAAGGACATCAACCAGGCGAAGATGGGCCTGGCCGTGCTGATCGACCACGAAACCTGCCTCAACTACCTCGGGCTGCGCTGCGATGTCTGCTACCGCGTCTGCCCGGTGATCGACAAGGCGATCACGCTTGAGCTGGTGCCCAACACCCGCACCGGGCGCCACGCCATGTTTCTGCCGACCGTGCATTCCGCTGCCTGCACCGGTTGCGGCAAGTGCGAAAATTCCTGTGTGCTGGAGGAAGCGGCGATTCGCGTGCTGCCGCCAAAGCTGGCAAAAGGCAGGCTGGGCGAGCATTATCGCTTTGGCTGGGACGAGAAAAAGAAGGCCGGTGGTTCACTGATCGAGGAGCAGATCGACTTGCCCGACCGACTGCCGCAGGGGGTGGAACTGCCAAACCACTATGATCCGTCCACGCCGTCATGGCCCGCCGGAATGCCCGGCGCCAAAGCAGCGCCCGTGCCGAGCAGAGCACCAGGATTGGGGGATTGAGCATGAACGAAATCCGCATCCATCCTCGCACCGGCGCCGAAGCCATTGCCGCCAAGGGCTGGTTGTCGGCTCATAAGTGGCTGTTGCTGCGCCGACTTTCACAGTTTGGAATTCTGGCGCTGTTTCTGTTGGGTCCTGTCGCGGGAATCTGGATCGTCAAAGGCAATCTGAACTTCAGCTACACGCTGGGCGTGCTGCCACTGACTGACCTTTTCGTCGGCGCGCAAACGCTGGCAACCGGACATCTCCCCCAGAAGCTCGGCCTGACCGGGCTTGCCATCGTGTTCGTGGCCTACCTTCTGGTCGGGGGTCGCACCTATTGCGCCTGGGTCTGCCCGATCAACCCGGTCACCGACGCCGCCAGTTGGCTGCGTGCGCGCCTGGGCATCGAGGGTGGTGCCCATCTGTCGAACCGCACGCGCTACTGGATTCTCGGCATGACGCTGATGGTATCGGCCCTCACCGGCATGGTGGCATGGGAGCTGATCAACCCGATCTCGATGCTGCATCGTGGCCTGATCTTCGGCATCGGGTCCGCCTGGATGATCGTGCTGACGGTCTTCCTGTTCGATCTGTTTGTGATGAACCGCGGCTGGTGCGGACACCTGTGTCCGGCCGGCGCCGCCTACAGCCTGCTGGGCCATACCAGCCTGTTGCGCATCAAGGCCTACAAGCGCGAGGCCTGCAACGACTGTATGGATTGTTTTCGAGTCTGTCCCGAACCTAAAGTGATCCGCCCTGCACTCAAGGGGGCCGACATGGGTATCGGGCCGGTAATTTTGTCTGAGCAATGTACCAACTGCGGCCGCTGCATCGATGTCTGCTCCAAAGACGTCTTTGTCTTCGGCTCACGCTTTCACAACCCGGCCGCGCCGTCGCCGGGAATTTAACCAACTTTTGAAGAGGAGCGATTGCCATGAATAAACCGCTGAAAATGACACTGATTACTGTGCTTGCCGCCACGGCGTGGGCACTGCTTGCGCCGGCACTTGCCGCCGATCCCACCAAGTCGATGCGCGGCGCGGATGTCAACGCCGCCGATGCTGTGGCCGAGACCAAGGCCTATCTCGGCAAGCGACCCGGCACCCAGCCCCTGGTCGCCCGCACCTTTTCGACCCAACCTCCAGTGATCCCGCATGCTGTCGAAAACTTCGACGAAATAACGCTTGAAGAGAACCAGTGTCTGAGCTGTCACGGTCCGGATGTCTACAAAAAGAAAAATTCCCCAATGATCGGCAAAAGTCATTTGATCGACCGTGATGGCAAAAAACTCAAAACCGCCTCAGCCTCCCGTCACGACTGTCTTCAGTGCCACGTCGCCCAGGTGGACGCGCCGCTGCTGGTTGAAAACGCATTCAAGGGCGATATTGTGGTGCCCACGAAAAAGATGAAGAAATAGGCTCCCGTCGCAACAAAAATCGGGGTTGAGGCGGCTTGACAACTGCCAGCGTTTTCTTGTCGATGATCTGAATCACCTCGCGATTGTTGAGGGAGCTAACCGGATAGGCAAGCCAACCTCGACCACCCCGGTCATCTCAGGATGGGGGCCACAATGGTAGGCGTAACGCCCCGGTGTATCAAAGCGGCGTTGCCAGCTCTCATCGGGGAAAAACCGATCAGATTCACCGCCTTGTTCAACTGAAAAGAGCACGGAGTGGCTGGTGCGCTTTTCGCGATTGATCCACTTTACCGTATCACCCGCCTGGATCCGAACCTCCTGCGGTTGATAGCGATAGTTCTGGATGAGAACTTCGACCGTCTGTTGTGCGCAAGCAGAACAGGAAACGAATGCCAGTAGGCCCAGCACTCGTTTCAGCTTGAACGCCCCAGAGAACATGGATGCTCCAGGGCTTCTGTGGGACTACTGCTTGACGGCCTTCACGTCGCCTTCGGCGCCGATGCCCAGCTTGTAGCCCAGTGAAACGTGATGGAAACGATAGACCGTCTTGTCAGTGTGGATGGCAATGCCAAACGGCACGACTTTGCCTTCGGCCAGCGCCAGGTCCCCGTCACCGCCAGTCAGTTTGCGGGTAAAGGTGACGGTATAGGTGCCCCCCTTATTCTCGCCTTCGGCCTTGACCAGAGCCTTGCCGTCCTTGTTGACGCGGGTTTCAGCAACGTGTCCATCAAGCTGCACCGCTCCCTTGCCAGCGACGCCGCTTTTCCACTGAATGTAGTCAGAATAAACTTCACCGGCCAGGTTGGCTCCGGCGATGTATTTCTTCTTGTCAGGCGCGGCGCCTGGCATCGAGCGCACATTCGCATGACAGGTGGCCCAGCAGCCATTCTGATCGGCTTGCGCTACCTTGCTGCCCATGAACATGATGGCGGCCTTGACCTCATGTTTGGGATCCTTGTCTTCCCGCGGTGCGCCAGCGGCTGCGTCGGCGGGCGGCTTGAAGGTCAGTCGCATGTAAAGGTTTTCCTTGTCGTACGCCGCTTGCACGCTGACCGGAAAAATCATGGTCTTGGGCGCTCCAACGGGCTCCAGTTCCTTATCGGCCAAACGCTTGAAATTGAAGTTCAGGCTGCCCTTTTCTTCATGGCATCCGACGCAGCTTTCACCCTTCCTCATGCCTGCAGTGCCACTGTGGTCCGATTTCTTGACCATCCACTCGATGGGGGTCACGCCAGCATGGAATACCTGGATATCGCGCTTGGGAACTTTCCCCCAATCGGGCGCGGCAAAAGCGAACTGGGAGCCCACCGTTAGCAGCGTGCCCAGCAGAAGCTTGGCAGCAGTTGTTGTTTTCATTTTGGAGAACCTTTTTTGAGTTACTAAAGACGATTGATTTCTGCATTGTGACAGCACCTGACAAGAACAGACTACTCTTCGTCTTCCTTCATGCCTTTTGGTTTCGTATGCGCAATGCCCTGATGGCAATCGATGCAGGTCTTTTTCTCCTCCTGACCGATCTTGTGCATCTTGGCACCACGCAGTTTTTGTTTTTCGGTATCCATACTGATATAACTGTGACAGTTGCGGCACTCGAGCGAGTCGTTGGCTTTCATGCGCTTCCATTCGCGTTCGGCCAGAATCAGGCGCTTGGCCTCGAACTTCTCGCGCGTGTCGATGCTGCCGGTGACCTTGCCATAGACTTCGCGCGTGGCCTGGATCTTGCGCCACATCTTCGGACCCCATTCCTTGGGCACGTGACAGTCGGAGCAGACGGCGCGCACGCCGGTGCGGTTGCTGTAGTGGATGGTCTTCTTGTATTCCGCGTAGACGTTGTCCCGCATCTCGTGGCAGCCGATGCAGAAGGTCTCGGTGTTGGTCGCCTCCACCACGGTGTGAAAGCCACCCCAGAAGATGACGCCGGAGAAAAAACCCACCGTCAGCAAGGCCATCAGCGAATACTTTGCGCTCGGCTTTTTCAGTGTTGCCAACAGACCCGCCATCTTTCCTGCCATCAAAATTCTCCCAACTTTATTCAAACTCATTCGAGAAGCAAAGGCCAGAGGAGCTTACACCCCGCCATTTGCTTCAGTTCAACACGAGCGATCAATAAATGTCATGCTGCGTGTTGTAAACGTTGAACTTGCCGGTGGGGGTGATCATCTTCGGATCGGTGATCACCTTCTTCACCGTCAAGGTCTTGTCGTCATACACCACGATGGCAGACTGGTCGGTCTTGCCGCCCCACAAAGATATCCATACTTCGGTACCGTCTGCGTTGTACTCGGGATGCACGGCACGCCTGACCGCCTTGGTCTCCGGCATGCCGGAATCCTTGGCCACGTTGAGAACCTTCTTCGGCTTGGACAGGTCGGCCAGATCCCACACCACCACCGATTCAGCGAGGTCCTTGTCGGGATTCTGCGACGCGTCGGCCCAGAAATGTCTGGACTTCGGATGGGTCTTGACGAACAGGTTGCCCGGCATATGCTTCATTTCCTGCACGACCTTCCAGTTGTACTGCTTGTACTTGGCGTACTTCTTCTGGTCCGACGGCGTGCTGATCAGGGTCACAACATCGGCGCCCAGGTGACCGGTCGCCCAGACTGGTCCGAACTTCGGATGCACAAAGTTGGCGCCACGACCTGGGTGCGGGAGCTTGGCGGTGTCAATCAGGGCGGCCAGCTTGCCGAGCTTGGTATCCACCGCAGCAACCTTGTTGGAGGCATTAGCCGCCACCAGGAAGTAACGCTTGGAGGCATCCCAACCGCCGTCATGCAGGAACTTGGCGGCCTCAATGGTGGTGGTCTTCAGGTTCTTGATGTCGGAGTAATCCACCAGCAGGATCTGGCCGGTTTCCTTGATGTTCACAACCCACTCGGGCTTGATCTCGGACGAAACAATGGAGGCCACGCGCGGCTCCGGGTGATACTCGCCGTCCACCGTCATGCCCCGTGTCGAAACCACCTTGAGCGGCTTCAGCGTATCGCCGTCCATGATCACATACTGGGGTGGCCAGTAGGAACCGGCGATGGCGTACTTGTCTTCATAGCCCTTGAACTTCGAGGTGTCCACAGAGCGGGCATCGAAACCGATCTTCAGTTCCGCCACAACGCCTGGTTTTTCCATCCACAGGTCGATCAGGGACAAGCGCCCATCGCGACCGATCACATAGACATAGCGGCCCGACTTCGACATGCGCGAGATGTGCACCGCGTAGCCGGTCTTGACGATGCTGCGAATTTCTTTGGTGTCGCCATCGATCAGCGCCACTTCGCCGGTATCACGCAGGGTGACCGAGAAAAAGTTCTTCAGATTGAACTTGTTCATCTGCTTGGTCGGCCTGTCCTTGACCGCTACGATCACCTTCCAGGAATCCATCGTGTCCTTGAAGCTGTACTCGGGCGGAACATCCGGCGTGTTCTGGATGTACTTCGCCATCAGGGAGAGCTCTTCCTTGGTCAGGATGTCGTCGAAGTTAACCATCCCGCCGTCGGTACCGTAGCCGATGATCTTCTCGAGACGGGATTGCCCCAATTTGAGCGTACCGCCCTCGGTCTTTTTGCCGTCCTTGTCGGTCTTGCTCCAATGCGGTTCAAGATTCTTGCCGGTGGCGCCTTTGCGCAACACGCCATGACAACCCGCGCAACGTTCAAAATAAATCTTTTTGGAGGATTCCTTCTCGGCTGCTGTCATGGGTGGGACTTCGGGACTCTTCTCTTGCGCTGCCGCAGAAATCGCCAGGCTTGTCAGTAGAACTACTGCCGCAACGCTGGAAAGACGTGGGATTTTCATATTTATTACTCCGTTGTACCTCGCAGCCAAACCACTTCATCGGTGGAAATCTGGGCTCGCCGACGGCTGCAACTATTCGGTTCAAGCGGCGTTATTGTTAGCCGGGACCCGAGGCTTCGTCTTTAACCTAGATCAATAGATCGGAATATTAGCTGGAACGCCACGAAAGACGGCGGATCAAATACGGGCGTGCAACGGCTCGCCAGTTATGGCGCGCATTGACAACTCACCCGGTGCGATAGTTGGCATGAGGCGAATAAAGATCCCCGCCCCTCTGGGGCGGGGATCTTTATTGCTGAGCTGAAGCGTTAGTTCTTCACTCGGCTGCCAGTCGGCAAACAGCTTGCCCTTGTACTTGGTCGCCGCCAGCACATTGGCTGAAACACCAACGAGTGCCACCAATTCGGCTCGCCCTAGTGTTTTAAGTCAATATACATCGTGCTGCGTATTGAACACGTTGAACTTTCCGGTCGGCGTAATCAGGCGCTTGTCCTTGATTACAGTTTTCAGTTTGAGCGTTTTGTCGTCCACTACGACGATAGCCGATTGTTTGTCCTTCGCAGACCATACCGAGAACCACACCTCATCGCCCGCCTTGTTGAACTCCGGTTGCACAACGCGCATGGCGCCACCGTCTGCGGTGATACCTGCCCATTCAGCGATCGGCAAAACCTTGAAGCCCTTGTCCAGCGCTTTGATGTCATAAACCGCCACCGACTGTGACAGCTTGGCATCCGGATTCAGCGGCGTATCGACATACAGATGGGTCGATTTGGGATGGCTCTTCAGAAACAAGGAACCACCACCCTGCCCCTTAAGTGTCTGCACGACTTTGAAGGCCTGCGCTTTGTGTTTGACCGGATCCGTACCAATCAGGGAGATTGACTCATCACCCAAGTGACCAGTAGACCAGACCGGTCCAAATTTCGGATGAACAAAATTGGCCCCACGTCCTGGGTGCGGGATATTGCCGACGTCAATCAGTGCTGCCAGTCTGCCTGCCTTCGCATCAATCACACCGATCTTGTTGCTGTTGTTGGCAGCCACCATAAAGTAGCGCTTGGTCGAATCCCAGCCGCCATCATGCAGGAAACGGGCCGATCCGATTTCGGTAAGCTTCAGGTCATCAAGATTGGAAAAATCCACCATCAAGGTTTTCCCGGTCTCCTTGACGTTAACAATAAACTCTGGCTTGAAGTGCGAAGCCACGATCGATGCCACGCGCGGCTCAGGGTGGTATTCCTGCTTGTCTACCGTCATGCCGCGGGTGGACACGATCTTCAGGGGTTCCAGCGTGTCGCCCTTCATGATGACAAACTGGGGCGGCCAGTAGGCGCCAGCGATCACCAACTTGTCGGTAAAGTCGCCTTCCTTGCCCTTGTACTTGGAAGTTTCGACCGAGCGCGCCTCCAGGCCGATGCGGATTTCAGCAACCGTATCCGGCTTTGCCATCCACAAGTCAATCATGTTCACCCGGCCATCACGACCAATCACAAAAATATAGCGACCCGATGCCGACGTGCGCGAAATATGCACTGCATAGCCGGTTTTGACGATATTGATAATTTGTTTGGTATCGCCATCGATCAGCGCCACCTCACCACTGTCGCGCAATGTTGTTGAGAAGATGTTCTCAAGGTTGTAGTTGTTCATCTTCTTCTTGGGGCGGGCTGCGGGCGGCACCGAAACCTTCCACGTCGACTTCATATCAGCCAGGCCCCACTCGGGTGGTGTTGGCGGCTCATGCTGGATGTAACGGGCCATCATGTCGACCTGCTGTTCGCTCAGGTCACCCGAGGTCTGCCAATTGGGCATGCCGGCTGGGGAACCGTAGGCAATAAAAACTTTCAGATAGGCGGTCCCTTTGCCAACGGTGATATCCGGCGTCAAGGGCTTGCCGGTAGCCCCTTTGCGCAACACGCCATGGCAGCCGGCGCAGCGTTCGAAATAAATTTTTCGAGCCGCGTCAAATTCCACCTGCGTCATGGGTGGGGCTTTGGGGTTGGTGCTTTGCACCATCGGCTCGGCGCTCAGCGGTGAAGTACCGGCCTGGTAATTCTTTTCAGCAGGCGAGACCGGTTTCTGCTCTTGTGCTACAGCAGAAATAGCCAAGCTTGTTAGTAGCACGACTGCAACGCTGGAAAGACGTGGGATTTTCATGTTTCTTACTCAATGTTGTACTTCGCAGCCAAACCACTTCATCGGTGGAAATCTGGGCTCGCCGACGGCTGCAACTATTCGGTTCAAGCGGCGTCATTGTTAGCCGGGACCCGAGGCTTCGTCTTTAACTTAGATCAATAGATCGGAACATTAATGTCGATGCTTGCCCGCTCAGTACATGGGTACATGCACAATCAGGAGACAAGAATGGCCTGCCACATGAGTAGCAGCGCCTGCGTTACGCTGGCGGCTCCAGCGGCGAACAAACACCATTGATACTTTAGTCATCCTGCCACCATGAAACCAGATTTCTTGCCCATCTTTACCGAAGTCAAAGCCGCCGCACAGGTACCCAAAGGCTTGCCCTTGTTGCGGCTGGGTTTTCGGCCTTTCTATACCGGTGGTGCGCTGATTGCCGCACTGTTCGTGCCGCTGTGGGTGGCCATGTTCCTGGGGGGTATCAACTTTGTGCCCGCCGCGCCGCCCCTGCTGTGGCATGCCCATGAGATGTTATTTGGCTTTGCGGTGGCCATCATCGTGGGCTTTCTGCTGACGGCTGGCAAAGCCTGGACCGGGCTTGCCACGCCGCGCGGCCTCTGGCTGGGTGCACTGGCCCTGCTGTGGCTGGCGGCCCGCGTGGCCTCGGTGCTGGGACCGTACCCGGTGTATGCGGTGCTGGACCTGGCGCTGTTGCCGCTGGTGGCCGCCATTCTTGTCAATCTGCTGCTGCGTGCGCACAATTACCGCAATCTGCCCTTGGCCCTGATGCTGGCACTGCTGGCCCTGGCCAACCTGTGTTTTCATCTGGCGCTGATGGGTGTTCTGAACGTGCCTGCCATCACGCCCCTGTTTGCCGGCCTGACCCTGATTGTGATGATTGAATGCGTGATGGCAGGGCGCGTCATTCCGGCGTTCACCATGAGTGTCACGCCGGGTTTGAAGCTGCCTGCCACGGCATGGATCGAGCGCCTTACGCTGGGTGCCGCCGGGCTGGGTTTGGCGCTGTGGGTGTTGGCACCCCCTGGCGTGGTGACTTTGATCGTGCTCGCGCTTGCCAGTGTTTTGCAGGCCAAGCGCTTGCTGGGCTGGCGCCCAACGCTCACGCGCAAGCGTCCGATTTTGTGGATTCTGCATGCCGCCTATGCCTGGATTCCGCTCGGGCTCGGGCTGCTGGCGCTGGCCCAGATCGGCCTGGTGCCAGTTTCTGCCGGCGTGCACGCGCTGGCGGTCGGCGCCACCGGCGGCCTCATCATCGGCATGATCACCCGCACCGCACGCGGCCACACCGGCCGACTTTTGACGGTGTCCAAGCCCGAGGTGCTGGCCTACGCGCTGGTGATGACAGCCGCTGTGCTGCGCGTGCTGTTGCCCTTGGTGGCACCCTCGCTGCTGCTGGTCTCTCTCATCGGTTCGGCGCTGGCCTGGAGTGCTGCGTTTTTGATCTATCTGTGGATTTTCACGCCCTGGCTGATGCGTACCCGGCTCGACGGCAAGGACGGCTGAGGCCAGCGGCGCTTGCTTCGGCAGTATTTGAAGGACAGGCGTGGACTACCTTTTGGTGAAATACCTGCATCTCAGTTGTGTGGTGATCAGCATCGGTCTGTTTGTGTTGCGCGGCACGCTGCAGTTGCAGTCCAAGCCCTGGCGGCAGTGGCGACTGCTTCGCGTGGCGCCGCACATCGTTGACACGGTGCTGCTGGGTTCTGCGCTGTGGCTGGTCTGGCGCAGTGGGCAATACCCGTTCGTGGAGGGCTGGCTCACGGCCAAGGTGCTGGCGCTGCTGGCCTACATCGGGCTGGGCATGCGGGCGCTGGGCAAGAACACGTCCCAAACGCAGCGTCTGCCACTCTTTGCGGCGGCGCTGCTCAGTGTGACTTACATCGTTGGCGTGGCGCTGACACGCTCACCCAGTTGGGGCTTGCTGTAGCGCTTATTGATCAGAGGCAGATGAAGTCGATGACGATGACAAAAACTTAAGCTGACAGGTTCACTGCTTCCTCGATCACGCCTTGTGAGATAAAGGCATCGATCTCGGCGTCGCTGTAGTGGTATTCCTTGAGCAGTTCGCGCGTGTGCTGGCCCAGCATCGGCGCCGGACGGGTGATTTGTGTGGGTGTGTGCGAAAAGTGGATCGGGCAGCCGATGGCTTTGGTGGGCCCGGCCTGTGGGTGTACCAGATCGACCACCATCCTGCGGACCAGCGTTTGCGGATGCGTCAGGGCCTCGCCAATGCTGTGCACCGGGCCGGCTGGAACGCCTGCGGCATCAAAGGCGGCGCTCCACTCGGCCCGGCTTCGAGTGACCAGCACGGCATTCATCGCCTCCGTCAGGCTGGCCAGGTTGGCCATGCGGTCCGTGTTGGTGGCATAACGTGGGTCGTCGCGCCATTCCGGGTGGCTGAGCACGTCGGCGATGCGTTCCCAATTGGACTGGTTGGCGCCGCCGATATTGATCCAGCCGTCGCTGGTCTGAAACGCCTGGTAGGGGGCGGTCAGCAAGTGCGCCGAGCCAGTCGGGCCGGGTGACTGGCCGGTGGCAAAAAATACTGCGGCGTGCCAGGCGGTCTGCTGCAAGGCCGCGTCCATCAGCGAGGTGTCGACGATCTGACCCTGACCGGTTTTCAACTTGTGCACATAGGCCGCAACAACGCCAAGCGCTGCCAGAATGCCGGCGTTCATGTCCGACACCGAATTGCCAGTTTTCACGGGGGGTCCGCCCGGTTCTCCGGTCACCGACATCAAACCGGCGAAGCCCTGGGCAATCAGGTCAAAGCCGCCCTTGTCGGCGTAGGGACCGTTTCGCCCATAGCCGGAGATCGCACAGTAGATCAGACCCGGATTGGCCTGGGACAGCACGTCATAGCCCAGTCCCAATTTTTCCAGCGTCCCGCCCCGGAAGTTCTCGACCAGGGCATCGGCTTGCTCGACCATGCGCAGCAGGATCGCGCGCCCCGCTTCAATCTTGAGGTTGACGGCGATGCCGCGCTTGTTGCGGTTCATGATCATGAACGGCGCCGACACGTTGTTGACACGCGGTTCGCGGTAAGCCCGGGAGTCGTCGCCGCCGGGCAGCTTCTCGACCTTGATGACGTCGGCCCCCATGTCGGCCAGCAGCATGCTGCAGGTCGGGCCCGCCATGATCTGGCTCAGATCGAGCACGCGCATCCCCGCCAGCGGGCCGGTGTGTGCAGCAGCAGTCTTCATCTCAGTCAAATACCTTTCCAGACGGGGCTTCTCTTGGCAACGAAAGCGTCCACCCCTTCGCGGAAGTCGCTGCTGCCGTAGCAGCGGCGGATCAGGTCCTCGCCATCAGGCAGTTCATGCGCCACCAGACGGCGCAGCCCTTCCTTGATTACGCCTTGTGTGACAGGCGCCAGCGCTGCCAGACGTTCGCACAGACGGGCGACGGTGGCGTCAAGCTCTGCCGGCTCGCAGAGTTGTTCCAGAAAGCCGCAGGCCAGAGACTCTTCGGCGGTGAGGATTTCAGCCAGCATCAGCATGCGTCTGACGCGCTGGCTGCCGAACACTGACACCAGCCGCGCCAGATTGGCGATCGACAGGCAGTTGCCCAGCGTCCTGGCAATTGGTACGCCAAAGCGTGAGCCAGTCGTTGCGATCCGGAAGTCGCAAGCCGTGGCGATCGCCAAGCCGCCGCCGATGGCCCAGCCTTCGATCACTGCCACGCTGGGCATGGGCAATGCTTCGAGCTGGCTAATGCATTTGTCAATCCGGCGTTCGTAAGCCACACCCTCCTCGCCACTTTTAAAAGCCTTGAACTGCTCGATGTCCGTGCCCGCGACGAAAGCCTCGCCGCCCGCGCCCCGAAACGTCACGACGCGCACGGTTTTGTCAGCCTGCAACTGGGTGCAGATAGCTCCCAGCTGCTCATACATCGCCCAGGTCATGGCATTGCGTGCTTGGGGGCGGTCAAATACCACCGCGGCCACGCCGCCCTGAATGGTCAACTGCACGGTGCCTTCACTCTGGCTGGTTGCTGCCTGCTTCACTCAGTAGCTCCTGCTTCGATGGCCTTCAAAGCAGATTCGGCACATGGCAGACCCATCATGCGTCGGCTTTCACGCCGCCGTCCTTAATCACCTTGGCCCATTTGCGGGCTTCCACCTGCATGAACTGCGCGAATTTTTCCGTACTGCCGCCGCCTTCCTCGGCGCCAGAGGCATCGAGCCGCTCCATCACGTCGGGCAGGAGAAGCACCTTGTTGATGTCGTCGTTCATGCGCTTGGCCATGGCGACCGGCATCTTGGCCGGCCCGACCAGGCCGTACCAGGTGGTGGCCTCGAAGCCGGGGAAACCGGATTCGGTCATGGTGGGCACGCTGGGGTGGCCGACGGCGCGCTTCTGGCGTGTCTGGGCGATGGCGATCACTTTGCCACTTTTCACATGAGGCGTGGCAGCGGTCATGGTGTCAAAGCTGTACTGGATGGTGCCGCCGATCAGGTCGGCGAGCATCGGGCCGGAGCCGCGGTACGGCACGTGAATGGCCTTGACCTTGGCGGCCTGCATGAACATCTCCAGCGCCAGGTGTTGCGCCGATCCGTTGCCGGCCGAACCAAAGCTCACCTTACCGGGGTTCTTCATGCACAACTCGACCAAGTCCTTCACGGTCTTGGCCGGCTGATGCTCATTGCAGATCAGCAGGTTGGGCGTCACGCCGACCAGCGCAACGGCCTGGAAATCCGTTTCCGCGTTGTAGTTCAGCTTCATCAGTGCTGGCGCGATGGCATGGCTGTTGATATGCGCCATAAGCAGCGTAGCGCCGTCGCCGGTCTGCTTGGCCACATAGTCGGCGGCGATGGTGCCGGACGCGCCCGCCTTGTTCTCGACGATGACCTGCGTGTTCCACATGCCTGCCAGCTTCTGGCCGATCACGCGCGCCAAGATGTCGGTACCGCCCCCGGGAGCGAAGCCGACGATGATGCGAACCGGCCCGGTCGGCAGGTTCTGCGCCCAAAGCATGGGAGCGACGATGGTAGCCGCAGTGGCTGTGGCGGCGGTGACAAAAGTTCTGCGTTGCATGGTGTGTCTCCAAGGTTGTAGTGATTCAGCGAAACTGGCAAAAAGTCAAAAAAGTCAAAAGTGCGCGGGACGGAACGGTTGAAAGAAAAAAGGTCAGGCTGCCTTGCGCAGTGGCACCACCACAGCGTGACTGGAAAAATAGTCCATTGCGGCCAGTACGCCCGAGCCGGCCAGCTTGACGCCGGCCAGTTTGAGGCCCATCTCGCAGCCCGACAGAGCCGCCATCAAGGTCAGGTCATTGGAATCGCCCAGGTGGCCGATGCGGAACATTTTTCCCTTGACCTTGCCCAGACCGGTGCCCAGCGAACAGTCAAAACGTTCGTAAATAATCTTGCGCACGACGTCGGCGTCTATGCCTTCGGGCGTCATGACGCCGGTGAGAATGGGCGAGTACACGGCCGCGTCAGCGCACTGGATCTGCAGGCCCCAGGCCCGGACCGCAGCGCGCACCCCTTCGGCCCAGCGCAGATGCCGCGCAAACACCAGGTCCAGCCCGTGCTGGAGCAGCATGTCGCAAGCTTCGTTCAGGCCGTAGAGCAAATTGGTGTTGGGTGTCGAGGGCCAGTAGCCCGTTTTGTTCATCTCGATGATCTCGTCCCAGGCCCAGAAGGCTTTGGGGAGCTTGGCGGTTTTGCTGGCTTCAATGGCTTTGGCCGAGACGGCATTGAAGCTGATGCCGGGCGGCAGCATCAAGCCCTTTTGCGAGCCGCTGATGCTGACGTCAACACCCCATTCGTCGTGCCGGTAGTCGGCCGAGCCCAGGCCGGAAATGGTGTCCACCAGAAGCAGGGCAGGGTGTCTGGCGGCATCGATGGCACGGCGCACGGCGGCGATGTTGCTGGTGACGCCGGTGGAAGTTTCGTTGTGCACCACACAGACGGCGCGGATCGCGTGCTGGGTGTCGGCCTTGAGGCGTTCTTCAATCAGATCGGCGCGCACGCCATGGCGCCAGGCATCGGGGCCGGGCAAAGCCATCACTTCGGTTTTCAGGCCCAGGCGCGCGGCCAGCTTGTGCCACAGCGCGGCGAAGTGACCGGTTTCGTACATCAGCACCTGGTCGCCCGGACTCAAGGTGTTGACCAGTGCCGCTTCCCAGGCACCGGTACCGGAGGCAGGGTAAATGATGACCGGCTGTTGGGCCTGGAAGATTTTTTTCATGTCGGCCAGCACCTTCAGACCGAGCGCGGCAAATTCAGGGCCGCGATGGTCAATGGTGGGCAGGCTCATGGCCCGCAAAATGCGGTCCGGCACCGGCGACGGGCCGGGGATCTGTAAAAAATGGCGGCCCGTGGGATGAAAGTCAAGCGTCAACATAAAAGGTATTTTTAAATACAAGACTCATTTTTTGCATACAAAATATATTTGTCAACAGTAATTAGCCTAAAATTGACAAATAATTTGATATTTATGCATACAAAATTATTTATGACGGCTGAAATTCTTGTCATCCCGCACTCTGCCCTGCATGAGCAGGTGGTGCAGCGCCTGCGCCAGATGCTGGTGGAGGGCCAAATTGCACCGGGGGCCAAGCTCAACGAGCGCGCCTTGTCCGAGGAGCTTAGGGTCTCGCGCACACCGCTGCGCGAGGCCATCAAGATGCTGGCCGCCGAGGGGCTGGTGGAGTTGCTGCCCAATCGCGGTGCCATTGCGGTCGAGCTGTCCGAGGCCGACATCCTCAACACCTTCGAGGTGATGGCGGGGCTGGAAGCGCAATCGGGCGAACTGGCAGCGCAGCGCATCACCGATGCCGAGCTGGCCGAGATCAAGGCCATGCACTACGAGATGATGGCCGCCTACACCCGGCGTGATCTATCAAACTACTACCGGCTCAATGCCGCGATCCACCGCGCCATTAATGTTGCTGCCAGGAACCCGGTGCTGACCGACATCTACAAGCAGGTCAACGCCCGCTTGCAGGCCCTGCGCTTTCGTTCCAACCAGGACGGTGAGAAATGGAAGCGGGCCATGCAGGAGCACGAACAGATGGTCGAGGCGCTCAGCGCGCACGACCCGGTGGCCATGCGCGCCGTGCTGGCAGACCACTTGGGGCACAAGCGTGATGTGGTGATCGAGCAGTTGCGCGCGGTTTCATCCCCTGCTCCCGTTTCAACTCCCTCACCCTAACCCTCTCCCAAAGGGAGAGGGAACAAACATCCTGAGAGACTCGTCATGAATGCCCCCCTGCCTCTGCCCCTGAACGTCACGCAACAAGCCGCTGGCGCGGCCTATGAGGCGGTCGCCCGCGTCAGCAACGAAGTGGCAGGCAGGCTGGCAGCGCGCCTCACCACCGAGACCCGGGGCGAGGTGCTGTTCTCACCGGCTGACTGCGGTCGCTACGCCACCGATGCTTCGATTTACCAGGTGATGCCGGTGGGCGTGTTCGTGCCGCGCAGTGCGGACGATGTGAAGTTGGCGCTCGACATCTGCCGGAGCTTAAGCGTGCCGATCGTGCCACGCGGCGGGGGAACGAGCCAGTGCGGCCAGACCGTAGGCGCGGGACTGGTGATCGACTACGCCAAGCACGTGCGCAACATTCTGGAGGTCGATGTCGAGAACAGAGTGGCCCGGGTCGAGCCCGGCCTGGTGCTGGACCACCTCAACGCCGCGTTAAAAAAACATGGCCTGTGGTACCCGGTGGATGTGTCCACCAGCGCGCAGGCTACGCTGGGCGGTATGGCCGGCAACAACTCGTGCGGCAGCCGCTCGATTGCCTACGGCAACATGGTGCACAACGTGCTCGGTGCGCAGGCCTGGCTGGCCGACGGCAGCCTGCTCGATTTCGGTCGCTATGACGCCAGCACCGGCCGCGTCAAACAGATCGGCGATTTCGTGCGCGCCTTGGCGTCCGAGCACCGCGCCGAAATCGAGACACGCTGGCCCAAGGTGCTGCGCCGCGTGGCGGGCTACAACCTCGACATCTTCCACAACCAGAACGAAAAGCCCTACACCCCGGACGGCTCGGTCAATCTGGCGCACCTGCTGGTGGGCAGCGAAGGCACGCTGGCGCTGACGCACTCGCTCACGCTGCGACTGGCCGAGCTGCCGCGCGCCAAGGTGCTCGGGGTGGTGAATTTCCCCAGCTTTTACCAGGCGATGGAGGCGGCGCAGCACATCGTCAAACTCGGCCACAACATGACGGGCGGCAGTCTGAGCGCCGTGGAACTGGTGGACCGCACCATGATCGAGCTCTCGCTGCAGAACCCGGCATTTGCGCCCACCATCCGCAGCGCGCTGTCTCCCCTTATCAATGGTGGCAAGCCCGCGGCGGTGCTGCTGGTGGAGTTCTCGGGTGCTTCCAAGGCCGACATCACGCCCAAGATCAAGCAGCTCGTCGAACTGATGGGCGACCTGGGATTGAGAGGCAGCGTGGTGGAGATGATCGAGGACGCGCCACAAAAAAACCTGTGGGAAGTGCGCAAGGCGGGCCTGAACATCATGATGAGCCTCAAGGGCGACGGCAAGCCGGTGAGTTTCATCGAAGACTGCGCCGTGCCGCTGGAACATCTGGCCGAGTACACCGAAGGGCTGACGCAGGTGTTCCGCAAATACGGCAGCCGGGGCACCTGGTACGCCCACGCTTCGGTCGGCACGCTGCATGTGCGGCCGATCCTGGACATTCGCCAGGGCGGTGCCGCCAAGATGCGCGCCATTGCCGAGGAAGCGAGTGAATTGGTACGCAAGTTCAAGGGCGCTTTCAGTGGCGAGCACGGCGACGGCCTGTGCCGTGGCGAGTGGATCGAGTGGCAGTTCGGCCCCAGGATAACGCAGGCTTTCTCACAGATCAAGCAGCAGCTCGACCCTTCGAATTTGCTCAGTCCGAAGCGCATCATCAACCCGCCGAAGATGGACGACACGCGACTGATGCGCTACCCCCCGAGCTACCAGGTCATCCCACTGCAACCGGTGCTGGACTGGAGCGCCTGGAACGTGCAGAACAACCCGGTCACAGAGGAAACCTCCGCGCCCGGCAGCGGCGGCGACCCGGCGCAGGGCTTTGCCAAGGCGGTCGAGATGTGCAACAACAACGGTCACTGCCGCAAGTTCGACGCCGGCACCATGTGCCCGAGCTACCGCGTCACGCGCGACGAGAAGCACTCCACCCGCGGCCGCGCCAACACGCTGCGCCTGGCGCTGAGCGGACAGCTCGAAGGGATCAACGCGGCAGACGCTTTTACCAGCGAAGCGGTCAGGGACGCCATGGACTTGTGCGTGAGCTGCAAGGGCTGCAAGCGCGACTGTCCTACCGGCGTCGACATGGCCAAAATGAAGGTGGAGTTTTTGCAGCACTACAAGGCCAAATACGGCCATACGCTCAAAGACAAGCTGGTCGCGCACCTGCCAGACTACGCCCACTGGGCCAGCCGTCTGGCGCCCCTGCTCAATCTGCGTGACAAAATTCCCGGCCTGGCCGCCTTGAGCGAGAAACTACTGGGCCTGTCGGCCAAACGCACGCTGCCGCAGTGGAAGCGCAACACCTTCTGGAAGCAGATCACCACCGTTCGGGCTGAGCCTGTCGAAGCCCTTCGACAAGCTCAGGGCGAACGGACTGGGGCTCAGGGCGAACGGGTTTGGAGTGCCACCCGCGAACAAGTGCTGGCCGCCAGCAAACCGGTGGTGTTATTTGTCGATACCTTCAACGGCTACTTCGAGTCGGACAACGCGTTTTCAGCCTTGAAAGTGCTGCAAACCGCTGGCTACACCGTGCACGTAGCCAGCAAAAAAGTTGCAGATGGCAAGCACCTGTGCTGTGGCCGCACCTATCTGTCGGGCGGCATGGTGGAGGAGGCGAAAACCAAGGCGCGTGAGCTGCTGGCGGCACTGCTGCCGTTTGCTGAAAAGGGCATTGCCATCGTCGGGTTGGAGCCCTCCTGCCTGCTGACCCTGCGTGACGAAATGCTGGTCATGGGGCTGGGAGAGGCGGCACAGACCGTCAGCCAACAGGCGCTGCTGTTCGAAGAATTTCTGGCGCGCGAGGCGGCTGCGGGCAAGCTGGAAACGTTGAAGTCAAAACTCAAGCCGGCCGGTCATCCGATCCTGCTGCACGGCCATTGCCACCAGAAGGCTTTTGCTGCGGTCAGTCCCATCATCGATGTGCTCAGAATGATTCCCGGTGCCCAGCCCGAGCTGATCGAGTCAAGTTGCTGCGGCATGGCCGGCAGCTTTGGCTACGAGGCCAACCACTATAAGGTGTCGATGCAGATGGCCGAGCTCAGTCTGCTGCCCGCCGTGCGCGCGAAGCCTGACGCGATCGTGGTGGCCGACGGCACCAGTTGCCGCCACCAGATTCACGATGGCGCACAGCGCGAGGCCGTGCACGTGGCCAAGCTGCTGGCCGGTTTGCTCGATTAGTGAGTGGAGCCAGGCCCCAATACTATTCACTTACGAGAATTTGTCATTGCGGGCGTAGCGCCTGTCCTGAACTTGATTCAGGAACCCGCAATCCATGGATCCCGGATCGAGCCCGGGATGACAAGTCGGGGACAGGGCCGTAAGCGAACAGCATTGGGGGTCAGATCCCGATTCAGGACAAACATGGACACGGAGCACAACGCTACCCAACGAAATCGGGCTCTGACCCCCAATGCGCTGACTGAGCGCTACCTGGAGCACGTGCGCGTCGAAAACGCCTAGCCCAACGCACGACGTAAATTGTTGTAATAGTCAAGACATTACGTTGATAATCGCAACGAAAGCCGCGATTCGATGCTGATAGCGGATTTCTTTAATGGTGCTCAATGTAGTGGGGACACTAGTACTTTGACATGAACCATAACCCAAAGAAATACCTGCGTGCGCTCATGCAGAGCATCAGCGTTGCGTCGTTGATGGTGGTGGTGGTGGTGGTGGTGGCACCAGCGTGTGGGGCTGCGCCAATCGAATCTGCCAGTGACTCTATGCAGCCTGCGCTGGCCGCACCCGCCGAAGACAATAAAGCCGCAGCCCCAGCCCTGCGTTTGTGGCGCAGTCTGACCCTCAGCCAAGGCAGCACGCAGCCAGATTACCGCGAGCCTGATCCCCTTGGCCGCGTCAACCCGTTGAACAGCGAAACCGGCTCCATCCCCACTACCCAAGCCACCCTGCGCTGGCGCGGCCAACTGGCGCAAGCACTGCCCGAACTCGCACTGCAAGCCCAAGCCAGCTATGCCCAAGGCCAAACCGATTACAACGGTTACCTGCAACAAGGCCTCACCCTCACCCCCTACCGCGCCCGCACCGGCAATACCCTGCAAGCCCTGAGTCTGCGCGTAGGCTTGCCGCTCAATGCGTTGACCCGGCAGCCCTGGGCACAAGCTATCGCGCCGTATGCGGAGCAAAGCTGGCAGCGCAACCTGACGCAATACGGCGAAACCTTTACTTGGCAAACAATCCGAACCGGTACAGTAAGAAAACGAGGCGAAACGTGAACACTTGCATAGACAAAATCACCCGCATCGCACAGAACTGCGCCCTTGTCGTGCTGGTTATTTTCGCGTTGGGGGCTTGCGGCGGAGGTGGGGGTAGTTCCTCATCTGCCGCAGGAGGAAATACTCTCAGCGGAACGGCAGCTACAGGTGCACCCATCGTGGCTGGGACGGTGACTCTCAAGGACAGTGTGGGGGCAACTGCCACTACCACTACTGATGCCAAAGGAAACTATTCATTTGACGTTGGCGCTAAACATTTTCCCTTGATGTTGAAAGTACAGCCAAATGTTGACGGGGCTGTACCGCTGTTTTCCGCAGCGCTGACTTTGGGTACAGCAAACACTAACCCGCTTACCACCTTGCAAGTTTTCGAAGCGGTTGGAAGAACCGATCCATCTGCAATTTATAACAGTGGGGACTTCTCAAAAATTGGAAAATCCTCGCTCGATCAAGGAAAATTAATCGTCACTTCAAATTTTGCAACACAGTTTGCCGCTAACGGATTAAATCTCACAACACATGACCCAATTACTACACCTATGGTCGCAAATGGTGTTGGGATGGACGCCATTCTGGATCAAACAAATGTTGCGATTATAGGAAATGGTGCAAGCATTACTGATTCAACAGGTAATTGCACCCCTTATGGCCCTCCAAATGTGATGACATTTGCTATTGACGGAATGAACCCTACTTGGTTTATTGATTATTCCGCTGCTGGCATGGATGAGAAGTATGTAAAAAAAGCGCTTGGAAAAATATGCGTTCTGGGAATCGATCAACCGAGACCGATTGCTCCCAATATCACTAATCCCAGTGTTATGCAGTCCAACGTCACCTGGACACGGATCCTTCCCATTTTGGTGCCAGACGTAACAGACACAAATAATGGAGTAATACAGTTAATAACGCAATTGAAGAATGCGAATTTGACAAATAAATTAGCGATCCAGCGTGGAGGGATAGCAGGACCTATCAACATAGTTGCGCATAGTTGGGGAACAGTCATTGCCTATATCGCCCTTACTGAACTCGCGGTAGAGGATCCCACCATACAAGTTGCCAATTTAATTACGATGGGATCGCCTATCCAATGTCTTGCAGGAGGCTGTATCAAAAGCATTCTAATACAGCAGAGCGTTCCTGAGAAACTCCAGACAGGGCAGCCATTCAGAGGGCAGCCAATTCAGGTGCCGAGTAATGTGACGACATGGACAAACTTCGTGAACGCGGCTGATCCTTATGCGAGCAAGATAAACGTAACGAACGTAAAGCACGAGCCTGTAGCAGATTGTCCAGCGCCTCCTTCCAGCGGCATGGCTGGTACTACTCCTACTGTCGCTTCTTCGTGCACCCCCCACTCAGTATATTTTGATGTTGGCGATGCTTTCACTATAGCGCCAACTCTCGACCTTATTCGTTTACTTATAGCAACTCCTTCGTCACAACCCCCGGCGACATCTACCACTGTATCTCCGCCACTTTCAACGACCCCCGCGCCACGTCCGTTGGCTTTCTCTTTAACCGCTGGCACCCCTTATTGCGACACCAATTCTCCGGTTGTTCCAGCAGTAAAGCTAACTTGGTCTACCTCAAATGGAGTCGTTAATTATCGAGTATTTCGGAACGATAGCGCTATAGGCGTTAACTTGGCTGCCTCTCAACTTAGCTTCCAAAATAATCTCGGCCTTGTTGCCGGGCAAACCTACAACTACAAAGTGCAGGCAATGAATGCCAACGGAGCGACGTGGAGTAATACAGCACAGGTGACAATTCCAGCCGGCGTGTGTGTGACATTCACCACCGCCACAAACGGTGCTTGCGGCAGTTCCAACGGGGCGACCGTATCGAGCGCACCGTCTTCCAACTTGTGTTCGACCGGGACGGCAGGCGCTGTGACGGGCAGCGGTCCGTGGAACTGGAGTTGCAGCGGCAGCAATGGAGGAACGAATGCAAGTTGCTCGGCCACCAAGCTGACCACTACCGCCGCGAACGGTTCGTGCGGCAGTTCCAACGGAGCGGCCCTATCGAGCGCACCGACTGCCAACCTGTGTTCGGCCGGGACGGCGGGATCGGTTACGGGCAGCGGCCCGTGGAACTGGAGTTGCAGCGGCAGCAATGGAGGAACAAACGCAAGTTGTTCGGCTACCAAGCTGACCACTGCCACGAACGGTACGTGCGGCAGTTCCAACGGGGCGATCGTATCGAGCGCACCGAGTACCAATCTGTGTTCGGCCGGAACGGCAGGCACGGTGTCGGGCAGCGGCCCCTGGAACTGGAGTTGCAGTGGCAGTAATGGAGGGACGAATGCAAGTTGTTCGGCCGGGACGGCGACATTGACGATGGTGGCCCCGACGCTGACCGCGCCAACCAACAACGCCACGGGTCAGTCACTGACGCCGACGTTGCAATGGAGCGGTGGTACTGCAACGTACTGGCAAGTCAACGTGCGCAACCAGACCACGAACG
>JAUXOA010000006.1 GCA_030682475.1 Rhodoferax sp. | reverse complement strand
CTGCCGCGCTTTCAGGCGGCAACAACCGAGCTACTGCCCGGTCCTTGAATGATTTTCCGTAACGTGCCACTGATATCCTTCATCGCCGCCCCCGTGTTCTTGGTTCCTAAGGAGGCGACAACTATTGTGACGCGGGGGGCTTCTGGAGCCGTGGCTCAGCCGCCTGTTGACCCCTCGTCTTGATTTCAGATTTTCGAGTTTTGAAAAAGATGGTTTGAATGTGGTGTTGCTCGCAGTGCCCGCCGCCCGGCAGATGCCGACACGCTTTGAGGGCGCGGAGTATGTCAGGGTGGGTTCGACCAAGAAAAATCTCAAGGATCACCCCGAAAAGGAACGTGCGCTTTGGGATCTTTTCAGACAGACCCCCTTTGAGCTGGATGTGGCATTGCCGGACGTGGATGGAACCCGGATGTTGGAGTTGCTGGACTATCCGGCGTATTTTTCCATGACGCACCAGCCTTTGCCGGAGAGCAGAACGGGGATCATCGAAAAGTTTCAGGCGGAACGCTTTCTGCTCAGTCGTGCAAATGGTCGTTTTGACATCACTAATTTGGGAGCGTTGCTGTTCGCACGGGAACTTGCTGAATTCCCGCGCTTGGGACGCAAGGCGCTGCGGGTTGTTTTCTACAAAGGCATCAACCGCATTGAAACCGAGCGGGAGCAGACGGGCTCGCGTGGCTACGCGGTGGGTTATGCCGGGGCCATCAAATATTTGAATGAGCGTCTGCCGCGCAACGAGCACGTTGGGCAAGCGTTGCGCAAGGAAGTGGCGGTGTATCCCGAGCTTGCGCTGCGCGAGCTGGTCGCCAACGCCTTGATTCACCAGGATTTCAGCATTCCAGGTGCTGGTCCCATGGTGGAGGTGTTCAATGATCGAATCGAGGTTAGCAACCCCGGCGTGCCGTTGAACGATTTGCAGCGACTGCTTGATTTGCCACCCCGCTCCCGAAATGAGTCACTGGCCGCCGTGATGCGCAGGTTGGGCGTTTGTGAGGAGCGCGGCAGCGGCATCGACAAGGTGATTCACGAAATAGAACGCTACCAACTGCCACCGCCTGACTTTCGGGTGGCGGGTGACAACACCCTGGCGGTGTTGTTTGCCCCTAAAAAACTGACTTCCATGAGCCCGGCAGATCGGATTCGCGCTTGTTATCAGCATGCTTGCCTCATGTATGTGAGCAATCAGCGGATGAACAATACCAGCTTGAGAAACCGTTTCGGCGTTGATCCGGCCAATGCTGCCTCAATGTCGAGGTATTTCAATGAAGCATTGAAGGCGGGCGTGATTCGGATTGGCAATCCAGAGAGCAAGTCCACCAAAGATCGCTGGTATCTGCCAGCATGGGCATGATTTCTCTTTGATGGCTGTTTGATAATTAGCTTGTTTTTGATGTCAATGGCGAATTTGTTGTTCCTAACGTGTTGATTTTCAACACATTTTTTCAGAGGCGGTCTTCGCTGGCTGTTTGATTGCATGTCAGATTGACCCCGCCATGCGGGTTCAGTTAGATTCAATTAACGGTGAACATCCGGGAAAAAACCTGCTTTTGAAACGCACTTTGAGCGGATCGGCGGCTTGCCGAGCGGGGCGGTTTAGGCTGGAACCAAACGGTCTCTACTCATCCCTTTGATGCCATCAGCAACACCACCAGCGCACCGGCACCGCCGTCGGACGGCTTGGCTTGCACAAAGGCCAGTACCTCGTTTTTTTGCACCAGCCAACTGTGCACCCGGCTCTTGAGCACCGGGGCCTTGCCCGGCGAGCCCAGGCCCTTGCCGTGCACCACGCGCACGCAGCGAATGCCGTGCTTGAATGCTTCCCGGATGAAAAAACTCAATTGTTCGCGGGCCTCGTCGCGGCGCAGACCATGCAGGTCGAGCTGACGCTGGATGCTCCAGTCGCCGCGGCGCAGCTTGCGCGTGACATCGGTGCCGATGCCGGGTCGGCGAAAACTTAAATTGTCGTCCGTGTCGAGCAGGGTGCCGACGTCAAACTCGTCGCTGATAGCTTCAATCAGCACCGCCTTCTCATCGCGCTGGTACTGCATCGGCTGGGCTACAGAGGGCTCTTTTTTCAACAGCACCCGGCGCTTGTCTGGCACCGGCTGGACGGCGCCCGCAGCCCGAATAAAAAGGTCTTTCTCACTCGCTGCCTGTTTGCGGGCGCGTGCCATTTCAGCGGCCCGTTGTGCCTGCTGCTGGGCTTGGGCCTCGATCTCGCGCTTGACCAGTTTTAAGTCCGTCAGGCTGCTCACCTTGACTGGCTTGTTGCTCACAGCAAACCCCGCTCGGCCATGGACAGTGCTTCACCCGGCGCCACGATGATATGGTCCAGCACCCGCACATCAATCAGCGCCAGCGTCGTTTTAAGGGTTTGGGTCAGGGCCTCGTCGGCGCGCGAGGGTTGCACCGTGCCGCTGGGATGGTTGTGCGCCAGCACCACGGCCGCGGCCTGGTGGTGCAGGGCGCGCAGCACCACTTCACGCGGGTAGACGCTGGTTTGCGTCAGCGTGCCGCGAAACAGTTCTTCCATCGCCAACAGGCGGTTTTGCACGTCCAGAAACAGCACGGCAAACACCTCATGCGGTTTGGCCGCCAGGTGCAGTTGCAGATAGTGCTTGACGGCATCCGGGGTGGCAAACACGGTGCGTTCCTTGAGCTGCTGGGCCAGTGCCCGGCGCGACAACTCCAGCACCGCCACCAGCTCGGCGCGTTTGGCCGGCCCCAGGCCTTTGATGCGCTTGAGGTCGTCGGCGGTGGCGTGCAGCAGGCCGGCGATGCCGTCAAAGCCGTCGCTGTCATTCTCGTTTTTCTTGAGTTCCAGCAACTCCTGCGCCATCTGTAGCACGCCCTTGCCCTTGATGCCGGTGCGCAGCAGTATCGCCAGCAGTTCCACGTCGCTCAGGGCGCCGGGGCCGCGTGCCAGCAGTTTTTCGCGCGGGCGAGCGTCGGGGGGAAGGTCTTTGAGGGGCATGTGTCGGCCTTTTACAATAGGGGTCAGTTTATTCGCCAAAGCGCCGACTCCTCTTTTCTACGGAACTTTCATGACTTCCACAACCACTTGTGTTCAACCCGGCTCATTTCTCACGCTGCATTACCGCATGGCCGGGCCGCTGGGTGATGTGATCAACACCTTTGATGACAAAGCCGCCACGTTGACGCTGGGCACCGGCGAGCTGTCACCCGCAGTGGAAGCCCGTTTGCTGGGCCTGACTGAAGGCAGCCGCGCCACCTTTGAGCTGGCGTCGGGTGCCGCCTTTGGTGAGCGCAACCCCGACATGCTGCAATGGCTGGCGCGCCAGGTGCTCATCGATATGGGCGAAGCCGATGCGCAGTATGAGGTGGGTGATGTGGTGCAGTTCGTCGCCCCGGACGGCCAGGGCCAGTTTGCCGGCTCGGTGCAGCAGTTCAGAAGCGACGACAAGGGCGCGGCCGTGCTGCTTGATTTCAACCATCCGCTGGCGGGCCAGCCGGTGACGTTTGAAGTGCATGTGATTGGAATCCTGTGAACGCCGCCCCAGGCACCACCGGACCGCAGGAAATTCTGCTGGCTGAGCCACGCGGTTTTTGCGCCGGGGTGGACCGGGCCATCGAGATCGTCGAGCGCGCGCTGCACAAGTTTGGCGCGCCAATTTATGTGCGTCATGAAATTGTGCACAACACCTATGTGGTGAACGACCTCAAGGCCAAGGGTGCTGTCTTTATTGAAGCATTGGATGATGTGCCGGCGGGGGCGACGCTGATTTTTTCGGCCCACGGGGTGAGCCGTGCGGTGCAGGCGGAGGCTCAGGCCCGGGGTTTCCGGATTTTTGACGCCACCTGTCCGCTGGTGACCAAGGTGCACGTGGAAGTCGCCAAGCTGCACCAAGAGGGTTATGAGTTCATCATGATCGGCCACAAAGGGCATCCTGAGGTTGAGGGCACCATGGGTCAGTTGGAGGGCGGTATTCATCTGGTAGAAGACGTCGCCGATGTGGCACGGGTGCAGCCGGCACAGACGGAGAAGCTGGCGGTGGTGACGCAAACCACGCTCAGCGTGGACGACGCTGCGGAGATTGCCGCCGCCGTCAAGGCGCGTTTCCCGAACGTGCGCCAACCCAAGCAACAGGATATTTGCTACGCCACGCAAAACCGGCAGGATGCCGTGAAAATCATGAGCCCGCAGGTGGATGTGGTGATCGTGGTGGGCAGTCCCACCAGTTCCAACAGCAACCGCTTGCGCGAGGTGGCGCACAAGCTGGGGACTGAGAGTTACATGGTGGACAGTGCCGACGAGCTGCAGGCGCAGTGGTTTGAGGGCCACCAGCGGGTTGGTTTGACGGCCGGTGCCTCGGCCCCCGAGATCCTGGTGCGCCAGGTGATAGAGCGCATCAAGGCGCTGGGCGCGGTGTCGGTGCGCAAGATGGACGGCACCCCGGAAACGGTGAAATTTCCGCTGCCTAAGGGGTTGAAGCTGGATTCTTCAGCCTGATCAAGCCCCAAGCTCCAAAAACTACAATGACGAAATGTTAGACATCACCCTTCTCCGAAAAGACCTCGATTCGGTCGTCACTCGCCTTGAGACCCGCAAAAAGCCGCAATCCTTCCTTGATGTGGACGCCTTCAAAACGCTGGAGGCCGAGCGCAAGACGATTCAGATGCGCACCGAAGCGTTGCAGGGCAAGCGCAATACACTGAGCAAGCAAATTGGCCAGCTCAAGGCCAAAGGCCCCGCCGGTCAAGGCGAGGCGGATGCCATCATGGCCGAGGTGGCGGGCCTCAAGTCCGAGCTGGAAGCTTCGGCAACACGACTGGACCAGATTCAGACCGAGTTGCAGGCGCTGTTGCTGGCGGTGCCGAATCTGCCGCACGAGAGTGTGCCGCCAGGGGCGGATGAGCATGGCAATGTGGTGGTGCGCAGCTGGAGTCCTGACGGCAAGGGGCCCAAGGCTTTTGCGTTCCCGGTCAAAGACCATGTGGACCTGGGTACGCCGCTGGGGCTGGATTTCGAGATGGGCGTCAAGCTGACTGGTGCGCGCTTCACCGTGATGAAGGGCCCGATTGCCCGCTTGCACCGGGCGCTTAGCACTTTCATGCTGGATGTGCAAACCCTGGAGCACGGCTACACCGAGTGCTACACCCCTTACATTGTGAACGCAGAGAGCCTGCGCGGCACCGGTCAGTTACCCAAGTTCGAGGGCGATCTGTTTGCCGCCAAAAAAGGGGGGCAAGAGGGCGAAGCGGCACCGGACAACGCAGCGCTGTATTTGATCCCCACGAGCGAAGTGCCCTTGACCAACTTTGTGCGCGATGAAGTCGTGCCAGAGGCGGACTTGCCGATCAAGCTCACGGCGCACACGCCGTGCTTTCGCTCCGAGGCGGGCAGTGCCGGGCGCGACACGCGCGGCCTGATCCGCCAGCACCAGTTCGACAAGATCGAGATGGTGCAAATTGTGCACCCCGACAAAAGCTATGAAGTGCTGGAAGAGATGGTCGGGCACGCCGAAGCCATTCTGAAAAAGCTGGACCTGCCCTACCGCGTGATGGCGCTGTGTACCGGTGACATGGGCTTTGGTGCGACTAAAACTTATGACCTGGAGGTCTGGCTGCCGGCGCAAAACACGTTCCGCGAGATCAGTTCAGTGTCGAACTGCGAGGCGTTCCAGGCGCGCCGCCTGCAAGCACGCTTTAAAAATGCACAGGGCAAGAACGAGCTACTGCACACCCTCAACGGCTCGGGCCTGGCGGTGGGGCGCACGCTGGTGGCGGTGCTGGAAAATTACCAGAACGCCGATGGCTCGGTTACTGTACCGCAGGTCTTGCGGCCCTATTTGGGGGGTCAAAAAGTCCTGGCGGAGAGATAGGGATTCGAACCCTAGATACGTTTGACCGTATACCGGATTTCGAGTCCGGCGCATTCGACCACTCTGCCATCTCTCCGGTGTCGATTGGCCGCCATTGTAGCAGTGGCCTTGCGGGCTTCAGTCACTCTTGCTCGACATCAGCCGCACTCGGCAGCGGTCATCAACTGCAGGGCCGCACGGAGGTTGGTTGCGTCAAGATCGGTGCCGGTCTGCAGCTTGTCTGCAAGAGCGGGCAGGGCCGAGGCGCCCTGCGTCTGTAGCAAGCCGATGGCTTGAGCGGCTTGCTGGGGTGAATCGAAGCCGAGGCTTTGCAACAGCAGACGACTCTGCGCATCGAGCAGCTTGAAGTAGAACTTGCCGTCGTGTTCGCGGTACTGCTTGAAGACCGGTTTTGCTACTTTGGTGCTTTTTGCTGCCTTGCTGCTGGCCTGAGTGCGCAGGTCGCGCAAGCCGACGGCGTTGCGTAATCGTCCCATGAAGGGGGTGGCGATCTGACGTGCCCGGGCCGCGCCTGCGAGCAGGATGGCCTCTATCTTGCCGGGGTCGTTCAGGAGCGCCAGATAGGCTTCACGCAGGGGGGCGATCTCAAAGTCGATGCGCTCAAACACCCGTTGTTTGGCATCACTCCAGGCAATGCCATCGGCGTAGGCCTGGCGCAATGCGGCGGTCTCAATCGGCGTGGCAAAGGCCTGATAGATCTGAAACAGGGCAGAGCCTTCCACTGTTTTGGCTTCACCCGGCGCGGCGGAGTCGGTCACGATGGCGGCGATGAGTTTTTTGAGTTGCTCACGCGGCGCGAAGAGCGGGATGGTGTTGTCGTAGCTCTTGCTCATCTTGCGCCCATCCAGGCCGGGCAGGGTGGCCACGTTTTCTTCAATCTCGGCTTCCGGCGGCACAAAATGTTCGCCGTAGCGGTGATTGAAACTGTGCGCCATGTCGCGCGCCATCTCGATGTGCTGGATCTGGTCACGGCCCACCGGCACCTTGTGGGCGTTGAACATCAGAATATCAGCCCCCATCAGCACCGGGTACATGAACAGGCCGGCACTCACGTCAGCGTCAGGGTCAACACCGGCACTGGTGTTCTTGTCGACCGAAGCCTTGTAGGCGTGGGCCCGGTTCAGGGTGCCCTTGCCGGTAACGCAGGTCAGCAACCAGGTGAGCTCCGGAATTTCGGGAATGTCCGACTGGCGATAGAAGATAACGCGTTCCGGGTCCAGCCCGGCCGCCAGCCAACTGGCGGCAATTTCCAGCGTGGAGCGCTGGATGCGCGAAGGCTCGTCAATCTTGATCAGGGCGTGGTAGTCCGCCAGAAAATAAAAACTCTCAACCTCAGCCTTCAGACTGGCCCGCACCGAGGGCCGGATGGAACCGACGTAGTTGCCCAGATGGGGCGTGCCGGAGGTGGTGATGCCGGTCAGGAAGCGCAGCGGCGTGCTCATTTGTTTGTTTGTCATGTTCCTGGGATCACCTGACCAGCAGGGCCAAAGGCGTCAATACGATTTCAATAAAGTCGTAAGTCAGGGTCATCAGCGGGCGCATCCACAAGGTGGTGATCACCCCGGCAAGCACCAGCGCCATCACCACAAAAAAGCCCCAGGGCTCGATGCGCGAGACCAATACGGCCTGTTTGTAGGGCAGCAGGCCGACCAGAATTCGGCCGCCGTCCAGCGGCGGCAAGGGGAACAGGTTAAACACAAACATCACCACATTGACCAATATGCCGGCCTGGCACATCTTGATGAAAAACGGTTCGCTGACGGCGGCACCTTGCAACAGATACAGCAAGATGCCCCACAACAAGGCCTGGATCAGGTTGGCACCCGGGCCGGCCAGGGCCACCCAGATCATGTCGCGTTTGGGGTTGCGCAGCTTGCCAAACTGAACCGGCACCGGTTTCGCATACCCAAACAAAAATGCGCCCGACGTGGCAAAGTACAGCAGCAGCGGCATCACGATGGTGCCCAGCGGATCGATGTGCTTGACCGGGTTGAGCGTGACGCGGCCCAGCATCCAGGCGGTGTCGTCACCAAAGTGGCGGGCCACGTAGCCGTGGGCCGCCTCATGCACGGTGATGGCGAACAGCACCGGCAGCGCGTAAATGGCAACGGTTTGAATGATGTGTGCGATATCCATCAGGCGATTGTCGCAGAGGCTTGGTTTAGAAATTGCGGGACAGACCGCAGTTACGCGAAGCGAACAAGCTCTGTCCTCAACTATTATGAAACCTTGCGGGACAGACCGCAGTTACGCGAAGCGAACAAGCTCTGTCCTCAACTAATTAAGACCGAGGGCCGCCAGCGCCCCGCGCCCCTGGCGAATCAGCACCGGTTCTCCTCCGGTCAGGTCCACCACCGTGGTGGCTTGCAGGGCACAGGCGCCGGCATCAATGACGGCCGCGACCTGGTGTTCATACCGCTCCCGAATCTCTTGCGCGTCATTGAGCGGCTCGGTCTCGCCGACTGCTATCAAAGTGGTGGCCAGCAAAGGCCCGCTGTGAAGGGCTAACAGCGCCTGCAATACCTTGTGGTCGGGTAGCCGCAGGCCGATGGTCTTGCGCGCCGGGTGGCTCAGTCGGCGCGGCACTTCCTTGCTGGCTTCCAGAATGAAAGTGTAGGGTCCGGGTGTGGCGGATTTGATAAGCCGAAACTGCTGGTTGTCCACCTTGGCGTAGTTGGCCAGCTCGCTGAGGTCGCGGCACAGCAGGGTCAGGTGATGCTTGTCGTCCACGCCGCGGATGCGGCGCAGCTTGTCGGCTGCGGCTTTATCGTCCAGATGGCAGACCAGGGCGTAACTGGAGTCGGTCGGCACCGCCAGGATATCGCCTTTTTTCAATAGGGCGACGGCCTGCTTTAAAAGCCGGATGTGCGGGTTGTCGGGGTGAACTTCAAAGAGCTGGGCCATGGGCGTATTGTCGGCGAATGTTGGCGAATCAGTGGGACCGGGGCGCGGGTACTGAAGGGGTGGTGATGGCACGGCGTAGCCTGGCCAACTCGCGGGCTGTCAACAAGGCATTGCCAACGCCGCTGACGGCAATCACGGCAATGCCGAGCCAGGCCAAGGCATCGGGAACATGTTTGAACACCAGCCATCCGGCCAGGGTGGCAAACGCGATCTGGGTGTAGAGGTAGGGCGTCAGCACCGGGGCGGAGGCCCGCATATAGGCCCGAATCAGCATCAGGTGGCCGAAGGTTCCCAAAAAGCCGACCAGCACAAACCAGGGCCAGTGCGCCAGCAGGGCAGCCGTGCTCCAACTGAACACCACGATCGGGCTCATCACCAGGGTGCCCACCAGGCCGGTGTAGAAGTGGGTGGTATACGGGTTTTCGACAGCGCTCAAGCGGCTGGTCAACACTTGAAACCAGGCGTAGGTGGTCACCAGTAACACTGGAAACAGCAAAGCCCAACTGAAAACCTGGCCGCCCGGACGCACCACCAGCAAGACTCCGCCCAGGCCCGCCGCCATCAGCAGCCAGCGCTGGTGGGAGACATGGTCTTTCAGCACCCATGCGGCCAGCGCAGTGGCCACCAGGGGGGACAGCATCACCATGGCGGTGAACTCACCCACTGGTAAATATTGCAAACCAAAAAATGAGCAGGCACTGGTGATCAGTAACAGCAAGCCGCGCAGGGTCTGAAAGCGTGGATTGGGGGTGGCCAGCAGGCTTAAGCGTTGTATCGGAAAGCGCAGGACAAAGGTCACCACCGCCTGAAACACATAGCGAAACCACAGCAACATCAGTACCGGTGCCAGTGTGGTAGCGTGCTTGGTGGCGGTGTCGAGTGCGGCAAAGGCGAGTGCCGCCAGCACAATCAGTAAAATGCCGCCACCTTGTTGGGTGCGCCAGAAGGCCATGGGCGAGTCAGTGGCCCATGGCGGCATTTGCCCCCGGGCTCGTGTCAGATGTGTATTGGATACGGTCGGCCAGCAGTTCCCAGACTGGTGTCAGCTTGTCCGGCAGAAAGGGCAGTGTGCCCAACTCGGTGTGGCTCTCGGCAGGGCTGTGAAAATCGCTGCCGCGCGAGGCGGCCAAGCCAAACTCCCGGGCGGTGTCGGCATAGGTCAGGTACTCGGCCGCGCTGTGGCTGCCGGTGACCACCTCGACACCCTGCCCGCCGTGGTTCTTGAACTCGGTGAACAGCGCGAATTCCTCGTTGGTGCTGAACTTGTAGCGGGCCGGGTGCGCGATCACCGCCACGCCACCGGCTTCTCGGATCCATCTCACGGCATCTTTCAGGCTGGCCCAGCGGTGCGGCACAAAGCCGGGTTTGCCTTCGGTCAGGTATTTGCGGAACACTTCATAGGTGTCCCGGCAGACGCCGCTTTCCACCAGAAATCGGGCAAAGTGGGTGCGCGAGATCAGCTCGGGGTTGCCGACAAATTTGCACGCACCTTCATAAGCACCTGAAATACCCACCTTGGCCAGGCTGTCGGACATGTCCATCGCGCGCTGCCCGCGCCCGCCCCGGGTCTGGCTGAGTCCGAGCTTGAGGACCGGGTCTTCGGGGTTAAACCCCAGACCCACGATGTGGACCGTCTGGTCAAGGAATGTGACTGAAATTTCGACGCCGGTGAGGTAGTGCAGCCCGAGCGCCTGGGCCGCCGCCGCCGCACGCTGCTGGCCCCCAATTTCGTCATGGTCGGTCAGGGCCCATAACTCCACGCCATTGGCTTTGGCACGTGCGGCCAGTGCTTCGGGAGTCAGAGTGCCGTCGGAGACGACGGAATGGCAGTGGAGGTCGGCGTTGAGGATAGGGGTCACATTCTCATTTTAGGCTGTGTGAAGTCTGGATGGTGTTCAAGGGGACCGGGGTTGCACGGTGGTCAGTCCGAGCAGCTTCCAGCCCTGGATGCCGCTGCGGTACCACTTGAGTTTGTGGGCCGGGTAGCCCATGCCCAGCAACTGGCGAATATTGGTGGGAGACTGGCCGCACCAGGGACCGTTGCAGTAGAACACCAGGGTCTTGGCGCCAGTGAAGTTCCAGACCGGGCCGACGCGATAGACGTCAAAATGATCTTCCACCGTTTCGGCAATTTTTTCGGCTGGGGTGTGTTGCGGGTGCAGGCGTGTCCAGCTCAGGCTGATGCTGAGCGGAATCATGCCAAAACGGGCCAGCCATTCGGGTTCGCGTGAGTCAATCAGCAGCACGTTCTTGTCACCCCGACTGATGCGCTTGATGTAGTCCAACAGCTCCAGTTCAGCCAGTGTTTCAACGCCTGGCGCAATCACCACCGGCTGGATGCAAAACGGGGGGCAGGGCCGTGAGGTAAGCGCCAGATCCGGATCGATCATGTTGAGATTGTCCGGATTCCTTTCGATGCGGATGACTTTTCCTTCGTGCATCAGATCCAGGTAAGGCAGCTCAGCCGTGATGCCCACGGGCTGATCAGCGCCCAGGGCTGGCAGCATGCAGCCGAGCCAGGCCAGCAGCGTCAAGCCACAGGGCAACAGGTGGCGGGCAGAACGTTTCAGGGTGTGCATGGTGGCGACTCGGGAGGTGAACGGATGCCAATATGCACTGGAATTGCTTCGTTGGCAAGCTCCGCCGCCTCGACCAGAAAGCGCACCCGGCGCATGCCGTTCCAGGCGTCGGCATCGAGCCAGAAAGCGAGTTTGACACGGGCCACCGCTGTGGGATGACTGTGATGCGCAGATGGGTGAGGGGGTGCAAATCGAGCCGGAATGGGATCTGGCGGCGCAAGCAGCACCTGCCTTTGATGCCGATCAGCGCGTCAACTGGTGACAGGACAAACCGTCCGACTCAGACTCGCTGTGGGGTGAACCTGTGTCTGGCGTACGCGGCGCACCGGAAATCACTCTCCCGGATAGCGCTTTTTAGCGGTGAACCTGACAATCAGAGCATTGCTGCGGGCAAGGCGAGGGTTTTCCCGCTGATCGAGGGCTGATCCAAGGTGCGATACTCGGCCTCATGTGGTTGAAAAGCCTATCCGTCTATCCGTTATCCGTCCCGTCCAGAGTCTCGGTGCGCCGACTCGCTGCTATTGGAAGGACCGGTTCCGACCCGAAACAGAAGTTCGGGGCGTAGACTGACCTTCGACCAGGGTTCAGCGTTGCGCGAGCTGGGCTGGATGATTCCGCACTTCGACACCGAGGAACGCTGGATATGAATGGCGCGAACAAGGACAGCCACGACACGGTGCCTGGTGGGAGCACGAACGACTCGCGTGGAATTCGCCATGAGCCCAATGCAATCCTTCAGATTCTTCTGGATTATCTGCCGAGCGGGGTGTCGCTGTTTGGCCCGGACCTCGAGATGATCGCGTACAGCCCGAAACTCAGGGAGCTGCTGGACTTCCCGGACGAACTGTTTGCTCATGGGCTGCCTTCGCTACCGACGCTGCTCCACTTCAATGCCAGGCGCGGCGACTATGGCCCCGGCGATCCCGAGAAAATCACCGCTGCAGCGGTCGAGCGTGCCAGGAAAATGGAGCTCCATGTGTTCGAACGCACGCGGCCGAACGGGGTCGTCCTGGAGGTCCGTGGAACCCCGCTGCCGGGCGGCGGCTTCGTCACCATCTACACCGACATCACCGAACGCAAGCAGACGGAAAAGGCATTGCGCGACAGCGAAGCCGAGTTGCGCCTGCTGACCGATAACGTGCCGGCCATGATCCTGTATGTCGACCGGAGGATCCATTGCGTTTTCTCGAATAAGCGCTACGCGGATTTTTTCGGCCTTGCCGTGACCGACATCGTCGGCAAGCCGTTGCGCGAGATCGTTGGAAACGCGGTCTATCCGGATCTGGAAGCGCATTTCAACAAAGCGCTCGAGGGCCATCCGGTCGCTTATCAACGGAACGTGCAACTCAAGAGCGGCAAACAACGGTGCATCGAGGTCAAGCTTGTGCCACGTGCGGCGGATCAGGGACAAGTCCCCGGGTTCTACTCCATGGCGATCGACATCACCGAACAGAAGCAGGCAGAGGAGCGCATTCAGCACGTGGCGGATCACGACAGCCTCACCGGCCTTCCGAACCGGCTGCTGTTCAACGACCGCTTGGGTCAGGCGATCAGCCTTGCCAGGCGCGACGCCCGCCAGTTCGCCCTGCTCTACCTCGACCTGGACAAATTCAAGCCGGTGAACGACACCTTCGGGCATGATGCCGGCGACCAGGTCCTGATCGATGTTGCCGAAAGGATCCGCGAGCAGGTGCGCGAATCCGACACGGTAGCCCGCGTAGGGGGCGACGAATTTGCCGTGATACTGCGCGACATATCAGGTCCGCAGGATGCCGTAACCGTTGCGCAAAAAATCATTGCCAATCTTGCAATGCCTTTCCGTCTGGAGAATCACTCCCAGACGGTCGAAATCGGGACGAGTATCGGTATCGCCGTCTATCCAAGCGATGCCCAGGACCACGAAACCCTCATCAAGAGAGCGGACGCGGCCATGTACAGCGCAAAGACCCGAGGGAACTGTTTTCGGTTTTGCGGGAATTAGCGCTTGGGTCACAAGCGGTTATCCACAGGTTGCGCGCCGGAAATGAAAAGGCCCCTGCGTGATGCAGAGGCCTGATGTGATCGTCGCGCCCCGTCAATCAGGCAGCACTTCGACTTTCGGGTTGCTTGATCAAGGACTCGGCGGGAATGCCTAGGTCGCTGTGCAGCCGCTGGATCATGGCGAGCGTCAGTGGGCGCCGGCGGTTCAGAACTTCGTAAACACGGTTGATCCGACCGATCATCGGCACCAGATCCTTGGGGGTCAACCCCTTCTGCTCCATGCGGAACCTGATTGCCTCGACCGGATCTGGCAGGTCGAGCTGTGGGCGGCTTTGATCGCCAGAATCTACCAGGTTTTTCCGCTGCTGTGCCCCGTGTGCGGCGGGTAGATGCGCCTGATCGCGTTCATCACCGAGGGCGCACAGATAGGGAAGATCCTGGAGCACATCGGCGTGGCCTTTGATGCCGATCAGCGCGTCAACTGGTGACAGGACAAACCGGCGACGCAGACTCGCTGTGGGGTGAACCTGTGTCTGGCGTACGCGGCGCACCGGAAATCACTCTCCCGGATAGCGCTTTTTAGCGGTGACCCTGTCAATCAGAGCATTGCTGCGGGCAAGGTGAGGGTATTCACGCGGATCGAAGGCTGATCCAAGGTGCGATACTCGGCCTCATGTGGTTGAAAAGTCTATCCGTAGATATTTCCTCTTCCGACTCCGACGCTGATATTTCCTTTCTCTACTTATGCCACTTTCTGCATACCAACTGGCTTTGGCGAATTTAAAACCTCATGCGTTGCAGGAGGTTGAACGGGCGTTCTTAGCTTGGTCCACAGATGCGACGCTGGGGCAGGTTCAACAAAACGTTTCTGATGAGGCAGCTCTGACGACAAATGATTTTACGAGCCTGTTGAATTACTTCGCCGCGCAGCTCGCCAATGGCAAATCGCCGATAGATTCTTGGCTAACGGCTTGTCGTGCCCACAATTGTCGTGCCCACAAACTGAAGGGACGCATAATTCCAGACGAAAATTGTCCGACGATTCTGGGTAGGGCTAAAGGTTTGGATGACCACGCCAGTTCGGTCGCGAAGGCCTCCCGTGGCGACCTTACAAAGGAACAGGCCAAGAAATTGCTTCTAAAGCACTCAGATTCACTCAATCTGATCGGCTTTGAAGCCTTCCTGCGTGACGCCCCCTTGGGCAATTACCTCGTCTGGGCAACTTTTGATTTGTCCGATCCGCGTGCGAACCCGTTTGATCGGCTTCCGCACGTTCGCGCGGGGATTTGCACGGCCCTTGGTCTGGGGCATTTCACACCGGACGACACCTTGATCATACTCGTATGGAATCATGTCGATTCCGGTTCGCCCCCGCTTCATCGCCCAACCGTTGCCGATGCCGAGGTTTATCCTTATTATCGGCCGCGCCCTGAAGCCGATGCTCCTTGGGGTCTGACCAAACCGCTGCCACCCAATCCCGACGGGCTCCAGCCCCAGCCCGAAGTGGTGATGCCTGAAACGACTGGCAAGGGTTTGCGGCTTCCGTTCCGCGTTGTTTTGGCGTAGGTTTCATTGTGATGAATACACCAATTTCTATAAATGACCTGAGCCATGAGGAGATCCGCGCATGGTTGGAGCGCGCGTTGCGCGGCCAGGAGGTGTTGCCGCGGCTCACTCCAGACGAGTCTCCACACCTTGGCATTCTGCGGCTGGAAAAGACCCTGAAGCCAGCGGCTCGCGACTCCCTGAGAGACGGCTCTCTTCAACTGGTTCGTCGGTTCTGTGCGGATGGACTCGGAGAAACAGCTTACTTGGAGCAACTTCTCGCACTTGCCTCGGCCTTCAGAAATCCTGAAGCAGTGCGAATGTTGGCTCAACTGGCGCGCAGCTTTCCACAGATGCCACAAATCTCCGTTGAGATTCGGCTCGCTGTATTGGCGGCGCTTGTAGATACGCCGCCGCCCCAGCCAGCAGCGTTCTGGGATGGCATCCTGAAGCAGGACTCCGAAAAGTATGCGGGGCTGGCTCTTTCCGGCGTGCTTGCAATTAACCCTGCACAAGCAATCAATATGCTGCCCGCAATGCCCGATACCGAACGCACTGGACAGGCCGCCGCGCTCAAGCTCGACCTCGCGTGGGATGACCTTCCTTCGAAGAAACGCTTCCAATTTACTCAGGACGTTGAGGCAGTCCTGGCTCAATGTGGCCCGCGCTTCGCTCGCCCCGTGAAGGTATGGACGGACTCCAAAGAAGAACCCATTGGCGCCTCCGCCAACCCGGGCCTGTGGACTGCACTGTCCGGAGTTCTCGGCATAAACTTCGCCCCGCAAGCCCGCACTCCGAAACTCTGCCCCTGCTTACCCGCCTGAGACATGAGCCAAGAAAAGCCCAAAGCCTCGTTCGTCACCTTTTACTCCTTCAAAGGGGGCGTGGGACGCAGTATGGCCCTGATCAACACCGCCGGCATTCTGGCCGGGCGGGGCTTTCGCGTGCTGGTCATCGATCTCGACCTGGAAGCCCCCGGCCTTTCCTATCTCAACCCAGGTGCGCCCGACGCTTCTCCAACGGACGAGACGCCGAAGAAGCGTTCGCTCCAACTTGGGTTCGTGGATTTGTTGAGCGATGCCAAAGAGCGCGGGCAGGAGGCGGACTTGTTCGCACTGTCTGCCCACAAACTTGCAGAGCGCTACACCCAGACCTATAACCTCCCGGAAGAGCTTCGTGAATTCAAGGATGGATCCCTCCACATTATGCCGGCGGGCAAATTTGACGATAGCTATGCACAGCGCTTCGACGCCTTGAATCTCCGTCAGCTCTATCAGGAAGGACTGGGCGAGCCGTTGATCCGAGCCTTCAAGAAAAAACTCGCGGACGCGGACCTGTACGACTACGTGCTCGTGGACAGCCGGACCGGCTTTTCCGACGAGGCCGGTATCTGCACCCGCGACCTGGCCGACCACCTCATGATCCTGAGCGGGCTGAACCGCCAGAATGTTGAAGGCACTTGCGAGTTTCTGAAAGCCTTGCGCGTAGCGACAGATGGAAAGAAACCGTTCCAAATCATTCTCAGTCCCGTACCCAACGGCGAGGACGCACTCGTGGATCAACGAGAGAAGATCGCAAAGTTATCCTTTGAAGAGGCGTGGGGATCCGAGATCAAAATTGAGTTGCAGATTCCCTACCATCCGCAACTCGCGCTCACCGAGGAGCCGCATATCTTCAGGCGTCGCCGTGGCTACTTGTTCGAGGCCTATCGCGCCATCGAGCGACGCATGCTCCGAGCGCTGGGGCATGATGCGCGGGCTCTGATGCGAGGGATTGAGGAATCGATCCAGCAACAGGATTATCCAGCGGTTTTACGCGATCTTCGGCACATGGTTCGGCTGGACGGGGGAAGGTCGGCGCTCTACGAGCTCGCCTACGATCTGGGGCGCGATAACCTACGATCTCCACGAGGCAAAGCAGAGGGCGAAGCGACCCAGAAGAAGCCCACGCTGGACAAGATCCTCAGTGATGAAGATGGGCGACGCGTGGTCGAGTTTATTGTGGACCACCTTCCCTTGGGCGAAAGGGAATGGGGAGCCCAGTCATTGCTCGCGTGGTTGGTGGTCAATTGCCTAGATTTGGCTGAAAGGCTCCATAAGCGCATCGTAGATTCCGCGCCAACCGATGCCAAAACACTCATCGCCTACGCGGATTTCCTGGCGGAGAAACGCGACGACAAGGACGGCGCAGAGCTCTATCACAAGCGGGCAATTGAGGCGGAACCGAAGGACGCCGACAACCTTGCCAGCTACGCGTATTTCCTGGCGGACCAACGCGACGACAAGGACGGCGCAGAGGTCTATTACAAGCGGGCGATTGAGGCCGACCCGAAAAGTGCCAGCATCCTCGGCAGCTACGCCCTTTTTCTTGCGGACCAACGCGGCGACAAGGACGGCGCAGAGGCCTATCACAAGCGGGCGATTGAGGCCGACCCGAAAAGTGCCAGTATCCTCGGCAACTACGGGCAGTTTCTTGTGGGCAATGCTCGGGTATCGGAGGGAGAGAAGGAACTTCTTTCCGCCTTTGAGCATCATGATCGATCCAGCCTAGGAAACGTGGTGGAAGTTTATTTTTCGCTCTGGCTGGTTTCACGGATGCAGGGGCACGATGCAGAACGCTGGGAGCGGGGCTTCAAGTTCCTAATCCAGCAAGGATTCACGCGGCATCGGTGGAGCTTTGAGCGCATGCTCGACCAGGCGGAAAAGACCCTTTCGCCGGAGGAGTTTGAGTATGCCAAGGCCTTGGCGGCGGCCTTCCTGGACGAAAGCAAAGTGGCCGACCTTGAGCGGTATGAACGCTGGCGCGCGCTGGAGCCTCTGGATCCAAAGCCAGACCCGCGTACCAGCGCGCCATAGAGCATGGCGGCAAGTATGCGTTTTGATTTCAATTTTTAGCGGAAACCGAAGTACGACAGGATGACGCCGATGATGACAACAAGGCCGACGATATAGATGATGGTGTTCATGGTTTCCAGGACTTGATGACGCGTCAATGTGGGCGCCATGCAAAGCCTGATCATGGCCGCTGCGCCAGCGACTGGCTGTAGGCAGACCCGCCGAAGAGCTGTCGGACAAATGCTATAGCTCCGCCGCTTCCACCAGAAAGCGCACCCGGCGCACGCCGTTCCAGGCGTCGGCATCGAGCCGGAAAGCGAGTTTGACGCGGGCCGGTAGCGGCTCGGTGTGGCCAAACCAGATGCCGTCCACCGGCTGGCCCTGGTGTTTGAGTTTGAGGGCCAGATGTTTTTCGCCCACCAGGCGTTGCGATACCACCTCCAGCTCTTCGCTGAAGGTCGGTGGCGCGAAGCCCTGGCCCCAGACCTCACGGTGCAGCACGTCCACCAGTTCGACCCGGCGGTACTCCGGCTTGAGCGGGCCATCGGTGTCGAGGCGGCGGGTCAGGGTGGCGGCGTCGAGCCACTCCTGGGCGACTTGGTTCAAACCCTGCTCGAAGGCGTCAAAATTTTCTTCGGCAAGGGTGCAACCGGCCGCCATCGCGTGGCCGCCAAAACGCAGCAACACGCCGGGGTAGCGCTTGGCGACCAGGTCGAGCGCGTCGCGCAGGTGAAAGCCGGCAATCGAGCGGCCCGAGCCTTTGAGTTCGTGTTCCTTGCCCGGCGCGGCGCTGGCGGCAAAGACAAAGGTCGGGCGGTGCAGTTTGTCCTTGATGCGCGAGGCCACAATGCCGACCACGCCTTCGTGAAAGTCGGGATCGAAAACACAGATGGCGGGCGGCGGCTCTTCGTCGTCCTCAAACAGGGATTCGGCAATAGCAAAGGCCTGCTCGCGCATGCTGCCTTCGATCTCGCGGCGTTCGCGGTTGATGCCGTCCAGTGTCTTGGCCAACTCGTCAGCCCGCGCCGCATCGTCGGTGAGCAGGCATTCAATGCCCAGTGTCATGTCGGACAGGCGGCCGGCGGCGTTGATGCGTGGGCCCAGTGCAAAGCCAAAGTCGAAGGTGGTGGCCACTGGCGCGCTGCGCCCGGACGCCACGAACAGACTGGCCAGTCCGGCGGGCAGGGTGCCGCTGCGAATCCGTTTGAGCCCTTGCGCGACCAGGCGGCGGTTGTTGGCATCGAGCTTGACCACATCGGCTACCGTGCCCAAGGCAACCAGCGGCAACAGAGTGTCTAGTTTGGGTTCTGGTCGCCTTGAGTCCATTACCGTTCGTCCTGAGCTTGGCCTGTCCTGAGCTTGACGAAGGGTCGAAGGGCCGGCTTCGACAAGCTCAGCCCGAACGGTGAAGCGGCCCCGTTGCCGCAACTCGGCGCGCAGCGCCAGCAGCACGTAAAACATGACGCCGACACCGGCGATGGATTTGCTGGCAAACCCGCAGTCCGGCTGGTTCGGGTTGACGATCACGTGCGCCTCAGGCAGCACGATCTGGCCTTTGACGCTGGCGGGCAAGTGGTGATCTGTTACCAGCACCTGCAGACCCAGCGCCCGCGCAGTGGCCACCCCTTCCAGGCTGGCGATGCCGTTGTCAACCGTGATCAGCACGTCGGCGCCGCTGTCCTTGACGCGTTGCGAGATCGGCGGTGTCAGGCCGTAGCCATCGACCACGCGGTCCGGCACGATGTAGCTCACATGGCGCGCGCCCAGCAGGCGCAGGCCGCGAATGCCAACGGCGCAGGCGGTGGCGCCGTCACAGTCGTAGTCGGCCACGATGCAGAGCTTTTTGTCGGATTCAATCGCGTCGGCCAGCAGCCTGGCCGCTGCGCTGGTGCCCAGCATGTCGCCCGGTGGAATCAGGCGTGCCAGGCCATCGTCAAGCTCTTGCGTGCTTTGCACGCCGCGTGCCGCGTACAACTGCGCCAGCAGGGGATGGATGCCGGCTTGCTCCAGCGCCCAGGCGGTGCGTGGCGGGATGTCGCGTGCCACTATTTTCATAGTTGTTCCAGTAAATTCGACGGCGGATGGGTGCCAAAAATGTTAATGAATCGCTTCCAATAGGTTTGCGACCGAGCGTCAAAGGTCTGCGCGTTGCGCTCACCGCAGAGTGTGAGTGTGATCGCCGCATGGCGTGACTTCACCCCCTCTCCCGCTGGGAGAGGGTTGGGGTGAGGGCTCTTCATGTTTTGATCCAGCGCAGCCAGCAGGGCGACGCACTGGGTGGCATCCACTTGGTGCCAGGCTTGCGTCCACGCGGGCCAGTCTTCATTAACCGCCGCATCGCGCAGGGTGTTGACTGTCAACGGCGGGGGCACCAGGGTCGCTTTCTCGAAGCTATCGGGCATGGCCCCGGTGCCACTCAGCCAGAAAGAGTTGACAGTGGGCACACCCCGCTCAGTGCGCGCCTCGTTCACCGGGTGGGTGTAGAGCAGCATCTGCATTTCGCTTTGCAAACGTTGCAGCTTCGCAGCGCGGGCACCATCGGGCATCCAGCGCTCCACGTGGCGCCCCGCTACCCGGTCCAGCGACGCGGTGGCCAGGCCTTCCAGTGCAGCGCCGCGGGCCAGCCAGCGGGTCGGCTGGTCGAATTGCAGTGTGATGCCATCTTCTTCAAAATAGGGCTGCATGGCCGCCAGCAGGGCTTGTGATTCCTGCGCGGGGAAGTCCGGCAGATCGGGTCCGCTCATGGCAATGTGCTGGCCGCCGACCTGCCAGTGACAGGGGGTGATGAAGCCCCAGGCGCCTGTCAGCGATTGAGCCTGCAGCGCGGCCCAGGGAATCAGTCCGTCCACCACGGGCAGGTTGAGGGCGCGGGCCAAAGCGCGTTCGTGCGGCGGTGAAAGACTGAACTCATCGCCCGTGTCCAGCGCCAGGGGTGTCAGGCGCGACAGCAACTTTTCGAGGTGCGGCAGTTTCAGTGCGCGCAGGGCTTGCCGGCACCCCTCAGAGCTGCAAAATGCGAACGGGATCAGGAGGTGCATGGGCAAGGCGTAAAAGCCTTGTCGTGATGGGTTAAAACTGATAAGCCAATCCCACGCTGGCGTAGCGGCTGTTGCGTGTCTGCACCAACGGGCTGTTGCTTAAATCGGCTTGCAACAACCTTCCTTCAAAGCTGCCTTGCAGCATCCACTTGGCATTCAGATCATACGACCAAAGCAAACCTGCTGCGCTACTGACGACCCCAGACGCGGCGTTGTAAACGGCCAGGCCGGTAGTGGCAGATTGTGGCGCAGTGATGCCGTAGTAAGTCTGGTTGGATTTGGCATTGGCCCAGGTGGTTTGGGCGAATACACCGGCTTTCAACAACTCGCCGCCATAGATTCCGGCGGTAATGCGCAGGTCGACTTGCGTACCACGGTCAGACTTGACTTCCTGGCGATAACGCGCCAGCAGGTTGATCGGTGACGGACCGATTTTGGTGTCATATTCGGCATGCACGCCCCAGGAAGCGCCAGCAGACAGGGATTCAACCTTGTGATTCTTCAAAAAGTCCGATTCCTTGCTGACGCGCCCACCTTCGTAGGCCAGTTGCACGCCCAGGTTAAAACCGCGCATAACTTCAGCCCTGGCGCCGCCTTCCAATACGCCCTGCGTCGTGCGCACGAACCAGGGATTGCCGTAATAACGCACGAGCGGGATGAGCGCCAGAACGCTGTTGTCGGAACCAACATAGGCTGGTCGCGTCCAGAGTCCTGCACCTATAAAGGTGGAGGGTGGTGCAACAGTATCTGCTGCGTAGGCATGGATGGGAGCCAATAGCGTGCAAGCGACGAGAAATAGTGGGGTGCGTGACATGATGGGGGAGTCTCCTGAATTGATTAGACGCCCTACACCGGACTGGCTGCGATAAAAGGCGTGAAGGCATTATGTCTCCGAATAATCCATACTGAAATGCAGCCCGCGACTCTCGCGACGTGACAATGTCGAGCAAATCCCGCGTGAGGCGGAAGTGGGCGTTGTCGGCAACAGGGTGAGGGATGCCACAATGGCGCCTGTTTCCAACACGGTCAGTCGATGCAACTTCCCTACGAACTTATTCTTGGCTGGCGCTATACCCGGGCCGGTCGTGCGACCCGGCGCAACGGTTTTATCTCTTTCATTTCGGGCGTTTCCATGCTCGGCATTGCGCTGGGCGTGGCGGCCCTCATCATCGTGCTGAGCGTGATGAACGGCTTTCAGAAAGAGGTGCGCGACCGCATGTTGGGCGTGGTGTCGCACATCGAAATTTTCGCGCCCAATGGCGCGGCCTTGCCCGACGTGGTGCGCACACTGAGCGAAATTCGGGCCCATCCCCAAGTGGTGGGTGCCGCACCTTTTATTGCCACCCAGGCCCTGTTGGCCAGGGGTGAGGACATGAAAGGCACGATCGTGCGGGGCATTGACCCCAGCCTTGAACCGGGCGTGACGGATCTGGCCATCGAGTTGAAAGACAGCGCCTTGGTGCGCCTGGTGCCGGGCGACTTTGGCGTGGTGCTGGGCGGTGAGTTGGCCCGTGCCTTGGGCGTGCGCCAGGGCGACAAGGTCACGCTGGTGGCGCCCAGCGGGCAGGTGACGCCAGCCGGTGTGGTGCCGCGCCTCAAACAGATGACGGTGGTGGGCACCTTTGACTCGGGCCACTACGAGTACGACTCAGCCTTGGTGCTGATGCACATCAACGATGCGGCCCGCATCTTCCGCCTCGAAGGCCCCACCGGCGTGCGGATCAAGCTGCGCGACCTGCATCAGGCTAGAGCGGTGGCGGCGCAACTGGCGGGCAGCCTGACCGGCGATCTGCTGATCCGTGACTGGACGCGCCAGAACCGCACCTGGTTTGCCGCAGTGCAACTGGAAAAACGCATGATGTTCATCATCCTGACCCTGATCGTGGCGGTGGCGGCCTTCAACCTGGTCAGCACGCTGGTGATGACGGTGACCGACAAGCGCGCCGACATTGCCATCCTGCGCACCCTGGGCGCCAGCCCCAGAAGCATCATGGGTATTTTTGTGGTTCAGGGCGCCATGGTGGGGGTCATCGGCACGCTGGCCGGTTTGGCCCTGGGCCTGGGTGTGGCTTTCAATATCGACGTGATCGTGCCCGCGCTGGAGCGGCTGTTGGGCGCCAGCTTTTTACCCAAAGACATCTACCTCATCAGCCGCATGCCCAGCGATCCGCAGCAGTCCGACATCCTGCCGATTGCCATTATTTCGCTGGTACTCTCCTTTCTGGCCACCCTCTACCCCAGTTGGCACGCCAGCCGGGTGAACCCGGCGGAGGCCTTGCGCTATGAGTGAGATTGTTTTGAGCGCGCTGGGATTGACCAAACGCTTTTCGGAAGGTCGCCTGGACGTGACGGTGCTGCAAGGCGTTGACCTGGACGTGCATGCTGGCGAAACGCTGGCCATTGTGGGAGCGTCGGGTTCCGGCAAAAGTACCCTGCTGCATTTGCTGGGCGGGCTCGAGGCCCCCACCAGTGGCTCGGTCTGGCTGAAGGGTCAGGACCTGGCGCACCAGAGCGCCGCCGCGCAGGGCCGCCTGCGCAACCAGCATCTCGGTTTTGTCTACCAGTTTCACCATCTGCTGCCCGAGTTCACCGCGCTCGACAACGTTGCCATGCCCTTGTGGATTCGGCGTCTGGCCCCCGCAGAATGTGCGCAAGAAGCCGCCAAAATGCTGGCCAGTGTGGGCCTGCAAGACCGGCTGCACCATCGCCCCGCTGAACTCTCGGGCGGCGAACGCCAGCGCGTGGCGATTGCCCGCGCCCTGGTCACGCAACCGGCCTGCGTGCTGGCGGATGAACCCACTGGCAATCTGGACCGCAGCACCGCCAATGGCGTGTTCGAGTTGATGCTTGAACTGGCCAGAACCCAGGGCACTGCGTTCATTGTCGTCACTCATGACGAAACGCTGGCGGCCCGCTGCGGGCGGCAGTTGCGGCTGGTGCAGGGCAAGTTGTCAGAATCCTCCAGTTGAATCCGGACGCTTGCGGCGATATGGTATTTTCCCTGTATGACGTTCTGGATCGATACCCACTGCCATCTGGATGCAGTCGAATTTGAGCCGGATGCCCAAGCGGTGCGGGCGCGAGCAACTGTCAATGACGTAGCGCATTGCGTGCTGCCGGCGGTTGCAGTCGCCAATTTTGATGCCGTGCGTCGGCTGGCGCATGAGGGCGGTGACAGCTACGCATTGGGCATCCACCCGCTCTACGTGGCGAGCGCCCAGGAGGCCGATCTTGCGATGCTGGACGCGCACTTGCTGCGCTACCGTGATGACCCGCGCCTGGTGGCGGTGGGTGAAATCGGTCTGGATTTTTTTGTGCCAGCGCTGTGTGTCAGTCCGCTGCGTGAACGTCAGGAATACTTTTACCGCGAGCAACTCAGAATAGCGCGCCGACACGATTTGCCGGTGATTCTTCATGTGCGCCGCTCCGCAGACCGGCTGCTCAAGGGTCTGCGTGATATGGGTGGCAAAGATATCAGTGGCGCAGACCCGAAGTGGCGCGGCATTGCCCATGCCTTCAACGGCAGTGCGCAACAGGCCAAGGCCTTCATCGCGCTGGGCTTCAAGCTCGGCTTTGGCGGCGCGCTGACGTATGAGCGGGCTTTGCAGTTGCGCCGGCTGGCCAGCAGCCTGCCGCTGGACGCCATCGTGCTGGAGACCGATGCGCCCGACATGCCACCGCACTGGCTCTACAAAACGGCTGAGCAGCGCGCGGCCGGGGCGGCACAAGCGCGCAACGAACCCGGCGAGTTGCCACGCATCGGTGCCGAACTGGCGTCCTTGCGCGGCATCACCCCTGACGCGTTGGCCGTTGCGACCACGCGCAACGCGATAGCGGCGCTGCCGCGCCTGCGCACCTTGCTGCCGACATGAACCGCGTCGTAGCGGGGGAAATTCCGCGCGCACTTGACCAAGCTCAAACGTGGCGGGAGGAGGCTGCTGATAATGGAGGCGAACATTGTCCTGGAGATCCCCATGAGCACAGTCCCCGAACCCGTCAGTTTTGCAGCGCTGGATGCGTGCCACCAGCAGATGCATGTGTATTTAACTGAGTTGGCCGCGCTGGCGCAGCATATCGAGGTCTTGGGCGTGGACGCCAAAATCCAGCAGCAGGCCGCTAGCATCGAAGCCTTCTTCTCCGGCACTTCGCGTCAGCATCACGCCGACGAAGAGAAAAACGTATTCCCGCTGCTGCTGGCCAGCGGCAACGCCGAGTTGGAGACGGCTGTGCGGACCCTGCAGCAGGACCACGGCTGGATCGAAGAAAACTGGATCGAGCTGGCGCCGCAGTTGCGCGCCATTGCCTCGGGCAACAACTGGTTCGACGTGGCCGAGTTCCAGCACGATGTGAAAGTGTTCGTGGCGCTGTGCCAGGGCCACATTGCGCTGGAAGAAACACTGATCTACCCCGAATCAAAAGCGCGCTGGGCGCAGGCCGTGGCCAACCGGGTGTCGCGTTGAAAGGCCATGGTTGGCGTTTGGGGATAATGCCCCATCTTGAAAAAACGCACACAGACTCTCCCCGAGGTTAACTTCTCGGATGAAGGCCCGCTTCGGCATCTGCATCTGGGCACCGAGTGGATCCAGGGTTCGATGTGGATGGATGCGCCAACCGCCCTCTACCACGAGTACATTCAGCGCATGATGGCCTGGCTGCTGTTTGTGGATCCGGACACGGTGCCCAAACGCCAGGCCATGCAGTTGGGATTGGGCGCTGGCTCGCTCACCAAGTTTTGCCATAAAGAGATGCGCATGAAAACCACCGCGATCGAGCTCAACCCGCAGGTACTGGCAGCGTGCCGCGGCTGGTTCAAGTTGCCGACCGACAACACCCGCATGCAGGTGGTGCTGAATGACGCCGCACTTGAAATTCAAGACCCCAAGTGGTGGGGCACGGTGGATGCACTGCAGGTTGATTTGTACGACGCTGAGGCCGCCGCACCGGTGCTCGATAGCTTTCCTTTTTATACAAATTGTCGGCGCTTGCTTAACGCCGAGGGTTGCATGACTGTCAATTTGTTTGGCCGGGCCTCGAGCTTTGCGCGCAGTGTCGAGAAAATCTCGGCGGCTTTTGGTGCCGACGCGGTGTGGGCCTTCAAGCCCACGCGCGAAGGCAACACCGTGGTGCTGACCCAGCGCACACCGACCCGGCCCAAGCGCGATGTGCTGCTGCAACGCGCCGAGATCATTCAGGCACTATGGGGTCTGCCCGCCAGCAAATGGGTGCGGGTCTTCAAACCGCTACTGGCATGAACAGCGCACCTACCACCAGGTCGACGGCCCGAACTTCCCACAGCGGGCCGCTGGATTGGCGACGTCTGGTGAAGTGGCTGCACAGTGACGCGGTGATCAGTGCCGAGGAAGCGCAGCGCATCACGGCGCGTTGCGCCCAGGCCGAGAGTGTGCAGCACCCCCTGGTGCGGCTGGCCAGTGTATCGGTGCGGCGCGCCAGTGATGGCAAGCCGCTGGACATCGAGATGCTGACCCAGTGGCTGGCAGCGCGCGCCGGGCTGGACTATTTGCGCATTGACCCGCTCAAGGTGGACGTGGGCAAGGTGGCAGACACCATGAGCGCCGCTTACGCCGAGCGCCACAAGATATTGCCGGTCCAGGTGATGGCCAGCGAAATCATCGTGGCAACCGCCGAACCCTTCATGATCGACTGGGTGGCCGAGGTCGAACGCCAGTCGCGCCGCAGTGTGCGCCGGGTGGTGGCCAGTCCGCAGGAAATCCACCGCTACACCGCCGAGTTTTTTGCGCTCGCCAAGTCGGTGCGCGCCGCCAGCAAGGCCGGCGGCAACAGTGGCGGCGCCAGTTTTGAGCAACTGGTTGAACTGGGCAAGACCAACAAGCAGCTCGATGCCAACGACCAGGGCGTGGTGCAGGTGGTGGACTGGCTCTGGCAGTATGCGTTTGACCAGCGTGCCAGCGACATCCACCTGGAGCCGCGGCGCGAGCAGGGCGTGATTCGCTTTCGCATCGATGGCGTGCTGCACCCGGTCTACCAGATGCCGATGGGCGTGCTCAATGCGATGACCGCGCGCATCAAGCTGCTGGGCCGCATGGACGTGGTGGAAAAGCGCCGCCCGCAGGACGGCCGCATCAAAACACGCAACCCGCGCGGTGACGAGATCGAGATGCGCATCTCCACGCTGCCCACCGCTTTTGGCGAGAAGATGGTGATGCGAATTTTCGACCCGGACAATGCCGTCAAAGACCTCGATGCGCTGGGTTTTTCTGCGCACGATGCGCAGCGCTGGGAGGCACTGGTCAAACGTCCCTACGGCATTATTCTGGTCACCGGCCCGACCGGGTCTGGCAAAACCACCACGCTGTACTCCACCTTGAAGCGGGTGGCGACGGAAGAGGTGAACGTCAGCACGGTGGAAGACCCGATTGAAATGATCGAGCCCTCGTTCAACCAGACCCAGGTGCAGCCCCAGCTTGATTTTGGTTTCACTGAAGGTTTGCGGGCGCTCATGCGACAAGACCCGGACATCATCATGGTGGGTGAGATTCGCGATCTGCAGACGGCGGAGATGGCGGTGCAGGCGGCGCTGACCGGGCATCTGGTGTTCTCCACCCTGCACACCAACGATGCGCCCGCGGCCGTAACAAGGCTGCTGGAACTCGGCATTCCGTCCTACCTGATCAACGCCACCTTGCTCGGCGTGCTGGCGCAGCGCCTGGTGCGCACCTTGTGCAAGCAATGTAAAGAGCCAGATGCGGCGGCCACGCGCGAGGCGCTGGCGGAGGTGGTCAAGCCGTGGCAGATCAATGGCGGCTACCAACCGTTCAAGCCGGTGGGCTGTGTGGATTGCCGCATGACCGGATTCATGGGCCGTATGGGCTTGTACGAGTTGCTGGTTGTCACCGATGCTTTCAAGGACAAGATTAACCGTGAGCCCAACACGGATGCACTGCGACGGCAGGCCGTGAGCGATGGCATGCGCCCCTTGCGCCTGGCCGGCGCCGTGCGGGTGGCTGAAGGGTTGACGGTGTTGGAAGAGGTTCTGGCGTCCACGCCGCCCTTGACCTGACCCGGGTCACCGGTACGACATAGGTGTAATCCACAGGTCTGCGGCATGAGTTTTTCATACATAATGGCCCGTTCGAATTTTTTGAGGAGTTTATTCATGCATATCAAGAGTCAAAAAGACTTTTTCGCCGGCCTTATGTTCCTGGCTGTCGGTGTCGCCTTCGCCTGGGGGGCCACCACTTACAACGTTGGTTCCGCCGCGCGCATGGGGCCCGGCTACTTTCCGCTGCTGCTGGGTATTTTGTTGGCCCTCATCGGCGCCCTATTGACTTTTAAGGCGCTTGTGGTCGAAACCGAAGACGGCGAAAAAATTGGCATGTGGGCCTGGAAGCCATTGTTCTACATCATTGGTGCCAACGTCGCGTTCGGCATTTTTCTGGTCGGTTTGCCCGCTATCAAACTGCCTGCCTTCGGCTTGATCGTCGGGATTTATGTCTTGGTGTTTGTCGCCAGCATGGCTATGGGCGGCTCCAAATTCAAGGCGACATTCATCCTGGCCACCGTGCTGGCCGTTGGCAGTTACCTGGCTTTTGTACTGGCGCTCAAACTGCAGTTCCCGGTGTGGCCTTCGTTCATTACAGGTTAAGGAGCTGACAAATGGATCTGATTGCAAATTTATCTCTGGGCTTTGGCGTGGCATTCACGCCCATCAACCTGCTGTATGCCTTTATCGGCGTCGTACTGGGCACCCTGATTGGCGTGCTGCCAGGCGTAGGCCCGGTCGCAACCCTCGCCATGCTACTCCCTGCCACCTATGCCTTGCCGCCGGTCTCGGCACTGATCATGCTGGCTGGTATCTATTACGGCTCCCAGTATGGCGGCTCGACCACTGCCATTTTGGTCAACCTGCCCGGTGAGGTTTCATCGACGGTGACCTGTATTGACGGGCATCAGATGGCCAAAAAAGGACGAGCGGGGCCGGCACTGGCCGCAGCCGGCATGGGCTCGTTTTTTGCGGGTTGCGTCGGCACACTGATTTTGGCGGCTTTTGCCGCCCCTCTGGTCGAAGTGGCTTTCAAGTTTGGCCCGGCCGAATATTTTGCCCTGATGGTGCTCGGCCTGATTGGCGCGGTGGTGCTGGCCTCGGGCTCGCTGCTCAAGGCGGTGGCCATGATCTTGCTGGGCCTGCTGCTGGGTTTGGTGGGGACCGACGTCAACTCCGGTGTGGCACGCTTCAGCTTTGATGTTCCTGAGTTGACCGACGGCATTGGCATTGTGGCGATCGCCATGGGTTTGTTTGGCTATGGCGAAATCATCAGCAACCTGGCGAAAGCTGAAGAAGAGCGCGAGGTATTTACGGTCAAGCTTTCCGGGCTGTACCCGAACAAGCAGGACTTCAAGGACATGGTGCCGGCCGTGTTGCGCGGTACGGCCCTGGGTTCTGCCCTCGGCATCCTGCCAGGCGGTGGCGCTTTGCTGGCGGCCTTTGGGGCCTACACCATCGAGAAAAAAATCAAGGGTCGGCCCGGCGAAGTCCCTTTTGGCCAGGGCAATATCCGCGGCGTGGCTGCCCCCGAATCGGCCAATAACGCGGCCTCACAGACCTCGTTTATTCCCTTGTTGACGCTGGGCATTCCACCCAATGCTGTGATGGCCCTGATGGTCGGTGCCATGACGATTCACAACATCCAGCCCGGTCCGCAAGTGATGACCAGCAACCCGGAATTGTTCTGGGGACTGATTGCCTCGATGTGGATTGGCAATGCCATGCTGATCATTTTGAACCTGCCGCTGATCGGTATGTGGGTCAAGCTGTTGAGCATTCCTTACCGCTATCTGTTCCCGGCGATTGTGCTGTTCTGTGCCATTGGCGTGTACTCCACCAACAACAACGTCTGGGACGTCTGGATGGTGGCGATTTTTGGCACGATTGGCTATATCTTCATCAAGCTTGGAGCCGAGTCGGCACCCTTGCTGCTGGGCTTTATTCTGGGTCCCATGATGGAAGAAAACCTGCGCCGGGCGCTGCTGCTGTCACGCGGTGACTGGAGCGTGTTTGTGACGCGTCCGTTGTCAGCGGCACTGCTGGGAGTTTGCGGCCTTTTGCTGTTGATTATTTTGGTGCCGGCCATCAAGAAGAAGCGCGAAGAGGCTTTTGTGGAAGAGTAATCCATAATTGCGCAGTGACAACGGCATCTTCGGGTGCCGTTTTTTTTGATGTGCGGCACAATGGCTGCAAGGAACACCCATGCAACTCAAGCACCATCTGCAACAGCACCCGCAACGCGCGGCCCTGCACAACGAAGTTCACGCCCGGCCGCCCCAGGCGCTGGTGGCACCGCTGGCAATTTCGCACGTGGTGATGGTGTGTGATGCGGCGCAACGCGAGGCCAGCCGCTCGCATGTAGCGGCTTTGCTGCGTGACCATCACCTGCCGCTGCCCGATCCGCAGTCCAGCCACTTCCGTATGGACCTGGGGCAGTTCCACATTCGGTGGGAGCTGCACACCGAATTTGTCAGTTGGACCTTCATGCGTCCCTTGTCGGCCGAGCGCTTTGGCGAGCATGAGCCCGAGCGGGCGCTGGACGCGGTGCCGCATGACTGGTTTGCCGCACTGCCAGGCGGGTGTTTGTCGAGTCTGCACCTGTGGGCTTTGTCAACCCATGCCCTGGGTGCCGCGACGCTGGTCAAGCAGGTGCTGCGGGAAGACACGCTGGTGGCGTCGAGTGTGGCCGGTGGCGTGGCCGAGGTCTATACCGACTTCACTATGCAGGCCGATGGTTTTTCACGCATGGTGCTGCTGGCCGGGAACATGTCGCCGCGCCGTCTCGGTCGCCTGGTGCAACGTTTGCTGGAGATTGAGACCTACCGCATGGCGGCCTTGCTGGGCTTGCCGGCGGCGCGCGAGACCGCCAGCATTCTGGCGAGTGCCGAGCGCGAGCTGGTCGAGCTCGCCAGTGCCATTCGCAGCGCCACGGCGGAAGACGAACCGCTGCTGCTGGACCGGCTTACCAAACTGGCGGGTCAGGTGGAGAGTCAGCATGCGGCCACCCACTCGCGCTTCTCGGCCAGTGCCGCCTATTTTGAGCTGGTTGATAAACGCATCACCGACATCAACGAGTCTGCGTTGCCGGGCATGCAGACCATTGGAGAGTTCATGGACCGCCGCCTCACGCCCGCGCGCAGCACCTGCGAGTGGGCCACCCGGCGCCAGGACGCACTGTCGCAACGGGTCTCGCGCATCAGCAATCTGCTGCGCACGCGGGTCGAGATTGAACAGCAGCAAAGCAGCCAGGCGCTGCTGGCCACCATGAACGCCCGGCAAGACCTGCAACTCAAATTGCAGTCAACCGTAGAGGGTTTGTCGGTGGTTGCCATCACCTACTACATCGCGGGTCTGGTCAGCTATCTGGCCAAAGGAGCCCAATCGCTGGGCTGGCCGTGGAGCCCGGAGAGCACGGCCGCCGCCACCATCCCCTTGGTGGCGCTTGGCGTCTGGGGGGCATTGCGGCGCTTGCATAACAAGGCTCTTAAAGGTTGAGTTCGAAATCAATGGGGCCGCGTCGATGAACCCGGCTCATCACAAATCCATTCTGCCCGGCCTTGTGTTGGCTACAGTTGGCGCGATTGCCTTCAGTGGCAAGGCGATTATCGTCAAGCTGGCTTACCGGTATGGGGTCGATGCGGTCACGCTGATCATGTACCGCATGCTGTTTGCGCTGCCTATTTTTGCGCTGATGGCCTGGTGGGCGACCTACGTCCAAGGGGGCGGCGGCAAGCCAGCGTTGACGCGCAAAGACTGGCTTGGCATTCTGGGCCTGGGTTTCACCGGGTATTACCTGGCCAGTTACCTTGACTTTGCCGGTTTGTCGTATATCAGTGCCTCGCTGGAGCGGCTCATTTTGTACCTCAACCCGACGCTGGTTCTGTTGCTGGGCCTGTTGCTCTACAAACGGAGAATCAAACGCTGGCAGGTGCTCGGTATGGCGATCAGTTATGCCGGCGTGATGCTGGTGTTCGGCCACGAGGTCAAGCTTGCAGGCGGGGACGTGGCGCTCGGCGCCTTGCTGGTTTTTCTCAGTGCCGTCAGTTATGCGGTGTACCTGACCTTCAGCGGCGAGCTGGTGCAGCGTCTGGGCTCCTTGCGGCTGGTCGGCCTGGCGACCACAGTGGCCTGCCTCTTGTGCATTGCCCAGTTTGTGCTGCTGCGCCCCTGGAGCGCCGCGCTGGTGGCGCCGGAGGTGATCTGGCTCTCGGTGCTGAATGCGACGCTGTGCACGGCGGTACCGGTGTTGCTGGTGATGATGGCGATTGAGCGCATCGGCGCCAGCCTGGCGTCTCAGGCCGGCATGATCGGGCCGATGTCAACCATTCTGATGGGCGTCGTGATTCTGGGAGAGCCCTTCACGGTCTGGGTGGCGGCGGGCACGCTGCTGGTGATTGCCGGGATTTTTGTCTTTACCCGTGCTGGACGATCAAGTCTTGGCTGAATCGGCTTCAAGCCGATGCAGCCAAGCCAGCATCTCGGCTACGGCCAGATACAACTGGGGCGGAATCTGTTCATCCAGGTCGACATCCATCAACAAATTCACCAGATCTGGCGAGGCATGCACATAGACACCGTTTTCACGTGCAATCCGGACAATAGATTCGGCAACGGCACCGTACCCTTTGGCCACGACGATGGGCGCCTTATCCTTGGCGGCATAGGAAAGTGCGACGGCACTTGGCCGATCTGCTTGCGGGCGCTCCATCATTTCTCCTTGACAGCACTCAAGGCAGCAGCATCATCTTTGCCGCTAGTTTGTGCTGCGGGCGCTGCCACCAGTGCGTCAATCTGCAAACCGGTCAGTTGCAGTCCCACCGCGCCAAAGCGCTGCGGCAATTCATCACCCCCGTCACTTAGCAAAGCAAGCGTGGCGTTCTCGCGTGCCGCCAGATGCACCTGCAACGTGCTGCCAGCAAGCGTCAAGCGCACTTCAACCGCCCCGAGCGTGGGCAAGCTCATGGCCAGGCGCGTGGTCCAGGTGCGCTGCGCCGCCTCACTGTCGGCGCCAGCCTGGCGCTGGTCCAGTTCCTCGTGTATTTCCCAGTCCATGGGCGTGCCTGGCCACGCCTCGCCACCCCAGCGAAACACCGGCAGCGCCAGCATCTCAAGCTGCTGGCGCACCAGTGCAATGGCCTCCGGGTGAATTGCGGCTGCGGCCGGGTTGTGGCTGCGCACCGCATCCAGAGAGCTTGCTTCAGGCGTTTTGGTGCCAGGCGCCGGCCCGGCAATGTCGTGCAATGGTGCGTTCTGGTTTACGGCAACACCAGCGTGGCCATAGCTTACGGCCAGGCGGGCTTGCGGCTCCTGCGCCAATTGCGCCAGCGTGCGCGTGCCGGCGGCATACTGCTTCAGGTGCGATTCGTAAAACAGGCCGGAGCTGGCCACCACATGGGCCAATGTCGTCGTCAGCAGATGCGCAAGCGGTGGCTGCAGATGGGGCCACAGCGGCTCAGCCCCGAGAATTTTGGGCCTGGCGCCAGAGGGAAGGTCGAGAATTGCACTCACCGCGCGGGCCGCGGCACTCAAGGTGACGGCTTCGCCCGGTCTTGCCAATAATGCGGGGGGAGCGTTGCTTTTGGCAGCTTGATCGGCCAGCCCCAAACCCAGTTGTTGCTGCAAGGCTGCGTGTGAAGGCAGGCGGATGTCATTAGCAACTTTCTCCGCGTAGGGCACGGTGCCCGGCCCGGCAATACCAACCTGCCCCTTGAGTGGCACCAGATCAAGGCGCTGGGCCAGTCGCGTGGCCAGCAGCGTGTCAATCAGGGGCGTTAGACCGCTCATAACAGGGCATTATGCGCCTGTCCATAGGCTATTTGAAGGCTTTCCTGCCGCTCCAGGCTCTTCAGCGCCTCGCCCAATAGGGCCAGTTGCGGCATCACAAAGCTGGAAACTCCATCGTGGTTCGAGATAATCCGACTGAGCAGTTGGTACTTTCGCGCCGACTGCGCCTCGTCCAGCGTCTCCAGTGGTTCGATCGCCTTCAGGTGATCGACCATGCCGCTGTATTGCGCTTCCAGCACCGGCAGATCACCCCATTGGCCGCTGCGCGCCAGCACCAGCATACGTTCGGTCAGGGGTGCAATCTGCTCGTAGCAGTGCATAACTTCGCTTTGAGTACTCACATCAAGCTCCTAGGGAAAGATGGGTTGTTGCAGGCGCAACGGAGGGTTTCGCCGCGTAGCCTGGTTTATGCGGATCAATGTCGCGCCACGCCGAGCTGATGTCTTCCAGCAGCCGGTCCGCTTCGTCCAGCAACGCTGGATCGTTACGCAGGTTGGCGTAGAGAAGACGCTGGTTGATATAGTCATACAGCGCCGACACATTGGCCGCCAGTGCGGTTTCGGCCGCGCCGCCCGCCTCGGTATCAATGCTGGCCTTGAGGCCGTTGTCGATGATGTTGATGGCCTTCGAAATCGCATTGCCCTTGGCCACGATCTCTTTGTTGGCCATGTGGTGGCGCGCCATGGTGATGGCCGTTTTGGCGCCATCGAACAGCATCGTGATGACCTGGTGCGGCGACGCGCTCATGGCGGCTGACTGAAGGCCGATCGTGGCATAAGCACTGGCGCCTGTGCTGTAGGAGTAGGGTGGTGTGTACATAAAAATCTCGGTTTATTATTTCGGATTCAGGTTGGTGAACTGCTGCGTCAGATAGGCACTGGTCTGATTCATGCTACTCATCAGCCCGTCAAGTTGCGTAAACTGGGCTTTGTAGCGCGCGATCGTGGTGTCAATCCGGTCTGAGGTCGCCGTGTATTGCTTGGCAAGCGAAGTCAGGGTCGTATTGATACCTTTGGTAGCCGCTGTCAAAGTACCGTTGGTGGTGTCGGTAAAGCCGCTCACCAGCGACGACATCTGGGTGCCATAGCCACCCACCCCGGCGCTGCCGGAAAACAGATTCGCCACGCCGCTCAACTGACTGCCCAGTGCCGTCGTCAACTTGGCCGAATCAATCGCCAGGGTGCCATCCTTCTGGAACGACACGCCGATTTGCGACAACGTCGCCAGGCCGCTGCTATCTGGCACCTGCGCAGTGTTCAGCGCCGAACGGATACGCACCTGAATGTTGCGCAGGGTGGAGTCTCCTATCAGAACGGCGCCCGATTTGCTGGTGGCATCAAAAGCGGTCAACCGGTTGGCGACGCTCTGCAAGCTGTTATAGGCTGTCACAAAGGTAGAGATGGCACTCTGTACGCTGGCGCTATCTTTTTGCACAGACAACGTACTGGCCCCGACTTTGGCGACGGTCATGGTGACGTCCTGGATCGCCCCCGCCACGGTGTTGCTGGCACTGGTGATGGCAATGCCGTCCACCGTCAAATTCGCATTTTTCGCGGCAGCGGTTTGCTGCAGATTCTGTGTCGCAGCCGGGTCATTCGCCAGCAAGCCCGACACGGTCGCATCGCCAGTGACCGCAATGCGCATGCTCGATTTTTCGCCGGTTAGCTTGGACGTGAGTACCAGCCGGTTCGGCGTCGCGCTGCCGTCATTGATGATCGAGGCGGTCACACCCATGGTAGCGCTGCCATTGATCGCATCGCGAATACCCGCCAGCGTGTTGTTGCTGGCATCGATGGTGATCGACGTCGCAGCGCGTGTGGCATCCGCGGTAAAAGTCGCGCCGGTATATTTGCCGTCAGCACCCAGCGTGCCGCCGGAAATGGTGCCGAAGTCAAGCGTCACCGTGGTCGCTGCGCCCGCGCCAATCGCGGTGGTGGTGCTGGCCACGCCAGCGGCTGCCAGCGACTGCGCTTGCGCCAACTGCGTCACGTTCACCGCATAACTGCCGACCGCCGCCGTGGAGAGGGCCGTGGCCGTCAGCACATCGGTGGCAGTCGAGCTGGCCTTCACCCCCTGAAACAGAGCCGGTTTGGCCAGTGCCGCGGCTGCGGTTTGCAGCGCACTCAAGGCACTGTTAATCTGACCGTAGGCCGACAGCCTGGAGGTATAACTCCTTTGCTGCTTCTCAAGCGCGATCAGCGGTGCTTGCTCGTTTGACTTGATTTTGGCCAGCAAGCCGCCCAAGTCCAGATTTGAGCCGACCCCGAGTGAAGAAATGGTAGCCATCTCAGTTCCTATTCTTCGTGTTCATGTAACTTGATAATACGCAGCCACCCTGCACCATCACACGGACTGGGAAAATAATAGCCCTTTCAGGCTGTCCATGGCCTTGGCAATGCGCACCACATCCTCGGTCGGAATCTGGCGGATCACCTTGCCGCTTTGCTGGTCGACGACCTTGACGATGACATCTTTGTAATTGGGGTCGATCTCGAACTGCACGCTGATCGACATGCCGGACAGCATCTGATTGATCTCCTGCAGCGATTGCTGGGTCTGCTCGGTGCTGAGTTTGGCAGCCACGCCCTCCTTGACATCGGCAGCCAATTTAGCGGCCGGCGCAGTGAGCATCCCAGCGGGCACACGGGCGGCACGCGCAGTGGAGACCTCGCCTGGCGCGCTGTTGCCGACGGCCGGCTGCGCTATTTTCTGACTGCGCTGCTGACTGTTCTGCAAGCCATAGTCTGCACTCACTGGACCTGTTGAAATTGACATTTCTGCTCTCCTGTCTAAGGCACTGTCCGCTCACGCCTGAAAAACCCCACCAGGCGGGACTGGGCAGCGCATCCATCATGTCGGCAACCGGCAAAACCGGCGGCCCACAGGCCGCCGGTCCACTGCCGTCAACGCTGCTGCTAACCATGCCAGCCGTTGACGAATGCGCCTACCGCGATTATTGCAACAGCGCCATCACGCCTTGGGTTGACTGGTTGGCTCTGGCCAACACCGAGGTACCGGCTTGTTGCAGGATCTGCGCGCGTGTCATGTTCGACACCTCAACTGCGTAGTTGGCATCTTCAATGCGCGAGCGTGAAGATGACAGGTTGGTGATGGTGGAGCTGAGGCTCGAAACCACCGAGTCAAAACGGTTTTGGGCCGCGCCCAGTGAACCGCGCCGCGTATCCACGGCAGCGATGGCCGTATCAATCGTGGCCAGTCGACTGGCGTCGTTCGCTGAGACAGTGACATCCACTGTACTGGTAGCAGCACCGAGCAGCGTTGCGGCGCTCGCGTTGCTCAGCGTCAGACTAATTGTTTCAGCATCACGGGAACCAACCTGGATGCTTACTGTTTGAGCAGTGTTCAGCACCTTGTTACCGTTAAAGTCGGTTTGTGACGCAGTGCGGTCGACCTCAGCAAAGCGCGCGGTGATTTCAGCCTGGATCGAGGTCTTGTCGTTAGCGCTGTTGGTGCCGCTGACTGCCTGCACGGCCAATTCGCGGATACGCTGCAGATTGGTGCTGATTTCACCCAGCGCGCTTTCCGCGGTTTGTGCCATCGAAATGCCGTCGTTGGCGTTGCGCGAAGCTTGTGTCAGGCCCCTGATGTTGGAGGTGAAACGGTTGGCGATGGCCTGGCCGGCGGCGTCATCCTTGGCACTGTTGATACGCAGGCCGGATGACAGGCGTTCGATTGAAGTGTTCATTGACATGGCCGACCGGTTAAGGTTGTTCTGCGTGACCAATGAGAGAACGTTGGTATTGATGATAGTCATGATGGACTCCTGTTGACAAAGGTTGTGGGACTCCGGCTAACTCGCCGTCACGCTGGCCTTGCCTGCCGAGACAGTCTGCAAGCCACCGATATTCAGGTTATCGGCCAATGCCTGGGAAACCTTTAGGGTTGCGTGTGAAAAATTTTCTTAATTTGAAAACCTGGCTTCTGTTTGCTTCGTCGGGGGATGTCGGTGATTGCGCCCCGGGGGGGTGTCGGCTTACGCTGCGCTAAGCCGACCTACAGAAGAAACACCGCCCGGACTGCCGCTACTCGTTTCCAATGCCCCTGAACTCCATCGCGTTCTCACCCCAATTGTCTGGATAAAACCCTGCTTCCACATGGCGGCGAAAACTGGAATAGGGCCAAGCCAGGGGCGATTGCGCCAGGCCGTGTTTGACAGGGTTGTAATGGATGTAGTCGACGTGGTGCGAAAAATCGGCTTCGTCGCGAATCTGGTGTTCCCAATAACGCGGCTGCCACACCGCCTGAGTGCGCCCGTCTGCCCCGGCATGTTTGGTGAACCAGGTTTTGATCAAACGCCAGCGCGTGGAAAAATCGGCATCGCCGGGTGGCAGCGTCCAGATGCAATGCAGATGGTCGGGCATGACCACCACGGCGTCTATCTCGAAGGGGCGCGATGCGCGCACGCTGCGAAATGCGCCACGCAAGACTTCGACGGCTTCGGCGGAGGTAAAAACAGGCCGCCGGTCCTGCGTCACGAGGGTAAAGAAGAAGCTGCCACCGGGGGTGAATGCGCGTCGGTACTTCATGGGCATGAGTTGGTAGTTGGTAGGTCGGGTTAGCGCAGCGTAACCCGACATTTTCGTTTGCCGCGGCCTTTTTTCGTTTGCCGCGGCCTTTTTGGATATGCCGCGGCTTTGCGGGGAATGTCCCGGCTTTTTCGGCATGCGCGTATGGCACGGGGGATGTCGGCTTACGCTTCGCTAAGCCGACCTACGGGGATTCAGGCTACTCGTGCCAATGAAGCTTATGGAATGCCACCTGCCTGACAGCATCCAGGATTGGCCTGCATCGCAAGCAGCAATTTATTTACCGATTATCGTTATACATGATAAAATTTTGTCGATGATCCAGTCGTTCAAGTGCGGGGATACGAAAGCCCTGTACGAAACCGGAAAGTCGAAGATATTTGTCGCCATCAAAAAGGTTGCCGAGCGCAAGCTTCAAATGCTCGATGCTGCCGTCACGCTCGACTTCTTGAAGTCACCGCCGGGAAACCATCTGGAGGCACTTGTTGGCGACTTGGCAGGCCGGCACAGCATTCGTATCAATATTCAATGGCGCGTGTGCTTTGTATGGACGGCTTTGGGGCCAATGGATGTTGAAATTATTGACTATCACTGAAAAGACAAAACCATGACCAAAAACGGCATGCGCCCGATTCATCCAGGTGAAATCCTGCGCGAGGAGTTCCTAGGGCCACTGGGCATGAGCGGAAATGCCCTGTCCAAGGCTTTGCACGTACCCGCTACCCGCATCAATGACATCGTGCTTGAAAGGCGCGGCGTCACGCCTGATACCGCTTTACGCCTGGCGCGGTACTTTGGCGGCGATGCAGAATCCTGGCTCAATCTGCAGCAAGCCTATGATTTGAAGACGGCGGCCACAGCCATCGCGAAGATGATCGAGCGCGAGATCACGCCGTTGTCCAGGGCCGGGATGGCGCAGGACAACGAGCGGTTGTCGTTGGCCGCCTGAAAAAGTGCGTTCTGACCGGGAGCGATTCTCATCGTCAGCGCTTGCTGCGGCTTTGCGGGGATGTCGGCTTACGCTGCGCTAAGCCGACCTACGGGGAAAATACGACTCTACTTTTGATGGGCGCTTGCAGCTTCGTAGGTCGGCTTAGCCGCAGGCGTAAGCCGACATCTGCGATTGCAATGACGAAACGGGTATATTTGTAGTTTCCTTCTCCCAAATTAATCGATAACGAGGTACTTGTGCGCATCCGTGAACTGCGTAACTTGATCGCGCACGAATATGCGGCCGACAAAATGGCCGAAATCTACGAAGCGGTTTTCGTACTCTCCCCCGAGTTGGTGATGATCGCCAAGCAGGCCGCTGACTATTCCGTGTCGCTGATCAAACGCTTGCAAGGTGTCCTGGAATGAAGTGCCGCCACTGAGAATTACCGTCTATGACGTCTTGTCCATGCTGTCGATCGGCATGACGCAACAGGAAATCCTGGACGATTTCCCCGAACTGTCGCAAGAGGACATTCTGGCTGTGCTGGCCTACGCCGCAGACGGGGAGCATCAGGTTCATTCGCTGACGCATGAGCCTCCCATTTTTAGACCTGGGCGCGGCTTACCGCGAGCTGCAACCCGAGATTGACGCCGCCGTTGTCCGTTCCCTGGCGTCTGGCTGCCACATCGGCGGCCCTGCGCTGCGCGTCAGCGACGCTGCTTGACAAATGATTTGACTGGTGCAAACGGTTTCGGAAACTCATCCCTTGGCAGGTACTCAAATAAACGCAAGCCATCCACACCAGAAATAATAATGAAATCAGCCTCTAGCCTGCATATTTCACGCTACCTCCACTGTACGGCCTGATTGACGTTGATCAGACGCTGAGGGGTCAGAAGTGTGTGTCGTGAAGGCAGTGCATGGCCTGAGAGATGCAATCAGCACCGATGTGAACGCAATTACCCCTACCCAGGCTTGGGTTGCGGACCCTTTTAGTGTCAACGCGCGGGTCAGGCACTGTATCGGGGCAACGCCGTTCATCTGCGGGTGAAGCTGAATGTGCCGCTTTAACCGATTGAAGTTGCTAGGAGCCTGTCGGACTTTGGGCATCGAAAGCGAGAATCGGCCCCAGCGAGGCCAGTTTGTGCCGGATTTGCAAAATAATTGGGGTCAGATTCCAATTTCGTAGCAGCGCCATGCGCTGCATCTCTTGTCCGTGAACGGACAGACGAATTTGGAATCTGACCCCAATTATTTCCAAAAAGACGGTGCAAAATGGGCCGCTGCGGTCGGTTCGCAGCCGATGCTCCCAAAGTCCGACAGGCTCCTAGCGTCAGGGGGCCACTTTACAATTTAGTGGACGGGCAATTTTGGTCATTGCCGATGGCTTGACGCAGACAACGACTTTCCGAAACACCATTTCCTAATGCGCGATACAACACAATACAAGCTCGACCAGACAAAGTTTCCGGTCCTGGTGCAGATGGCTGAGACGCTTCGCACAAATCACCGTTTTGCCGCCGACATTGTTGAGCGCAGCGCGGCGCTATTCGGAGAACAATGGGCAATTGAATTTGAGCGGGTCCTGCGCGCCTTGTTTCCGAGTGCAGAGGCGATCACGGCTGCGGTCAAGGGTTATGCTATCTTTGCCATGCATTCGATGCGCCTGCAGGCAGTTTTCGAGCGCGATTTCCAATACAAGACCAAGACCCACGAACAGGCGTCGAGCGAAGTGTATTTCAATGAAAAACACATGATGCAAGAGTATCTTCCTGGGCTGCTGCTATCACATTTCCTCTGGCCGCATCACTATCGACAGCTACAGTTTTTCGACAGTGCCTTCGTGCAGACCATGCGAGTCGCGGGCGCCACCTCTTTCATGGAAGTCGGCATCGGCACCGGCTTGTATTCCAGTCTGCTGTTGCGCAAGCTGCCGAGCGTCAGAGGCATCGGCCTTGATATCAGCCCGTCCTCCAAACTGTTCACCGAAGCACAAGTGACAGCGCTTGGAGTGGAGAATCGCTATCATGTCGAACTGCGCGATGTCACGGCGGTCCCGATGGAACCGAAGACCGATTGGCTGGTATGTGTCGAGGTGCTGGAACATCTCGACGATCCGGTCGCCTTTCTGCGTGGCCTGCGGCGCAATATGGCGCCCGGTGCGCGCGCCTTCATTACGGCCGCACTGAATGCCGCGCATGCCGATCACATCTATCTGTACCGCAATGCCGATCAGGTGCTGGCACATCTGATGGAAGCCGGCTTCACGCTGGAACAGTTTTTCGTCGCCGCCGCTTACAAACCCTCAGCGCCCGGCGTGCCGGTGCCGCAAGCGGCTGCTTTCATCGTTTTTTAGGGAGAACTCGTGACGTTATCCCAAGTATTACAGGGCGAATTTGTCAATCTGCGGCCGCTGCAGGTTACCGACGCCGAACTGACGTATAACTGGCGCCACGCTCAGCGCGCAAAGTTTCTGACCCTAGGTGCCGCCAGTGTTGAACTACAGGCCAAGTGGATCGCTTCGCGTCCCTCGGGGGAGCATAATTTTGTAATGGAGTTGAAAACTGGTCGGCCAGTCGGCATGCTGTCGCTGATCGGCGTCGATCTGACCCATCGCCATGGCGAACCGGGTCGCTTCCTGATCGGTGATGAGGAAGCCGTCAAAGGCGTGCCGGTGGCGGTCGAAGCCATGAAGCTGTTGTATGAATTGGCCTTTGATCAGCTCGGTTTGGTGCGCGTGTGCGGCATCGTGGCGGCCAATAATCATTTGATGATCAAATGGCAGAAATACTTGGGCATGAAAGAAGAGGGGCGGCTGCGTAAGCACCTCTGCCAAGACGGAAAATTTCACGATGCAATTTTTCTAGGCTTGCTGGTCGAGGAGTACCGCAAAACGGCACTGCCGCGTATGAAAGTATTAATCGCTGCCGCTCGATTGCGGACATAAAACCAAATCAACAAGGAAATCGATTGTTAAATAATAACGCGGTACAAGCCATCATCCTGTTGGCGTTACAGAACATCAACGATGAGCGCGGCCCGGATGAACAGCTCGAAATCAACAGCGACACGCGATTGTTCGGCACCGACGCGGTGCTCGATTCCTTGTCGCTGGTGTCGGTGATTGTCGACGTCGAAGCGGCTATTTCGGAAGCTAGCGGACGCGACATCAGCCTGACTGACGACCGCGCCATGAGCCAGGCGGTCTCGCCATTTTCTGACGTCAGTTCGCTGACTGCCTATATCTTGTTGCTGTTGTTGGAAGCGGCATGACCGAGACCGGCAGATACGCGGGGAAGCTCGCGCTGGTGACCGGAAGCCGACGCGGCGTGGGGCGCCTGATTGCAGAACATTTATTGCAACATGGTGCCCGCGTCGCCGGCTTTGCGCGCGGCGAAGCGAGCTTCGAGCATCCGCAATATGCGCATTTCCAGGTCGACGTCGGCGATCCGATGGCGGTGCAGAAGGGCTTCGCCGCGCTGAAGAAAATCACTGACTCGGTGCAGATCGTGGTGAACAACGCGGCCGTGCTGACCTCGCAATACGCGATGATCATGCCGCCGGCGGCAGCGCAGGCGATGCTCAATACCAACCTGATGGGCGCCTTCATGGTATCGCGTGAGGCATCGAAGATGATGCGCAAGACGAAATGGGGACGCATCATCAACATCAGCTCCATGGCCGCCAGCCTGGAGCCGATCGGCGACTCCATGTACGCGGCCTGCAAGGCAGGCCTGGCCACGCTGGCCAATGTGATGGCCAAGGAACTGGCACCGCTCAATATCACCTGCAATACGCTGGCGGTGAGCGCGATCAAGACCGACATGCTGGCCCAGCTCCCGCAAGACAAGATCGCCCAGGTAATCGCTGGCTTGCCAATTCCCCGTTTTGCCGAGCCTGACGACATCCTTAACGTGCTGGACTTTTTGGCTTCTGAGCGGAGTTCCTACATCACGGCGCAGACAATTTACCTGGGCGGAGTGAACTGAAGATGGCGACCCTGGCAGGCAATTGGGGCGGTGGCGCGGTCTGGTGTGTCACCAGCGGCGCTTTCCCGTCCAACGCCTATTTTTGCGAGGCCGAGGTGCCGGGCGGTTGCATCCTGATCGATGCCGGTCTGGATGGTCCGGCCATCGATGCCGAGATTGCCGAACGCGGTTTACGTCCGCACCAGGTGTTCTGCACGCACGGGCATTTCGATCATGCCGGCAGTGCCGCCTACTTCCAGAAAAAGTACGGCTGCGAGGTCTTCATGCATAAAGGCGACGCACATACATTGAAGACGTCGAATTTTCTGCTAATGGCCCTCAAGATTCGGCAAAAAATCGTACTACCCGAGGTCACCTACATCGAGGATGGCTTCAGCATTGATATTGACGGCAGGCCGTTAACTTACTTGGCTGCACCGGGTCATACACCGGGCTCCTGCGTCATCGAATTCGGCAGCGCCTGGTTCACCGGTGACACAATTTACAGCCACGGCGTCGGCTTGTCATCACTGCCAGGCGAAGATGCTGCCACCCTCAAACAAAGCATTCGCGGGCTGTGGGATCGATTGACTGCCCACCGCATAATTTATCCCGGACACGGCAATGCGGCCGACGGTGCGTCGATCCGCAGCGGGAACCGCGCGTTATTGAAGTTTTTAGGGATGATCGAGGCATAACGAGATGCTCAACCAATCTACATATTTGTTGAAATTCTTTACTAAGATAAAGAAATTAGAGATTTAATTGTGAAACAATTTCCAGGTTCTCTGTTGGATATTGAATACCATTTGCCTGATCAAGTAGTTACAAATGCTGATTTCCAGGCTAGCTTTCCGGAATGGCGTGTCGAACAGACTGAAAAACGCACAGGCGTCTTCAGAAGGCGAATTGCTCGGCCTGATGAAACGGCCTACGACCTCGCGTTGATCGCAGTCAAAAAATTGTTCGACAAGCACCCATCATTAAGGGACAAAGTCGATGCAATCATTTTCTGTACCCAATCGCCCGACTATGTGATGCCTTCCAATGCATTCCTACTTCAGCGCGACCTAGAGTTGCAGAATAATCTTCTGGCTTTCGATTACAGCCTGGCTTGTTCGGGCTATATCTACGGGCTGCTAATGGCGTCCAGTTTTATCAAGACCGGTGTAGCTAAGAACGTGCTCCTGGTTACAGCAGACACATATTCAAAATATATTGCAGACAGCGACCGTTCAACCCGAATGCTGTTCGGTGATGGCGCTTCGGCTTCATGGATCGGCTTTGCCGACCAATGTAAAGCCGAACCACTAATTGGCTCATTTGATGATTTTCAATGCGCATCGGATGGCAAGGGCTGGGATAAATTCATCATCAAGTCGGGGGGGAATCGACAGCCGGTTTCAGCCAATACCGAAGCTGGCTATCACGACAAAATCTTTATGAATGGTTTGCAGGTCTTAAATTTAGTTAACGATCGGGTAATCAAGCAGTTGTTCGTATTGCTGCAAAAGAATGATCTTGAGGCTGAGCAAATCGGCCAGTTCTTTCTACATCAGGCCAGCGGACTGGCGTTGGACAGTCTCAAAAAAAAACTGAAGGTGGGCCCCGACAAGGTGTTTTCAAATCTGGAAAGTGTCGGCAATACAGTGTCGTCGTCGATCCCAATCCTGATTAAAGACTACTTTTCTCAGGCTAACCAGCCGCAAGGGAGTCGGCTGTTGCTCTGCGGTTTCGGAGTTGGCTATTCATGGGGGAGCTTGCTAGCCACTAAATGAAAACTCGTGCATTTGAATAAACAAGTTTGGAATACAAGAGGATAAGGAAAATATGAACTGGTTATTTGATCGTTTTCGGACTGAATCGAATAAATGCGCGTTTATTCACGAGGGTCGCGAGGTCACTTATGGTGAGGTGCTTGTCACTATCGCAGCCTTGCGCAGCCGGATTGATGCTGTCGGCATCCACCGAGGTGATGCAGTAGTGGTGCTGGGGGATTACTCGCCCGAAGTGTTTTGCCTGTTGCTCGCACTGGCGCAAAACGGAAGTATCGTGATCCCGCTGACCAAGAATTCTGTGATCGAAGAATCAGTCGCGCTCGGTGTTTCGGGCTGCGACTGGTATATCGAATTCGCAGCCGATGGCATCGACGCCACCATCACTCCGCGCCTGATCGCATCGGACAATGCGTTGCTGGCAAGTTTTCGGGAGCGCGGCTCGCCTGGGCTGGTGCTGTTTTCATCCGGATCGACCGGCAAGCCGAAGGGCATCCTGCACGACTTCAACCTTGTCGTGGAAAAATTCCGTAAACAGCGTCAGGCGGTGGTCGCCATTCCATTCCTGATGATCGACCATTTCGGTGGTATCAACACTATTTTGGCGATCACGGCCAGCCTCGGTACAGTAGTGACCGTGTCGGATCGCTCCCTGGTGAAAATCTGCGGCGCAATCCAGCGCTTTAAGGTCGAACTGTTGCCAGCTACGCCTTCATTCCTGACGTTGCTGATGGCGTCGAAGCTGCACAGTGATTTCGATCTATCTTCGTTAAAGCGCATCACCTACGGCACCGAAGTGATGCCGCAGTCAACGCTCGATCGCCTGATTAAGGCTTTCCCGGGCGTGAGCCTGCAGCAGACCTATGGTCTGTCGGAGGTCGGGGTATTGCGATCGCAGTCGCGCAGTGACGGATCGCTCTGGGTGCGCATCGGTGGCGATGGCTTCCAGACCAAAATTGTCAATGATGTGTTGTGGATTAAATCCGAGTACGCCATGATCGGGTATCTGAATGCGCCGTCAGAATTCGATGCCGATGGTTGGTTCAACACGCAGGATCAGGTTGAAGTTGATGGTGAATATTTTCGCATCCTCGGCCGCGTGACCGACCTGATTAACGTCGGCGGTCAAAAGGTTTATCCGGCAGAAGTCGAAAGCGTAATTCTCGATATGGAAAATGTGCAGGATGTCGCCGTGTTCGGTGAAACGCATAGCTTGCTCGGTCAGATTGTGGTGGCCAAAATTGTGCTGGATCAGCCGGAAGTCGTAGAGAGCGTTAAAAAACGGGTTCGACTGGCATGCCTGGCCAAACTGGCTTCTTTTAAGGTTCCTGCCAAAGTGGTGCTGACCGAGGATGTATTGCACAGTGCTCGGCAAAAGAAAATCCGTCGTGAGTAATTGATTCTGTTTGCAAATTTTTTACAAACACTTGAAATCAAGTAGCAAACCATGAGCTCGTACCAATGAACATCGACCTTTGCAAAATAATTGATCTGCCTAAAATTGCAGACCCTCGTGGTAACCTGACCTTTGTCGAAGGCGGCAATCAGATTCCCTTTGACATCCAACGCGTCTATTACCTCTACGACGTGCCGGGTGGCTCCGAGCGTGGCGGACATGCACACAAGGGACTGCACCAGTTCATCATTGCCATGTCGGGCAGCTTCGATGTCGTGCTGGATGACGGTGCCAACAAGAAACGCGTGCACCTCAGTCGATCGTACAACGGCTTGTATGTCTGCCCCATGATCTGGCGCGAGTTGGATAACTTCTCATCCGGCTCTGTCTGTATGGTGCTGGCCTCCAATAGATATGACGAAGCAGACTATTACCGCGACTACGCAGACTTCATGCGCGCACGGTGGCATGCATGAATACTCCATTTTTAGACCTGGGCGCGGCTTACCGCGAGCTGCAACCCGAGATTGACGCCGCCGTTGTCCGTTCCCTGGCGTCTGGCTGCCACATCGGCGGGCCGGAAGTCGAAGCGTTTGAAGGCGAATTTGCCAGCTACTGCGGCGCAACTTATGCTGTAGGCGTAGCCAACGGCCTGGACGCCCTGCACCTTGCCTTGCGCGCCATGGACGTGGGGCCGGGTGATGAAGTCATCGTGCCCAGCAACACTTACATCGCCACCTGGCTGGCTGTCAGCCAGTGCGGGGCCACGCCGGTGCCGGTGGAGCCGGATGCGCGCACCTACAACATTGACCCGGCCCGCATCGAGGCGGCCATTACACCTGCTACCCGCGTCATCCTGCCCGTGCACCTGTACGGCCAACCGGCTGACATGGACCCGATCCTGGCTATTGCACGAAAGCACGCACTAAAAGTGCTGGAAGACGGCGCGCAAGCGCATGGCGCGCGCTACAAAGGCCAGCGCCTGGGCGCGCATGGCGACGCCGTGGCCTGGAGCTTTTACCCCGGGAAAAATCTAGGCGCCATGGGCGACGGCGGCGCGGTAACGACTAACAACGCGCAACTGGCGGACCGCATCCGCGTGCTGCGCAACTACGGCTCACGCGTGAAGTATGTAAATGAGGTGCAGGGCTACAACAGCCGGTTGGACCCGCTGCAAGCCGCCATCCTGCGCGTCAAATTGGCGCATCTGGACGAATGGAACGGGCACCGCAAAGTGTTTGCCCATGAATATCTGAGCGCATTATCCGCTTGCCTAGTTGTTCTGCCCCATGCGCCAGAGTGGGCCGATCCGGTATGGCATCTTTTTGTTGTGCGCCATAAACAACGCGATCAGCTTCAGGAAAAATTGAGCGAAGCTGGAATTGGAACCCTGATTCACTACCCGACTCCGCCTCATCTTCAAGGGGCTTATGCCGAACTGGGCTACGGCGTGGGTGCATTCCCGATTGCCGAGAAAATTCACCAAGAGGTGATTAGCTTGCCGATCGGGCCACACATGGATATGCGGCAATTGGCGTCAGTGATAAGCGCCGTCAAGCACGCAACGCGTGTTTGAGTTGTAAGGCAATATTGCACGCACTAGCATCCCGCGTTGCGCCTTTCCTCACATTCAGACATCAGACAATCGTTTCAAAAATTTTATTCTTTTGCTTTTGAGAGAACGACCAATCATCGCATGTTAAAAACTGATTCCATAGTTCAGTAAAATTTTTTTCAAACTTGGCTGTATTAGCTATGTGAGCCGTATGAGTTTTAAGAAAGATAATAAATCCCTGCATATCTTGTGAGTTTTTGTATCGCGCGAAAATGGGTTCTTTTATCGTGTCAACTGTTTGCTGTAATTGGTTTTCACTAATGTGTCCAGATTTAAAACCAGCCAGGGCTAATGCTATCCAAGCAATATGCCCAGCTTTTAAAGCTACAGATTCAAGGTTCATGCTGTTTTGTTGCGGATTTTGTCTGAAACTACCTAGATAATTCTTAATTAACGCCACATTAGATGAACAGGATGTTTGAAGAAATAAACCAATATCCCCGAGTCCAAAGTATGAAATATCTTGCATGGTCGATTTCCGAAACAGGTGTACGCTATTGGAACTTAACACTGCATTTGAAAATTCACCAAGCCAGTTATTGCATGTGGGTACTGTTGACGAAAATAATTGTTGGGCGTTGAGAAGATCAATGCAATTCTCACTTGCGCTAATAAAACTGGGGACAGTGCTTGCATAAATTGGATAGCCATATTCGTTCGAATACCACCTATAACTAACTGATAGTCCAACATTCTCTTTAGAGTGCGCCAGACAGTGAGTTTGATAAAAAGTAGGATAAATTAAATCATCATCGAATAGAAAATGTACCAAAGGGGTGGCCCCATTCCAGTAATCAATAAGGTTTACAATATTAGACATGCCACCTTTTCTAGGGCCTTGTATGACTTCTAGATTTAGTTTCTCTAGAGTTTTACTGAGTTCTGGTAATTTGAGTAAAGCTGTCACTTCACCATTTGGGCTATCATCTGAAATAATTACTCTGAACTGCTTATATGTTTGGTTTGTCAAGCTAAGAAGTAGTTCTACAATATATTTATGCTTATAAGCAGGAATGAGCGTGGTAATCATGTCCGCTGGGTTATTTTTGGACACGCAATATTCGGCAGCAGATGTTGGTTTTATCTGTTGCTCATTTCCACTGGATTCAAGCCCTGCTACAAAATTTGCTGTCAACGTTTGTGCAGTCTCGGTGCTGAGCCCGTACTTTAGCCCTAATTCCAGAGCATCAGCTACGCTATCTGCAGGCCCAGACTGCATGAGTGCGCCAATATAACTGACCCAGAATTGTTCATTTTCTGGTTTTTCCATGACCGCAATTTCCAGCCTTGGCAAGGCAGCAAGGGCGCCGATCAAATTAATTTCCATTAACCCCAGGGCATGGTTCGCAGCCGCGTGTTTTGGCTGGATTTTGAGAATTTCAAGGTAAATATGTTTTGCCTGTTCTATTTGACCATTATTTTGGAGTTCCAAAGCTTTTTGTAAGAGATTATTCATTTTTTACTCTTTTGGTAAAATGTTGCACTGTAATATAAATATCTGCAAGATATTAATCTGTAACTTGCGCCACAAAATAATGATGATCGCCATCAACTTTTTGCTTTTTCTATACTACTCAAAATCGACTGTCTGATCTGTGAAAACATAGACAAGTATTGATCTGGGTACGCCTGCGAGACACTTGCAATCTTCAAGGCATCCATTAGCAACAATTCATGCGGATATTTTGCAATAGTCGTTTTCGAATACGGTAGCCGCGTCGGATAGTAAGCTTTCATCTTCCAATGCGGCTGTGTGCTTAACAAGAGTGAGGCGATCCGTTCGATTACAAAAACCTTGTTCGGTGCGACACCGCCATGGTATTTGGTACTGGTATTGAGGCTCAATGCCAGCACGCTCTTGTTCTCCTCGGCGATAGCAAAAATAAGCTCGCAGCTTTCTAGCCAGACTTTCCAGAAGGCCGGTTTCGCCACGATGTAGTTGCAATATACGGTATTCCGGGAGTCCATCACCAATGTCGCCAGATTCACGTCAGGTGCAATCATCGCGACGCAAGCCTGGAATGTGGTCATGATACCCGGATGCCCACGTTCGCCCTGTTCGAAGACATTGAGGAAGAAAGCGCTCTGATCGAAGTACGGGGAAAACAAAAACACGTCCGCTTCATCCGAGAATGCATTTACAAATTCATGAACGGCGGCGGCATCCAGGTTGGTCTTGGACTTGAATCTCGGAGAGAAAAATCCATAGTATCCGTCTTCATTTAGAGGGGTTTTCTGCAGGTAGTTCCTGATTGACCAATACTCGCTCCAATCCGGCCGCGGGTTAGCGAGGTTATCGAGACCGATGAAGCCGCTATCATTGTCGCGCTGCGTCTGTTTCGAGTAATATATTTGATGAATATGAATGCCGATGGCGGGGGCAGCGGCTAAGTCTTGGCGCGATGCCATCTTGGATTCAAGAATTGTCACAAAGTCTGCTGCCAATGCTTGTGCAGTCTCGCTCCTGAGTCCATACTTTAGCCCTAATTCCAAGGCATCGGCTACGCTATCTGCAGGCCCAGACTGCATGAGTGCGTCAATATAACTGACCCAGAATGGTTCATTCTCTGGTTTTTCGATGACTGCAATTTTCAGTCTCGGCAAGGCAGCAAGGGCACCGATCAAATTAATTTCCATTAACCCCAGGGCATGATTCGCAGCCGCGTGTTTTGGTTGGATTTTGAGAATTTCAAGGTAAATATGTTCTGCCTGTTTTAACTGGCCATCATTTTGATGACTCAAAGCCGTTTGCAACACATCATTTATCGCCTGCTGCAGTTCCTGTTCTTTATCGCTAAGTTCATGCGGAGAAAGCGTTATACCATTACTGGCAGCAGGCGCTTCCCACTTATTCAGGTAGCGTTGATACTTGGCGTTCCAGTTCTTGCTACCGAAAGAACCACCACTCTGGTGCGTCAGATTGACGGGCCATGTGCCAAGCCTTAGCCCGGCTTTTCTTGCACTGCGGCAGAAATCCATATCATAAAAATGGAAGTCAAACTGGGCATCGAATTGCACCATATTTTGTTTCAAACTACTTTTTTTGGCGGCAAGAAAAATACCGTCCACTAGCTCACATTCAGCCGGTACAGTACCAAAATCTGATACCTGACCATAGGCATTTTTTCCGTTTGCAATACGACCACTTAAATTGGACTTATCGTCCCAGGTCAATTGATTGTCTATAAACGCCCAAGCCGGTTGATTGGGCACCCTGCGGCGATTGCCAGCAACGCCAATGACATCGAAATTTTCAAGCCCCGCAATGACGGCATCTGAAAAATTGACTTCATCTATCCATACATCATCGTGAATGAAGACGAGAATGGCATCATCCGCAACTTGATGAATGTACTCATTAAATATCTCCGAGAGGCCACGTGAGTTTTCAAATGCAATATTGACGGACAATCTGGCGTCCTGTTTAAGATGACGTTGAAGCGAAAGCCCCAACGCAGCCTTGCTCCAGAAATCATTTTCTGAAAGTTTGGTGGCACTTACGATTTCAATAGCAAGTTTCAATGTTTGACTTGCCGTGTCATCTGATTGCGCTTGCTCGTTTTTCTGGATCTCTTTTGCATGTTTACCCATGGTCGGCACGGAAGCCTCAAATGTTTCAGTTGGCAAGCCGGCGCACCAGCGTTGCCACATGGTGCGCAGGGCGCGTTCCAGGCCGGCTGCAATCAGCGCTGGCTGGCCGGGCGCCGACTGCGCAAAACGTTCGCGCAGCCCGTCGCGCAAGCGCGCCAGGGTGGAAAAATTATCGCCCTGCAGGGCCAAACCC
>JAUXOA010000004.1 GCA_030682475.1 Rhodoferax sp. | reverse complement strand
GACGCAGGCCATTCTGGAGTTGATGGGCAAGCCGGATCACACGGTGAATGTAATTGGTACTCGCCATGGCGAAAAGTTATACGAGGCACTGCTTGGTCGCGAAGAAATGGCCTGCGCCGAAGACCGGGGCGATTACTTCCGCGTGCCGCCCGATGCGCGCGACCTGAACTACGCCAAATTTGTGGAGCAAGGCGAGCAGCGCATGACCCAAAGCACGCATGGTGAAGACTACAACTCGCACAACACCACCCGGCTCGATGTGGCGGGCATGAAGGCGTTGCTGCTCAAGCTGAACTTTATGCAGCGCATTGCGCGGGGGGAGCATGCGGTGGCTGAGGAGTGAATAGCGTGCATCACACCCGTTCTGAAATGTCATGGTCCTTGCAGTCGCCCCAAGAAAAAAGGCTTGACGAAACATAACATATTTGTTACATTGAAGCCAATGGATTACACCATCGCCTACTACAGTGAGGCCGTACAAGAGGAGATTCTTGAACTGCCCGACACGCTCGCTGCACGGTACGTGGTGTTGACCCGCCGAATGGTGGCGATCGGGCCCAATCTTGGTGAACCCCATACCAAGGCTTTCGGGGATGGCCTTTTTGAATTGCGGCTCAAGGGTGCCGAAGGTATCGCCCGTGTTTTTTTCTGCATCCTGATTGGAAAACGTATTGTGATGCTGCACAGTTTTATCAAGAAGTCAGATCGCACACCCAAACGAGAACTTGACGTTGCACAAACCCGTCTGAAGGAGATCAAGCATGCAAACACATGAGCAACTCATCAAAAAGCTGATTAAACGTCCCGGTGTCAAGGCCGAAGTGGAGCGAATTGAGCGCGAAGAAGCCGTGCTTCTGGATACCTTGCTCAAAGCGCGCCACGATGCTGGGCTTACCCAGGCGCAAGTTGCCGAGCGCATGGGAACGCAAGCCCCTGCAGTAGTGCGCTTGGAAAGATCTCTTGCCACGGGCAAGCATTCGCCATCCATCGCAACGGTGCGTAAGTATGTGAAGGCTTGCGGTAAAAATCTGGTTCTCCAGGTTGCATGAATTAATTAGTAATTAGGGTCAGATTCCAGTTACTTATGCGTATTGTCGTTACCGGAGCCGATGGTTTTATCGGCAAAAACCTGCGGCTGCGCCTGGCCGAGCTGGACCACACCGATGTGGTGGGCATTACGCGCAGCACGCCGCCAAAGGCTTTGCACAGCGCGCTGGCAGAGGCTGACTTTGTGTTTCACCTGGGAGGCGTCAATCGGCCGCAAGACCCCGCCGACTTTGCTACCGGCAATGCTGGGTTGACTCAAACCGTTTGCACTGCCTTGACCGCCGCAAAAAGCCGGGCGCCCTTGTTGCTGGCATCGTCAACGCAGGCCGCGCTCGACAACCCTTATGGCCGCAGCAAATTGGCCGCCGAAGATGCCGTGCGGGGCTATGGCGCGGCCACCGGCGCACCCGTCCATGTTTTTCGGCTGCCCAATGTGTTTGGCAAATGGTGCAAGCCCAACTACAACTCGGCGGTGGCCACGTTTTGCCACAACATCGCACGCGATCTGCCCATCCAGGTGAACGACCCGGCAGCGCCGGTTACGCTGGTGTATGTGGACGATGTGATTGAGCGTTTTGTGCAGTTGATGGACGGCGCCGACGCGGCCGTGGATGCAGCCGGCTTTGCCACCGTGGCACCGCAGTACACCACCACCGTGGGCGAGCTGGCTCGCTTGGTTCAAGCCTTTAAGGACAGTCGCGGCACATTGATGACCGAACGCGTGGGCACCGGGCTGGTGCGGGCGCTGTATGCCACCTATGTGAGCTACTTGCCGGTGGAGTCGTTCACCTACACGGTGCCGCACCATGGCGACCCGCGTGGCGTGTTTGCAGAAATGCTCAAGACGCCTGATTGCGGGCAGTTCTCCTACTTCACGGCGCACCCCGGCATTACCCGCGGTGGCCACTACCACCACAGCAAGACCGAGAAGTTTCTGGTGATCAAGGGCCAGGCTCGCTTCAAGTTCAGGCACATGCAGACGGGTCAGATGCATGAGCTGGTTACCACGGGCGACAAGCCGGAGATTGTCGAAACCGTGCCCGGCTGGACGCATGACATCACCAACATTGGCACGGATGAGATGGTCGTCATGCTCTGGGCCAATGAGGTGTTTGACCGGGCGCGGCCGGATACTTTTGCTTGCCCGGTGGGTGGATGATGTATACTCGCTTGCATATCTCCCCAGTCGCTTCGGTGGCTGGGCGCGAAGCCACCTTCGGGTGGCTTCTGCATTTTTGGAGTCTGTTTTGAGAACAAACATCTATGTGGATGGATTCAATCTCTATTACGGAGCACTTCGTAAAACGCCCTATCGTTGGGTTAATTTGAATGCGTTGTTTCAACTTTTGTTGCCAAACAGCACGATTCAAGAAATTAAATACTTCACTGCCTTGGTGTCAGCCAGACCCAATGATTTGACGCAGCCGTTGCGTCAGCAGCTTTATCTGCGCGCCTTGGCAACCGTGCCCAACATTTCCGTTCATCTTGGCCATTTTCTAGTTCATGAAGTCATGATGCCGTTAGTTGTAGCACCAGGCCAAGCGCAGCAATTTGTCAAAGTCGTCAAGACGGAGGAAAAGGGTTCAGATGTGAACCTGGCAACACAGCTTTTGCATGATGCGCACATGAATCGTTTTGATGTGGCGGTGGTTGTTTCAAATGATTCCGATCTACTTGGCCCCATCAAAATTGTTCGCAACGAACTAGGCAAAAAAGTAGGGGTCCTAAATCCACAAAAGCACCCCAGTCGAGCTATTCTGCCGCATATCGATTTCATCAAGCAGATTCGTGCTGGCGCGCTACAGGCTGCATTGTTCCCGAATCAGCTATCTGATCAGCATGGAACTTTTACAAAACCGAAAGGATGGTAAACATGCCAAAGCTCAAAGTCTTGACCGTGGTTGGCACCCGGCCCGAAATCATTCGCCTATCCCGTGTGCTGGCCCGCCTTGATGAGCATTGCGAGCATGTGTTAGTGCACACCGGGCAGAACTACGACTATGAGTTGAACCAGGTTTTTTTTGACGACCTGGGCGTGCGCAAGCCAGACTACTTTCTGAACAGTGCTGAAGGCAGCAGCGGCGCGGCCCACACCATTGGTAATCTCATTATTGCGGTGGACCGTGTGCTGGCCGAGGTGCAGCCCGAGGCCATGCTGGTGCTGGGCGATACCAACAGTTGCCTGTCTGTGATTCCCGCAAAACGCCGCAAGATCCCGATCTTTCACATGGAGGCCGGGAACCGTTGCTTTGACCAGCGTGTGCCGGAAGAAACCAACCGGCGCATCGTGGACCACACGGCCGATGTGAACCTGACATACAGCACGATTGCACGCGACTACCTGCTGCGCGAGGGCTTGCCGCCGGATTTGGTCATCAAGACCGGCAGCCCGATGTTTGAGGTGCTGACGCATTACCGCCCGCGCATTGAAGCGTCTGACGTGCTGGTGCGCCTGGGGCTGGTGGCGGGAGGCTACTTTGTGGTCAGCGCCCATCGGGAGGAAAACATCGAGTCGGAGCAGTCATTCACCAAGCTGGTGGCGGTGCTGAACGCGGTGGCAGAAGATCAC
>JAUXOA010000099.1 GCA_030682475.1 Rhodoferax sp. | reverse complement strand
CTGGTGCCCCCGGTCAAGGCCGCGGCGGTGGTGGACCCCACCGGTTGCGGTGATGCATTTCGCGGCGCGCTGCTGTTTGGCCTCGAAAAGGGCTGGCCGCTGGCGCGCTGTGCAGAACTGGGCAACCGTGTCGGCGCCCACAAGATCGCCTTCCGGGGCGGCCAGAACTACACCCTGGGTGCCGAGCAAACAGGCCTCTAGGAGTCTGGGCGGCAGAATGAACGTCGGCTGCAAAGCGGCCGCGACGGTCCATTTTTCACCGGCTTTTTGCCCCATAGCTACGGCTATGGCGCTGCAAACCCGGCAAAAACTGTCCTCGCCGGGGCCACTTTTCGCTTCGACGCCTTCTGCCGCCCAGGCTCCTAGCCCATGACCGGCGCTCGCTGGTAGCTATTGATTTGATAGCAATCCGGCGTTCCGATCCAGGCCCCGCAGTTTCCCCAAAGAAAAAGCCCGGCATCTTGCGATGCCGGGCTTCAAGCAAAACTACCTTGTTGCTTACGGCTTGCTGGCTGTCGGAAACGGCCAGGCAGCCTGCGGGTTCAGAGTCGTCTGAGCCGCAGGGGCAGCCGGAGCAGCGGGTGCTTTGGCAGCGGGTTTTTTCGCGGCTTTCTTCGCAGCGGGCTTTTTCGCTGCTTTCTTGGCTGCAGGCTTCTTGGCAGCAGCTTTCTTCGCTGGTGCTTTCTTCGCTACTTTTTTCGCCGCAGGCTTTTTCGCTGCTGCTTTTTTCGCAGCTGGCTTTTTGGCCGCTACTTTCTTGGCCGGGGCTTTTTTCGCTGGCGCTTTTTTCGCAGGAGCTTTTTTAGCTGCTACTTTTTTCGCTGGCGCTTTTTTGGCCGGGGCTTTTTTTGCTGCTACTTTTTTAGCAGGCGCTTTTTTAGCCGCTACTTTTTTCGCAGGGGCTTTCTTCGGAGCAGCTTTTTTAGCCGCAGATTTTTTCGCAGTTGCCATAGTTTTCTCCTTGATCACATTGCAAAGAGCACTTCACGGTTGGAGTACGCGAAGCGATTCACGGCGTTGGGCGGACGGATGAACCGTGCCCAGCGCCGCGAACACAGGAGCAAAGCCCAACGCGCACTCTTCGGTAGCGTCGCTGGTCATTGCAATTCTTGAAATCATTGTGTTTTGCAGCTTCAATCCCAGGAAAGAGCGCCACCGGACTGGTACTCGATCACACGGGTTTCAAAAAAGTTGCGTTCTTTTTTCAGGTCAATCATCTCGCTCATCCACGGGAACCGGTTTTCTTCGTTCGGGAACAGCGTCTCCAGGCCGATCTGCGTGGCCCGGCGGTTGGCGATGTAGCGAAGGTAGCCCTTGAACATGGATGCGTTCAGGCCCAGCACGCCGCGCGGCATGGTGTCTTCGGCGTAGCGGTATTCAAGCTCGACCGCCTTCATGAACAGGGCCTTGATCTCGGCCTTGAACTCGGCGGTCCACAGCAGCGGGTTCTCGAGCTTGAGCTGGTTGATCAGGTCGATGCCGAAGTTGCAGTGCATGGACTCATCACGCAGGATGTACTGGTACTGCTCGGCCGCGCCGGTCATCTTGTTCTGCCGGCCCAGCGCAAGGATCTGGGTGAAGCCCACATAGAAGAACAGGCCTTCCATCAGGCAGGCAAAAACGATCAGCGACTTCAGCAGGGTCTGGTCCGCTTCCTGGGTGCCGGTCTTGAAGTTGGGATCCGAGATGGCGTCGATGAAAGGAATCAGGAACTGGTCCTTGTCCCGGATCGACTGCACTTCGTTGTAGGCGTTGAAAATCTCGCTTTCGTCCAGGCCCAGTGACTCGGTGATGTACTGGTAAGCGTGGGTGTGAATCGCTTCTTCAAAGGCCTGCCGCAGCAGGAACTGGCGGCACTCGGGCGCCGTGATATGGCGGTAGGTGCCCAGCACGATGTTGTTGGCAGCCAGCGAATCGGCGGTGACAAAAAAGCCGAGGTTGCGCTTGACCAGGCGGCGCTCGTCTTCGGTCAGGCCGTTCGGGTCTTTCCACAGCGCGATGTCGCGCGTCATGTTGACTTCCTGCGGCATCCAGTGGTTGGCGCAGCTGGCGAGGTACTTTTCCCAAGCCCATTTGTATTTGAACGGAACCAGCTGGTTCACGTCGGTCTGGCCGTTGATGATGCGTTTGTCGGCGGCCTTGACGCGGTGTGTCGTGGGTGCGGCTGCAGCAGCAGGCACTGGTGCCGAGTTGCGGGTCTGCGTGGAAGTCAGTGCACTGTCGTCAAGCATGCGGGTCGCGGCTTGAGGCTGCACGGAGGAAAGAGGCGGAAGCTCCATCGAGCGGCCTTCAGGCAAGCCGCTGGTCAAAGATTTTTGCAACGATGGTTTGGCTTCGTCGTCCCAGGTCAACATAGATGTTTCCAATAAGTTGGATTATGAAAGCAGCGATACAAAATGAAAAGTGTTCATTCACATCGCTATAAATTAGTGTTGCTCAATTACATCGAATCGGGCACCGGATTTTCCGGTGCCGCGATGCGTTTTGTTATTGGCAAGCCTCACAACCCGGATCATCGATCGCGCAGAATTTGATGTCGGTCGCAGGTGATGCATCCATCTGCGCCTGGGCCGTGGCCGCTGCTGCATCGAGTGCATTCATGCTGCCCGTGTCGTCGGTGTTGCCCGAAGCGACCGCATTCATCTTGCCGGCTTTCACGGTGGATTTTTCCGCGTGTGTGGCGCTCATGGTGCGCAGGTAGTAAGTGGTCTTCAGCCCGCGCAGCCAGGCGAGCTTGTAGGTGTCGTCGAGCTTCTTGCCGGAGGCGCCGGCCATGTAGATGTTCAGCGACTGCGCCTGGTCGATCCACTTCTGGCGGCGCGACGCGGCCTCGACAAGCCAGGTCGCATCGACCTCGAAGGCGGTGGCGTACAGCGCCTTGATGTCCTGCGGCACACGGTCGATGGGGCGCAGCGATCCGTCGAAGTGCTTGAGGTCCACCACCATCACGTCATCCCACAGGCCCAGGCGCTTGAGGTCACGCACCAGGTAGTGGTTGATCACGGTGAATTCGCCGGACAGGTTGGACTTGACCGACAGGTTGCCGAAGCAGGGCTCGATGCAGGCGTCCACGCCGATGATGTTGGAGATGGTGGCGGTCGGGGCGATGGCCACACAGTTGGAGTTGCGCATGCCGTCCAGCGCGATCTTCTTGCGCAAGGCATCCCAGTCCAGCGTGGCCGAGCGATCAACTTCCAGGTAGCCGCCGCGCTGCTTGGCCAGCAGGTCCAGCGTGTCCAGCGGCAGGATGCCCTGGTCCCAGAGCGAGCCCTTGTAGCTGGTGTATTTGCCGCGCTCTTTGGCCAGTTCGGTGGAAGCCCAGTAGGCGTGGTAGCAGACGGCTTCCATGGACTTGTCGGCGAACTCGACGGCGGCGTCCGACGCATAGGGAATGCGCAGCTCGTACAGGCAGTCCTGAAAACCCATGATGCCCAAACCGACCGGGCGATGGCGCATGTTGGAGTCGCGCGCCTTCTTGACCGCGTAGTAATTGATGTCGATCACGTTGTCCAGCATGCGCATGGCCGTGGTGA
>JAUXOA010000032.1 GCA_030682475.1 Rhodoferax sp. | reverse complement strand
TGAATCGCCAGTTAACTGGCGATTCAGCGCGAACACCCAGCAATCAGGAAACCATCAAGTAAGCTTGCAAACTTCGGGCTTCTGGAAAATTGATTGGTACGGGGATTGGGGGCAGGTCATGACCATGGCCTCGGCCAGATACGGGTTGCGATAGATTTCCAGCGGCGCGTCCTGATCAATGACGTCCTCTACGCGGCCTGGCAAGAAACCGCCCACGTTGGTGAGCAGCAGCGCTTGGGCTGTCATGGGTTGCTCGCGACAGTCCGATAGGCTTGATCAGGTCGGTTTGGCACATCCGGAAAACGCAAAACGAGCAGCTTTTTCTTCACCAGTCCCGCAAGAATGCGACCCTGCAAATTTTCTGCGTCACGGTTCAGCAATGCAGCCAAGTCCTTGGCAGTCATCCAGCGGCCCTCGCACAGGCTCAAAACCAAGGCCTGCATTTCTGCAGCCGGGAGCTTCGCTTTGAGACGCGCAGGCTCAGCCAATGACAGGAGTTCCGGCGTCAAATGAGGGGAGCTATCGGCCTTATGAGGGGAGTCCGGCGCCAAATGAGGGGAGCTTTGGGGGGAGCCGCCCTCCCAATGAGGGGAGTCACCCTCTGATTGGGGGGAGTCCTCGGCCACGCGGTAACTTGCCCAGCGCCGCTGGTTCTGTTGCGTCAGCAGGCCATCGCGCACCAGGTTTTGCAGCACGCCAGTGATGTCCTTGGAATGCTCCCCGGTAATCTCCTGCATGCGGCCATTGGTCACACTGCCTTCCAACTGGGCGGTCACCACCGCTTGCACCGCCGTTTTGTCCAGCTTGGTGAACCGATCACCAAAACGCAAGCGCAGCGCCTGATCCACTTCATCCGGTATCAAGCTGACCATGGGCAACACCAGCTTCACGCGGTCCGGCTGCAACGATTCTTCAAGCCGGGGCGAGCGCCAATGCTGCGCGCGCCAACCAGCCCGGATTTTGTCCATGCCCGACCCGGCCTTGTCGCCACCACCCATGAGCTGAAACATCAACTGCAGGCTCTTGTTGCGACACTCACTCACACCACCTTGCAACAACTGCACCCTGGAGACCAACAACGAGCCGGGGTTGGACAATTCAATTCGATTGGAATACCGCTCTATGACCACGCCACCCTGCCCGCGGTGGTCCGCATGCACCAGGGCGTTGACCACTGCCTCGCGCAGCGCTTCATGCACGGCTGAATCGTCTTTGCGATACAGCTCGCGGTCGAGCTGAAACGGCATCTTCAAGTCGCCCGACAAGCGCTGCATCACCCGCACATAGAACTGAAACAGATTGCTTTCCCAGGTGCCATCAGGCACCACGCGGTCGGTCCAGCGCACGGCGGGGTCATCCGACAGGCGCTCGCGGTAGTCGACGTGAAAACCCGGCAGCGCTTCGCGCAACGCCTCAAACCGGCCAAACATCAACAGACCCGCCACGGTGGCCCCCTCCAAGCCCGTGGCGCGATCACGGCGCAAGGCGCTCAGCTTGGTGAGCAGGGGCGCGTCGTCCAGCAGCAGCCAAGGGTGGTCTGGCGCGCGGGAGGCAAAGCGGTTGCGGTATTGTTTGACCGTCTCGGGGTCAAAGTCTGGCTGGCCAAAGTGCTCCAAGATTTGCGAGTCGGCTGGCGTGTCGGACTGGTCTGCCAGCATGCGACGCACCTCGTCATCCGAACAGCGGTAGTCGCCCTCTTCCGCACGACGGTAAGTGCCCGTCATGGGGTTGGGCCCAACAAACACCGGGCGCTGCAGCCTTGAGGCACGCGGCACACTCACCACCACAAACTGGCGGCCTTCGTCTTCGACCGTGCGCACGTCGTCATCGCGAAGCAGATTGCTGCTCACTTTATGGCGGTCGTTCAACTGGCCCCACAGCACGGTGCGCAGTTGCGCGGCATCTGGCACGCCCTCCCACACCAAGCCGGTGGGCTTTTCGGCCACGCCCAAAACAATGGTGCCGCCCTGGGTGTTGGCCATGGCGGAATAGGACTCCCAAAAACTGCCGGGCATGCCACCGCGCGCCGACTTGAATTCGGTGTCGATGCCCTCGGTGCTGGACTGCAGGGCGGAGAAAAGGTCAAGCTGGCGCATGGGTGGCGTGGTCGCTCAAGTTGGGGTCAGAGAATAGAAGGATGGGGCACTTTTCCCATCCTCTTCAAGAACATTTAGCTTCTTCTGCTCAGCGTCAAAGAACATCAGCACTTGTTGACTGTCATCAATAGAGCCCAACAAGGAGCGAACCGCATGGGCGTCGTCAAGACGTTTCCGTGACACCTTGCCAAGCAATGCACTACCGCGCAGAACACCTGTGTATTGAATAATCCGCCGGACAGGTTTCGCGTCGTTGTCAGAGCCTGCCCCACTCAACCCTCGAAGAGCCATCCCAATAATTCCTGTTGCACGGTCTTCATATGTGCCGGTGAGTGTGAAATTATGACCATCGACTACCAAGCTAAGCGCACCACGTTTGCCCTGCCAAACCGCTGGAGGATTTAAGGGAAATGACCTACTTAGTGCAGAACCGAGCTGTCTATAAAAATCACTCTTGATCGACGCTTTGGAAAATACCTCAAGCTCTGATTTCTCCTCTTCATCCGGCAATTCTTTCAATCGTCCCAAAGTGGCGCCGACATTCTTGTGATAGTCCTCTTTGCTAAGCGCAATGTCACAAATCTTTTGGGCTTCAATCAGAAATCCTGCCTCGATCAGCTTGTTAGCCAGATTGCTCATCGCCAATGTCTCTCCGCCGTCTTCAGACTCGCGGTAAGCAGCAATAGCCTTTCCACGAAGACCAAGCCGGTCCAAACTCACACCCAAATTATTCCAGGCTATCGCAGAACGATCATGCAATGGGATTCGAGAGTAATGAAAGGTCGCCAGCTCATCTTCTTCCATATCGGAATATTTATAGGCCAGGGAAAACCGCGTTTCTTTGTCCGTCGGATCAAGCTCCAAAACGCGCTCCATTGCGCTGATCAATACAAAGTCATCCTTACTAATCTTGGACACTTCTACCAGGGCATCCAATATCGCCTTTTCACCACGACCGTTGTCAGTGGCTTTACTTCTCATCGAACCGATAAGTGCAACGGCAGCATCAGGCAATTTGGCGTTTTGATACGCCGCCGCGGTTTTCCCCAGGAGCATCAATTCATCGTCTGTGTTTTTTGGCGATTTCGCTGCGCTTGTAAAAGCCAAGGCTGCTTTCTCGTGGTCGCTATATTGATCGTATATCTCGCCGAGGTAGTACGAAACATCACGATTGGTTGGGTTGGCTTCCGCAAGATTTTTGAGTCGAACAAAGTCCCCACCACGCGCAAACAATAGATGTGTGTATTCTTCAAATGCAGCCCAGCTAGTTTTATCCTGATCAGTCAAAGTCAAAGCACCCGCCAGATAAGCATGAGAAATGATCTTTGCCTGCTCGTTCTTATCCAAGACAACTGTCTTCCAGTAGGCAAGTTCGAAGTCCCGCCTAACCCAATTTGGCTTAACAATGGTGAAGTCTTCTTGAGTCTGCGGCGGATCGTCATCCTTCAATTCACTCGCCGTCGCTTTTGACGCTGGTTTCGCCGTCGTCGCCAAGTCAGCCTTGGGGGACAACGCCGAAATCATTTCGAGAATCTTCCCGAAACACCGTTCAGGCGCATCCCGATCAAAAGTGATGTACTCCAAGTTCCCCTGCAATGCTCCAGGCGCCTTGACTCCTTGTTCCACCAACAATATGACATTGAGTTTCAGCCCGATTGCAAGCCCGATTTCTTGGATGATCCAATCCGATGTTTTCCACAAAAAATCCTGTTTGAGGCCTTGCCACTTCTTTTCAGAAAAGAAAGATTTGCCTAGTTTCTCTGACGAGATCACCATCTCTTTCTTGGTGCATATCCCAATGAAAAGGTTCTTTCCTTCAAGCAAGCGCAATACCTTTTCCGAGACGATTGAGGGCTCTGCGTGCTCGGCATGTTTCCATGTAAATGCAAGAAGAACATCTGACAGCTGGTCAAGGTATTGAAGAAACTTATCAACAACTGTCTTGTCATTTTCAGTAAAACTGTGACCGACAAACGCGTGTATCTGAGTCATGAGTATTTGGAAGTTGTAGCGAATGCTTTACTAAGAAGCGAGGAACGGAGTCGCTCGGCCCTCAGCAAGTTGAGCTCAGCTTGTGTCTCGGCTTGCCGAATTAGGGACAGCCGCCGTTCAACTTCAGCAACGACGCGAAGCTGTTCGGCGATTGGCGGCAACGGCACGGGTAGCCGCTCTACATCGCCGACACGCAAATGCTTCACGCCACTACCCACAGCAACGCGGTCAATCAAGTCTTTGACCACCGGCGACAACAAAGCAGAAAGCAGAAACCCAGCACTGATCGCGGGGGATGGGCGCATCAGCATAGTTCGCTGGCCCAAACAGAGGGTCACGCCCGGCGGAACGATGCCTGCTTCGCCCATAGGCGCTTCACGGGTGAACAGCACATCACCCGGCTCGGGTGGGCAGCGGCGCGACCAAAATTCGTAGGTCGGTTGATCGACGCAACGGACTTCATCAAGCAACAATCGGCCATCACGGATATTGGTCGTTCTTACAAGGGGAATGCCGCTCGTTGTGTAGGGTGCAGTCTTGTTGTGGCAGTCAACTACGTGCTCGCAAGCTTGAATGGCAGAGGCCCATGTCCAGCCCTCAGGCAACGCAGCAAGGTTTGTCACGCTGGGGCCATCTGGCATAACGAACTTTCCTTTACCCTTCCATGCGCTACGCCGCGCCTCAAGAATCCGCTGCAAAAGCTGCTCGCCGGTTTCGAAGCTGCGGCCGTCGCGGCGGGCTAGTTCGGCTTCGGTGGGGACGAGGCGACCTTCGACGGCGTCTTTGAGGACGGAGGCTTTGTAGCGTTTGAGGTTAGCCTTGACGCGCTGGAGGTTGGCGACGGCTTTGTCTAGGCGGGAGAACTGTTTTTCGAGTTCGGCGACGACTAGCGTTTGCTGGTCAAAGTCTGGCATCGCCAGCTCCAGGGTGGCAAGCTTCTTGGTGGATACGTTCGAGATGTTTGTCGTATTCGATGACATTTCTCGAATACGAGTTTGTGTCTGCCCCCACGCAAGTTGGTGGTACAAGAATTTCGGATGCACGCCATCTTTTGGCCGAATCAGCGAAATGAATGCACCCAATGTTGCAGGCGTCGGAAGCCCGGCAACTTGCGCAACCTTACCCACGAGTTCATAGCTATTTGCTGTGGAAATAAGAATGTCACCAGTACGAACATTCTGGTCATCGCGCTTAACGTGCTTTGCGGGCACGAACCATAGGTCGTCCCATTCCACTTGCTTTTGCACGTTGGTTGTACGCAAACAGGCGACATCGCCGGAGCGTTGGACATAGCTCTTGTCTTCTTTGGGGAACGCAATGCCGCGAACAACATCTGCAACTTCGCTCAAGGGCTTTTGAACCATCACGCCGCCAACTCCCGATTCATCGCCTCAAGCACCTTGGGCAGTTCCGCGCCAAACAACTGATGCACTTTGCCGATGCCGCCCTCTTGCGCAAACGGCGAGTATTCAAAGTCGTCCGGGACGATACCGAGGTTGGCGGCGATGTGGTCGCGGATCATTTCTAGCCAGTGGAGTTGTTCGGGGGTGAAGGCGCTGCGGGATTGTGCCAGCCAGGCTTTGAAGTTGATGTTGACGCGCTCGGGGAAGGGCACCAGTTCGTTGTCCTGGTGCATGGCGAAGCGCACCAGACTCACCAGGTCGGTCAGGATACGGCGGCGGCTCTCGCCTTTGACCTTGCTCTTGTCCAGCGCGGCATAGGCTTGCCAGAGTTGGCTCTCGGTCCACAGGTGCGGCGGGGCTTGTAGGGCGTCGGCCAGGGTTTTGAGGGCTTCAAAGGTCAAGGGCTCGGCGCCCTGCCCTTTGGCTGTTCCGCTCATGCGCTGCGGGCGGTTGTAGAGAATTTGCAAGGCGGTGATTTCGTCTTTGTGCTCGGCAATAAAGCGCTCGAAGGATTCGACCGTGCCTTTGGCGCGCTCGCGGGCGGCCTCGCTAAAGTCGGCCTCGATCAACTTGTCTTGCGTGACGGTGTCGATGATTTGTTCGGCCTTCTGCTTGAGGGTCATGAGTAAATTGCGCAGCGCGGGGTCGCACAGGGGTTTGGTGGCGTAACTCAGCACAGTCTGGGGAATGCCCTCACCCCAACCCTCTCCCACTGCTGTGGGAGAGGGGGCGAATTCAAAGTCCGGGTCGAGGGCGTTGACGATATTCTTCGCCAAGTCTTTCAGGCTGAAGCCACCGCTTGCCGTGATGATTTTTTCTCTGTCGCCTTCGCCCAACTCACGCTCCAGCCGGGCCAACCGGGCGGCGACGCTGGACAGCACTTCGGGCTCCACGTTGCCCAGCGCCACGGCTTGCAGCAGTTTGTCGAAGGGCACAGACTTTTTCTGGTCCATCGGGGCGGAGTCGGTTTTGTCCTGCTCGCACACGCCCACGCAGTCGACGATGACAAAGTGGTCCTTGGCTTTGGCGTCGGGCGTCACGGCCTGCAGGTCGGTGGGCGGGATGATGCGCACGCCGCGGCCCTTCATCTGCTCGAAGAAATTGCGGCTTTTGACCGAGCGCATGAACATCACAATTTCCACGGGCTTGATGTCAGTGCCGGTGGCGATCATGTCCACGGTGACGGCGATGCGCGGGAAGTAGCTGTTTCTGAAAGCGCTGATCAAACGTTCGGGCGTTTCGCCGGTAGTGCGGTAGGTGATCTTCTGCGCAAAGT
>JAUXOA010000091.1 GCA_030682475.1 Rhodoferax sp. | reverse complement strand
AAGAACGATCTGTCGCCGCAGCAGCTGCGATAAATCGATTGAGATATCCGCTGCGGCGGCGGCGAGCATCTGTTTTTCCTTGGCCCAGGCCGGATTCGCGAACGTCACTACACCCGCGACAAGGTGCGGACTCGGCCAGCCCAATTTGACCTGGAGATCACCGTTGATGACCAGTTCGCGCCCCGTTTTATCCAGTGTCATGCGCTCAATCGGCCCGCGCATCCAGTTCCAGCCGAATATCGCGATGAACAGGGCGGCCAGCAGAACCGGCGCCAGAAGCAGCCCGGCGGTCCATTTGAGCAAACAAGAAGCTGTCATAGTGGTGTGGGTGTCGGTGCGATTGAATCTTCCCGGCAGGCTCAGGTCCTTCGTCAGATTAGGGAAATTATCCACCCTCAATGCGATCCATTCCGCGCGCTTGCGTACATTCGACCGATGATTTTCTTCAGGGCGCTGGACCGGCGTCACGTCACGCCATGGGCGCGCCAGCCGCTTCGCCCGACCGACTGGGCACGACCATAACCGATTTTTGTTCCGTTGGCGCTGCTTTGGAACCAAACTCGTGCGCGTACACCCAAGTGAACTCGGCACCAAGCAGAAAAATTTGGGCCGAGAAATAGACCCACACCAGAAGAACGACGATTGAACCGGCGGCGCCGAAGCCGGAAGCCACGCTGGTTTTTCCCAGATACAGGCCGATGAGGAACTTTCCAAGTTCGAACAGGAGGCCGGTCACTGCCGCACCAACCCACACATCACGCCAGGCGATTCTGGCTCGCGGCATGAGCTTGTAAATCATCGCAAAGAGCGAGGTCGTGATCGCGAAAGAGATGGCGAAATTGACCAACTGAAAAAATGTTTCCCAGTTTTCATAAAAACCATGGCTCCACTTGCCGAACGCGGCAATCACGGCACTGACGACCAGGGTGACCAGCAACAGAAACACCAGCCCCAGCACCAGACCGAATGAAAGCAGACGCGTGCGCAGCAAGGCCCACAAACCGTTCTCCTTCAGCGGGGCCGGAACGCGCCAGATACGGTCGAGATCGCTCTGCAATTCTGCGAAGACCGTCGTTGCCCCAATCAGCAGCGTAATGATGCTGAGCAACGTCGCCAGAATGCTCTGAGCTGGCTCATTGACACTTTTCAGCAGGCCCTGGACCGCAACTGCGCCTTCCCACCCAATCAGACCTTGAATCTGCGCGACGATTTCTCCGCGTGCTGCCTCCTGGCCAAAAACAAGACCTGCCACCGCGATCACAATGACGAGCAGCGGGGCAATCGAGAACAGCGTGTAGTAGGCCAGCGCTGCGCCCATGCTGGGGGCGTAATCGTCGACCCACGCGGCCACGGATTTCCTGATCAGGTCCCAGATCTGTTGCAAGAGGCGCATGCCGGACTCATGCCATGGCGCTGCGACCCTGTGCACGCACCGAGGCCATCAGGGACGAAATGAATCTTGCGGGCGCCACATTGTCAACGCTTTGTCACGCGATTCAGGACTGCGGGACCAGCGTGCCGTTGACCAGCCTGACTTTGTCCCCCACCCTGAAAGGCGGCTCGGTGGCGTAGGAAATCGTCTGCGTGCCGCCACCCTGGAGACGGGCGATGACTTCATAGTGCCGGGTCTTCCTGACGCGTTTTTCGATTTCGTTGCCAGCAACAGCGCCGCCCAGGGCGCCCGCAATCTGGGCTACCGTCGTGCCCCGGCCCTGGCCGACCTGGCCGCCGATCACGGCGCCGACCACGCCCCCGGCGATCTTGCCGAGATAGCTGCCATCGCCGTTGACCTCGATCAGGTTAATCGCCTCGACCACAGCGCAATTGGCGCAGTTGATGGCCCCTCGGAGCGCGGACGGTGCCCGACCAGTGGCCGCCAGCAGCGGCTGACCCAGGGTGTAGCTGGCCTCCCGTTCACCCACCCGCACGGTGGCGGTGGTGGTCGAGTTGGCCGCAATACGGTCCCGGCTATTGATGGTGTAGCTGCCTTCATAGACGCCGCGAGCCACTTCCTGCAAGGCGATCTTGCCCTTCATGCCATTGATCCTGACGCTGACTTTGGCACCAGGGTTGGCCGAAATTGAAAAGAACAGAACCGCGCCGGCATCCAGCCGATCAGCCGGGTCAACCTCGAAACGGTCAATTTTGGGCACCGCAACCAAAGCCGCTGCATCCGCTGCGCGTTTGATTTCGGAGCGCGACGCCGCGCCCACCAGAAGGGATTCATCCAGAATTTCAGTGGCAATGCGATTGCCCAGGCGCAAATTCGCAGTCGCCATTGAATCGGCCTTGATGCGGTCCCGGTTTCTGATGGTGTAAGTGCCCTCATAGACACCGGCCTCCTCTTCCTCCAGCGGGAACTTGTCAACCGCCCCTTCAATTCGCACCGTCGCCGTTCCGCCAGGGCTGCCGTAAAGGGTAAACACGAGCTCATTGCCAGCGCTTAATCCGGTGGCCGGCTCGACATCGAAGCCATCAATTTTGGGCGCCATCTGCGAGGACGAAGACTGCTGCGCACTGGCGGTCGTCGAAGTGAGCGCCAGTGGAAAAAGCACCCCCAGCGCGAGCAGTCCAAGCAGTAATTTTTTACCGATGTTCATAGTATTCCTTTGAAACAATAGTTACCGACGAAACCGGCGTCTGGAAGGGTCCGGTTTCACCACGAGCCAGCGCTTCCTGCTGTTACCCAATTAGCGCAACTCTGGGCCAGAGTCTGCGGGCCTGCACGGCCGATGTCTGTGCGCTACCATACACAAGGACAAGGCAAGAGCGGCAGGCCCATGCCAGCGCCGCGGCGGCTGCAACAAACAGTTTCGTATATTTCATGATGATTCCTTTGAGTTATTGAGAGTTCCGAAATTCACGACACAGTTCTTACCAAGACTGCCTGATGCAAATTGCTTTCGCAAGTCCGAGTCCCAGGCGTGTGGGGGCCGAGGGCGCCGCAGTGGATGGCTCCGCGAATGTCCCCCGGCCTTCGGCCTCCGCCTTGATTTGGCAAAACCCCAAGTCCACGCTACGCCACCCACTGCATCGCCCTCGGCCACAAGCGTCATTGGTTTTCGCTGTTCGCAGATCAACCTCGCTTGAAGATCTGGCTGATGGGGCGCTCAGCGCAGCGGCATCAAGAAGGAGGCCGAAGGCCGGGTGACAGCCGCGGCGCTGAGCGCCCCGTCGGCCTGATCCTCCCGTCACGCCGCGGGGGTTTGGCCTGTCATCATTTCGGGAAAGAACCATAATTTACCGATCGCTGCGCACCTCGCAGTGAGCAGCGATCCAGAATTGATCAGTTTCTGGCGGGAAAATTTAACGTCGGCAGATCAGGCCCTCGCCACCGCAAGGTCGCGTCCGCAGTCAGCCATGTTCTGCGTTCCTGATGCTGTGTGCGTCAGCGCACCGACAATGGACGCACAATAGACAATCATCACACGATCTAACTTCCACGGGACTCCATCATGAAACGCAGTCGCATCATCCGAGGTCTTTTGCTGTCGATGTTTATCGGCGCCAACATCGCCGCTGCGCCGGCGTTCGCCCAAGTCAGCTTCAACATCAGCATCGCGCCGCCGGCGCCGCTGTACGAGGTTGCGCCGGCCGTCGCACCGGGTTACATCTGGGTGCCAGGCTACTGGGCCTGGAACGTCGACCGTCACGTCTGGATTCGTGGCCGCACCGTTGTTCAGCGCGTCGGCTATCGCTGGGAACCTGACCGCTGGGAACAGCGCGACCGCGTCTACTACCGCTATCCGGGCCGCTGGGAGCGCGATGTCGACTACAAGGTCATCAAGGTAAAAAAAGAAAAGAAATCCAAGCACTGGGACAATAACGACGACCATGACGGGCCTGGCAACGGCAAATCTCGCAAACAGGAACATTAGTTCTTTGACCCGGCACGGGATACGCCGATGATCGAATCCCTGCTGCTGACCACGGCCCAGGTTTCGACTTTCGACGGCACCCGTCGGCTCATCTGCGCCTGTGGATTTTTCTTTGAACGCGACGGCCATGTTTTTCTGGTCACGAGTCGCCCTGTCGTGATCGACAAGCCCAGTCGACACTTCTCCAACCGCATCCAGATTGAATTCCATAACGACGCGCAGGATCTTGCCCGGACCATGGTTTTCTCAGTACCTTTGTACCAGGACGGCATGAGCGTCTGGCACCAGGGCAGCGATGCCGCAGGGGAAATCGACGTGGCGGTGATTGAGCTTGAGCGTGCGGCCTTGCCGAAGTCGGTGCTGCTGCGCAGCTTCACACCCGCGCATCTGCAGGGCTCGCTGCAAGAGGTGGAAGTTGGCAGCTCATTGCTGGTAGTCGGCTTCCCGCTCGGATTCCACGACACGCTGCACCACCTGCCGGTGGTGCGCCAAGCGGTGATCGCGTCCTCCTTCGGTTTGTGCTTCCAGGGTCAGGGCTATTTCCTCACCGATGCACGAACCCACCGCAGCACCAGCGGCGCACCGGTCGTGATGCGCAGTGCTGTCATGGGCGCAGAACTGCCCTGGAAATTGCTCGGCGTGCACTCCGCCCGCATCGACATGGGCGGCCGGGACCAGCAGCGCGACGAATCGCTTGGCCTGAACTGCGCCTGGTACGCCGACATCCTTCTCACCCTCACCGCCGCTGCGGCTTCGGGCCGTAGCTCAAACCAATCCCAAGCGCCGGACCCGTCGCCACGCGCGCCCGAGACTGCAAACAAAATCAGACTTTGTTCTGGTCCTTTTTAAACCAGGAATCACTCGCCTTGCGTTGCCATTCGGCAACCTGTTTTTCGGCCACATCCTTGGCCACGCCGTAGCGCTCCTGGATCTTTCCGGCAAGCTGGTCACGCCGACCGGCGACGACGTCGAAGTCGTCATCCGTCAGCTTGCCCCATTGCTCCTTGGCCCTGCCGACGGCCTGCTTCCAGTTACCCTGAATAAGGTCCCAGTTCATAAAATTCTCCTTTGACTGTGAATTGACAGTTTTCTGACGCCGGTTCGAGCCAGGGGGTCAAGGACGCACAGCGATCTCGTTCCTCACCAACCTCACACCGTTGACACCGCGCGCAATGGTCTCGGCGGTGTTTCTCTCGGCAACGTTCTTGGCGAAACCTGAGAGCATGACGGTGCCATTGAGGGTCTCGACCTTGATACTGGCGGCGTCAACCTGCTTGTTCTCGATGAACCGCGCCTTGATCATGGTGGTGATAGCGGCGTCGTCAACGTAGGCGCCAACGGTTTCCTGGCCGCGGGTGACAGCGCAGCCCGAAGCGGTGAGCAAAGCAACGGCAGTCATGGCGGCGGCGAGAGTGGTGCGAATGTACATGGTAAATCTCCAGTTAAAGTTGATGTGTGCTTGAATTTGACTTGATGGTGACGAGCCCCACAACCGATGGGCGGAAAACAGCGCGCGCCTCAGTCGGTGAGCCAGTCCGCCAGTTCGTCGGCGTGTTCCTGCTCATCACTCAGTATGTCTTCGAGTAGGCGGCGGGTGGCGGAGTCCTTGTCGCCGATCAGCGCAATGATCTGGCTGTAGGTTTCAATGGCCACGCGTTCTGCAACCAGATTGGCTTTGATCATTTTCTTCAGGTCTGACGAGTCGTCGTAGCTGGCATGGCTGCGTTTGGTCAACGAGTCGGGAGAAAAATCGGGCTCGCCTCCGAGTTGCACAATGCGCTGGGCCAGCCGGTCGGCATGGACAGCTTCCTCGTTGGCATGCACCATGAACTCTTCCGCGATCTTCGGCGATGCCAAGCCGTTCGCAGTGAAATGGTGGCGCTTGTAGCGCAGCACACACACCAATTCGGTGGCCAGGGAATCGTTGAGCAGTTTGATGATGTCCTTGCGCCACGGACCGTAGCTGGGGGTCACGGCACCCTGGTCCAGACTGCGCCTTGCGGCGTCGATGGCCGCCTGGTCCAGCACCATGCGCGCATGTTCGGGTATCGCAATATGCTTGACGTTGCTGGCTTTGTTTTTGACGACCATGACGCGCTCCTGGGTTTGCTGGGAATTGCCCGGTGCGTTGGCGCACCAAGTCGATGGATCAACTATAAAAGCACGATGGGGTCGCGTCTGTGCGGTGGCGCACCAAACCGATCCACCACCGTCGAAGCGTCGGTGGCCATCTCGGTCTGCGCCGCAGTCTCACCATCACCCAGCAGGGGAATCACGAAGCAGGTCTGTAGCGCCAGACCGGGCCAGGCCAGCGACTGACCGGGGCACAGCAGCTGGGCACCCCATTGGGCCGTCGCTTCGAGCGCCGCGTTGGCGGTAGCGCGAACCAGGATGAAACGCATGGTGCGCTCATCGCGCACCAGCGTCAGTTCGGCCTCATGCCAATGGGAGGGCAGGCAGGGTTTGAATGCCAAGTCCTGCGCACCCTGGCGCAAACCAAAAATCGACTCAATGGCAGCGCGGTGCATCCAGGCTGCGGCACCGGTGTACCAACTCCAGCCGCCGCGTCCGACATAGGGCGGCTGGCTGTACACGTCACCGGCCATGACATAGGGCTCGATGCCGTATGCCGGGCCCCGCGTCGGGTGGCGCGCGCGATGCGCCGGGCTCAGGTAGGTGAAGTAGCGGTAAGCGACGTCGCTGCCATCGCTTGCGCCAGTGAGGGGGTTCGCAGGGTCGGCCTGCACCTGCGCCATCAGCGCCCACACCCCGGCGTGTGAATACTGGCCGCCGTTTTCCCGCACACCCGGCGGGTAGGCCTGGATGTAGCCAGCGCTAGGGACGGCATGCGCCAGCGGCGGGTCGAGCAGTCGGATCAACCCGGCCTCAGGGTCCACCAAATGCAGATCCACCGCCGCCAGCGCCATGCGCTGCAAGGATTGTGGCGCCGCGTTGGACAGCACCGCCCAGGCCTGCGCAATCAAATCGATACGGGCCTCGGGGTTGGCCTGCGAACCCAGTGCCTGCCCGTCATCGAAGAAAGCACGCTTGAACCATTGCCCGTCCCATGCCGCGCCGTTGAGCGCCAGCTTCCACCCGCTGGCGGCATGTTCCCAGCGCAAGGCGCGCGCCTGGTCGCCGCGCTCACGCGCCAGCGGCGCGAAGTCAGCCACCAGCTGACACAAGAACCAGCCCAGCCACACCGACTCGCCGCGCCCTTCAATGCCGACCCGGTTCATGCCGTCGTTCCAGTCGCCGCTGCCCATCAACGGCAAGCCGTGCGCGCCCACCGGCAAACTGCGGTCGATGGCCCGTGCGGCATGTTCGTAGACCGATACCTCGTCGGGGCTGACACTGGGCGTGTAGTAAGCATCCTCGGCGCCCTCCGGGATGGCCGCCCCTTCAATGAACGGGACATTTTGATCGAGCAAGCTGGCGTCGCCGGTCACGCGCAGATAGTGCACACAGGCATGCGCCAGCCACAGCAGGTCGTCGGAGAAATGCGTGCGCACGCCAGCGCCCTGGGGCGCATGCCACCAATGCTGTACATCACCCTCGGCGAACTGGCGTGAGGCACACAGAATGATCTGCTGGCGCAGCATCTCGGGGGCGGCCCAGCCCAGTGCCATCACATCCTGCAACTGATCACGAAAACCGGTGGCACCACCGGCCTGGTAAAAACCGGCCTTGGCCCACAAGCGGCACGACACCGTCTGGTACAGCAGCCAGCGGTTCACCAGCGCGTCAAACAGGGAGTCGGGCGTCTTCACCGTGGTGGCGCCAAGCAGCCGGTCCCAGTTGGCTTGCACCTGCACCACGCGCCGCTCGGCGGGCAGCGCGGCCGCCAGCGCAGCGAGCTGGCGGGCAGCGTCCGCGTTCTGGGCATAGCCCAGCAGGAACACCCGTTCCACCGCTTCGCCGGCGCTCAACAGCAGGCGCGTTGAGAGTGCCGCGCAAGGGTCCAGTCCGTCGCCGCTGCGCTGACCGAAGTGGTCTGGCAGCACCTGGCGGCCGCGCGCATCGAAACACTCGCGCCGGTCGCAGGTCCAGTCTTCCGGCTCGTCGGCTGCACCGGCTATTGCCAGGAACGCCGTGCCGTCGCCGAAACCGGTCGCGCGTTCTCGCTGCGTACAAAGCAGCGCCGTGAGTTTTTGCCCGCGCGCGGCATCAGCGTCAATGCCGGACTCCGCCAGCGTGGGCAGGCGCTGGCGATAGAGTGCCGTGTGCACCGTGCTGCGGTCGGCCCGGTTCGCACCCATCATCCACTCGGCGATACCGATAACACGCAGATGCAGCGTCCGGTGGCCGCGGTTGACTATTTTCAGCCGCACCTGCTTGACCGAAGTCTGTGCGTCCACACACCACGACGCCGTCACCTCCACATCGCCACGGCGGTGGCTGATGACACTGTAGCCCTGCCCATGGGCGACACGGTAGGTCGCACCGGGGTCGCCCCAGGCGTTGGGCGCCACGCTCCAGACCTCCATGGTCTTGCGATCCTGCAGCAAAAACCATTCGGCCGGCGGGTCCGCCACCGGGTCATTCGACCAGGCGGTGAGCTGATTCAAACGGCTGTTCAAGGCCCAGGTGTAGCCGCCTGCCGCTTCCGAAAGATGGGCGCCGAAAGCCGGGTTGGCCAGCACGTTGATCCAGGGCCGCAGCGGACGCAATTTGGCACTGACGTCGAAAAAAAATTCGCCCGAGTCTGGCGCAAACCGACCCACCGGCGCCGCCACGCCAGCCGCGGCACCAGCGCCCACGCCCACCGCTGTGGTCGACGTTCCATGGCGTTGCTCGAAAGCCTGCTCATGCAGCGCGGTCCATTCCTGAACATGGTGAAACAATGGACGGCCATCGGCATGCAGGCGCACACGCGCCAGCATTTGCAGCGTGCCCAGTTCGTCACCCGAGAGCTCGTCAGCGCGCAGCAAATGAAAACCCGTGGTGACGGCACCGGCCTTTGCGTCGCTGTCAGCCACATGGCGCTCGCGCAACGCAGCGATCTCGCGGTGCACCACCATCAGGTACGAGACCGGTTCGGCATTGACCACCACCAGGTCGCAGGTGATGCCGCCCCGCGACCACAAACTGAGGGCCTGGGACAGTGCACGCAACATGCCAAGGCCCTGGGGCACGCCGACCGACACCAGGATGAGGGGACGGTCCCCCGAGATGCCAAAGCGCCACAGCAGTCGCCGGTCACAAACCTCGGGCGCTGCGGCGTCCGAACGGGTCGCATGGGCCTGCGGGCGGGTCAGGCTCAGTACCAGCGCCGTGGTCAACGTCTGCATCGCAGAAATATTTTCGACGCTGATGCGCAGGGCACGCAAACGAATACCGGTGAGCGTGGCCGACATCAGCGACGCGCGTTTGACGTGACTGTGCTGGCGGTATTTGTCGATCACGGCACGCAAGGTGCCTGCGTTGTCGGACACCGCCGTGGCGAAGGTTAACCGGACCTTCGCGTTGGGCGCAATGCGCATCTGCACCGCCATCGCGCAGACCGGGTCAAGACCGGTGTCAAGCGCGACGGTCAGATCGTTTGCGGCCGCGGGCACCGGGTCAAACGTGGCCAGCGGCTGGCTCACGTCATGGTTGCGCCCGCGCCAGTGCTGGCGGTCGGTCGTCAGGCGCACGCCCACCACCTGCGGGTCGGTGTCGGCCAGAAAATGGGTGGCTTTCAGACCCTGTTCGGTGGGCAAACGTGGCTTGCGCTCGAACAGCAGCGCCCGGTGCGTGGCCAGCCACTCGGCGCGCACGAAGAGGTTGGTGAAGGCGGGATGTGCTTCATCGGCACGCGGCTCTGACAGCGTTACTTCAAAGACCGACATCAGTTCGATGTCGAGTATGCGATCGCTCAGGTTGCGCAGCTCGACCTGGCGGAACTCGATGTCGTCCTCCGGACTGACCCACACCGTGGTGTGGGCCTGCAACGCGGGCCAGGTCGCATCGAAGCACACGCGGTCGGCGTGGTACACGCTCTGGTAGTGCGCGGCCGGGTCGGGCGCAGGATGCTGGGTGATGGAGACCGGCCGTGGTTGCCGGTCCCAGCGCAGGTAAAAAAAACTGCCCTGTTCATCGCGCAGCGCATCATCGCGCCGGCGTGTGATGCCGGTCTGGCCCCAACTGCTCCAGCCGGCGCCATTGGCACGCAAGGCCACGCTGTAGCGTCCGTTCGAAAGCACATGCGTGGGCTCCAGCGCGGTCGAGCCCGGCAGCACCTCGCGCAACAGCCCCGGCGAGCGCCGTCGCTGCGCCTGCGGTGGCGGGCCCGGTTGCGGTGCGTACAGCATCGAGATCTCGCGCGGCACGCGCTCGTGCAGCAGCGAAGAGACCGCCTGCACGTGCGCATTGGCCATGCCCCAGCGCCGCACCGGGCAACCCAGCAGCACGTTGGCAAGCGCCACGATGGTCATACCCTGATGGTGCGCCATGAAGGTGCATACCGGCGTGAACGCCTCACCTGCGGCCTGGCGCGCAGGGGAAAAGTCAAGCGCTTCCATGAAACCGTAACGGCCCCGCGCGCCTATCTTTTCCAGCGCGGTATAGTTGGCCGAGGCCCGCAGCGGTGAAATCTGCGCCGCCAGCGCCGTGGCATAGGGTGCAATCACCAGTTCGTCAGACGGCGTGCGGCGCAGCGCCAGCCTGGGCACCCCCTGGGGCGCGTACTGGTAGGCCAGCGTATGGTCACTGGCGGCATAAGCCGACTCGGAGATGCCCCAAGGCACGCCTTGCCCCCTGGCAAAATCGATCTGCTCGCGCAGCGCTGCATCGCAGGCCTCACGCAAGACACTGCCATGCGGCTCCTCCAGAATCAGGCTGGGCATCAGGTATTCAAACATCGATCCCGACCACGAACGCAGACCGGCATCGGCACCAACAGCGTAGAAAAGGCGGCCAAGCGAGGCCCAATGGCGCACCGGGACATCGCCTTTGGCGATCGCCAGCAGACTGGTCAGGCGCGACTCCGACGCCAGCAGGTCATAAAAACCCGCATCATGCTGCTGTTCCGCTACCCGGTAGCCGATGTGGAACAGATGCCGCTTGCGGTGGTACAGGAAGCTGAAGTCAGCCTGCCACGCCAGTTGTGTGAAATCGTCGGCCAGCGCCTGCAATTGCCGGGTCGCCTGCGGCGCCCCAGACAACGCCCCCGCAGCGTCAACCCGGGTTGCCGCCTGCGCGTCCAGTCTGGCCGAGCGCAATGTCGCCCGGTGATCGGCCAGGCACCCTCTGAGTTCGTCGCGCATCGCCAGCGTCAGGTTGGATCGCCTGACAAGCAAGGGCGCCAGTCGTTGCCTTGAAACTTGCAGGGCACGCTGAGCGGCGCCACTGTCATGGGGCGCGCGCGCCAGCTCCAGGCAGGCCTGGGCCACCGCCAGCAAGTGCCCACTGAGGTTGCCGCTGTCCACCGTGGAAACGTACATTGGCAGCAGCGGCGCGCACGACTGCGTGTCGTACCAATTCAGAAAGTGGCCGCGGTGACGCTGCAAAGTGAGCAGCGTCGCCAGGGTGGCTTGCAGGCGCGCCAGCAACTCCTGCGTGCCGATCCAGCCGAACTCCCTGGCGCAGGCCACACTCAGCAGGTACAGTCCAATGTTGGTCGGCGATGTGCGGTGCGCCACCATGTCATGCGGCGTAATTTGCAGGTTGTCAGGCGGCAGGTGGTTGTCATCGGCCACGACGCAGCGCTCGAACAGGCGCCAGGTGTCCCGTGCGATGGCTTCCAGATAGGCCTGGTCGCCAGCCGGCAATTCAGCGTCCTGGCGCGCCGGGCGGGTGCGGCTGACCCACCAGGTCGATAGCGGCGATGCCGCCCACAACAAGCACAGCAACAGCGCCAGCAGCGGCGTCGGCGTCGCCATCGCAAGCAGCGCGCCGAGCAACAGCAGGGCAACGACCGGCTCGACCCAATGCTGATGCAGCACCGCTGCGAGCCCGCTCTTGGTCTGTGCCTGCGCTGTCGCGGCGGTCGTCCATTGCAACAGGTGGCGGCGGCTGACGGTCATCCGATAAAGCGCACGCCCGATGGCGTCCAGGGCCATCAGCGCCTGCTGCAGCAACTGTGCCAGCAGCCACAGACCGCCGCACAACGCGCGTGCCAGATCAACCGCCGCTTCACGATAAAAATGGCGCTTTGCAAGGTCGTCGCGGCTGGGCGAAAAGCCCGCCGCCGCGCCCATCAGCGGTCCGGCAGAAAGCGCCGCCATCACCAGTGCCAGCGCTGCCCAGGGTGACACAACGGCACCGGCCAGCGCCAGCAGCAGCAAGGCCAGGGACATGGGCACCACCAGCGAGCGGCGCAGGTTATCGAACATTTTCCAGCGGTTGATGACGCGCAGGCGGTAACGCCAGGGATTGAGCAGGAACGGCAGCAGCTGCCAGTCGCCGCGCGTCCAGCGGTGCACGCGCGAAGCCGCCACATCGGCATGAAACGGCGCGTCCTCGATCACCGTGACGTCGGACACGGCGGCGCAGCGCGCCATCGAGCCCTCAAGCAAATCGTGGCTCAACACCTGGCCTTGTGGCAGCCGGCCCGACAGCACCGCATGCATCGCCCGCACATTGAGCAGCCCCTTGCCGGTGAAGGTGCCTTCAAAAAAAAGGTCTTGATAGACCTCCGAGCTGGCGGCACTGTAGGGGTCGATGCCGCACTGCCCGGCAAACAGCCAGTGGTAGAGCGTGAAGTCCTTGAGCGACGGCAAGGGCGTGGCGACCCGTGGTTGCAGAATGGCGTAGCCGCTCACCACAGCGCAGCCAGTGGCGTCGAGCCGCGGCTGGTTGTGCGGATGCGCGGCGACGCCCACCAACTCGCGCAGCCGACCGGGCAGCAACTGGGTGTCGCTGTCAAGAGTGACAATGTACTGAATATCGGCGGCTATGCGCGATTCTTCCCCCAGATCCAGAAACGCGGCGCTTGGACCTTGCGCCAGTGCCGCGACCAGCAACTCGAGCTTGCCACGCTTGCGTTCCCAGCCAATCCAGCACTGTTCGGTCTCGCTGAAAAGCCGCTCCCGGTGCAGCACGATGAAGCGTGGCGCAGCAGTTGTCTCATCGGCCAGCCTGGGGTAGCGCGCGTTGAGTTCGCGGATCAGCTGCGTGGCGCCGGCAAGCAGGGCGGCGTCCGACGCGGTATGCACCGAATCGGCGTCAGCCCAATCGCTCAGCAGTGCAAACTGCGCGTGGCGTTCCGGGTTGGAAAGGTAGTGCAACTGCAAGCGGTGCACCAGGTCGCGGGTCGATGCAGCGCCTGTCAACAGGGCTGGAATCACCACCATGACACGGTGCTCAGGAGGTATGCCATTAGCCAAAGCCAGGCGTGGCAAGTATTGCGGTTGCGCCGATTCGCTGATCAGCCGGTTGATCACTGCCACCACCGCCTCGGATGCCGGGAACATCATCAACACTGCGCCCAGCAGGGTCAACCAGACGGGAGCGCCGGCGTCGGCTGTAGCGCCGCCGTGGCGCAGAAGCAGCCACACCACAAGACCCAACAGGCCCAGAAGCGAGCCCAGGTAAACCGGTAAGGCGATGCGTCGTGAGATGAATTGCCGGGCAAACGCCGCGCGCTCATGCAGGCCGAGCGCACGCAACAGTTCTGATCGACCGGCACCGTGCAGCCAATGGCTGGCCACCGAGGTCACGCTGTTGGCGCCGACGGCGATGCGCATCATGTCCAGCATGGTTTGCGCCACCGACACTTCGCTGCGCTCACTGCGCCTGGCCAGACGCTCGATGGCATGGAGCGACTGGTCGCGCGTAGCGGCATCCTCGGCCTCGAACAGCGGCGAGCTGAGCATCAGTTGCATCAACGCACTGGTGCGGGCGATGATGCCCGGCCAGTCGGCATCTCCAATGGCGCGCAGCGATGTGATGGCGTTGCTGACGCTCAGGTTGTCAGCGGCCTGGTCGGCACTTTGCTGGGTATGCATCGCCACCATGTCGGGCAACGCGTTGCGCAGCCAGTTTTGGAAAAGAGCCTGCTCACTGCCTTCACCGGTGGCCCGGCGGTCCTGCAAGCGCTGCGCCATCTGTCCCAGAAAAACGCGTCCGACCCCACGTGCAGTGAGCAGTGCGAGCAACTGGTCGAGGGCGGGCAGGCTGTAGGTTTCGATGTGATCGAAGCACAGGTTGGCAACCTCGCGCGCCGCCTTGTTGGTGGCCACGCGCTCGGCCAGACGCCGCAAGTTTTCGATCAACACCACCCGCAAGGTGGTCGGCAGCGCCCACATTTCGCTCAGGCTCAATTCGCGGGTTTCCTGGTAGGCGCCCAGAAACTGCCTCAGCAACTCTTCGTCGAACGCGCCATCGGTGTGTGCGACAAAGGCCCATGCCACGCCATAGACGCGTGGCAAACCCGCCAGGGGCTCGTCCAGCAGCATCGGCAGGGTACGAAAATAGCTGCGCGGCAAGCCCTCGTGAATTTCCTTGAACTGCGCTTCGATCAGGTGAAAGTTATCAAGCAGCCATTCGGCCGCCGGGCTGATGTCGTAGCCGGTGCTGGCTTGCACGCCAATGTAATGGTAGGCCTCGCGCAGGGTATGGATGTTGCTTCGCAGGCGTGGAAAGAAGGTCGCCGCGCGTGAACTCGCCCTGGCGGCACGGTGGGTATCGCCCAGACTGCGCCCGTGCTGCGCAAAGCGCTGCAGCCCGAAAATCTCGGACCGTATCGGTGGCTGCACCGGGCCGCGCGTACTGTCCAGAATATCGCACAACGCAGGTGGCGCAGCGGCTATCAGACTCAGCAACTCGGGCAGCGCCATACGCTACAGCACCATGAAACCGATACCGATCAACAGCACAAACACCACCAGCGTCGTCACGAAGCGCGTCGCCACAAACCCGTGCATGCTCTCTGCGGCGCAATGCAAAGCGACCAGGCGGCCGTGCGAACCTTTGCACATGTTCAGGTGAGCCCCCAGAGAAGACAACTCCATCGGAGATGTCTCGGCGGCATCGCCAAACGATGCGGTGCTCCATGACGGATTTGCAATAACTTTTGTGTTCATAAAGATCTCCGCCCGCACGGCTTAAAAACCGGGCGGAAAAGTAGAAGGACAGGGTGCACACTGGCGGCTGGCGTCTGGTCAAACAGAGCACGACAAGGCAGTCAGCAGATGGTACGAAAGGCCGGCTGCGTTGTCTGTCAGACGGCGTGCCGAAGAATGTAAGAAAAGCCCCAGGAAGCGAGCCCTGCACCGCCACAACTGAAGCGACCAGCCCACCAACACCTCAGCATCGAGCCGGATCATTGCGACGCGCGGCAGCATCACTGTGCATGGCACCGTCGTGGAGGGTGAAGATGGAAAAAGGCGCGAGCTTGCAGGTTTCAAGCTCGCGCCATGGACATCAGCGCGTGCCGGCGACTTCAATCTCGACACGGCGATCAGGCTGCAGGCAGGCGATCAGCGCCTTGGTTGCCTTCTTGCCCACGCAGTCACCGGGTTTCGTCACAGGGTCCGCGCCGTCAACACCTTTGGCCGCAATCTTGCCAGCCGGGATTCCTGCCGAGCTCACCAGATAATTGTTGACCGCTTCCGCGCGGCGCGTCGAAAGCTTCATGTTGTAGGCGTGTGAGCCGATCCGGTCAGTGTGTCCCGTTACCGAGATGACGTCATAGTCAACGCCTCTCAGGTCTGCGGCAAACTTGTCGAGCTGCTGTTTGCCCGCTGGCAGCACAATCGCCTTGTTGAAATCGAACAGCGAATCGGCAGAGAAGGTCACTCTCCTGGGCGCGGGCGGTGGCACCGGCGGTGGTGGCGGCACGACCACCGGCGGTGGTGGCGGCACGACCACCGGCGGCGGCGCAGCGGCGACGTAAACAGGCTCGGGCGCCGCCGCGCGCGGTGCGGGTGGCGGCGTTTTGGCACCGAAGCGATAGACCAGACCGACCGAGATAAGGTCAATATCGCCTTTGTTGCCGACGGCATCGTTGACGCGGTAGCGCTCCATCTCAGCGCGCACTGACAAAGACTCCGTGAAAGCGTACTGCAGGCCCAGACCTAACTTGAGGTTTGTCTCACGCTTGCTGGGGTTGGGATTAAGTACCACAACCGATCCGGTGCCCGAGAACGAGTCTCTGGCTTGCGCGTAGTTGGCACCGACGCGGCCAAACATTGAAAACCTTTCAGTGATCGGCAAAGTCCCGACGATGTCGAGATTGAGGCCTCGCAGCTTGATATTGCCGCTCAGTGTTCCCGGTGGCACCGTGGTCGCCGTAAAGCCGAACTGTCCCAGATCGAAATAGCCGCCTTCCAGGGCGAAATTCTTGTTGAACTGGTAGCCGCCAAAAATCTTGTAGCCGGTGTCGCGGTCGTCATCGTTGATCGAGGTCGTGGTGAAACCGCTTCCCAGCAGGCCGCTGGTGATCCTCGCGTCGTCAATGGTTGCTCTGGACTGACCAATGTTGGCCCCGGCGTACCAGCCTGAATCGTCGGCCACGGCAAATGGGCTGGCCATGACGGCGAGTGCCACCAGACTCAGCGTTCCTGATGTTTTTGCAAATTTCATTTTTTTCTCCAGGAGGATTAAAGATGCGCGAGCCTTAAGGCGCCGGTACATTAATGAAGGTATTCACCAGCGTCACCGAGGCGCCGAGCGACAGGGCTCTGCCGTTCAACGTTACCGGTGCCACGTTGCCGGCCGTCGAGAATGCGGCTCCGGCCTGAGAGATGATGGTTCCGACCATGGTCCCGCCACCCCCTGCATTGATGATTGCGGCACTGCCAACCTGCCAGAAGACGTTCTTGGCCAGGGCGCCGCCCACCAGAATGACGCTTTGCGGCGCTGCCGCCCCCGGACCACCAACGGTCAGGGTACTCGCCATCTGGAACACAAAGACAGCATTCGCGTCGCCTTGGGCGTCAAGGGTCAGGTTTCCCCCTTCAATCAGGAACGATCCCGAGTTGGATGTATAGACACCGGGCGTGAGCACGAGGTTGGCAAGGTTGCCGGCGCCCGGATCGGGCCCACCCGGTTTCGCCACCAGGGCGAGATACGCGGTTTGCGCGTCGAGGCGGGCTTGGGTTGCAAGCGCGCATGAGGCGGCATTGACACCGTTCGTTGGGTTCGTCGGGCCGGTGGTGGAGGTGGTGCAGGTGAATATCTTGCCGGTCACATTGCCCACATTAACGCCCGGAACTTCGGTATAGACATCGGATGGTGCCGAATCGTGGAATCCGGTCACCGACGAAGTACCGGTAGCGATGGTTCCAATGTCAGCCGTGTTACCGCCGCTGCCAGTGATCACCGTCAAATTGCCGGTATTGGTCATCCCGGCGGAACCGCCAAAAATCCCGTACCTCGAAACCGTTCCAAGGGCTACCGGAGCAGGTGGGGGCGGCACCAGACAAGCCGCTGCGGTGAAGTTCCAGGTGAAATCACCCACCATGGCATTGGCCGGGATTGCCAGATCCTTGACCCCGGTGGCACCGCCTTTAACCACCGCGGTATAGGTAACACCGGCGACGAGCGGCAAAAGTGGCGTAAAGGTTGCGATGCGGCCAGTCGCGGAATCAAGGGCGACCGACGCTGCAGTGACCGCAGCAGAGGCAGGAGCGGGTCCTGTCACCGTGAAATTCGCGGCGTTGACGGTTGCCGGATTCATCCGCAAGCCCGAGGGCACACTGAAGGTCGCGTTGATGGTCGCGTTGGGACACACGGCTGCGTCACCAGCGACCGGATTGGTGGAAAACACCGAGACATTGCCTGCCGGGGCCGGGGCCGCTGGCGTAAAGGTCCAAACATAGTTACTTGCAGCCGGCAGCGCAGCTTGATTGCCGGCCAGCGCATTGCCGGCCAGGTCGGTCGCCGCGGTGGTGATCGTGGCGGTATAGGTCTTGCCGACCTCCAGCGCTGCCGCCGGCGTAAAGACGGCGGTTCTGCTGGCCACTGTGTAGCTCACCAGACCTGCCGGGGACGGGGATACACACGCTGGCGCACAGGTCAGTGTAAAGCTGGCTGCGACGATCGTTGCAGGCGCCATATTCTCAGTGAAAACTGCGGTGATTGCGGTGTTGGTGGGCACACCGGCTGTCGGACCGGGAATGGTCGTGGCCGGGGAGGTCAGCGTTACTCTGGGCCGGGTCGTGTCGGGCGTTGGACCGGTCGTGAACTGCCATACAAACGGACTCGCCAACGCCAGGCCGGTGGTCAGGCTTCTGGCGCCGGTGACGGTAGCGGTATAGAGCGTCAGAGGTGCGAGGGCGGTTGCCGGTGCCAGCGTATAGGTGGCAATTCTGTTGGTGGCGTCAAGCGCCACGGTGGCCCCTGCCGGACTGACGCAAGGCGCTGCACAGGTCACGGTAAAGCTTGCGGTGCCGGTGATCGGTGCCATCGCCTCACTGAAGGCAGCGGTAATGACGGTGTTGTTGATCGCTACAACCGTGGCATTATTGACCGGGACCACGGCAGTCACCGTGGGCGGAACCAGCGCATCCAGGGTGGGTATGCCCAAGATCGCATCTCGTCCCCCGCCGCCACATCCGGCCACCCATGCGCTCAACAGCGATGCCATGAACCACGGCAGAACGCTGGAATAACCCACGAATTTTTTCATTTTCGATCCTCTTTATATGTTCCAGAACAGCACAGACGCAACCGCCCGACACTTGGTCGGCGTTTACGCTGACGTTTTGCACAGATTCGCTGACGCCCAGTGCACAACAGTTTCAAGTGTTACGACTCAGAACAAGATGTTCTGTACGCTGACGCACATAACGCGGAAAAATTTAGCCTCGCCGGTACGCTGCGGCCGACGACGAACGCCGTTGACGCGTTTTGTGTCTGTTAGCGCACCTGAATTACGCTTTGAATGTCTATAACGTGGGCGAATTTAAAAGACCAACCACCGCAACCGCCCCTCAAATCAAACCCGGCCCGGAACTCGGCGATGGACATTTCCACTGAAGCAAGAAATAACCACTTGCTCGCCGCTTTGCCAGACGCCGAATGGCAGCGCTGGCAGCCCGCTGCTTGAAACGGTCGAGATGCCACTGGGTCAGGTGCTGTACGAATCGGGCCGCACACTGAGTCACGCCTACCTTCCAACCACCAGCATCGTTTCCTTGCTGTACGTGATGGAGAACGGTGCATCGGCCGAGATTGCCGTGGTCGGCAACGAAGGCATTGTCGGTGTTTCACTGTTCATGGGGGGCGAGTCCACGCCCAGCCGTGCGGTGGTGCAAAGCGCCGGTCAGGGCTTTCGGCTGAAATCAAAAGCGATGAAAGACGAGTTCAACCGGGCCGGCCCGGTGCTGCACCTGCTGTTGCGCTATACCCAGTCTTTGATCACGCAGATGGCGCAAACCGCGGTCTGCAACCGGCACCATTCACTCGACCAGCAACTGTGCCGCTAGCTGCTGCTGAGCCTGGACCGTCTAAAGAGCAACGAACTCCAGATGACGCAGGAACTGATCGCCAACATGCTCGGCGTACGCCGCGAAGGCGTGACGGAGGCGGCACACCGGTTGCAAAAAGCCGGGCTGATCCGCTATGCGCGCGGCCGCATCTCGGTGCTGGACCGCAAGGGGCTGGAAAAACGCAGCTGCGAGTGTTATGAGGTGGTCAAGAAGGAATACGACCGGCTGCTGCCCGACAAACCGGTGATTTGACACCAGCGCGCCTGCCAGGGCGCATCCCGAACGCCGTGCAACACGGCTGCGCGCAGGCAAGAAGGCGCTACACACACGGGGTCTGGCGGTGCCGCTCATCGCATGAGGTCAAAGTTTTCACCGCTATGTGCGCTGGCAGACAGTCACATCAGCGCAGCGCGCACAAACTGCGTCACACGCGAAACGACATTCGACCGTATGCCGATCTTCAGCGCGCGCCCTGCCCTGGCAGGGGTCAACCACACACCGGAGCGCCAGTTTGAGCAAAGTCGAGAACCACATCATCGAGTTGCTTCCGCGCAAAGACCGGTTGCGCCTGCTTGGCCTGTGCGAGTCGGTTGAACTGGTGCTGGCCGAAGTGCTGTGCGAGCCCGGTGAGCTGACCAGCCATGTCTATTTTCCAGTTGAGGGCTTCATTTCTCTGGTGGCGCCAATCGATGGCAAACCGGGTCTGGAAGTCGGCATGGTGGGCCGTGAAGGCATGTTTGGCGTGCAACTGGCTCTGGGTGTGGTGACTACACCATTGCATGCGCTGGTACAAGGCCCAGGTGCCGCCTGGCGCATCGAAACCGACGCCTTCCTCAGCGAGTTGGCAGGCAACGAGACACTGCAACGCATCCTGAAGCGCTACATCTGTGTACTGATAGCGGAACTGAGCACGTCGGCCGCTTGCCTGCGCTTTCACCAGATCGGCCCACGCCTGGCGCGCTGGCTGCTGATGAGCCAGGACCGGGCCCATTCCAGCAGTTTCCGGGTAACCCATGAGTTCCTCGCCTACATGCTCGGTGTGCGTCGCGTCGGCATCACGACTGCCGCGATGGCCTTGCAACGCAGCGGGCTGATCAAATACCACCATGGTGACCTCACGGTGGTCGATCGCGGCGGCCTTGAAGCAGCGGCATGCAGCTGCTACGCCGCCGACCGGCAGTTCTACAGCGCGCAGATGCCCTGAGTCGGCTGCTACGCGGTCCAGGGCTATTTCATCAGCAAACCGCTGACTTATGAACTGCTGGAAAACCGGTTCTCGACAACCCCCTTGAAACTTCCGCGTGCTTAAACGCCAAGGTTTGTAGCCGTCTTTCTTCCATGTCGATCACCACACTGCATTCAATAGTGTCGTGGTGGCGCAGATTCAAGGTCATAAGCCTAGCGCGACGGCTGAAAAGCATTACACGGTGCGTCCGCTGGAACTGCTGCGCGTGCACCATGAAAAAATTGAAGCGTGGATTCTGGAACAGGCCGGGATAGTGTTTGACGCCAAGGCCGCACCCGGTGCGCTGCGCGTGGTAGCTGGTTGAAAGCCTTGCATTTGTAACGCATAATGCACACTGTGATGATTGAAGTCAAAGCCTACCAAGACACCGCAGGGTGCAAGCCCTATGCCGACTGGCTCGGCAATCTGACCGACAACAAGACCAAGGCCCGGATTGTGGCGCGCGTCAACCGCATGGCTGCGGGGAACTTTGGAGACTGCAAGCCGTTGCGTGAGGGTATACAGGAATTGAAAATTGACTTCGGGCCAGGTTATCGCGTGTACCTGAGCAAGCAAGGCCCGGTATTGGTACTGCTTCTATGCGGTGGCGACAAAAGCGACCAGAGCCGCGATATTGAGCGTGCTATTGCGTATTTGAAAGACTGGAAACAAAGGGGTAAACCATGAAAGCACCACGCCACGTTAGCCACGATGAGGTCGTAATCGGCATGCTCAAAGCCGACCCGGATTTTGCCAACGAGTATTTGGCTGTTGCTTTGGAAGAGGCGGATTCACCGGGGGGCCAGACTGCGCTACTGGCTGCGCTTCGCCATATTGCAGAGGCCCAGGGCATGAGCGCCGTAGCTGCGCGTGCTGGCATACCCCGCGAAAGCCTTTACCGCGCCCTGAGCCCCAAGGGCAACCCCACCATCAAGACATTTTTAGCGGTGGTGCGAGGGGCTGGCCTGCACTTGGAGGTTAGCCGCGAGCCAATGGTTGCTTGAAACGATTCACCCCAGCTAGGCCCGCGAACCGAAAAGCGGGACACCTTCACCCGCCTGCTGGGGTTCCTGTTGGCGCCAACACGCGGCTCGAAAGAGTTACCGACCCAGCCTTACCCGCTGGGTTTTGTTTGGCCGGTGCTGGTGCTGTATTTGGGCAAGTTGCCTACAGATTGCCTACAGATTGAATTTTGTAAGCAACAACAAAAAAGCCTGCTAGCAATTAACTAGCAGGCTTTCTATATCTAGCGCGGTGTTAAATGGGGTGGCTGATGGGGCTCGAACCCACGACAACAGGAATCACAATCCTGGACTCTACCAACTGAGCTACAGCCACCGTGGGTTTTGATTATAACCGCTGCCGTTTACTTGGCTGAAGTCAGCGGCACATCTGTTGCAGTAAGCGCCGGCTGTGCCACCATGGTTTGGGCCTTGAAACGCTCTTTCAGAAGGCCGTAATAAGCCTGGTTCTCGGCCCCTGTCCACCACTGGGCGTATTGGGCACGTTCCTGTTTGACGGTTGCTTCAGCAGGCGCCAGTCGCGGCACGATCTTGTTGACCCGGACCACGGCATAGCCCTGGGCCCCCAAATCAACGCCGACAAAGACCGGCAAGGCTGACGCGTCAGCGCGCAAGGCTGCAGCTAAAACCTGCGGCGCGATATTTTGGGACTGGTCGCGCGACACGAGCAGCGCTGTCGACAGGGTCGCAGAGGCCGGGGCGGCCTTCCAGAGCGTCAACTTCTCCATGCCCTCTTTCTTGGCCAGTCCGGCAGCGCGGGCAGCAACGACTCGTTCACGCACGACACTGCGGACATCGGCAAATGGCATGGTTCGGGCTGGGGTGTATTGCGTGATGCGTCCTGCCGTCAACTGGTTGGGCGCTGTCTCAACCGCTTCGGTATTGCGCTTTTTCTCAACTGCGTCAGACCCGAAAATCGCAGCCAGAAATTTGGCATTGGTCAGCACGCCAGTCGCGCCAGGGGCCGGTTTACGCATCACATTGGCGACCGTTTTAACCTCGAGCTTGAGCTTGTCTGCAACCGGCTTGAGGCTGTCAGACTGTTCATAGACGCCATTGGTAAAAGCCTCGGCAGTTTCGGCAAACTTGCGCTGCGCTTGCTGTATCTTCAGGTCGGCCTCGATGCCAGCGCGCAACTCTTCAAAGCTGCGCTGCGTGGGTGTTTTGATGTCGGTCAGCTGGATGATGTGGAAACCAAAATCAGACTCCACCACTTCGCTGACATCCCCTTTTTTCAAGGCAAAAGCGGCGTCTTCAAACGGTTTGACCATGGCACCACGCGCAAAAAAGTCAAGATCGCCACCGTTCGCGGCGGACCCCGTATCCTGCGAGTTCTTTTTCGCGACATCTGCAAAACTGTTGGGTGATTTACGCACCGCCTGCAACAACTCATCTGCACGCGCCCTGGCTTTCTGGCGGTCGGCGGCAGTGGCATCTTTGGCCGCATTGATCAGGATGTGGCTCGCACGCCGCTCCTCGTTGCCACTGAGACGAGCCGCGTTCTGGTCGTAATACGACTTGAGGTCAGACTCACTGATGGAGATGCTTTTCTTGACCGAGTCCAGGTCCAGCACCACGTATTCGATGCTGGCCTGCTCGGGTGACTGGAACAGGGCCTGATTGGCCTTGTAAAACGTCTCCAGCTCGGTCTCGGTCGGACTGATCTTTGAAGCGAAATCAGCCGTCGCGAAACTGGCGATTTGCACTTCACGTTTCTCAAAAAATGCACTTATTGACAGGTCGGCGACGCCCGCCGCAGAAAAGCCTGTGCTGGTCACCCCGGCTTCCACCTGCCGCACCGACAGGTCGTGGCGCACCCGGGCTTCAAACCCTTCAGGTGTCAGGCCCTGGCTGGCGGCCAACTGACGATAGCGCTCCATGTCGAGCTTGCCGTCCGGCAGGCGCAGGGAAGCGATGGTCGGGTTCTCCTGCAAGTCGCGCGCGAGCCTTGCATCGCTGGTCATCAGATTGAATTTGTCAGCAGCTTGCGCCAGCACCCGCTCGTGAACCAGTCGTTCCAGCGTGGCATAGCGGGCCTCAGGCGAATCCAGCAGCTTGACATCCAGGTTGGGCATCGATGCGCGCAGGCGATCCGATTCCGATTTGTGCGCCGCATCCCATTCGCCCTGGGTAATGTCATGGCTTCCCACGCGGGCAACGGTCGCACCCTTTTCTCCCAAGTTGCTGTAGCCATCAATTCCAACCAGCACAAACGCAGGAATGATCAGTAAAAACAGCATGGCCATCATGATCCTTGTGTGCTTGCGGACAAAATCAAACATGCGCGAACTCTCCAGTAGAAAAATAAAAAAAGGCGAACATTTTGTTCGCCTTTACTTGGGTGAGTGGTGGGTGATGACGGGCTCGAACCGCCGACCTACGCCGTGTAAAGGCGCCGCTCTACCAACTGAGCTAATCACCCCACTAATAAACCTGATGTCAGTTCAAAGCATCCTTCAACGCTTTGCCCGGACGAAATTTTGGCACCTTGGCAGCCTTGATTTTAATCGCATCGCCGGTACGGGGATTGCGGCCCACGCGTGCCGCTCGTTTGCCAACGGTAAATGTACCAAAACCCACCAGCGAAACAGAGCCGCCTTTTTTCAGTGTGGTCTTGACCGCACCAATGGTGGACTCCAGCGCCCGGGTGGCCGCCGCCTTGGAGATGTCTGCATGTTTTGCAATGTGCTCAATCAGTTCGGTTTTATTCACAAAGAACCCCTAGTATGGAAACAGAGTTAAACGAATTGTCTCTTCAAAAAATAGTGCAGTTGACCTGCTGAATGTGATTAAAACCACAGACTCTCACCGTGTCAACACGCCATGCAGCTTTACAACAGTGTGGACGCAAATTCTAGTCGGTTTTCACGTCTACGCTGGTTGATTGCAAGCTGATTTTTTCGATAAGTCGATAAAAACATCTTCCTTACAAATCCGGCACTGATTAAAGCGCGCCAGCAATGGCCAGCCCGACGTCCTTGGTACACGCCGTACCCCCCATGTCGGGCGTGCGCGGCGCACCGCTTTGGGGATCAAGGACTTTTTCAATCGCCGCCAAAACCGCATCATGCGCATTCCTGTGTCCCAAAAAATCCAGCATCATGGCGCCGCACCAGATCTGGCCAATCGGGTTGGCAAGGCCTTGGCCGGCAATGTCGGGGGCTGAGCCATGGACGGGCTCAAAGAGTGAGGGGAATTTGCGCTCGGGATTCAGATTGGCGCTGGGCGCAATGCCAATCGTACCGGTGCAGGCCGGCCCCAGGTCGCTCAGGATATCGCCAAAGAGATTGCTCGCCACCACCACGTCAAAAAAATCGGGGCGCTGCACAAAGTGTGCCGTCAGGATGTCGATATGGAACTTATCCACACTGACGCCCGGATACGCCTTTGCCATCTCGACCACGCGTTCGTCCCAATACGGCATCGTGATGGCAATGCCGTTGGATTTGGTGGCACTCGTCAAATGCTTTTTAGGGCGCGACTGGGCCAACTCGAACGCAAACTTCAAAACACGGTCCACGCCAATGCGGGACATCACGGTTTCCTGCATCACGATTTCGCGCTCGGTGCCCGGGTACATGCGCCCGCCAATACTGGAGTACTCGCCCTCCGTGTTTTCGCGCACGATGTACATGTCAATTTCACCCGGCTCGCGCCGACTGCCGTCGCGCCGCACGACCGGCGCAATGATGCCCGGCATCAGGCGCGCCGGCCTAAGGTTCACGTACTGGTCGAACTCGCGGCGAAACAGCAGCAGAGAACCCCATAGCGAGACATGATCCGCAATTTTTTCGGGCCAGCCCACGGCACCAAAAAAAATGGCATCGTGGCCACCAATCTGGTCTTTCCAGTTATCGGGCAGCATTTTGCCGTGCTGCTCAAAGTAGTCCCAACTGGAAAAATCAAAGTGGTCGAACTGCAGGTCAATGCCAAACTTGCCTGCCGCCGCTTCCATCACCCGAATTCCTTCAGGCATCACTTCCTTGCCAATACCGTCACCGGCGATGACGGCGATTCTTTTTTTGCTCATAGGGGTTCCTCTTGAATCAATCATTAAAAATATACCCAGCACGGATAAACTGCTGACGCTACGTTGCCCTGGGCTGACGAACCACCAGCGCGACACCCACAGCGGTGAGCACGGTACCCACGATGGTGAGCGCAGTAATCGGTTCGGCAAACAGCAGCCACGCCAGGAGCGCCGTAGCAGGTGGCACAAGATACATCAGACTGGTCACTGAAGCTGCTGCACCACGCTGAATCAACAAATACAACAATGAACTGCCGCCCAGCGTCAGCGCCAGCACCGACCAGGCCATGGCGCCCGCGAGTTCGGCATTCCAGTGCATCACCTCCACCTCCAGCAAGGCCAGTGGCAGCGTCACCAGAAACGCAGCGCCGAGCTGCACCGCACTGGCTGTGCGCACATCACAAGGTGCCACAAAACGCTTTTGATACAGGGTTCCAATGGTAATGCTCAACAGCGCACCAACAGCCAGAGACAGATTCAGCCAGTCGGCCTCATCCCCTAGCCCGAACTTGTGCGATACCACCAGCACCAAGCCGATAAAACCCAGCGACAGTCCAGCCCATTGGCGTGCGGCAATTTTTCCGCCCATGGCCGACAGCCACACAACCGTCAACACCGGCTGCAAGCCCACAATCAGCGCCGCCAGACCAGAACCCATGCCGGCCTTCACAGCCGCCCAGACGCCCCCCAGGTAACCCGCATGCATGAAGATACCCGTCATGGCCAGATGCGCCCATTGCACGCGGCTGGTGGGCCATTTGACCCGCGCCAGCACGATCCAGATCAGGAAACATGCGATCGAGAGCGCGAAGCGCACAAGTAGAAACTTCATCGGGGGTGCGTGCGGCATGCCGTAGCGGGCGACGATAAAACCGGTACTCCAGATCAGCACAAACAAGGCTGGCATGGCCTTGATAAAAACGTGATCGTCACGCGCAGTCACTTCACCCGTGCCCGGATTTCAGGCAGAGCCTTCTGCAGGTAGTACACCATCGACCAGACCGTCATCACGGCGGCAATCCAGATCAGCCAGACACCCCACAGATGGGTATCGATGACACCCAGCAACATGCCGTCAAACAGCAAAAACGGAATCGCCACCATTTGCACCACGGTCTTGAGCTTGCCGATCATGTGGACCGCCACACTCTTGGCGGCGCCAATCTGAGCCATCCATTCACGCAGAGCGGAAATCGCAATTTCACGGCCAATGATGATGAGCGCGACAAAGACGTCAACGCGGCCGAGGTGCACCAAAATCAGCACGCTGGCACAGACCAGAATCTTGTCAGCCACCGGGTCCAGAAACGCGCCAAAAGAAGATACCTGGTTGAGCTTGCGCGCCAGATAACCATCCAGCCAGTCGGTCGCCGCAAACACCACAAACATAACTGTGGCAGCCAGATTTTGGATGGCGGGCTCAATCGGCAGGTAAAACACCCCTATGATCAAGGGAATCGCAGCGATGCGGGTCCAGGTCATGAGGGTCGGAATGGTAAAAAACATGGTGCGATTGTGGCACGAGCCGACAGCCATCCGGCAGACACGGATCAGTGCAGGGCACGGTATATTTCTTCGGCCAGCTCGCGGGAGATACCTTCCACGGTCGCAATGTCTTCGACGCCCGCCAGCGCCACGCCCCGCACGCCCCCAAAGCGCTGCAACAATTTGGCACGCCGTTTCGGCCCTATACCGGGAATTTCCTCCAGTTTGCCGCCATCGACCCGCACTTTGGCCCTTTTGGCGCGCATGCCCGTGATCGCAAAACGGTGAGCCTCATCACGAATCTGCGCCACCAGCATCAAGGCCGCAGAATCTTTGCCCAGATAGACTTTTTCACGGCCATCAGCAAACACCAATTCCTCCAGCCCCACCTTGCGCCCCTCCCCTTTCTCGACCCCCACAATCAGTGACAGGTCCAGACCCAGTGGCTCAAACACCTCGCGGGCCATCGCTACCTGACCCTTGCCACCGTCCACCAGCACCAGATCAGGAAGCCTGCCGGTTCCAGCAGGCGTTTGCCCCGTCTTTTGCGCTTCCTGCAGGGTCTCGGCCAGTTTGCCGTAGCGGCGCATCAACACCTGACGCATGGCTGCGTAATCGTCACCCGGTGTGATGCCATCGATGCTGTAGCGGCGGTACTCCGAGTTCTGCATCTTGTGGTGATGAAACACCACACACGACGCTTGCGTCGCTTCGCCAGCGGTGTGCGAAATATCAAAACACTCGACCCGAAGTTCCTCCAGATTGTCCAGCGCCAGATCCAGCGCATCGGCCAGCGCCCGCGTCCGCGCTTGCTGGGAGCCCTCTTCCGCCAGCAAACGAGCCAATTGCAAGCCGGCATTGGTTTGTGCCATTTCCAGCCAGAGGCGTCGCTGTTCGCGCGGCTGGTGCACGGCAGTCACCTTGAGGCCGCTCTGGACCGAGAGGGTCTTGATCAGGTTTTTATTCACCGGCTCGCTGACCACCAGCGAAGGGGGAATCGGCACATTCAGGTAATGTTGCGACACGAAGGCCTCCAGCACCTGGGCCTCAACCGACGGCGCCGCTGCCGCTTCGTCGTCATCTTCCGTGTAGATCCCCGCGGCATCGTCCACGTGCACCGGAAAATACGGCCGGTCACCGAGGTGCCGCCCGCCGCGCACCATGGCCAGATTGACACAGGCCCGGCCGCCCTGCACTTTCACGGCCAGAATATCGACATCGCGGTCCGACACGTTGTCGACCGACTGCTGGTGCAGTACGTTCGAAAGTGCCGCCACCTGGTTGCGCAGTTCGGCTGCCTGTTCGAACTCCAGCGCTTGGGCGTGCGCCATCATGCGGGCCTCCAGCGCATCCATCACCTGGCGGGCATCGCCACGCAAAAACCGCTCGGCGTTGGCCACATCCTGTGCATAGTCCGGCGCAGAAATATGCCCCACGCACGGCGCTGAACAACGTTTGATCTGGTACAGCAGACAAGGCCGCGTGCGGTTGTTGAACACCGGGTCTTCACAGGTCCGCAGCCGAAACACCTTTTGCATCAGCAAAATCGCCTCTTTCACCGCCCACGCACTGGGGTAGGGTCCGAAATAGTGATGCTTCTTTTCAACCGCACCCCGGTAGTAAGACACCCGGGGAAAGCTCGACCCCGGACTCGACGAGAGGCTCGCACCCGTGATCTTCAAGTACGGGTAACTCTTGTCATCCCGGAACAGGATGTTGTACCTGGGGTTGAGCGTCTTGATGAGGTTGTTTTCCAGCAGCAGCGCCTCGGCTTCCGAACGCACCACCGTGGTTTCCATGCGCGCAATTTTGCTCACCATGTGCCCGATGCGCGTGCCGCCATGATTTTTCTGGAAATAGTTCGACACCCGTTTTTTGAGGTTGATGGCCTTGCCCACATAGAGCACGGTACCCTCAGCATCAAAATAGCGGTACACACCGGGCAGTGGCGGCAGGCTCGCCACGTCGCTCAACAACTGCTCAGGATGCGTGAGCGGTGCAGATACCGCAGAAGGCTCAGGCGGATTGGAATCAGGCAAAACGGGCATAGGTGCGTATTGTGGACAATCTCAGGCGTGAAAACAGGAAACCTTTGGGACATCTTTTGCCGGGTCATCGATAACTACGGTGACATCGGTGTGTGCTGGCGTCTGGCAGTCGGCCTGGCAACGCGGGGCGAGCGGGTGCGTTTGTGGGTGGACGACGCCAGCGCCTTGGGCTGGATCGCCCCCGAGGGTGCCCCGGGTGTCGAGGTCAGACCCTGGACACAGCCCATCCAGACCGGTGACTTGACGATGGGTGATATTTTGGTAGAGGCCTTCGGCTGCGAAATTGCGCCTGAATTTATAGCCGTTTACGCAAAACAGACAAGGGCTAGAGGCCAAAAATCCATATGGATTAACCTGGAATACCTGAGCGCCGATGGGTTTGCAGATCGCAGCCACGGCCTGCCGTCACCCGTGATGACGGGGCCGGGTGCGGGCCTGACCAAACACTTTTTCTACCCAGGCTTTAGCGCTGCCACCGGCGGACTGCTGCGCGAGCCCGATCTGGCCGCACGCCAGGCCCGCTTTGACCGCATGGCCTGGCTGCAGCAGCTTGGCATTGAGTTCCAGGGCGGGCGTCTGGTGTCACTGTTTTGCTACGAACCAGCCGCACTGGGCGAGTTGCTGGACCAGCTCGCCAACGATCCCCACCCCACCCGGCTGCTGGTCACCGCTGGCCGGGCAGCCACTGCGATCAAGGCCTGTATAGAGGGCAAGAATAGCTCCCAGCCCGCATGGAACAAACACAACACACTCTCATTTTTTTTCCTGCCAGCGCTTACCCAGAACGACTTTGACCATCTGTTGTGGGCCTGTGACCTGAATTTTGTGCGGGGAGAAGATTCGCTGGTGCGCGCTTTGTGGGCCAACAAACCTTTTGTCTGGCAGATCTACCCGCAATATGACGATGCCCATCACAGCAAGCTTGAAGCCTTTCTGGAGAGGCTGAACGCCCCACCTTCACTGCGGGCTTTTCATCATGTCTGGAATGACGTGAACGGCCTAAGTCAGGCGGACTTGCCCGAGCTGGCGCTGCCCCAATGGCAACAAACGGTCTCAGCGGCGCGGGCCCAGCAACTGCAGCGCGATGACCTTGTCACCCAGATCATGCGGTTTGCGCTAAAAAACCGTTAAAATTCAAAGCTTTGCGGAATTTGACCGGGTTTTGTCCGGTCCACCCCGCCCTCACCGCTTCGCAAGCGGCCAACTTTCACACAATCGCTATGAAAAACGCTCAAGAAATTCGCGCCGGCAACGTCATCATGCACGGCAAAGACCCGATGGTCGTGCTCAAGGCCGAATACAGCCGCGGCGGCCGCAACTCTGCCACCGTGCGCATGAAACTTAAAAGCCTGATCGCCAATTTCGGTACCGAAGTCGTGTTCAAGGCTGACGACAAGATGGACCAGGTCATTCTGGACAAAAAAGAGTGCACCTACTCCTACTTTGCCGAGCCGATGTACATCTGCATGGACACCGAGTACAACCAGTACGAAGTCGAGGCCGAAAACATGGGCGACTCACTGAGTTACCTTGAAGACGGCATGGCACTCGAAGTGGTGTTCTACGAAGGCAAGGCAATCTCGGTTGAAATGCCCACCAGCGTCGTGCGTGAGATCACCTGGACTGAACCTGCGGTCAAAGGCGATACCTCCGGCAAAGTGCTCAAGCCGGCCAAGATTTCCACCGGCTTTGACATTGGCGTGCCGATTTTTGTGGCGCAAGGCGACAAGGTCGAGATCGACACCCGCACTGGCGAATACAGAAAACGCGTTTAAGCTCGTCCCCCAACCCTGTTCAGGCGTAGTTCATGGATAAAACTGAACACCTCACCGAACGCCGCCTGGCGGATGCCTGGACAGAACTGCAAAACTACGCTGACCAGGGCAACCCGTTGGACGCCGACGCCTACCGCCTGGCATTTGCCGACCCCGAGTTTTTGTTGCGGCGTGAAACACGCGGCATTCGTTTTCAGCTGGAAATGCTCAAGCCCGATCTTGACCAGACCGAACAGGGCATCGATAGCACCATTGTTGTTTTTGGCAGCGCCCGTTTTCTCGCGCCCGAGGAGGCGCAAAAATTTCTGCAGCAAGCGCAGTTGAACGGCGACGCCAGCGCACTGTTGTTGGCCGAGCGGCAGGTACGAAACGCCCATTACTACGACCAGGCACGTCTGTTTGCCCGGCTTGTAGCCGGCTACAGTGCGCGCCAACGACCCGAGGAACGCCTGTTCATTGCCACGGGTGGCGGCCCCGGCATCATGGAAGCCGCCAACCGCGGCGCACATGAAATGGGCGCCCTGAGCGTAGGTCTGAACATTGCCCTGCCCCATGAACAAAGCGCCAACCCCTATGTCACACCCAACTTGAGCTTCAAATTCCACTACTTTGCGCTGCGCAAGATGCATTTCATGATGCGCGCCAAAGCATTGGTGGCCTTCCCCGGCGGCTTTGGCACACTCGATGAATTATTTGAAGTCATCACCCTGGTACAGACCGGCAAAGCCAAGCCGGTACCGATTGTTCTGTTTGGCACCGACTACTGGAAGCGTCTGTTCAACACGGATGTGATGCTGGAAGAAGGCGTGATTTCCCCGCAGGACCTGGACCTGTTTACTTACGTGGATGATCCCCAAACAGCATGGAATGTTATTCGGACGTTTTACGGCCTTTGAGTGGGTCAGCCCCGCCGTGGGACGGACCCGTACCAAACAGCAACGGCACCGTAAACAAAAAAGCCTGCTAGCAATTAAGTAGCAGGCTCTTCAATGCCCATAAGGCTTGTTTGGTGGGATGTGCGGGGGTCGAACCCACGACAAACGGATTAAAAGTCCGCTGCTCTACCAACTGAGCTAACATCCCATCAGGGCTTCACAGCGTAATTTTCATTGCCCGGTGAAGCCTTAAATTATAGCGTTATTTTCAGGGCTTCCGAAGCCCGGCAGAAATTTGATCAAGAATCCAGCCTGCAGCACATTGACCGAATGTGGCGGTCACGCTGACCACCGATCCGTAGCCATGACAATTGAGTGTTCCGTCCCCCTCAACCGCACAGGATGCGTCGGGGGGTTTCACCGCCTCACGGCTGAAGACACAAGCCACCCCGATTTTCCTGCCTTCACGCGGTGCATCGTGCTCCTTGCGCAAGCGGTAGCGCACCTGAGCCAGCAAGGGATCGTGGCTTGTATGGGCCAAATCATCGATGTCAACCAGATGCGCATGGCGCTTGCCGCCAGCCGCACCCACAGCGATGAAGAGGGTACCGGTGTCTCGCGCCCAAGCCGCCATCGTTGTCTTCGCCTTCACCTGATCGCAGGCGTCGATGACTGCTGTTACCCCCTCGGGTAACAGTGTTGGCCAATTGGCCGGCTCCACAAATTCTTCGATGCACCTTACATCACACGCAGGATTGAATGAAAGAATGCGGTCCCGCATGGCGAGTACCTTGGCCTGACCCAAGGTAGCCTCGACCGCGTGAATTTGACGATTGATATTGGACTCGGCCACATGGTCCAGATCAACCAGTGTCAGATGCCCCACCCCGCTGCGGGCCAGCGCCTCAACCGCCCAGGATCCGACGCCCCCAATACCAATCACCGCCACATGTGCAGCGCCTATGCGCTGCGCCCCCAAAACACCGTACAGACGAGCCAGGCCAGAAAATCGTCGATCCCTGTTCATGCCAGACGATTCAAACGCCACATCTGAATTGACGGTCGTCACACGCTATTTGAGACGCGACAGTCTCTCTTTTGCAGCCACTGCGGCCTCTGACTGAGGATAAGCCTTGATCAGATCTTCCAGTGTCTTTCGGGCGCCGCGTGTATCCTTGAGTTCAATCTGGCAGTTGGCAATGGACAACACCGCCTCGGGGGCACGCAAATGCTCTGGTTCCCTTGCAATCAGGGAACGGAAGTTGATGATGGCCTCTTTGTAATCGCGCGTCGCATATTGCGCGTTGCCAAGCCAAAACAGCGCTGACGATCCATAACCACTTTGTGGATAACGTTTGAGAAAATCCACAAAAACGGTTTGTGCCGCAGAAAAATCGCCTTTTCTAAAAACTGCCAACGCGGTGTCGTAGTCCCGTTTTTCAGCCGGATCGGCCATAAACTCGCGACCGTCGACCGCAACTTTCACGGGTTCAAACTGGCGCAGACGATCGTCCACACCTTGGGCAATGTCTTTCTGCCGCCTCTGCATATCAGCCAGGTCACGCGACAATTGCTCATTCACGCCCCTGAGCTTTGCCACCTCTGAGCGCATGGTCTCAATCTGGTTTTGCAGTTCAAGCAGACTCCGACGTAACGAAGTAATGTCTTCACTGGCGCGGCTCGCCCCTTGCTCTGACTCCAACCGAACGGCCTCTACGCTCTGACGGACGATTTCGACACGCTGACGAAGGTCGAGTATGGCCTTGCGCGCTTCCTCATCATCAAACAGCCCCGCACTGGCCGTGGCCGCCCCCAGGCAGAGCCATAGGGACGTAGCAGCCCGACGAAATATTTTCACGGCATCAATTTCCACACCGACTATCGATAGCTGATTTCGGCCCGACGGTTTCTGGCCATTGCGTCGTCGTCAGAGCCCTGCACTGCAGGCTTTTCCTTGCCAAAACTGACCGCCTCCACCTGGCTATCGGTTACACCAAGAAGGCCCAGCGCAGTGCGTACCGCTTCCGCCCGCTTCTGACCCAGGGCCAGGTTGTATTCCCGGCCACCGCGCTCATCGGTGTGCCCCTCAATCGCAACTTTACGCCCCTGGTTCGCCTTGATATAGCGTGCATGAGCCTCAATGACGGACTGAAACTCCGGCTTGATAACAGAACTGTCGTAGTCAAAATATACAATCCTCGGACCCACAGGAAGTGCCGCTGGTTGAGTCGATTTGCTGATGTCGACCGATGCCACTCCCCCTTTGCCAACACCAGTGCCAGCACCAGTACCCATACCGTCAGCTCCCTGTTGCGACACTGTCGTCCCGGCCTTATCCTCAACCGGTACATCGTCAAGTTTCACAGCCGAGCCACACCCCGCCATCAGGACGGCGGCACCAAGAACCAGCAAAAGATGTTTCATTAATTGTTCCTTGTTAAATTTATTGTTTCTGGAACGGACCCCAGGCCGGCTCCCGAATATCGCCACTTTGACCCGTCAGACGTGCCTTTAGTTTGCCGTCCAGGGTCGTCGTGATGAGTGCCTCCCGGCCTTGTTGCTGGGTTGCGTAAACAATCAAACGACTGTTCGGAGCAAAACTGGGGCTTTCGTCCGCCGAAGTATCTGTAATTGCGTTCACTGCGCCGCTCGCAAGTTCCATCACATGCAATTTGAATGCACCACTCACCCGGGAAATGTAGGCCAGCCAGCGACCGTCAGGGCTGATGGCGGGAGAAATGTTGTAACTGCCAGTAAATGTCACTCGCTCCGCATTGCCGCCCAATGAGGACATTTTATAGATCTGAGGCGCACCACCACGGTCGCTGACGAAATAAATGCTTTTGCCATCCGGCGTGTAGACGGGTTCAGTATCGATACTGCTGGACTGGGCCAGCCTGCGCGGCTCACCACCGCCCGCGTCAATGGCGTACAACTGGGAGCCTCCATCACGACTCAATGTCACAGCCAGCGTGCGTCCGTCGGGAGACCAGGCGGGCGCACTGTTCGAGCCCCTGAAATTTGCAATCAGGCGACGTTTGCCGCTGACAACGTCGTGAGTGTAAACAACCGGTTTGCGAGATTCAAACGAAACGTAAGCGAGCTGGCTGCCGTTGGGCGACCAGGCGGGCGAAATGATGGACTCGGGGCTGGCCAGCGCCGACTGGGCATTCTCACCATCGGCATCCGCGACCCATAATTGGTAACGCTGGGCCGCCTTGGTGACATAGGCAATGCGCGTTGAAAATGCGCCTTTGTCGCCCGTCAGTTTTTCATAAATGAAATCGGCAATGCGATGCGCTGCCAGGCGCAAGTCGGCCTCGGTCACGGCATAGCTTTGGGCTCCCAGATCCTGCCCACGCACCACATCCCATAAACGAAATCGCACGTCATACCGACCATCGGCCAAACGGGTGACACTGCCAGATACCAGAGAGTCGGCGCCCTTTTGCCGCCATGCAGCCACATCAGGCCGAGTGACCTCGTCGAGCGCAGCACCAGCCGCATCAACAGCGCGAAATTGCCCGCTGCGCTCAAGGTCGGCCTGCACGATGGCGGCGATTTTTTGCGGCGCACCATCCTCTCCACGAAAGGCTGAAACAGCGATCGGCAACTGGGTCAGGCCGACACCGGTGACTTCGACGCGGAATTGGGCCTGCACAGGAACCCCTGTGATCAGCATCAAGCCTACCCAGAAAACACGAAGTGCGTCAGACAGACGGCGGAACGGGCGAACTATCATTTTTTTGATTCAAGCAATACAAAGCGAAATACTTTCCAAACGCAGCCTGGGCCTGCAGGGTACACACCGCAAAACCCATTGCGCCGTCAAGAAAACCCAGACGAAAAAAATAGCTGCGCTGGAATGCTACCACCCCTGCCAGAGCGGCCCGTAACATGGAGGTATTATGGCCACTTGCAAAACGCTGCCGCGCCCATGCCTGGCTGTACTGCTCCAGTTTGCGCCAGTAGTGGGCGGGTGTTGGGTAGCTGTAGTGCAACAGTGGGCAGGTCAAACGACTCGGGACACCCTGCCTGAGCACAACACGCTCATGAACCAGATCGTCACTGAAATGGGCCGCGCCTCGCTTGAACAAACGCAATACATAGTCCGGCGTCCACCCACAGTGACGTATCCAGCGGCCGCAAAACTGTGTCAAACGGGGAATTTCACAGGCATTTCCGGCCCCCTCCCTAACGACCTGCCGAATCTGTTTTGCAAGTTCGGGCGGCACCCGCTCATCGGCGTCCAGTGACAACACCCAAGGGTGCTGCGCCAGCGCAAGAGCACGATTTTTTTGAGGTCCAAAACCAGGCCAGTCGGTGGTGACATGCACCACCGCCCCCATGCCACGCGCTAGATCGGGCGTCCCATCGGTACTCCCGGAGTCCAGCACAACGATCTCGTCGGCAAAGGAAATCGACTTCAGGCAGGCCTCGATATTGGCAGCTTCGTTGAAGGCAATGATGATGACGCTTAGCTGAGGCAAAGTTGGGGCTCAATAAATTCACAGACGGTCAAGCATAGCCGAATCATTGGTGTTCAGACCGGATGCAAGCGCCGGCGGAACCTGCCAGCTATGATAATGGGCGACTTGCATACGAGACCATGACCCCGTTACTTTCAAATTTTCGCCGCATCCTTGTTGGTTTTATGGCAGCTTCGCTAGCCTTGCCAATCGCGTTCATCAGCATCGCAAAACTGCTATTGTTATTGTGTGGATTGACGGTGCTGCTTCTTGAATGGCGAGGTACAGAAAAAGAATCCCCTTTGAGGTCAATGTTGATGCCGCTGGCCATACTCGCGGCGATACTCGGATTCGCAGCCAGTCTCTGCTGGACAACCGTTACAAGCGCAGAGGCACTGGGCGCATTCGCCAAACATGGAAAGCTGATTGTCATACCGCTGCTGGTCAGCTTGATCAGGACTCGTCGCGAGGCATTGATTGCACTGGCGGTTTTTGGTGTGGGACAGGTGCTATTGCTATCGAGCACGTGGTTACTGGTATTGGGTGTGCCGCTGCCCTGGAACATCTCCAAATTTCCCGGCTCTTTTGCCGTGTTTTCAGCTTACCTTGATCAGTCCATCATGGCCGCTGTTCTGGCAGCGGTTTGCTGGCATTTGCGGACACTGCTACCTACTCGTTACACTTTTTACACCGCTCTGCTGGTGTCCGGGCTTGCATTAGCCTGCGTTTTCTTCGTCTTTCCCGGACGCACAGGTCACGCCGTGGGCATCACCGTCGTCTCGCTAGCGTTTATGTGGGCGCTGCCCAAGCGTTTTCGGATCGGGATATTGCTTATTCCGCTTGTTTTGCTGATAACTCTGACAGCAAGTTCCAGTTCGGTGCGGAGTCGTCTGCTGGCCGTGGGCAACGAAGTCCAGGCATTTGCACAGACGGGCGAGAACAATAGCCCGTCGGGTATTCGATTGAATCTGTGGCACCGTTCTGTTCAAGCCATAGCTGAACGTCCCTGGCTGGGCTATGGCGTGGGAAGCTGGAGCCAGGAGTACGAACGAATTGAAAGCAAATACGCGATCAAGAACCATTTGAAATGGACGGGCAACCCACATCAGGAATATCTTTTGTGGGGGGTGGAACTCGGAGTGCTTGGCATGGCGCTGCTTGGTGTGATCTTTCTCTCGATCTACCGTGACTCACTGTCAATGGATCAGCGAATCCGCCAGGCTGTGCAATCGGTACTTGCTGGATTGATCGTCGCCTGTCTGTTTAATAGCATCCTTTTCGATGCCTTGATTGGGGATTTTTTCTGCGTTGTACTTGGGCTTTTGCTTGCACTCGGCGTACAGCAAAACAGAAGCTTGCAGCCCTGCGCGCATGTCACATCGTCGGGCCACTGAACTCCAAAATAATGCAAAAAAACGTAACGCCACCCTCGGTCGGTCTGCTCAAGAGAATGTCTCGCCTATGGCCTTATTTCGGCAGGCCCTACGCGGCCTGGGCCACGGCCGTGATTGCCACGATTGCGCTAGCGTTCACGGAGCCCCTCATTCCCGCCCTGCTACAGCCACTGCTTGACCGGGGTTTTCAAAAAGGAAATCTTCCGCTTTGGGTTGTTCCCGTTGCCTTGATTCTTTTGTTTGGCGTGCGTGGACTGTCTGGTTTTGTCGCCCAAATGGCAATGGCCAAGGTTACAACCCAGGGCTTATTGGCCCTTAGAAAGGCGATGTTTGACAAACTGCTTGATGCACGGCTGTCACTCTTCAGAAGCCAGTCGTCCAGTTCCCTGGCAAATACCATCGTGTACGAGGTTCAAACCGGATCCATCTTGCTGGTCAATGCATTCATGACCCTGATGCGCGACAGTCTGACCCTGATCGCCTTGTTGGGCTACCTGATGTATTTGAACTGGAAACTGACTTTGATTGTGGCATGCCTGTTTCCTGCCGTGGCGATGGTCATGCGCACGTTGTCACGGCGCCTTTACCGACTGACCAAAAATAGTCAGGACGCAACGGATCACCTGGCCTATGTCGTTGAAGAAAATGTGCTGGCGCACAGAGATATCCGCTTGCAGTCGGCCCAGCAAACACAATCACAGCGTTTTTATCAACTTGGTGATGCGCTGCGACGGTTGTCAATGAAATCGACTATTGCATCGGCCGCCATGACGCCGCTGACCCAAATGCTGGCTGCCATCGCTCTTTCAGCCGTGATTACCGTGGCACTCGTGCAAAGCGCTGACCGAGCCACCTCTGTCGGCAGTTTTGTGGCTTTCGTCACAGCCATGCTGATGCTGGTGGCACCCATCAAACATTTATCCGAAGTGGCCAGCCCGATCACACGGGGTCTGGCCGCGATGGAACGGGGTCTGGACCTGATGGACCAGACCCCCAGCGAGCAAGGTGGTACCTTTTCGAAGCCGAGGGCCGAGGGGTCCATCCGGTTTGATCACTCAATGGTCATGTATGCCGAAAATACAGTTCCTGCGCTGGACCAGTTCAGTCTGAACGTCAATCCGGGTGAGACGATAGCCTTGGTAGGAGCTTCCGGTTCCGGGAAAACGACTCTCGTCAATTTGCTGCCGCGTTTTGTGGATCTGAGCGCAGGAAAAGTTTACCTCGATGGGAACGAACTGCGGGACTGGGATCTTAAGTCCTTGCGCGCCCAGTTTGCAGTGGTCAGTCAACATGTCCTCATGCTCAACGATTCCATCGCAATTAACGTTGCGCTCGGCCAAGACATGGACCGGGCACGGGTCATTGAGTGTCTTACGTGGTCCCACCTTGATGAGATGATCGCTGATTTACCGCAAGGGATAGACACTATCGTCGGCCATAACGCCATGCAACTCTCTGGTGGCCAGCGCCAACGTCTGGCCATCGCCCGGGCGCTTTACAAGGATGCCCCGATTTTGATTCTGGACGAAGCCACATCGGCACTGGATGCCAAGTCTGAGAGAGCAGTTCAGGATGCCTTGCATCGACTGATGCATAAACGCACTACGCTGGTCATCGCCCACCGGCTATCGACCGTTCAGCATGCTGATCGCATCGTGGTGATGGACGCTGGCCAGATCGTTGAAACAGGAAGTCATACCGAGTTGCTGCAGCGCGACGGCCAGTACGCCCGGCTTTACCGACTTGGCTTGCATGACGGCGCAACAAACTCAGAGGCAGTCTCTCCAACATCATTCACGTGAAGTTGACTTCAACGCGTCAATCCGCAGCATTCAACACCGAGAAATAAATCGCTTCCTGTTCCAAAGCAGTGCTCGACCATTGGTGCAAACTGGCAAATGCGATTGCCGCCTGACGCAGACGATGGCGTAGCGATGGCTCCTGAAACAGCCGGAGCAATGCATCAGCCAGCACCTTTGAATCACGGGGATCCTCAAGAATCAAAGCGTTGGTTTCATGGGTCAGCAAGCCTGAAATTCCACAGTAGCGCTCGCTACTGACCACCACCGGCAGTCCGTGTGCCATGGCTTCCAGCACCACCATGGCAAACGTGTCTTCCAGCGTCGGATGTGCCAGGTAATCCGACGCAACATAGGCATCGCTGACGTCATTCAACGCACCCAGAAAAATAACCCGACTCAGGGTACCCGTCGCCTTCGCCTGAGCCTGAAATTCAGGGATTTGCGAAGCATTGCCGACAACGGCCAACCATGTGTTGTCAGGCAGCTGTCCTAATGCCCTGATCAGCGTCGTCAGCCCCTTCTTCCGATAATCATTGCCCACAAACAGAATGCCGTGCCCAGCTTCGGGCAGTCCCAATCGTTGGCGCGCAGCGAGCTGCTGTGACAGTGCTGCGATGTCGCCTGCCAGCGTGATACCCGGCGTCACAACCCGCAGCGCGGGCGCAGTGGCTGGGTACGTGCTGGCCATTTGTTTCATCAGACTGCCGGAAGTGACCACGATGCAGCGACCGTCCTGGCTAGAAAACCGGACATATTCCAGCCAAAGATAGGCCAGCAGACGCGGGCTGGTGACCACCTTGAGCCAGCGCAGGGCAAGCCGCCAGCCACTGCGCCCCTGAAACAGACTGTATTTGATTGGCAAGACGTGCACCGTCTGCACCTGTCCATGCCATGTGTTTTCGTGGGAATGAACAATATCAAAGCCTCGACGGGTGGCCCACCACGTAGTGGCCGCATACCAAAGCTGGTTGATCCAGCGCGGCTTTATCAAAGGCGACGACACCGTGTGATACGTCACGCCCGGCCAATGATGATCGATCTGCTGGGCAAAGACATGAATCTCGTGGCAGGGCGCCAATTGCTCGACCAGTGCGATCGAATAGCGCTCTGCCCCGCCTCCTGTTGGTGAAAAAACCCGGTTCAGCACGGCAATGCGCAGGCGCTTTTTGGCTGCAAGCTGTGCTACGGACGTCACGCGCGCCGCCGATCTTCATAGCGTGTGGCCACCTTGAGCCAGAGCAAGGGCAAGATGGTCGAACCCACTACCGGCACACGCGGCAGTTGCAGCATGTCCTCCCGTGCCTGGCAACGGCCGCGCTGCGTGGTGGTCACCGACTCAAACCCCGCCGCCCGCGCCATCGCCACATGGTCTGCTGTGTAGTCGCCATAGGGATAGCAAAAATGCCGCACGGGGGAATCCGTCATGCCTTCCAGTTCTGATTTGCACAGAGAAATTTCCTCCATACAGGTCGGTACATCAGCTTGCGTGAGTCGAACATGATGCCGCGTATGCGCCCCTACCTCCTGCCCACCCGCCAGCCACTGCCGCAGATGCGCCCCATTCATGAGCGGCGTTTGCGCGATACCAGCCTCAAAGTCCCACTCGTTGGTCTTGCCAAGTTGCTGGCTCACTGCGTAACAGGTAGACGAAAAACCATGCCGACTCAGAACTGGCAAGGCATTCGTCAAATTGTTCAGGTAGCCATCATCCAACGTGATGCCCACCACTTTGCCCGTCCGCTCGCCTTTCAAATAGGGCATCAATGCCGACATGGACAGTCCACGGTAGCCCAACAGGCTCAAAAAAGCCATCTGGCGGGCGAAGTCCCGGGGGGAGACGTACAGACTTCGAAAGGCCGCGCCTTTGGGCGGCGCAGCCTCAATCTGGTGATACATCAAAATGGGAATTGGTGACCGGTTGGTGGTGCGAAGACTTGGCATAAGACAATCAGACGACGCGGCCTAAAGAAGCACAATATCGTACTGCTCCTGCCCCATGGCAGCTTCGCTCTGCAATGACACCGGCTTGCCGATGAACTCGCTCAAGCCCGCCAGGTGCTGACTTTCTTCATCCAGAAACAGCTCGATCACCTTGGGTGACGCCACCACACGAAACTCGCGCGGGTTGAACTGGCGTGCCTCGCGCAAGATCTCGCGGAAGATGTCGTAAGCCACACTGCGCGCCGTCTTGACACTCCCTTTGCCCTCGCAGACAGGGCAGGGTTCGCACAGCATATGCGCCAGTGATTCACGCGTGCGCTTGCGCGTCATCTCCACCAGACCGAGCTGCGAAAAGCCGCCCGCCATCGTCTTGACGCGGTCCCGCACCAACTGCTTTCGGAATTCTGCCAAAACCGATTCACGGTGATCGTCCCGCACCATGTCAATGAAATCGACAATGATGATGCCGCCCAGATTGCGCAACCGCAGTTGCCGCGCAATTGCCTGAGCGGCTTCCAGGTTGGTCTTGAAAATGGTGTCGTCAAAATTGCGGGCACCGACAAAACCACCGGTGTTTACATCAACCGTGGTCAAGGCTTCCGTCTGGTCCACGATCAGATAGCCACCTGACTTCAAGTCAACCCGACGTCTCAGTGCTTTGGCGATTTCCTCGTCAATGGCGTACAAGTCAAAAATGGGGCGCTCACCCTTGTAATGTTGCAATTTCTCGGATGCTGCAGGCATGAATTCAAGGCCAAAGGTCTTGAGTGCCTCAAACTGCTCGCGTGAATCGACCTTGATGGTTTGCGTACTTTCTCCCACCAGATCACGCAAAACACGCTGCAGCAGGTTCAAATCCTGGTGCAACAGTGACAAGGGCGGCAGGCGCACCGAGGCGTCCTTGATGCGGGCCCAGGCCTTGCGCAGATAGCCGATGTCTTCCGACAATTCAACATCGGAGGCGTCCTCACCATTGGTACGCAGGATGAATCCCCCGCCCTGGACGCCAGCCAAAGTTTGCAGACGCGCGCGAAGCTCGTCGCGCTGATGCTGCGGGATTTTTTGTGACACACCCACATGGTCATCCTGCGGTAAAAACACCAGCATGCGCCCCGCAATGCTGATCTGTGTGGACAGCCGCGCACCTTTGGACCCGAGCGGGTCCTTGATGACCTGCACCATCAGCGCCTGGCCTTCAAACACCTGCTTTTCAATTGGAATCTGCGCTTGCGTGTTGCGCACCATGCTCGGCGGTTCACCCTCGGGCTGGCGGTGCCAGACATCGGCCACATGCAAAAACGCGGCGCGCTCAAGCCCGATGTCAATGAAGGCGGACTGCATGCCCGGCAACACTCTGGCGACCTTGCCCAAGTAGACATTGCCGACCAGGCCGCGCTCCAGCGTGCGCTCGACGTGCAGCTCTTGCAGCGCGCCGTTTTCAACAATGGCAACCCGGGTTTCCTGCGGCGACCAGTTGATCAAAATGTCTTCTTGCATGGAATGCCTGAATTAAACCTTGAAGCCAAAAGACCGCAGCAATTGCGCAGTCTCGTATAGGGGGAGTCCCATGATGCCAGAGTAGCTGCCGTCAATGCGCGAAATAAATGCGGCCGCCCTGCCCTGCACGGCGTAGGCACCGGCCTTGTCCAGTGGCTCTTCTGACGCGACGTAAGCTTTTATCTGGCGTGGACTCATTTCAGTAAACGTGACGCGCGATTCACTCAAGGACTGCTCACGTTTACGCACAGAGCCAATGGCCACCGCCGTCAGGACACGGTGCGTCTTGTTTGAAAGCTCCGTCAACATGCGCGTGGCATCCGCCGCATCGGCTGGTTTGCCATAAATGGTACGGCCCAGGGCCACGGTGGTGTCCGAGCAGAGAACCGGCGCCATCGGCAAACCCCTGCGTTTTAGCCGTTTCAATGCCGCGTCAAGTTTGAGCTGCGTGACCCGTTTGACATAGGCGGCAGGCGCCTCATTGCGCAGCACCGCTTCCAGCGCTTCGGCGTCTTCATCAGCCCCAGGCAGCAGCAATTCATGACGCACGCCAAGCTGTTCCAGCAACTGGCGCCGACGCGGACTTTGCGAAGCAAGATAAATGAAATCAGGCATAAGGACTCAAATGGGGGTGCAATTTTTCGCCGGGCCGCCCCCAAGCATGGCAGGCCCCCGAGGGGCTGGAGCCTGCGGCTCCAAGCCTGCTTGAGCAGGGTTGGACAGGCGACAGAAGCGAGGCGTCTCGCGAGCTGCGGCCTGCAAGGCCTCGCGCAGCACCTGCGTTATCGGCCAAGGCCGATCCCGGGGAAGTGGCAAGCGTGGGGGCTAGTCTACTCGCGGTGATAGGGATGATTGGCATGGATGGACCAGGCGCGATACAACTGCTCAATCAACAGCACCCTTACAAAAGCGTGCGGCAGGGTCAAATCGGACAAACGGATGCGCTCATGCGCCGCTTGTTTGAAAGCCGGGTCGAGTCCATCGGGCCCGCCGATGACCAGGGCCACGTCGTCGCCCTCCAACTGCCAGTGCTGGAGCTTGTCTGCCAGGGCTAGCGTCGTCAGCGTGGTGCCCCGCTCATCCAGGGCCACGATGCGGCAGCCTTTGGGCAGGGCAGCTTCGATGCGGGCACGCTCAGCCGCGTACAAGGTTGCAACCGTCTTGGAGCCGCGCGGCTCGGTCTTGACGGTTTTGAGTTCTACTTTGAGCTCGAGGGGGAAGCGCTTGGCGTAGTCGTCCCAAGCGGTTTGGGCCCAGTCAGGCACTCGCTGACCGACCGCAACAATCACCAGCCTCACAAAAAAACCCGTGTCAGGCTTTGCGCACAGCCGTCTTCTTGGCCGGCGCTTTTTTCGGGGCAAGCTTGGCCGAGGTCTTGGCCGGCGTTTTCTTGGTTGGTGCCTTTGCCGGGGCGTTGACGGTTATCTTCTTCAAGGCAACTTTCACCACGGCCTTGGGAGCGGCCTTCTTCTCAGCAAGAACGGCGGAGGCCTTGGCTGGTGTTCTCTTCGCAGCAGTGGCCGGGACTTTTGCAGCAGCCGACTTGGCAGCCAGCGTCTTCTTCACCTGGGCTTTGGACGGGAAGGCTTCTGCAACACCTTTTTTGGCGGCATTCGAGCGCTTGAGGTTAGCTTCCGGCGCGACCACCTTTTTTGTAGCTTTGACCGGGGCAACGAGCTCTTTCTCGCCGGGCTTGGCGGCACCAAATTTGAGACGCACCGGCTTCTCGCCCCAGAGCTCTTCCAGGTTGTAGTACTGGCGGAAATTGGGCTGCATGACGTGCACCACGGCCGCACCGCAATCCACAATAATCCACTCGCCGTTGGTCTCCCCTTCAACCCGAGGTTTTGGAAAACCAGCATCGCGTACCGCATCGCGCACGCTGCTGGCCAGCGCCTTGGTCTGACGATTGGAGGCGCCTGATGCAATGATCACTCGCTCAAAAAGAGCTGAAAGATGCTCGGTGTCAAACACCTGGATGTTCTGGGCTTTGACGTCCTCCAGACCATCGACGATGGCACGCTGAAGTTTTTGAATGTCTTTTTTTGCAACGGTTGTGGTAGTCATCAGGCAGTCTGGTAAAGGTGGTGGTCGTCAATATAACGCGCAACGGGTTCAAAAACCAGTCGGGAAAGGCCTTGATGCGCTGCAATTCGGGTCCGAATAGCGGTTGCGCTAACAGGCATGACTGGCATTTGCAGCCGCCTAAAACGCGATTCATGCGACTTCTGCGCAATAAACTGGGGCCTGGCCCCCGTCAAATCTTCGCGCTCAGCTACACAAATTATAGCGAGTCGCAAAATCTCTTGCCATTCGTGCCAGCCAGTTAGCGCACGGGCCTGGTCTTCCCCCATGACGAGAAACAGCTCGGTATCCGGCCACCGCGCCTTCAACTCACGCAAAGTATCCACCGTGTAACTCGGGCCAACGCGCTGGGTTTCACGCGGATCGACGACCACTCGGGGTAGCTCAGCAAACGCCAGTTGCGCCATGGCCAGGCGGTGATGGGCGGGACTCAAGGGCCGGGCCTTGTGCCAGGCCTGCCCGGTGGGGACAACGCGGAGCTCATCGAGTTGCAAGTCTGCCACAGCCGCCTGCACCAGCGCCACATGCGCGACGTGGGGCGGGTCAAACGCACCACCAAACACACCCATGCGCCTCATATCAAACCCAGTCCTTGCGCACCAGGAACCGGGTGTACAAATCGGCTTCCGGCGTGCCTGCTTCAGGCACGTTCTGATAAGACCAGCTCACCAGCGGCGGCATCGACAACAGAATGGATTCAGTGCGCCCGCCGGACTGCAAACCAAAGTGCGTGCCACGGTCCCACACCAGATTGAACTCGACATAGCGGCCGCGCCGGTAGAGCTGAAATGCGCGCTCCCGCTCACCATAAACCATGGCTTTGCGGCGTTCAGCAAGAGGCAAGTAAGCTGTCAAAAACGAATCACCCACCGACTGCATCATGGCCAGGCTGGCATCAAAACCAAGCTCGGAAAAGTCGTCAAAAAAGATGCCGCCCACGCCGCGCTGCTCGGAGCGGTGCTTCAAATAAAAGTACTCATCACACCAGGTTTTGAAACGCGGATATTTATCGCTGCCAAAGGGTTCAAGCGCGGTTTTGCAGGTGGTGTGGAAGTGCACCGCATCCTCCTCAAAACCGTAATAAGGCGTCAAATCCATGCCGCCGCCAAACCAGCACACGTCAGCGCCGTCGCGCCCCTTGGCCACCAGCATGCGCACGTTCATGTGAACCGTCGGCACATAGGGGTTGCGCGGATGAAACACCAGCGACATGCCCATGGCTTCAAAAGCAGCACCCGCAAGTTCCGGCCGGTGTTGCGTGGCAGACGGCGGCAGGGCCGGCCCGCGCACGTGCGAAAAACCACAGCCAGCGCGCTCAAAAATAGGCCCGCCCTCCAGAATCTGGGTGATGCCGCTGCCTTGCAGCGTCTCGCCGGGTGCCTTTTGCCAGACATCCGTTAAAAACACCGTGCCGTCCAGGGCAGCAATGGCCGAGGTGATGCGTGCCTGCAAGTCCTGCAGATAGCGACGCACTGCGTCCGTTCGCGTCGTAGTCAAATCTGGCGTAGTCATGCGGCTTTAGTTCTTGACGGCGCGATGGCCAATGTCAGTGCGGTACTGCATGCCATCAAAATGGATGTCCAACGCCACTTCGTAGGCACGCTGCTGCGCCTGTTTGACGTTGTCGGCCAGCACCGTCACACACAAAACCCGCCCACTTGAAGTAACAACGTCACCCGCCTTCATGGTCGTCCCCGCATGGAAAACGACGGCATCGTCTTCTTCCCTGGGCAAACCGGTGATGACGTCGCCCTTGCGCGGATGCAACGGGTAGCCGTGCGCCGCCATCACCACACCCAGGGCAGTGCGGCGGTCCCACTGCAACTCGATGTCATCGAGCCGCCCGTGCGGGCCGGGTTCAGTGGCAGCCAGCATCACATCCACCAGATCAGTTTTCAGTCGCATCATGATCGGCTGCGTCTCCGGGTCGCCCATGCGGCAGTTGAACTCCAGCGTTTTGGGGTCACCATGGGTATCAATCATCAGCCCGGCGTACAAAAAACCGGTGTACGGAATGCCGTCTTTTTCCATGCCCCGGATCGTCGGCAAAATGATTTCGCGCATGGCGCGGGCATGTACATCGGGTGTCACCACCGGTGCCGGCGAATAGGCGCCCATGCCGCCGGTGTTGGGGCCCAGATCGCCATCCAGCAAGCGTTTGTGGTCCTGGCTGGTGGCCAGTGGCAGCACGTTCTTGCCATCGCACATCACGATGAAGCTGGCTTCCTCACCCAGCAAAAATTCTTCAATGACGACACGCGCGCCACCTTCGTTGTGCGTCACACCCAGGGTGTTGTCCAGCAGCATGAAGTCAACCGCTTCGTGCGCCTCAACCAGCGTCATGGCTACCACCACGCCCTTGCCCGCCGCCAGGCCATCGGCCTTGACCACAATCGGCACGCCTTTTTGATCGAGGTAAGCATGGGCAGCAACGGGGTCAGAAAAGGTCTCGTATTCCGCGGTCGGAATGTCATGCCGCTTCATGAAGGCCTTGGAGAAGGCCTTGGAACTCTCCAACTGGGCGGCGGCCTGGGTTGGCCCAAACACGCGCAGTCCGTGCTTGCGAAACTCGTCCACCACGCCAGCCGCCAGTGGCGCTTCCGGCCCCACCACCGTGAGTGCTATTTTTTTGGCAACTGCCCACGCCCGCAGTTCATGCACATCCGTGATATTAACGTTCTTAAGCCGGCCGTCCAGTGCCGTACCGCCGTTACCCGGCGCGACGTAAATCGTTTGCACCTTGGGCGACTGTGCCAACTTCCAGGCCAAGGCATGTTCACGGCCACCGCCGCCTATCACGAGGACATTCATAGTGCTGCGCTGTCAATCTCAGCGTTGTGGTAAATCTCTTGCACGTCGTCCAGTTCTTCCAGCACGTCGAGCAGTTTTTGCATGCGCACGGCGTCTTCGCCGGTCAGTTCAATCGGGTTTTCAGGTCGCATCGTGACCTCCGCCATTTCGGGCTTCAGCCCAGCGGCTTCCAGCGCATTCTTGACGGCTTCAAAGTTGGTGTAGGTCGTCAACACCTCAATGGCACCATCGTCGCCGGTGATCACGTCCTCAGCACCCGCCTCCAGCGCCACTTCGATCACCTTGTTCTCGTTCGTGCCAGGGGCAAAAATCAGTTGGCCACAATGCTTGAACTGAAAAGCCACCGAGCCTTCCGTGCCCATGTTGCCGCCGTACTTGGCGAAGGCGTGGCGCACTTCGGCCACTGTGCGCACCTTGTTGTCGGTCATGGTGTCCACCAAAATGGCAGCGCCGCCAATGCCGTAGCCTTCGTAGCGAATTTCTTCGTAAGTGACGCCTTCCTGGTTACCGGTGGCCTTGTCGATGTTGTACTTGACGCGATCCGCCGGCATGTTGGCCGCCTTGGCCCGGTCCACCGCCAGGCGCAGCCGCGGATTGGTGCCCAAATCGCCGCCGCCAGCGCGCGCCGCCACCGTGATTTCACGGATGATGCGGGTCCACACTTTGCCCCGTTTTTCGTCCTGACGACCTTTGCGGTGCTGAATATTGGCCCATTTACTGTGTCCTGCCACGGGGAATCCTTCAAAGTTCGTTACGCTATTGCCTTAATTGTACTTTTTGAGGGTTTCATGTCTGATCCGATCCTGATTGCGCACCATGGCACGACCCAGTGCCTCCTGCGGCCTGGCAATGCCCGTTCGCAAAGCAGCGTTCCGCAAAATACAACGTAACAGAAATACCGTTTGTTGCAAGTGTAGGAACTGCAGTTTGAAACGTCATAATCGCGATGCAGCGGCCTCCGAACAAAACGAGTCGAGAACATGAGCGTCCTCTATCTAGACCATTTCAGCCTTTCGACCGATCCGTTCCGAATCACGCCGGATACGGAGTTCTTCTTTACCGGTGGACAACGCGGCGACATTCTGGAAGGGCTGATCGTCGCGGCGATGCACGACGAAGGCATTATTAGCGTGGTAGGGGAGATCGGCATGGGCAAGACCATGCTCAGCCGCATGCTGCTGGAACGGCTTCGCCCGCTGCCTGCGGACACGGTTTACCTTGCCAATCCGGTTTTTGACCGTGACGAAATCCTGGGGGCGATTGCACGCGATCTCATGCCGGAGCCGCCGCAGGGCAACAGGACGCAAATGCTGGCGGCCCTGGAGTCCGTCCTCATCGAGCGATATTCCCAAGGCCGACGCGTTGTCGTGGTCATTGATGAAGCGCACAGCATGCCGGGGCCCACGCTGGAGGAGATCCGCCTGCTGTCGAATCTTGAAACGACACAGCACAAACTCCTGAAAATCGTGTTGTTCGGTCAACCCGAGCTCGATGAATTGCTGGACGCGCCGCAGCTTCGCCAAGTGAAGGACCGGATCAGTCACCGGTTCGAGCTGCAGCCGCTGGACGCCGCGGAGGCCTCCGCTTACTTGAGGTTCCGCCTGCACAAAGCCGGGTGGCAGGGGGGCGAGTTGTTCGCTGTTGGGGCCCTCAAGCTGCTCGTTCAGGCCTCCGACGGTCGTACCCGAAAACTCAATATGCTGGCCGACAAATCGATGCTTGCCGCGTATGCGCAAGGCGTGCCGCAGGTCGGTGTGGAACAGGTCCGCCGCGCAACCAGTGATGGTCTCCCCTCCAAGCGTACAGCCCGGGTTGCCGGCCATGAAACCGAGCGGCCAACCAGCCATTGGCGAAAGTTTGCGCCAATGGCCCTGGGGGTGTTGGCAGCCTTGGGCGTGGGTTATGGCGTGGGTTATGGTTCGGAACACGCTTGGCTCAACCAGGTGATCTCTTTCAAATCGGGCGGCATGCCGAGCCGCGACAAGATCGAACCGCCCCTTGCCAGTGTTCAGGCACCTGTTGCCGCCGTTCAGCCCGCCGTTGTCAGCGCAAGCGCCGTACCGCTTGCCCCGGCCGCGCTGGTAGCCGCTGCTTCAACCGTCCGAGCGGACGGCTCGGGTGCGTCCCCGGCACCTTCGGCCAATGCCAGCCAGCCCGTGCCCGTCCAAAAGGTGACGCTGGCCGAGCCCACGCTGGCAACCAAACTGCGCAGCAACTCCCTGGTCGCCCGCATGCGGGCGACCGACGAATTTATCGCGCTACCCTCAAACAATGGCTTTACGGTCCAATTGCTGTCTCAGCAGGCACCTCAGGAAGTCGAGGTGTTGGCCGTGGCACAACTGATCCAGGCCGTCCTGGACGGCGCCTCGGCCCAGGCTGGCGCATCGCAGTCCGATGTGCCGGTGCTGGTTCATAATCGGCTTTACCAGCGGCAGGTCTTCCACGTCATCTATGTAGGGTACTTCGAGAGCCGGCCGGCCGCCATGGAATTCATTGAGTCTTCCCCGCCAGCGCTAAAACGCTACAAACCCGTTGTCCGCAGTCTGGAAGACATTCGCAAGGAACCTGCCCCGTGAGAATAAGTCGTCCCGCATGGAAGACAGCCTTGGTGACCACGCTCGTGGTTGCCGGATGCGCCACGCCGCCACCACCGCTGTCGGAAGGACACCTGGTCAAAGAACCCGGCCTTCTTTCGCCGGTAGTCCAACCGGCGAATGACGTTACCAACATCCCCCCGCTATCGGCGGGAGCGCCGCGCTTGCCCGAGCCCCGGTTCGTCAAACCGCAGGAAACGTACAGCGTCGTCGTCAATAACGTCAACGCCCAGACCTTGCTGTTTGCGTTGGCTCGAGACGCGAAATTAAACCTCGATGTTCATCCTGGTATTACCGGCAAGGTAACCCTGAATGCACTGGACCAGACCATTCATGAACTCCTGGACCGGATCGCGCGCCAGATCGACATGCGTTATGAGTTTGAAGGCAAAAATCTGTTTGTGTTGCCGGACTCCCCCTTCCTGCGCCTGTACAAGGTGGACTATCCCAACATTACGCGGGACTCGGCCAGCAGCACCGGTTCCGAGTCGCAGGTGGCGGGCACTGGGGGTTCGTCTTCCGCTTCTATTCGCAACATTTCCAATAACCGCTTCTGGACCACTTTGACGGAGAACATCCGCGACCTGTTGAGGGAAACCGACCAAATCACTAAAGCCTCTGCCGGCGCTCCCGTTCCCGTTCCCGTTCCCGCGCCCGTGCCCGTGCCTGGCGCACGCACCGGAACAAGCACGCTGGCCGCATTGGCCGAGGCTCCCACTTCAACCTCGGCTGCCGCACCCCCTGCGTACCGTGAGGCGGCGTCGGTCATCGCGAATCCCGAAACCGGCGTGATCAGCGTCCGCGCCACCGGCAAGCAGCATGTGCGCGTGCGCGAATTCCTTGACCAGATCGTCGGCAATGCGAGGCGCCAGGTGCTAATCGAGGCGACCATCGTCGAAGTAGCGCTGACCAGCGACTATCAGCAGGGGATCAACTGGTCGGTGCTTCGCAATGCGGTCAGCGTTGGCAACACCGCGCTCTCACTCATACAGCAGGCACCGGGGACCGCAAGTGCCTTCTTGGGCACGTTCGGCCTGTCGCGATCCGGGGGGCCTGGCCGGAGCGACATTTCGACGACGGTGCGCCTGCTCGAATCGTTCGGCAAGACGCGCGTGCTTTCAAGCCCCAAAGTAAGCGTCATGAACAACCAGACCGCAATTCTTAAGGTCGTCGACAACAAGGTTTACTTCACCATTTCCGTCACGCCGGGTACGCCGGCGGCGTCCGGCGTAGCTGCCATCGCTGCCGTCTACACGACCACCGTCAATACCGTCCCGGTCGGCTTCCTGATGAACGTGACCGCGCAAATCGGCGATGACGAAGAGATCACCTTGAACCTGCGCCCGACGGTATCAAGGATTACGGGCTATGCCAATGATCCCAGCCCCGCACTGGCGCTAGCCGGTGTCAAGAACCGCATTCCCGAGATACAGACGCGCGAGTTCGAGTCCATCATGAAGGTCAGGGACGGGGAGACGGCGGTCCTGGGCGGTCTCATGCAAGACGACCAAAGCAACGCGACCGACCAGATCCCGGGCGTCGGCGACGTCCCGCTCTTCGGCGAACTCTTCAAGTCCCGAAGCATCCAGTCCAACAAGAGCGAGCTGGTTATATTTTTACGACCTACGATACTGCGTGACGCGAGCATCAACGGCGATGCTTCCTTTATCAGGAGCCAGCTTCCCATCGGTACTCCGGTGCCTGCTGGGCGGCGACCACCATGAGCCTGTTGCTTGAGGCGCTCAAGCGAGCCGAGGAAGATTCCAGAAAACGCAAGTTGGAAACAGTCGCTGTGACCGCTTTTGCGCCGACCGCGAGTCCAGCAAAATCGTTGGCGACGGCAAAGCGTGAAGCGCCGCGTGCCGAGTTGATGCTGGAACAACAGACGCCAGCACCACCACCTGCGCAAGCGCCCGAGGCCGCGAGTGCAAAACCTGCGCCCGAGCCTGTCCCCATGCCTGCTCCGATTGCGGCTACCCATCGCCAAGCGATATTGGCTGCGAGCGTCATGGCAGGCACCCCACAGCGCAAAACCTCTGGTACGCAACAGCGGCGCCAGTGGCTGCTCGTCACGGTGACCTTGGTCGTGGCCCTTCCAGTGGCAGCGTTCCTGCTTTTTGGTGATGCATTACTCGGCTCTTCCAACACGCCGGTTGCGGCCAAGGCCCCGGGAACCCTCGCGCTACTGCCAGCCAGTCCGTCCGTTTCGCTGCCCGACGTTCCCGCTGTCGGCAGCAGCGCGCCGGCGGCGGCTCCGCAGACCCCCATTTTGACCGCGCCGCCGCCGGCAGTTCCCGCAGTGACGCCGGTTGCTGCCCAAGAAGCCCCACACCCGGTTGCTGCCAAAGTGGCCGCGCCGCGCGCACGCGTTGCTGCAGATACCTCGTCTCCTGCGCTCACACGCAGGCCAGTCCCGGCCGACAACGCGAACCAAAACGCGGCGGCCGCTGCCGCCGTGGCCGCCAGCTCGCAGAGCCTGTCGGTGGTTGCCAGCGCCGCGAAACCGGCCTCGCTCATGGAATCAGCTTACGCCGCATACCAGGCCGGCAAGCCCGGCGAGGCTACGCAACTGTATCGGGAAGTGCTCAAGGCCGACCCGGCCCAGCGCGATGCATGGCTGGGTCTGGCCGTTATCGCGCACGCCAGCAACCAGCGCGAGTCTGCCATGGACGCCTACAAGCAGGTATTGCGTCTCGAGCCGCAAAATGCCACAGCCCTGGCCGGTGCCAGCAGCCTGAGTAGCCCTGCTGGGGAACCCCGGCAGGAATCGAGGTTGCGGGAACTGTTGGCTCGCTCACCGCAGGAAGCCGACTTGAACCACGCTTTGGGGTTGGTGCTTTCCGGTGAACAACGCTGGTCAGAAGCGCAGCCGCTATTTTTTAAAGCCCATGCGCTCGCACCCGAAGACCCCCAATTCGCGTACAACCTGGCGGTAACGCTGGATCACCTGCGAAAGTCCAGCCTGGCAGTCCAGTATTACGAAACCGCGCTCAGGCTGGCCCAGGGCAAGGCCGCAGCCTTTGACGAATCCAGCGCCCGCAGCAGGCTTGCTGCTCTGAAGGCGGGTTCACCGCAGAGGACCCTCCGATGAGCACCCAACTCGACGACTACAACCCGAAGGCGTTTTACCTTGGACTCGAACGCAGTGGCCTGATCTCGCACGACCAGGCCGAGATTGCATGGACCGAGCATGAAAAGCGGGGCGGCTCGGTCGGCAACATCCTGGTCAACCTGGGAATACTGTCGGTTGATGACCTGACCGCTATCATGGCGGCGGCCAGCGCCACTGAAGCGGTCCGCTTGGGCGACATGGTTCCCCACGATGAGGCGATCCGGCTGATTCCAAAAACGCTGGCGCAAAGCTACCACGTTTTCCCGGTCGGCTTCAACGCCGCTGCCCGCCAGTTGACGCTGGCCATCACCGACAGCAACGACGTTGTGGCGATGGACCAGTGCCGTTCGGCGGTTCCTGCGGACATATCCCTGGCGTGGCGGCTCGCCTCCAAGGCCGACATCCAGGCGGCGATCCACCGTTCCTACGGCTATGCGCTGTCGATAGACGACATCCTCAAGGGATTGCGTACCGGCAAGATCGATGACGCCACGCTGGCTATGCGCGGGGGCGAGGCGTTCGCGCATCCGATTGTCCGGCTCATCGATGCGCTGCTGGCCGACGCCGTCCATGAAGGCGCGTCCGACATTCACTTCGAACCCGAAGAGGGCTTTTTGCGGATTCGCTACCGCATCGATGGCGTCATGCGCCAGATTCGCCTGCTGCACAAGCAATACTGGCCGGCGCTTTCAGTCCGGCTCAAAGTCTTGTCCGGTATGGATATTGCCGAAACCCGCGCGCCCCAGGATGGACGCATTTCGATGCTCATCCGGGGCCGCGATATCGACTTCCGCGCGGCAGTGCAGCCGACCCTCCATGGCGAGAACTTTGTGCTGCGGGTACTGGAACGGCACAAGTCGATCATGCCAATGGACCAGATGGGTTTTTCCGAAAACCGGATGAGCACACTGCGCTTGATGCTGGCGCGCCCGAATGGAATCATTCTTGTCAGCGGCCCGACCGGAAGCGGGAAAACGACCACCCTCTATTCCATTCTGAATGAGTTGAACACCGAAAGCGTCAACATCATGACGCTTGAGGATCCGGTCGAATACCCGATGGCCCGAATCCGTCAGGCGTCCGCCGCAGACAACCCCAAGATGGATTTCGCCAACGGCATCCGGTCCATGATGCGGCAAGATCCAGACATCATCTTCGTCGGCGAGATTCGCGACCAGGAAACGGCCGAAATGGCTTTTCGCGCCGCCATGACCGGCCATCAGGTGTTCTCAACCGTGCACGCCAACTCTGCCGTTCTTACCGTCGTGCGTTTGCTCGACCTGGGGATATCCGTCAGCGTCATGACCGGCAACCTGATCGGCATTGTGGCGCAGCGCCTGGTGCGTCTGCTGTGTCCGAAATGCAAGGCGTCTTATGACGGCGGCGACCGTGAGAAAGCGCTGCTCGGCGCTGCGCCCGATTTACCGCTGACCTTATACCGGTCGGTCGGTTGCCCCGATTGCAAGGGACAGGGCTACAAGGGGCGTACCAGCATCATGGAATTGCTGCGCTTCGATAGAGAGCTGGACGATCTGCTTTCGCGCAACGCCCGCAGCCCCGAGCTACTGGCCCACGCACGCGGCAAAGGCTTCACGACCCTGGCTGAAGACGGCCTCTCCCGCGTCCTTGCGGGCACGACTTCGCTCGAAGAGGTGGGCCGGGTGGTTGACTTGACCCAACTGGACGGCTGATGATCGAATTCAACTACCGTGCCATCACGGCCGAAGGCCGGACCCTCTCGGGCCGGCAATCGGCCACCAGCGAGTCCGACCTCGAGGCACGCTTGGGCCGTATGCAGCTCGAGCTGCTGCAAGCCAATCCGGTACGCGCGTTCTCGTTTTTTGCGCCCAAACGGCTCGAAAATAAGGAACTCATCAATATTTTCATCCACATGCAGTCGCTGAGCCAGGCCGGGATTCCGCTGTTCGACTTGCTGATCGACTTGCGCGATTCCGCAGACACGCCCAGTATCAGGCGATTTATTTCGGATTTGGTCGACCGTATCGAGGGCGGCACGAGCCTGTCGGACGCGCTGGAGCAGTCGCCTGCGGGCATCGACAAGATCAACATCAGCCTGATCCGCACCGGGGAGGCCACCGGCAAGCTGCCGGAGGTACTCTCGGAACTGGTCGAAAGCCTGAAATGGGCAGATGAAATCGCCGTCCAGACCAAGAAGCTGCTCATCTATCCCGTATTTTCTGGAACCGTGGTGCTTGGCGCCATTGGTTTCCTGATGATCTACCTGGTTCCGCAATTGCTCGGTTTCATCCAGAATATCGGCGGGACGGTTCCCCTCCAGACCCGCGTGCTGGTGGCCTTTTCCGGATTTTTGGTTAACTTCTGGTACGTCCTGCCTTTGGCAGTCGCGCTGGTCTGGGCTGCTTTGATTGCAGTCGTTCGCCTGTCACCGGACGCCAAGCTTTGGCTCGACAGCGCAAAACTGCGCGCCCCCATCATTGGGCCGATCCTGAAAAAAATCATACTGCTGCGATTCGCCACCTCGTTCCGCATGATGTACCGTAGCGGCATCTCGGTGCTCGACGCCCTGACCTTGTGCGAAAACTTGTCACCCAACACCGCTTATCGCCAGGCCATCAATGGCGCCGCTCAAAACATCTCCCACGGGCAAAAAATATCCGAGGCTTTCGCAAGCAGCACCTTGTTCCCACCGCTGGTCCTGCGGATGCTGCGGATCGGCGAAACCAGCGGCGGTCTGGACCAGGCCTTCCAGAACATCAACTATTTCTACACGCGCGAAATCAAGGACGCCATCGACAAACTACAGGCCCTGATCCAGCCGGCCCTGACCCTGGTGTTAGGGGGCATGATTATCTGGATCCTGTCCGCCGTCATGCTGCCCATCTACGACGTGATTTCAAAAGTCAAATTCTAGCTATGGCTGATTTTGCCCTCGTCATCGCGCAGAGATCGGAACACCTGTATCGGCTCGGCCGCGCTGCTGCCGAGCATGTGGCAACCGCCGGGGCGCAGGACGACCCGACAGCGTGGCTCATGCAGCACATGCCCGTCGGCACCAACTGTTCACTGGTCACCGACCTCATGGACGAATCGTATGTCCGCAGCAATTTGCCGCCGATCTGGCTCCCGGCTACCCGACGGCGGTTGCTGCAGCGGCGGCTGACACAGCAGTTTCGCGATATGCCCTACCGCGCCGCCGTACTTTCCTCTTCCGGCTCATGGCGCCCGCCGACGCGGGCCAGCCTGATCGGGATCGGGGCCAGCGAGCGCATTGGCGAATGGCTGGCTGCCCTGGCTGCGTGCCATGCCCGTGTCAAGGGCCTGTGGCCGATGTCAGCCTTGATTGCCCTTGCGATCGATCAGAAAGCAGCGCGGCGAGCGCGGACCGAATTCACACTGGAGGTGGCCGAACCGGCCCACCTCCGGCCTACACTGGCCCTGGTAGCGACCGCTGCCGGTCTGCGCCAGGTATTGGTTCGCGGCAAGACGCCACTGTTTTCGCGCCTGGTCTTGAACGTCAACCAGGGCAGCTTGTCGGCCCCCTCGGTGTTGGCCGAGGCGCGAAGGACGGTCCAGTACCTCATTTCCCAGGAGTGGCTCAGCAGCGCCGACCTGCCGGTGGCGACCCAGCTCTGGCTCCCGTTTGACGACCAGCAGGCCCAGGCAGACCTCAGCAACGATCCGACGCTGGACCTGCAATTGATCGAAGCCGTCACCGACGCCTATGCCCGCCTGTTGCCGCAGCTAAAGTCTGTCGCCGCACAGCTACAGTTCTTTCCGCAAAAATTTCGCAGCTCTTGGCGTGCCGAACAGATCGCAAGAAGCTCAAAAATCGCAGGTTTTACCGCGCTCGCTTTGTCTGGCCTGTGGTCGGCCCAATTGCTGTCCGAGTCCCTGGCCAAGCGCAGCCTGGCGCACGAGCAACTGGCCAGCGCCAGCGCCATTAACCAGCAAGCACGCCAGGAAGCCCTGCTTGCCAAGGGCGACCTGCGTCAGGCCGGGCTCACGGTGGCGACGGTGCAGGCCTGGCAACAATTCATCGCCATGCAAGCGGATCAGTTCGCCGCCATGCAGCATATTGCAAGCGCGCTGCAGGCTGCACCCGGGGTCGAGCTGCAAAAAATCGTCTGGAATCTGCCCCGTTTACAGGCCGACACGGCGGGCCCGGCGCCGGCGCTGCAGGTGCTGCCTTTGCAATGTCCCAAGGCGCGGGAGCAGGCTGTCGAAATCATCGCCCCAGCGCCCGCCACCGCCACCGCCACCGCAACAGCGAAGCCGTCTGCCGCCTTGCTGAATCTGACGGCCGCGCTGCCCCAGGGCCTTAGCCAGCGGCAGGCGCTGCAGCTCCAGAACCGCTTGCTGGCCGGCTTGAATGCCGGCGGCTGGTCGGCCTCCCTCATCAAGTCCGCAGTGAACCTCGACCCGGCACAGGCGCAAGTGGGCAAGTTGGGAGTAGCCGGGGTAGCGGGGGACCGCGCCCTGGAATTCTGTCTGCTGAAGGCCGCGCCATGAACCCGCAGGCAAAACTGCGCAACCCCTGGCGCCTGTCGTCTCGGCCGCTGATTGCCGCAGCGGCCATGGGGGTCGCCGCCGCCGCATTGGCGGGCGGCGCAAGCTGGTTTGCCAAAACCAGCGCGCTCGAGCAAGGCCAGGCGCAAGCGCGGCTGCTGGCTGCCAAAGAAGCCCTGCAGAAGACGCAGGCCGACCGGGCCCGACTGGAAGCCAACCTGCCCAGGTTCGACCAGCTCAAGCAAGCCCGCTTTACCCAGGTGCCTGATCGGCTGCTGATGCTGGAAACACTTGAAAACGCCGCCAAGGCGTTGCACCCCAGCGCGCTCGAGTGGGAGCTAGGACCCCAGGAAAAACTGAAAAAGCTGAGCGATGACAAGACTGGGGGCGGGGTCGCGCAGTTGGTGCGGGTACCGATGAAGCTGACTGTCAGCGGGGTTCATGAGGAGGAGTGGCTGGCGCTGCTTGGACGCTTGCAAAACAGCGGTGCGGGTTACTTTACGGCCGACTCCTGCGTCTATGAACGACAAATCTTCACCCCTGCAAAGACCTCGGTTCCGGCCGTCAATGTGCTGTGCAATTTGTCGTGGTTGTATGTGCTGGCCGACGCCGCCACCCCCAAAACACCATGAATAACAAGCCTGCGTTGACCCCTTTTGCGCACACCGCGTGTTTCAGCACAAGGGCCGCCTGGGTCGCCCTCTGGGTGCTTGGGCGCGCCGCCTTCGGCCTGGCCGCGCTGGGCACTGGCGCGGCGCTGGCGCAAGCTGCCGGGCCGCTGCGTGCCACCGAGTTGCCAGCCGCAGCAGCCCCTGCGCTGGGCACGCTGCTCCTGTCGCCGGGGCAGCGTAAAAACCTGGAAGCAACACGCAGCGCGGTGGACAGCACAGACAAAGCGGCGCCGGCGGCGCTTCTTGCGCTGCCAAGCGATCGCTTGCGCGAGGCCGCCCCGGGCCTGCCCGACACGCTGGTCATCAGCGGCGTCGTCATCCGCTCGGGTCAGCGCAGCACGGTCTGGGTCAATGACCAGCCGCTCTATGGTCGGGGCGTCGAGGAGCCCTTGCGTGCGCTGGCCGGGCAAACGGGTATGCTCGAGCCCGGCGCAAAAGAATTGCTGCTCAAGGCCAGGCCGGGCCAGGTCATCGACCTGCCTTCCGGCCAGTCGCTCGACCTGTTGCCCCCTGGCGCTATCCGTATCATCCCGCCCCAAGCAGGCGCCAGCGCCACCACCCCTAAGGAGTAAGGAAAATGCTCAAAACAAGAATCGAACGCGCGGCAAAAGCCGGCCAGCGTGGCTTCAGCCTGGTGGAGATCGCCCTGGTGCTGGTCATCATGGGCTTGATTCTGGGCGTCATCATTAATGCGCTCGGCCCGCAGCTCGACAACAGAAATGTCAACGAGACGCAACAGCGCATCAAGCAGGCGTCGGATGCGGTCCTCGCCTTCGCCATGGTCAATCGCCGGATTCCCTGTCCTGCAACCCTGGCCAGCAACGGACTCGAGGTAATGACGGTGCTGGTGGCGACCGAACAGCGTGGCAGGTGCGCCAACCCCAACGATGGCTATCTGCCGGCCCGCACCCTGGGCCTGGGCGAACAGAGCGTGGGCGGGGAGATGCAGGATGCATGGGCTTTCGGCCTGCGTTACGGGGTTTCGCATCTCACTACCAGTAACAGCGAACCAATCAACGCAAATAACCCCATCAATTGCCCAGCGGCCAATCCTTGCTATTTCTTGACTATGGCCAACGGGATTAAAAATAATTTTTACCAGGGCACCGCGCAGGTCACACCGCCGCCGGCCGGCGAGCTTAGAGTCTGCGCTTCCTCGTCCGGCATCTCGGCCACCAACTGCGGCGCGGTGGCCGCAAATACCTTGGTTTCGGCCTCGTTCGTGGTTTGGTCGATGGGGCGCAACGGCACGCTCAGCTCGGGAGTGGACGAGGCCGCCAACCTCAACGGGGACGTCGTTTATGTGTCTCATCCACGCACCGAGGTCGGCGGCACGAACGGCGCGTTCGACGATCTTTTCCAGTGGCAGACGACCGAGACCATCGTCAGCAATATGCTCAAGGCCGGGGTCCTGCCTTAAACCATGCCAACCGGGCTAACCATCCTGCTGGTCGAAGACGACGCTTCCTTGCGCGATTGGTGGTGCGGCGCGCTCGAAGACATGGGTTACCAGGTGCTCTCAGCCGGCTCGGCACTCGAAGCGCTGCCTCTTTCCCGGCAGACGCCAACCCCGATTGAGCTGGCCCTGCTCGACCTCGGTTTGCCACCCCGTCCGAACGATCCCAGCGTCGGCCTCGAGCTGCTGCGCCTGCTCCTGTTGGAGCGTCCGGCGCTCAAGGTCGTGGTGCTGACGGGCCAGGACGAAGCTGCCATCGCGCTGACCGCCATTGGGCTGGGTGCCTTCGACTTTTTGAACAAACCGGTCACCCGCAAGCGTCTGGGCGAGGCGCTCGACCGCGCCGTACTCTTCATCCAGGCCGAACGCCAGCTCAGTGCCGAGGGTCAGGCGCGCCTGACCCTGACGGCGCCGATGGCCGAAGGGGTGCAGGAGTTTGGCGCCGGGGCGCAAGAAAGGCTGGTGCGCACGGTGCTGGCCGAGCAGGCCTTCAATGTCACGCAAGCGGCCCGCAAGCTCGGCTTGAGCCGCGAGCACCTGTACTATTTCATGAAAAAATTCGGTATCGAAAGGGCCGCGCCTTGACCAACCTCTACGATCTCGCAGCGCTCATGCTGGCGGCCGGCTTCAGTATCGCTTTCAGCCTGTTCTGGCTGCGCCGCTTGAGCCGCTTGCACCGCCAGCAGATCGATCGCTTGCTGGCCCTGCAGGCGCAGTTGCAGGAAGACCCGATCGGCACGCTGCAACGCCACCAGCAGACGCTGTTCCAGGTCGGCCTGCACAGTCTGGACTGGCGGGGCAGTTGGTATGGCGCGCCGATAGCCGCCAGTTTAGGACCCAAAATCCCGACCACCGTGCCCTCGGACGCGCCACCCACCCGGCGCCAAGGACAGCGCCTGAAGCAACAAGTGCTGAGCCAGTGCTTTCAATACGACGATATTTCGCTCGATCTTCGCATCGGGCTCAAGGGCCTGCACGGGGAGCGCCTGCTTTTTGCCATGCAGGCGGCCCAAGTTCTGTTCGCCATGCTGCAAGGCGCTTTGGCGGCCCGCCAGCTCGCGCTGCTGGCAGCGGTGAACCAGCGCGCCCAGGTCAGCGTTTTTTTGCAACACGATATGCGCAACCTGGCGCAGTGGGTCGAGTTGGTGGCAGACGACTTTGCGACGGCGGAAAACGACGAGCTGCTGATGCTCCGCGCCCGCCGCTTGCGCAGCAACGCGGCGTTCGCAGCCAAGCGGGCACAGCGCATGACACAGGCCTTGTTAAACCCGGTCGGGCGCCGATCGGCGCTGGCGCCATGGACCGAGATCGATCTGGCGGCGCAGATCCTGCAGGCCGGGCAAATGCACCAGGTTGAAATCGATCTGGCGGGCGCTGCCACGCTGCAGTGGGACGCCGCGGCACTGGCCACGGTGCTGGACAACGTGCTGGGCAACGTGTCCGTCCTTTCGCGCCAACGCCTGCTCACGGCGCGCTGCCAGGTCACCCTGGTCGAACAGGGGTCCGCCGTCTGGGTGCATTTTGATACGCCGCATCTGCCGCTTGAAATCCCGCTGGAAAAGCTGTTCGAGCCCTGGGCCAGTTCCGGCGCTCTCAACCAGGGGCTGGGTCTCTACCAGGCGCGCCAACAAGCAAAAAAAGCCGGTGCCGACCTTGACGCGCAACGCCTGGGCGACGGCATCCGCATGACCCTGTGTGTGGCGTGTAAAAAATCCTGACTCCCTGAACCTGAAACGGGCGACTATAGTGAGTTACCGATGCGATTTGCATTGGCTCATTTTGGAGACTCGACTCATGAAAACATTCAACAAACAAGGTGGTTTCACTCTGGTGGAAGTCACCACCGTTCTGGTCATCGGTGGCCTGATTCTGGGCGGCGCTATGAAGGGGCAGGAGCTGATCGAAGCCGGCCGTATCAAGAGCGCTGTCGCCCAGCTCACTAGCATTGCCGTCGCCCACAGTGCTTACGTCGAGCGCTACCAGGCTTTGGCGGGCGATGACAAAACTGCTGACACGCGTGGGGCTGCATGGGCAGGAACGAAGGCCGGCGACGCCGATGGCGTTATTGAGGGCGTCCTTACTGACACCTTCGCTGTTACTTCTACTGCTACTAGCGGCACAGAGACTGCAGCGTTTTTCCAGCACCTGCGCATGGCCGGTTTTCTCTCCGGCGATTTAACCGCAACGGGCGCAGCGGTGCTGCCGGTGAACGCGTGGGGCGGACGAACGGCTATTGCCAACACCACACAAATCCAGGGGCGATCTTCAGCTAGCAATCAGTTGGTGGTTTGCCTGAGCAGTGTGCCAGAACAATCGGCACTCTCGATTGACAAGCAACTGGACGATGGTCTCGCCCATGGTGGCAACCTGCGCGCCACGTCGGGGACCGACCGGTACGCCCAGACGGCTCCAACAACAGGTACTACTACCTATGCGAATACTGGGGGGTTCTACACAATCTGCCGCGATTTGTAATGGCCGGCAGCAGCAGCTTGTCTCTGCCGCAACATCATTAATCTGGAGATTTATATTATGAAAACATTGAACAAACAAGCCGGTTTCACTTTGGTCGAGATCGCCATCGTGCTGGTCATCATCGGTCTGCTTCTGACCGGCATTCTGAAGGGGCAGGAGATGATAGAAAACGCGAGGGTCACGAACATGGTCAAAGACATCAACAACATGACCGCCGCAGTGACCAGCTACAAGAGCCGTTACCGCGGTCTGCCAGGGGATGACCTCACCACCACCACGCACACCACGCGCGGCTGGGGTACCGTGACGTTTACAGCCGGTGACAACAATGCCCTGATTGGGGCTGGCGGCACAGCGGTCATATTTCCGCCTGCGGCCACTACGGAAGGCATGCAGGCTATTCAAGCGCTTCGGTATGCCGGCTTCATAGAGGGCAGTCCGGCGCTGCTGACTCTGCCGCAGAATGCGGGTGACGGTTTCACCGCCATCACCAACAACGTGATGGGCTTGGGCCTCAGAAATGTCGTTTGTCTCAATGGTTTGACCGGCAAACAGGCCGGCACGCTGGACCGGCTGCTGGACGATGGTGTCAATTCGACCGGCAACTTTCGCGCAACCGTCGCGACCAGCACCACCACGGTGGCGGCACCGGCAGCGGTTGAGAACTACGCTGAGGCCACCACCGGCTTCATGGTCTGCACACCTCTGTAGTCGGCGCTGGACTTGAAAAAACCGGGCAGATGCCCGGTTTTTTTGTGGCGGAAAATAGGCTCAATCCTGCAACTTGGGTCGATACGCCCTTACCATGGGGGCCTGATTTTTTGAGAAAGACCAGTCATGAGCAGCTCCGACAAGCACACCCCGCAAGTCCATCTGGTGAGCCACCCGCTGGTTCAGCACAAACTGACGCTGATGCGCAAAAAAGAAGCCAGTACCAACAGCTTTCGCCGTCTGCTCAATGAAGTCAGCATGCTGATGGCCTACGAAGTGACGCGCGACATGCCGATGCAGGAGGTGCAAATCGAAACGCCGCTGGAAACCATGACAGCCAAAATGATTGACGGCAAAAAGCTGGTGTTTGTCTCCATCCTGCGCGCCGGCACCGGCATTCTGGACGGCATGCTGAGCGTGGTGCCGGGCGCCCGCGTCGGCCACATTGGCCTGTACCGCGACCCCCAAACGCTGCAGGCGGTGGAGTACTACTTCAAGATGCCCAAGGACATGCAGGAACGCGATGTGGTGGTGGTGGACCCGATGCTGGCCACCGGCAATTCGGCCGTGGCCGCGGTGCAGCGCATCAAGGCGCTCAATCCCAAATCGATCAAGTTTGTCTGCCTGCTGACCTGCCCCGAAGGCATTGCCACAATGCGCAAAGCGCACCCGGATGTGCCGATCTACACGGCCGCGATTGACCGCCAGCTCAACGAACATGGCTACATCCTGCCGGGGCTGGGTGATGCAGGGGATCGTATTTTTGGGACGCAATGATTTTTACCGGCCTCCTCTGAATCATGCGCAATGGGATAATTGACCCATGACAATTACCTACAAAGACGCCGAAGGCATTGCCGGCATGCGCGTGGCGGGCCGGCTGGCCGCCGAGCTGCTGGACTACCTGACCCCCTTCGTCAAGCCCGGCGTCACCACCAACGAGCTGGACCAACTGGCCGATGACTACACGACCCAGGTGCAACAAGCCATCTCGGCCCCGCTGAACTACGCACCCTCGGGCCACAATCCCTACCCGAAGGCGATCTGCACTTCGATCAACCATCAGGTCTGCCACGGTATTCCGAATGACAAGCCGCTGAAGAAGGGCGATATCGTCAACATCGACGTCACCGTCATCAAGGATGGCTGGCATGGCGACTCCAGCCGCATGTTCATGGTGGGCGATGCGTCCGTCGCCGCGCGTCGGTTGTGCGCGCTGGCCTACCAGGCGATGTGGCATGGCATTGTCAAAATCAAGGCCGGCGCTTACCTGGGCGACATTGGCCACGCCATCCAGACGTTTGCAGAAGGCCACGGCCTGAGCGTGGTGCGGGAGTTTTGTGGCCACGGCATTGGTCGCAGCTTCCACGAAGAACCCCAAGTGTTGCACTACGGCCGGCCCGGTACGCTGGATCAGCTCAAAGCCGGCATGACGATCACGGTTGAGCCCATGCTCAACGTCGGGCGCAAGGAAATCAAGGAACTGGGCGATGGTTGGACCATCGTCACCAAAGACCGCTCGCTGTCAGCGCAATGGGAACACACCGTGTTGGTGACGCAGACCGGTTACGAGGTCTTGACCTTGTCAAAGGGCAGCCCGGCGATCCCGTCATTCGTGCCGGTGACTGCATCGGCATCGGCACCCTCCCCCGCCCCTGCAACCGTCTGAGTTTGTGCTGACGCTGACGCTGTTCATTGCATAGCAAGCCATGACCGATTTGGAAGCGCTGCGCAGTCATTACCGGGCACAAAAATCGGCATTGCTGGAGTCGCTGGCGTCCAGTGGCACGTCTTCAACCCGGGGGGTTCGTGCCACGCTGGGCAAGCTCTCTGCGCTGGCTGACGCCACGCTTCGGACGCTGTGGCAACAGGCGGGTTTTACCAGCCCCTTTGCCCTGGCGGCAGTCGGCGGCTTCGGGCGTGGCGAGTTGTTTCCCTACTCCGATGTCGATGTGCTGGTGCTGTTGCCAGACGACCAGTCACCCGACACCGATGCGCAGCTCAAGGCCCGGATTGAGGGCTTCATTGGCAGTTGCTGGGATGCCGGGCTGGAGATTAGCTCCAGTGTTCGCACGGTGGCCGAGTGCCTCAATGAGTCTGCCCGTGACGTCACCGTGCAGACCTCGCTGCTCGAAGCGCGGCTGATCACAGGCAACGCCGCGCTGTTTGCGGGATTTCAAAAACAGTTTTTTTTCGCACTCGATCCGAACGCCTTTTTTGTCGCCAAAACACTGGAGCTGCGCCAGCGCCACAGCAAGTTTGAGGACACCCCTTATTCGCTGGAACCCAATTGCAAGGAGTCACCGGGCGGGCTGCGCGATTTGCAGGTGATTTTGTGGGTGGCCAAAGCGGCCGGGTATGGCGGCACTTGGGATGCGCTGGCCAAAGGCGGTCTGGCCACTGCCTTTGAGGTGAAGCAAATCAAACACAACGAAGCGCTGTTGCGGCTGATTCGCGCCCGTTTGCATTGGATCGCACAGCGCCGCGAAGACCGGCTGGTGTTTGACCTGCAAGGCGCCGTGGCGCACTCCTTTGGCTTTGAGGCGCCCTCGGCCACTACCGACAAACGTGCGTTTGTGCGCCCCAGCGAAGCCCTGATGCGCCGCTATTACTGGGCGGCCAAGGCCGTCACCCAGCTCAACCAGATATTGCTGCTCAACATCGAGGAGCGGCTCAACCCGTCGACGCACACGCCACGACCGATCAATGCGCGCTTCCATGACAAGGCGGGCATGGTGGAGGTTGCCAGCGACGACCTGTACCAGCGCGAGCCGCATGCCATTCTGGAAACCTTCCTGATCTACCAAACCACGGTCGGCGTCAAGGGTTTGTCGGCACGCACCCTGCGCGCCCTGTTCAACGCCCGTGGCCTGATGGATGCCAAGTTCCGCAACGACCCGGTGAACCGCGCCACCTTCAGACAGATCATGATGCAGCGCGACGGCATCACGCACGCCATGCGGCTGATGAACCAGACCTCGGTGCTGGGGCGCTACCTGTGGGTGTTTCGCCGCATCGTGGGGCAGATGCAGCACGACCTGTTTCACGTCTACACGGTGGACCAGCACATTTTGATGGTGCTGCGCAATGTGCGGCGCTTCTTTATCGTCGAGCACGCCCACGAGTACCCGTTTTGCTCGCAACTGGCCTCGGGCTGGGACAAACCCTGGATTTTGTACATCGCGGCGCTTTTTCACGACATCGCCAAAGGCCGCGGTGGCGATCACTCGAAACTGGGCGCCACCGACGTGCGGCGCTTTTGCAAGCAGCACGCGATCGAGCGTGAAGACGCAAGCCTGATCGAGTTCATCGTTCAGGAGCACCTGACGATGAGCCGCATCGCGCAAAAATCAGACTTGAGTGACCCCGACATCATTGCCGCGTTTGCCAAACGCGTCGGCAACGAGCGCAATCTCACCGCCCTGTATTTGCTCACAGTAGCCGACATTCGTGGCACCTCGCCCAAGGTCTGGAACGCCTGGAAGGGCAAACTGCTGGAGGACCTTTACCGCCTGACCCTGCGGGCACTGGGTGGCCACGCACCCGATCCACACGTCGAGGTGGAAGCCCGCAAGCGCGAGGCACTGGTTCTGCTCGCCCTGCATGCCCTGCCATTTGAGGCCCACAAAACCTTGTGGGATACGCTGGAGGTGGGCTATTTCATGCGCCACGACGCCGCCGACATTGCCTGGCACACCCGGCAACTCTCGCGTTTTGTGGGTGCCGGCAAATCGATCGTGCGGGCCCGCCCGTCGCCCCTGGGCGAGGGGCTGCAGGTGCTGGTCTACACGCCGGACCAGGCGGATCTGTTTGCCCGCATCTGCGGCTATTTTGACCAGGGCGGCTTCAGCATTCTGGACGCGCGCGTGCACACCGCCAACAACGGCTATGCGCTCGACACGTTTCAGGTGGTTGCCTCGGCCTTGCCCGAACATTACCGCGAACTCACCAGCATGGTGGAGAGCGAGTTGGGCCGCGCGATTGCCCAGACCGGGCCACTGCCGCCACCGAGCCGCGGACGCGTGTCACGCCGGGTCAAGAGTTTCCCGATCGCGCCCCGGGTCACCCTGCAGCCGGATGAGAAAGCGCAGCGCTGGCTGCTCAACATCTCGGCCAGTGACCGTATCGGGCTGCTGTACAGCGTGGCCCGCGTGCTGGCGCGCCACCACATCAATCTGCAACTGGCCAAGATCAACACTTTAGGGGAGCGTGTGGACGACACCTTCCTGATCGACGGGCCGGAACTACAGCAGAACCGGGCACAGATTGCGATCGAGACCGAGTTGCTGGAAGTGCTGGCTTGAATGGGTCTGACCGGTCAGGCAGCTTCAGACTCGCAACTACAGGAGATCGCGAAACTGCTCAACCGTAAGCCCGGCGTCACGCACGATGCCGCCGAGCGTAAAAGCGTTGACCGGGTTATGCCGTGGGATCGTCAGGATGCGGGTGCCGTTTGACATGACGATGTGCTTGCCTTGGCGAGCAATCGCAAAGCCAGCCTTTTGCAGAGCGCGCACTGCGTCGAGGTGGTTGACGCCAGGTATTTTTGCCAAGGTCAGGCCGCGACTTCAATCTCGCGAATTTCTTCGCCGCGAAGCTGCTCCTCGACCACGGCGAGATACTCGCGAATCGCATCCTTGATGTTCTCGACTGCCTCCGCGTCCGTGGCACCCTGAGACCAGCAGCCCGGCAATCCGGGAACTGAAACGGAATAGCCTTCGTCTGAGTGGTGAACGGCGATGCGATAGCGCATAGAGCCTCCTTGAAAAGTGTCAGTATATCGCGAGGGATTTGGACGCCTAATCGGGATAGGAAGAAGCCTCACGGCCGGATTCGTGCCATGCACGGCACACACGTCTGACATGACCGGCGCAAGCGGCTTTATCGCTTGCGTCCGGGTTGATGGATGGGTTGGGCGCTGACCTTGCTAACCAGCGGAAACTGCTCTGGATGCCGAATAGATTCAACAGTCAAGTCGACATCCAATTCGGGCCAGTAGAGGTGATTTAAAGAGGGAAGCTCGACATGCAAAATCTTTCCGACCGCAACGTCCCTAAACCATGGAAACTCAGTAAACGGAAGAAAAAGTTCCTCATCCCCAAGCAACAGCCAGAAGCCGTGCTGAGAGATGTTGGTAACCTCAACGGGGGAAATGGGTATGCCAAGCGCTGCGGATGTCATTTTGATGCTCCTGAACAAGGCGGAGTGCTTCATTAATCTCGCGCCGGGAAAGACCTATGAACTGAGCCAGTTCAATAGCAGGCTCAAGCCAGAACTTGGCCTCGCCATTTTGGGTTTGAACATGCACATGCATTCTCGTTTCCTCGCGCGAGAACAAATAGAAACGGAAGCCGCCTTCACGAAAGATAGTTGGACTCATGGGAAAAATGATACGCGTAAAGTCTCATGGACGAAGCCGCTACGCGGAGGAAATGCGGCGAAAATAGTGAATCGTTCAGCACGATTTTCGCTGCACCCGATTTGGCGTGCGGGCGAGTCCTGATTAACCGTTGTGACTTGGCCGGGGAGCGATGTCTCCATATCGATCGAGAACCGTGGCTCGAATGAGGGCATAATCGGTACGTCAACGCCAATAGAGGGTGCCGACTACCGCAACGGTTTCGGCCAAGTCCCTGGCGGAGCACAGTTTTCCATTCAAAAAGTTGCATTCGGCATTTTCCCAAAATATATATTTTCTGTAGGCTGACCCCGCCTCACGGACCGGGCTCGTCCAACAAACAGTTCAGATCGTGGCTGCGCACGATCTAACCTTACTTCCGTTGGGCGGCATGCTTATAGCCCGATGACCCTATTCCAATCAGCGATGTACATGTAGATTCTTTGGAACTCGCTGGGTAAAAGCGTTCGGTTATGAGCGATGAAATTTCTTGTTTTCTCTAATTCGTCCATTCGCTGCTTCAACCAGTGCTGAGAAGGTATCAGCGCTTCAAAGTGTTGCCATTTTTCAAGAATGATTGACGATAACTGCCCAAAATCAACGAATCCAAGGGTGTCCGATTTTTCGCCCTCCAACCAAGAATCTGAGAATGCAGTTTTTTGCCGAGACTCTGCATGCTGCTTAATTTTGTTGGGAAGTTTTTCGATCCAGTCGGTGCCTTCCTTCTCCTCGAGAGTTTCACGAATGAGAGAACGTACTTCGTTCTCGAAGCAGTGAAGAACTGCGTAAAGCCTTGCCATCTCAAGAGCACTGTTTCTTCGCGTGACACCAAATGCCGACAATGCTTCTGAAAGCAGTCGCTCTTCCGCTTGACCTTGATCTGCCCCGACTTGAATTCCAGCAGCCTGAAACTGCCCAGCCTCAGATTCGAACATCAGACCGCGAAACATATAGTCTCGGAGATCTTTCCGTAAATCAGTCAAGGAGATGCTCCTTCAGCGATTTAAATATGGCGTTGAAGACTTCAATATCTTTTGTCGCGGGCAGATGAATCTGTATGTTGTAGTGAAGTGACGGTCGGCTGTGTATTTTTGATGGCGGTGGCGCCTCCTCTTGGAGAGCAGGCTCGGATGTCTCTTTCGAAGAAGCCTTAATCTCAACTTTTTGCTCTGGATTTGTAGATAAATCGGCGAGATCAAGAAGCGCGTAAAACGTACTCGCCATTAGTTTTGCTGTGGTCGGAGATGCGTTGTGTGTGCTTTTGAACTTCCCCTCAATGAGTTGTCGGTCCGCAGTGGTGGGTTTCGCCTTAATGGTGAATAGGTCGCCATATGCATCCCGTATGGCCTCAGCCATTACACGCTTGGACTGAACCGTACTTCGGTATTCATGGTATCTGCTTGCTGGCGAACCATCGGCTGACAAAAATCCTAGGGCTTTTAGAAGGGGAATGACTGCTCTGTAGTTTGATGACGTGTAGCCCCAGTCTTTGAGATGCTGAGTGGTAAATTTGTCGGGGGCCGACCCTTCGGAGATGCGTCCGAACAATTCAGGGAGTTGCCCATAGACCTGCACATAAGCATTTGTTAAAGACATTCAGTTTTCTCCGAGGAAATGGTTTGCGGCCCAACGTTCAAATTGAGGGGCGCGCCGCTTTTGGCGCGTCCCGCTCGAATGCAGGGTTAGAGGTAATGGCGAAAAACAATTGGCGGACACCCGTTGGGGCAAACCAGTTTGGGCATGCGCCCGATCTTAGGATCAACTACTTGGTTTTGCTGCAATGTGGATGGGATGGCTTTGTCGAAGCAGTTGCAGCACAACTTATGTGCGGACTCCATTTCACCCACAAAATTCTTTTCAAGTTGAGCAAACACACCGGGGGCAACTTGGCGACGTTCGTACTTCTCTTTTTCTGCGCCCCAATCTTTAAGGCGTGCACACTCCTTTTCGAGTTCGTGTACTTTCGCAGACAGAGAAGATTGTTTTTCTTGGGCTGCGAGAGCGACGGCGTTGGCTTGCAGCAGCTTGGTGTTTACCTCAGATACTGCGGCAACAATCTCGTTGTAATTGGCGAGGCCGTTCGCCGCCTTAAGAAGAGAGAATAGAGATTGAACGCTTTGTGCTGCACCGAGCAATTCAGGGATCATATTGTTACCTCTAACGTAATGTAGATCGTCGGATATTCTACGATGCCAGTTTATCCGACGGGATAAACCTGAAATTCGCATCCGGGTACGGATGACCCGATTCGGCGACAAGGCGCATACCGACTTGGTTCGCAGCCATTTACCAAAAAAACTGAAGTCATTTGCATCCCCTTAAACCCTGTCGCCTATCCTGGCGAAATTTGCTCAACGTCGAGTTCGCTTGCCTGACGTTACATGTTGCCTGACTGCAGCCCAGCGGACCACACATCTAACCGACCGCTCCTTCGCTGCAAAGCCGATACACCGGCCTTGAGTGATGCCCACGACACCAACACAAGGAGCCAGACATTGATCACCCGCCGCCTCAGTCATCCTGCGGCGTGTCCAGCCCCGGAAAGAGAACCTCGGTAAAACCAAAGCGGCTGAAATCGCGCACCCGCATCGGGTACAGCACGCCCATCAGGTGATCACATTCATGCTGCACCACGCGGGCATGAAAACCCTCCACCGTGCGGTCGATCGGGTCGCCATACTGGTCAAAGCCGGTGTAGCGGATGCGCGAGAAACGCGGCACCATGGCGCGCAAGCCCGGCACTGAGAGGCAGCCTTCCCAGTCCTCCACTTCAAGCACCGTCGCGTCATGCTCTGACTGCCCCAGTGGCGTGATCACGGGGTTCAGCAACACCGTTTTGGGCACGATCGGCGCATCCGGATAGCGCGAATTGCGCTCGTTCGAACCAAAAATCACCACCTGAATATCGACCCCGATTTGCGGGGCTGCCAGCCCGGCCCCATTGGCGGCCCGCATGGAGTCGAGCATGTCGGTGATCAGCAGATGCAGCTCATCCGCGTCGAACTGGGTGACGGGTTGCGCGACGCGCAGCAAACGCGGATCGCCCATTTTGAGGATGTCACGAACAGTCATGGTAATTCGAGTCTGTCGCGCCAATAGCCGGGACGTCGATGTGAGTTGGCAAAAGCAATCATGCCGATCACATCGCCTCGAACGGTGTACACGAACGAATAGGGGAATGACTTGAGTCTTCGCTGCCGCAGGTCATCGTCAATCGGGCGCCATCCCAAGGGAAAGCGCTGTATCAAATGCACCGCATCTTCAATCTCACGAACGAGTCGTGAACTCAGAGCGGGGTCAATCGCCTGGTAATAGGCCAGCGCCTCGTCCACCTCATCAACCGCCGCCGCCGCGTATTCAAATCGCATGCTCAGCGGTACTTTGCAAGCAATGGTCCGATATCGGCTAGCGGCAATTCGCCGCGCTCATAGGCAGCAAGCCGATCTTGCGCCTCTGCGGCCCACGCCGCCTCGATCACGGGATCGGGTTCGTCAAGCGTCTCCAGCAGGGCGTCAATGAGCTTGAGCCGCTCGTCTGGGCGGAGTTTGCGGGCGGATTCAAGGATTTCGGCGGTAGACATGGGCAGATTATGAGTCACGAACCGCCATCAAGCAACTCCTTCAAACCGGCTTCATCCAGCACTGCAATACCCAGTTCTTTTGCCTTGTCGAGCTTGCTGCCCGCCTCAGTGCCTGCCACCACAAAACTGGTTTTCTTGCTGACCGAGCCCGCCACTTTGCCGCCCGCCGCCTCGATCAGGTCTTTGGCCGCATCGCGACTCAGGCTGGGCAGCGTGCCGGTGATGACGAAGGTCTTGCCGCTCAAAGGCTTGGGATCAACCGCAGCAGGCGCGCCCTCTTCCCATGTCACACCACAGGCGCGCAACTGCTCCACCACCTCGCGGTTGTGCGTCTGGTCAAAAAACGTGCGCAGGCTTTGCGCCACGATGGGGCCCACGTCATTGACTGCCAGCAGTTGCTCCTGCGTCGCGTCCATGATGGCGTCAAGCTGTCCGAAATGGTGCGCCAATTCTTTAGCGGTCGCCTCGCCTACATGGCGGATGCCAAGCCCGAACAGAAAGCGCGGCAGCGTGGTTTGCTTCGATTTTTGCAGCGCCTCAAGTATGTTTTGCGCAGATTTTTCGGCCATCCGGTCCAGACTGGCGAGCGCGGTCAGACCGAGGCGGTACAGATCGGGCAAGGTGCGGATGATGTTGGCGTCAACGAGCTGCTCGACCAGCTTGTCGCCCAGGCCTTCAACCTCAACCGCACGGCGCTGCGCGTAATGCAGGATGGCCTCCTTGCGCTGGGCACCGCAGAACAGGCCGCCGGTGCAGCGGTAGTCCGCCTCGCCTTCTTCGCGCACGGCGTCTGAACCGCAGACCGGGCACTGGCGCGGCATGGTGAAGACCGGGCCGCGTTCGGGCTGAGCTGCCTGTCCTGAGCGCTGTCGAAGGGGTCGAAGGGCTTCGACAGGCTCAGCCCGAACGGAGGAGTCAATGCGAACGACAGGGAGCACCACGCCCACCACTTCAGGAATGACGTCGCCAGCGCGGCGCACGATCACGGTGTCGCCCACCCGCACGTCCTTGCGGCGCGCTTCGTCTTCGTTATGCAGTGTCGCGTTGGTCACCGTCACACCGCCCACAAACACCGGGGCCAACTTGGCCACCGGCGTGAGTTTGCCGGTACGCCCGACCTGCACGTCAATGCCCAGGACGGTAGTGAGCTGTTCCTGGGCCGGGTATTTGTGCGCCACCGCCCAGCGCGGCTCGCGCGTTACAAAGCCCATCTGTTTTTGCAGCGCCAGGCTGTTGACCTTGTAAACGACGCCGTCAATGTCAAAACCTAGGCTGTCGCGCTGCTGCCCCACTGAAGCGTGATACGCTATTAATTCAGTAGCTCCTTGTGCAATACTGACCAGAGATGATGCCGGAAAACCCCAAGATTTGAGGGCTTGCAGCATTTCAAAATGGGTTCCAAAGTCGGGGCCGCCCGCCTCCGCTGGCGTGACCTCACCCAAGCCATAGGCAAAGAAGCTCAAGGGCCGTTGGGCGGCCATGGCAGGGTCGAGCTGGCGCACAGCACCGGCTGCGGCGTTGCGGGGATTGACAAAGGTTTTATCGCCCTTCTCACGCTGCTTCTCATTCAAGGCTTCAAAGTCATCGCGGCGCATGTACACCTCGCCCCGCACCTCCAGCACCGACGGTACCAACCAAACCGTTCGGGCTGAGCCTGGCCTGTCCTGAGCTAGTCGAAGGGTCGAAGCCTGCTCATGCCCTTCGACAAGCTCAGGACGAACGGCATCGAGACTGAGCGGAATCTCGCCAATTGTGCGAATATTTTGCGTGACGTCTTCACCCACTTCGCCATCACCTCGGGTGGCGGCCTGCACCAGCACGCCGCGCTCGTAGCGCAGGTTGATGGCCAGGCCGTCAAACTTGGGTTCGGCCACATATTCGACGGCTGGGGCTGACTCATCGAGCCCGAGTTCCCGCCGCACGCGGGCATCAAAATTCTGGGCACCAGAGGGCTCGGTGTCGGTCTCGGTGCGAATGCTCAGCATGGGAACGGCATGGCGCACATTGGCAAACGATTCGAGCGCACGACCCCCCACGCGCTGTGTCGGGGAATCGGACGTCATCAGCTCAGGGTGTTGCGCCTCAATCGTCTGCAATTCCTGAAACAGGCGGTCGTACTCGGCATCCGGAATGGTGGGTTCATCCAGCACGTAATAGCGATGCGCGTGCTGATGCAGTGCGCGCCTGAGCTGCGCGATATGGGCGGGGTCAGACGGCGACACCTGGGGCGGGAACAAATCCTTCGTGACCATGAGGTGACAGAAAAAACCCGGAATTCAGGAAAAAAGGCGCCGCGCCAGGGCTGAGCCTGCTGACAGATCGTGCTGATCGAGCGTGTCGTACAAGTGTTCCAGTTCTGCGCCAATCACGTCCATGGCCTCGGACGGCAGCGGCCGGCCGTTGTCGTCGGTCACCACGCCATCCATGCTGCTTGCCAGCCACAGGGCGGCCTCGCGCAGGCGGACAAAAGCGCGCTCGCTGCGATCGACCTGGGCCACGTCCAGACTGATCGCGAGCTCCCGAATGGCCGACTGCGCCGGATCGTCGGCCAATGCCGCCTGCGCATCGAAACTCAGCTCCAGCACCGGCGGCAGGCCGGCAACACTGGCCGACATGACCATGCGTCCGGGAATGGACCCTGCCACAAACCCCAGGCGCGCGGCATTCTGCTGCACATAACCAGGGCTCCAGGCCGCATTGCGGGCGCGCAGCACAAATCCAAGTTGGCCATCGTGGTCGCTGGCAAACTGGTCCAGCTCACGGGCCCTGGCAACTTCTTCGAGCATCTCCGGGAAATCCGGTGTGCCATTGACACTTTCGCAGAAGGCCTGGGTCTTCATGACAAATTCAGAGTACTCAATCTCGTTGAGTGCACCCGAACGGTTGGCAAGCTGCACCCCGGCCTGAAAGGTGGCATAGCGCTGCCCCGCCTGCGGCATTTCCCAACGCTGGTTTGACTCATTGAAGCCCTCGATGGAAAACAGCTTGCTGCCGGCGCGTCGCGTCGCGGGCATCGCGGCCAGCGCTGCATCACCCGAGACCGGGCCATCCAGCGTAATCGGCGCCATGACGTCAATCAAGGCATCCATCGAAAGCCTTTTGTCGAGCATCGGCAGGGGAAAGTTCCCGACATCAAAGGCTGCCGCATCAAACCCCGGCTCAATCGCCCCACTGCCCTGGAGTTCGGTCCGGGTTGGGTCGATGGGATCATCGGGCGTGGCTTGCCGGGGCTGATTTTTGCGCGACGTCCAGGCCCCGTGCGCCAGCATGGCTGCCAGCACCAAGCCACCCGCTAGGGCCAGACCGATCTGCAGATTGCTCATGGACATCAGGCGACTTCCGCCATCGAGACCGCCGCATCCATGTCCACCGCCACGATGCGCGAGACGCCCTGCTCCTGCATGGTGACGCCGATCAACTGCCTGGCCATTTCCATGGCGATCTTGTTGTGGCTGATGAACAGGAACTGGGTTTCCTTGCTCATGCTCGACACCAGCTTGGCATAGCGCTCGGTGTTGGCATCGTCGAGTGGCGCATCGACCTCATCGAGCAGACAAAAAGGCGCCGGGTTGAGCTGGAAAATCGCAAACACCAGGGCAATCGCCGTCAGCGCTTTTTCGCCACCCGAGAGCAAATGAATGGTCTGGTTCTTCTTGCCCGGCGGCTGGGCGATCACCTGCACGCCCGAGTCCAGGATTTCTTCTCCGGTGATGACGAGCCGGGCGTTGCCGCCCCCAAACAGCTCGGGAAACATTTTGCCAAAATGCTCGTTGACCGCATTGAAGGTGCCCGCCAGCAGCGCCCGGGTTTCGCCGTCAATCTTCTTGATGGCCTCGATCAGGGTGTTCATGGCTTCATTCAGGTCAGCCGATTGGGCGTCCAGAAACTGCTTGCGCTCACTGGCTGTGGCCAACTCATCGAGCGCTGCCAGGTTGACGGCCCCCAAGGCTACAAGGTCACGATGCAGGCGGTCAATCTCACCCTGCATGCCCGCCAGACGCACGTTACCTTGTGCGATGGAAAGGGCTACGGCCTCCAGATCGGCGTGCGCGTCGGTGAGTAACTGGGTGTATTGCTCAAAGCCCAAGCGCGCGGCCTGTTCCTTGAGCTGAAATTCGGTAATGCGCTGACGCAAGGGGTCGAGCTCGCGCTCTAACTGCAGGCGGCGCTCGTCGCTGGCGCGCAATTTGGCGGTCAGATCGTCGTATTCGCTGCGTTTGGAGCCCAGCGCCTTCTCCCGCTCAAGCTTGAGCGCCAAGGCATTTTGCAAACCACCCTGGGCCGCCGCGTCGTTCAACCGTGTTAATTCTTCATGGGCTCCTTGCGCCTCAGACCTTATGGAATTTTCCTGCTGCGCTGCGGTTTCGATAGCACGGGACAATTCGGCCTTGCGTGCATCGAGGCTGCGCAGGGCAAAAGTTGCCTCTTGCACCTGGCGTTCCAGACTGCGCTGTTGCTCTCTGGACTGGTTCAATTTGCGCTCTGCCCCCATCACGCGCTCATCGAGCTCGGCATGACGTTCCTGGGTATCGGCCAACTGCATGTCCAACTCTTCAAAACGACCTTCTGCAGTCACCCGGCGCTCCTGCAAATCGTTCAATTGGGCATCGACCTCGGCCAGGTCACCGGTAATTTGCGCACTGCGGACACGGGCTTGTTCGGCTGCCTGCGTCAGTCGCAAGGTTTCCACCTGCAATGCATGGGCCCGGCTCTGGCTCTCGCTTGCTTCACGACGCACCAGCAGCAGACGCTGTGCGGCATCCGCATACGCCGCCTCAGAGCGCACCAGCGCAGAGCGGGATGCATCGCTGAGCAAGGCTTGTGCCCGAAGCTGCTTCTCCAGATTTTCAATTTCCTGGGCCCGCGCCAGCAAGCCAGCCTGTTCCGAATCCGGCGCGTAAAAGCTCACGCTGTACCGGCCAACGGCATGCCCGCTCTTCACAAAAATCAGCTCGCCCGGCTGCAACTCATTGCGGCGGGCCAGGGCGTCCTCAAAACTCGGGGCCGTGAAACAGTCATGCAACCAATCGGCCAACACGGCTTTCTGACCGGCGTCATTGAGCCGCAGCAAATCGGACAGGCGTGCAAGCGGTGAGGGCATTGAGGGCACGGCTGCCAGCGGCGGACTGTAAAACGCCAGCTTGGCGGGCGGTGCGTCATTGCCAAAGGCGCGCACCAGGTCCAGGCGCGACACTTCCAGCGCACCCAGACGCTCGCGCAGCGCCCCTTCCAGGGCATTTTCCCAACCCTGCTCGATGTGAATGCGGCTCCACAAACCCTGCAGCTTGTCCAGTCCGTGTTTGGCCAGCCAGGGCTGCAGCTTGCCGTCGGTCTTGACCTTTTCCTGCAGCGCCTTGAGCGCCTCCATGCGGGCCGACAAATCGGCCTGTCGGGCCGACTCCGTGTTGACCCCCTGTTGCTGTTGGCGCCGGGTCTCGTCGAGTTGCGGCACGGTGTCCTGCAACTCATGCAGGCGGCCTTCTGCCACGCTGGCGCTCTCCTGCGCCTGTTCAAGCTGGCTCTGCAGGTTCAGCAGCCGGGCCTCATCGGGTACGGCGAGTGCGTTGCGGTCCGTAGTCAGGCGTTCGCGGCGGCTGTTGAGCTGGCGCGATTGCTCCTCAATACTGCGTTGCTCTGCCGCCAGCACCTGGATTTGCTGCTGCACCTGGCCGACACTGGCCCGCTGCTCGTTGGCACCTTTTTGGGCCAGGCGCAAAGCTTCTTCCAGATCGGGTAGCTGCTGGGCCTGGTCTTCCACCTGGGCTGCCAGCAGTTCGGTTTTTTCTTCACCAAGCATGGCCAGTTCCAGCAGGTTGGCTATTTCTCTCTGCGCGTCATCCTCGCGGCTGGCCCACTGGGCGGCTTGCTCTTTGAGGCCAAGCAGGCGCTGTTCGATGCGCTGGCGCCCCTCCACCACAAAGCGAATCTCGGCCTCCAGCCGACCGACCTCGGTGCTGGCCTCGTACAGCAAACCCTGGGCCTGGTTGACCTGATCCCCGGCCGCATAGTGGGCCTGGCGCACGGTCTCCAGTTCGGCTTCTATCTGGCGCAAATCCGCCACCCGGCTCTCCAGCGCGTTGAGCGCGCCTTGGGCGTCAGCCTTGATCCTGGCCTGCTCGGTCTCGGACTCGGTCCGCTTGAGAAACCAGAGCTGGTGCTGCTTGAGGGTGACATCGGCTTGCAGGGCCTTGTACTTCTGGGCCACCTCGGCCTGAGCCTCCAGCTTTTCCAGGTTGGCGTTGAGTTCACGCAGGATGTCTTCCACCCGGGTCAGATTTTCGCGGGTGTCACTCAGGCGGTTCTCGGTCTCGCGCCGGCGTTCCTTGTACTTGGAAACCCCGGCCGCCTCTTCCAGAAACAGGCGCAGTTCTTCGGGCTTGCTCTCTATGATGCGGCTGATGGTGCCCTGGCCGATGATGGCGTAGGCACGCGGCCCCAGACCGGTACCCAGAAACACGTCCTGCACGTCACGTCGGCGCACCGGCTGATTGTTGATGTAGTAACTGCTGGTGCCGTCGCGCGTGAGCACGCGCTTGACCGCAATCTCGCCAAACTGGCTCCACTGGCCACCGGCGCGCTGGTCGGCGTTGTCAAACACCAGCTCGACGCTGGCGCGGCTGGCCGGTTTGCGGCTGGTAGTGCCATTGAAAATGACGTCCTGCATCGACTCGCCGCGCAACTCCGACGCCCTGGACTCGCCCAGCACCCAGCGCACCGCGTCCATGATGTTGGACTTGCCACAGCCATTGGGCCCGACCACCCCCACCAGTTGCCCCGGCAGCATGAAGGTCGTCGGCTCGGCGAAGGACTTGAAGCCCGATAACTTGATTGAATTAAGACGCACAGGAATCGCTGCCGCTTGAGTACCAGGCTGTTGATTGGACGGGATCGGGGGCTGCCAGCCAGCCCACGGAGGGAAGCCGTCATGATAACTTGCCTCCGTGTCTCCTCATGCGTGAAACCGCTGAACTGGCTTAACGGTCCGGATCGGGCAGGTAGCGCAGCCCCAGCACACCGGCAATCGAGCGAATCTGGTCCAACGCCGCGGCGCTGACCGGGCTTTCGACATCAACCAGCGTGTAGGCCATGTCGCCGCGCGACTTGTTGACCATGTTGTGAATGTTCAGGCCGGCCTGCGCCATCGCGGTGGAGATCTGCCCCAGCATGTTGGGCACATTGGCGTTGGCAATCGCCACCCGGTAAGCCGATTCGCGCGCCATGGAAACCGAGGGGAAGTTGACCGCGTTGACTACGTTGCCGTGCTCCAGGTAGTCGCGCAACTGGTCGACCACCATGATGGCGCAGTTTTCTTCGGCTTCGCGGGTGGACGCGCCCAGGTGCGGCAACGCAATCACCTGTTTGTGGCGGTTGATGGCTGCGGACGGAAAGTCGCAGACATACCAGCCCAGATGTTTCGCGTCGAGCGCGGCCAGCACAGCACTTTCGCTGACCACACCCTCGCGCGAGAAATTCAGCAACACCGCGCCCGGTTTCATCAGCTTGAGCTTGTCGGCGTTGAGCAGGTCGCGTGTGGCATCGACCAGCGGCACGTGCAAGGTCACAAAGTTGGAATTCTTCAGCACCTCGGCCACGCTGGCCGCCTTCTTCACCTGGGCCGGCAGGCTCCACGCTGCTTCCACCGTGATGTCGGGGTCAAACCCAAGCACCTGCATGCCCAGCTTGATGGCCGCATCGGCCACCAGGCAGCCGACTTTGCCCAGGCCCACAATGCCCAGCGTGTGGCCGGCCAGCTCAAAACCGGCAAAATTTTTCTTACCCTCTTCCACCGCTTTGTTCATGTCCGCCATAGCGGCGTCCAGGCCGGCAACAAAACGCAGCGCCGGGGCGACGTTGCGTGCCGCCAGCAGCATGCCGGTCAGCACCAGTTCCTTCACCGCGTTGGCGTTGGCGCCGGGCGCATTGAACACCGGTACGCCGCGCGCGCTCATCGCCCGGACCGGGATGTTGTTGGTACCGGCACCGGCACGGGCAATCGCCCGCACGCTGTCGGGAATGGTCATCGCGTGCAGGTCGGCCGAACGCAGCAGCACGGCGTCGGGACGGGTCACGTCCTTGCCGACGCTGTAGCGCTCAGCCGGCAAGCGTTTGAGGCCATTGGCGGAAATCTGGTTGAGCACCAGAATCTCGAAGCGTCGCCCGGGCAGGCCAATAGGCTCAACCATGGCTGACCTCAAAGTCTTTCATGTACGCCACCAGGGCCTGCACGCCCTCGACCGGCATGGCGTTGTAGATCGATGCGCGCATGCCGCCAACCGAGCGATGTCCCTTGAGCTGCAGCATGCCGCGTGCCTGCGCGCCCTTCAGAAAGGCCTCGTCCAGCGCTTCGTTTTTCAGCTTGAACGGCACATTCATCAGCGAGCGGTCTTCACGTGCCACCGGGTTGTTGTAAAACGCGGTCGAGTCCAGGTAGTCATAGAGCAGCGCTGCCTTGCGGCGGTTGTGCGCTTCGATGGCCTGGAGGCCGCCGAGCGCCTTGAGGTGTTGGAACACCAGGCCGGCGATGTAGATCGCGTAGGTCGGCGGCGTGTTGTACATCGAGTCATTGTCGGCCTGCTGCCTGTAGTCAAACACGAACGGCGTGTGGGGTATTGCGTGGCCGATCAAATCGTCGCGCACGATCACGATGGTCAGCCCGGCGGGGCCGATGTTCTTCTGCGCCCCGGCATAAATCAGGCCGTAGCGGCTGACATCGATCGGGCGCGACAGGATGTTGGAAGACATGTCGGCCACCAGCGGTACCGCACCGGTGTCGGGCGTCCAGTGGTATTCAACACCGCCAATGGTCTCGTTCGAGCAGATGTGAACATAGGCAGCGCCCGGGTCGAGCTTCCAGGTTCCGAACTTTGGCACGCTGGTAAAACCGGTGGCTTCGGCGCTGGCAGCGACATTGACCTTGCAGAAATTTTTTGCTTCCTTGATGGATTTTTTCATCCACTCGCCGGTGTTGATGAAGTCCGCGCCGGCATGGCCGCGCAACAGGTTCATCGGGACGATGGCGTTCTGCCCCAAACCACCGCCTTGCAGGAACAGCACTTTGTAGTTGGCGGGAATGGCCAGCAACTCGCGCAAATCCGCCTCGGCCTGGGCGTGGATGGCAATAAATTCCTTGCCGCGGTGGCTCATCTCCATCACCGACATGCCGCAGCCGTGCCAGTCGAGCATTTCGGCGGCGGCTTGACGCAGCACCGGTTCAGGAAGGACGGCCGGGCCGGCGCTGAAATTGAAAACACGTGTCATGCAAAAAACTTTCCAAAGGGGGAGAGAATCGGTCAGGCCACCCGGGCGGATCGCCAAAACGCACAGCATAAGCTTACCAGAGGCAGGCTTTCTGGCTGCGCCAGCGCTTGATCTGCTACGCTCAGCCGGATGTCTGCCCGCCCCCCGTCACCGCCATGCAACCCGGTCTGATCGTTCTGATTTTGTCGCTGCTGCTGGGCCTGCAACCGATCACCACGGATTTGTACCTGCCGGCGCTGCCCGCGCTGACCGAGGGCTTTGGCGCGCCCATGGCGCAGGCGCAGTTGACGCTGACGGCCCTGCTGCTGGCCTTTGGCCTGTCGCAACTGGTCTGGGGCCCGCTGTCGGACCGCTTTGGCCGCCGCCCCATCCTGCTGGTCGGCTTGACGGCCTACGTGCTGGCGTCCATCGCCAGCACGCTGTCCCCCAGCATGGGCATGCTGATTGTGTGGCGCACCGTGCAGGGGGCCGCCATGGGTGCCGGGGTGATGTGCGCCCGCGCCATCGTGCGCGACCTGTACACACCGGCGCAGGGCGCGCGCGTCATGTCCAAGGGTTTGGGCGGCCTGGGCGTGATTGCCTGCCTGAGTGCGCCACTAGGGGGTCTGCTGTCCGACCTGTTCAGTTGGCGTGAGGCCCTGCTGACGCTGGCAGTTTTTGGCGCCGTGTGCCTGGCCCTGATTGCGCTGCGATATGAAGAGACCGTGCCGCAAAAAAACATGACGGCGCTACAGCCCGCCACACTGCTGCGCACCTGGCTCACCATTCTGCGCAACCCCACCTTTGTCGCGTTCTCGGCCCTGACGAGCGCGTCGTATGGCGGCCTGTTTACGTTCCTCGCCTCATCCTCCTTTGTTTTTATTCAGGTCCTGGGTTTGAGTAAAACGCAATACGGGCTGCTGATGTTTTCGATGTCATTCGCCTACATCCTGGGCACCTTCCTGTGCCGCCGATTGCTGTCGCGTTTTGGTGTGCGTGGCGCGGTCGCCATTGCGGGCGCGCTCACGCTGAGCGGTGGCACCCTCATGGGCGTGCTGGCGCTGAGCGGGCTGCACACCGGCTGGGCCATCATGCTGCCCTTCTACCTGTTCATGCTGGGCCACGGTGTGCACCAGCCCTGCGGCCAAAGCGGGGCCGTGGGGCCATTCCCGCAGACGGCTGGTGCGGCATCGGCGCTGAACGGATTTTTGATGATGGTGGCCGCCTTCGCCATGGGCAGCTGGCTGGGCACCCACATGGACGGCACGGTCTTTCCGCTGGCCCTGGGGGTCTGGTTCTGGAGCGTGCTGATCGCGCTGACGGCGTGGACTCTGGTACAAAAGCATGGAAAAACCGGCCAACACTGACATTCCCCCGGCCTCGGCGCGCGGCCCGCTGCGCTACCTGGCGCTGGCCGGCCCGACCGCCTCGGGCAAGACTGCCGCCGCCCTGGCCATCGCACGCCAACACGCCGTTGAGATCATCAGCGTCGACTCGGCGCTGGTCTATCGGGGCATGGACATTGGCACCGCCAAACCCACGGCTGCCGAGTTGGCAGCCGTGCCGCACCACCTGATCAACATCCGGGATCCGCTACAGGCCTACAGCGCCGCCGGGTTTGTGGCTGACGCCCGCACGCTGATTGCCGATATCACGGCCCGCGGCAAGCTGGCGCTGCTGGTGGGGGGCACCCTGCTGTACTTCAAGGCGCTGCTGCAAGGGCTGGATGCCATGCCCAAGGCTGACCCGGCCATTCGCGCTGAACTGGAAGAAGAGGCCCGCCACGCCGGTTGGCCCGCCATGCACGCAGCGCTGGCCCTGGTTGACCCGGTGGCCGCCGCACGCCTGAATCCGGCGGACACGCAGCGCATTGCGCGGGCGCTAGAGGTTTTTCGGGTGTCAGGACAAGCCCTATCATCCTTTCACACGACAAAAAATAGAGACCAGAATGACCCCGAATCTTCAGCCGACGACAGGCTGTTGATTTCGCTCGAGCCGCTGGACCGAGCCTGGCTGCACCAGCGCATTGCCCAGCGTTTTGACGCCATGCTATCGGCTGGTTTTCTGGATGAAGTCAAAGCCCTGCGCGCGCGTGGCGACCTGCACGCTGACTTGCCTTCCATGCGCTGTGTCGGCTACCGCCAGGCGTGGGAAGCGCTTGATGGCTTGTGGCCGATGAGTGAGCTGCGCGACAAAGGCATCTTCGCCACACGCCAGCTCGCCAAGCGCCAGCTCACCTGGTTGCGCTCCATGCCCGAACGCCGCGTGGTGGCCTGCGATGACCCCGCAGCGCTGCCCCAGGTGCTGGCCATCAGCCAGGATTTTGCCCGCGCTTTTGCCGCCAAGAGCCAAAACCCCATTACCCATATGGGTTACCCAATATTACCCTTTGCGGTAATAGACGCACCGTGACACCTACTCAAGAATCAGCACGCGCAGTGGGCATAGTGCCTGTTGCGCAGGAATGGTTGGTCTTTTCCCCCATAATAAGCAACTGCAAACAGTCAACCAACGGAGACAAGACATGGAATTCAACAAGGAATTTGACGCATCGGGCCTGGCCTGCCCGCTGCCCATCGTAAAAACCAAGAAAGCGCTGGCCGACATGAGCTCGGGGCATGTGCTGCGCGTGATCGCCACCGATCCGGGCTCGGTGTGCGACATGGTCGCCTTCGCCGAACAGACCGGCAACGCGCTGCTGGAACAAAGCACCGAGAACAGCAAGTTCGTGTTCTATCTCAGAAAAGCCTGAGTCTCGTCGTCGACCAACACCCACCCCCGGAGCACACGCATGGCAACTAAAAAAATGGCGCTCATCGCCACCAAGGGCACGCTGGACATGGCCTATCCGCCATTCATTCTGGCCTCTACTGCGGCAGCGCTGGGCTGGGAAGTGCAGATTTTCTTCACCTTTTATGGTCTGCAGTTGCTGCGCAAGAACCTCAATAGCATCAAGATCAGTCCGCTGGCCAATCCCGCCATGCCGATGCCAGTGCCGATGCCAGTGATGGTGCAGATGCTGCCAGGCATGGAATCGATGGCAACGATGATGATGAAGAACAAAATGAAGTCCAAGGGCGTGGCCTCGTTGCAGGAGTTGCGCGACATCTGCATCGAATCCGACGTCAAGTTCATCGCCTGCCAGATGACCGTCGATCTGTTCGAGTTCAAGACCAGCGAGTTCATCACGGGCATTGAGTACGGCGGGGCTGCCATGTTCATGAAGTTTGCCGGCGAATCCGACGTCTGTCTGTTCATTTAAGAGCATCCCGCGCTGGCACGGCCGGTGCCAGCTCTGTCCCCCACTAATATATGAGATAGAGAACTGCCATGAAAAAACTGATCCTTTGGTGCGTCCTGCTGTGCTCTGCGCAGGCTAGCCTGGCACTCGCACCCTATGTGCAGGGGAGCAAGCTGCCAGCCGCCGACCTGCCGACGCAATTGGCACAGGTCGAGAAAAAACTGCAAGCTGAAGGATTCACGGTGATTGGGCGACACACGTCCAAGGGACTGCCCCAGCACGCCAGCCTGGTGGTCACCGACCGGGCGATGTTGGAGGCCATTCGCAGCATCGGAGGTTCTGCTGTCATCGCATCCGGCATTCGCGTGGGGGTGAAAAGTGATGGTACGGTGTCGTACATGAACCCGGACTACTGGTACCGCGCCTATCTGCGGACTCAGTTCAAGACCGCGCAAACGGCCGTCAAGTCGGTGCAAATGCGCCTGGCAAAAGCCCTGGGCGAGGGCAGTGGTTTTGGCGGCGACGTAGCGGAGGCCGATTTAAGTAATTACCGCTACATGTTTGGCATGGAACGATTCGATTCAGCCAACAGCGAGCTCAGCACCCACGCCAGCTTCGAAGAGGCACTCAAGACCGTACAGGGCAACCTGTCCAAGGGAGTAGGCAGCACCAGCCGCGTCTATGAAGTGCTGATCCCGGGGAGTGAGATGGCCGTGTTCGGCGTGGCCATGAACGATCCCGGCGAAGGCGAAGGCTGGTGGGTTAACAAGATTGGCGCCGACCACGTGGCGGGTTTGCCCTACGAGGTGTTCATCGTGGGCAACAAGGTCTATGCACTGTATGCCCGCTACCGCATTGCGCTGGCCTGGCCCGCTTTAGGCATGGGTCAGTTCATGGGCATCATCAATGCCCCTGAGGCCATACGTGCCACGCTCACCCGGGTCGCCGGCGGCGCCGAGCGAAGCAACTAAGAATTATCTTGTCTGGCGTAATTTAATATGAGTGAAGCAATCAGTCCGGCGACGATGGTGGTATGGGGCGGCCTTTTGTTGGGAATCATTTTTGGCGCAGTGGCCAACAAGACCAACTTCTGCACCATGGGTGCGATTTCTGACGTCGTGAACATGGAACACTGGGGCCGCATGCGCATGTGGTTGCTTGCCATGACGGTGGCGCTGATCGGAACCAGCCTGCTGAGCTACCTGGATTGGGTTGATCTGAGCAAGACGATTTACCAGCGACCGAGCTTGCCGTGGTTGTCTTTGCTGCTGGGCGGGACGCTGTTCGGCATCGGCATGACGCTGGCTGGTGGCTGTGTCAACAAGAACCTGGTGCGTGTGGGTGGTGGCAACTTGCGCTCCCTGGTGGTACTGATCTTTGTTGGCATTTCCGCGTACATGACGCTCAAGGGTTTGTTTGGCCAGTGGCGCTCCGTCTACCTGGACCCGGTGAGCATCGATCTGGCCACCCTGGGCTTGCAAAATCAGGCCTTGCCCACGCTGGTGGGCAAACTCACCGGGTTGTCGGCCAAGACGGCCTTGCTTGCGACCGCCAGCGTGGTCGCGCTCGGACTATTGGGGTTCGTGTTCAAGGACAAGCGCTTTCGCAGCAACGTATCGCACATTGCCGGCGCTGTCGTCTTGGGGCTGCTGGTCGTGGCGGGCTGGTACCTTACCGGAAACATCGGCTATGGCGAAAATCCGGAAACGCTGGAGACGGTGTATTTCGCCACCAATACGCGCACCCTTGAATCGCTCAGTTTTGTCGCGCCGACTGCCTTCAGCCTGGAATTGCTGCTGCTATGGACCGACAAGTCGCTCAAGGTCACGTTCGGTATTGCCACTGCCGTCGGTGTGGCACTGGGTTCCTGGGCGTATGCATTGGCGTCAGGCAATTTTCGCTGGAAGAATGAGGGGTTTTCCTCCTTCGACGACCTGCGCGGCCAGTTGCTGGGCGCCATCCTGATGGGCTTTGGGGGTGTCACCGCCATCGGTTGCACGGTTGGCCAAGGCTTGACCGGCGTGTCCACCCTGGCGCTGGGCTCCTTTCTTGCGCTGGCAGGCATCATCGGCGGCGCCGTGGTCACGATGAAGTGGCAGCAGCGCTGAAAAAGTGCCACCGGTAGTTGCGACCCGCAGCGGCGCAAGCTGGAAGTTACGTTTTGGGCCTTGAAGCGCGCCGCCTCGGCTGCCACGCCACGATGCTGGCGACGATCTCGACCCAAGGCAACTCCAATAGGCTCGCATCGTTTGCCTGCGCCTTTTGCACCATGGCATGGACGTCTGCTGTAGGTGCTGCAACAGCGGTCTGCAAACCGCGCAGGCCACCACATTGCAACTGCATCATTTTGGCGTGAACCATGGGAACACCCGGACCGGGCAGACGCAGCGCGAACCTGGCCCGTTCATGAAAAAGGCTCTCCAGCGTCATGCAATTGATGCGCGCCACTTCGAGGGAACAGGCCACCACTTCGCGCTCGGCCAGAGCGTGCCGTCTGGACAGTTCGCACTGGGCACAATCCGCCAGAATGGCTCTCTCAAACACACAGGGTGATGGATTGATGGTCCGGCGTGATGCGTGGTACGCAGACTCATCCATGCGGGTGGGCCTCAGTCATCACCCTTCGGCCCTGGCGTGCGAACCTGACGCAACAAGTCTTCGGCCTGGAGCTCGGTGTCCGCAAACATCAGCTTGATGATTCCCGGCGCATCAGCGCTCTGTTGGGCACGCAGTTCTTTGGCCTGTTCTGAGGCCCCCTTGAAGGTTTCGAACTCGGACAACTTTTCCAGTTGCGCCAAGGGTTTTATCCGGTAGATGTAGTAGGGCATGGTGTCTTCAGAAGGTTGAGAACAGGGTTTTAGATGTAGTGTTTGGAAGCCCGCCGACGCCCCGGCAATGCCTTCTGGATAATGACGCCACGCACGGCGTCGAGATCGACCAGCGCTGCATCCGCAAACGCCGGGTTCAGCGGGTGCAGCAGCCAGCCCGTGCCAGCCCGCAGCAGTTGCCGGAAGGTCCATTCTTCCTGATGCCAGGCCAGCACATAGACGCCGTCCTTGGCCAGCCCGGCGGGCTCGATGATGATGATCTCGCCCTCATTGAACTCGGGCACCATGCTGTGACCCATCACCATCAGCGCAAAGGATTCGCCGCCCCCACATTCCGGCAGGGCAGCATCTGCCGCTGGGGATATCGCATCGGCGTAGGTGGCCCCGTGCGCTGCCGATGGAGGATTCGTGGAGGGGGGCATGTCAAACTCAAACACCGTCAGTTTCACAACACCAGGGTGACGATCTGCGCCGCCGCCACTCCCGCCGCGCGCAATTCATCGTGCAGTGTGCTGACAAAATTCGGCGGCCCGGCCAGGTAAAAGTCACAGTCAATGTCAAACAGGTCGGCCCGCATGGCCTGGGCGATCTGCTGCGCGCCGACTGTGACATCCGCATGCGACACCAGCTCGTATTCAAATTGGTCCAGCGCCTCGGACCAGGCGCGGCACTGGTTGCTTAAAAAATGCCCGTCGCTGCGCGTGGCCAGCCAGAACAAGGAAAGCGAAGGTGCACCGTCCAATGCCAGTGCGGTTTCGATCAAGCTCTTGATGGGTGCGAATCCAGCGTCGCAGGCGGCAAACACCAAGGGGCGGTTGCCGTCGGCCAGCACGAACTCGCCGGTCGGCCCCAGCACCGTGACGGCAGCACCGGGTTCGATCTTGCCCGCAAACAGTTGCCGTGCCAGCGCATCGGACTCATCGCGTGCAATGAAGAAGAGCAGATTGCGATCATCACAGGGGCAACTGGCCAGCGGGTAAACGGCGTGCACATCGTCCTGGCCCGACACCGCCCAGCCCAGCAACACCGACTGCCCAGCCAGAAAACGCAGTCGATGGCTGCGCGGAGTTTGCAAGTGCAGCAGCCGCGTATCGGGCGCCAGCTCGGAAACCGCACGCACCTGGGTCACGATTTGTTGTTCGGGGATGTCCTGCGGGCCACTGGCCTCCAGCATTTCCAGCGTGAGTTCACTGCTGGCGGCGGTGTGGCAGCACATCAGGGTGTAACCCTGGGTTTTTTCCGCTTCCGACAGAGGGTAGTCAAAGTGCTGGGTTTTGACGACCTCGCCGGAAATCACACGCACCTTGCACATGCCGCAACTGCCATTGCCACAGCCGTAGTTAAGTTTGAGTCCGGCGTACAGACCGGACTGCAGCAGGCTGGCGTGCCCCTCTACCAGGAACTGGTGACCGCTCGGGCGCACCGTGACCTGTGCCGTCATGACTTTGAGCATATCGTCCATCACCTCCAATAAATCGACCGACTCGGTCGCCAGCGCCTGCGCCAGCCCCTGGCTGACCTGTTGTTCCAGCTCCCGCCAGGCGGCATCGCCGAGACGCTGCGCGGCCAGTTCCCGAATACGCTTTTGCAGTGCGATCACCAGGCTGTGGTAGCGCTGCAAGTGTTTGCGCACGTCGGCCAAATCCTGGCTTTGCGCAAACAGACGTTGCGCCAGCACTTCCTGACTGGGCAGCAGGCGCTCGCGCACTCTTCTGCCGAAGGCTTCGTCCCGGATTTGCGCCACGCGCTCCAGCAAACCAGACTCTTCCAGCTTGGCGCCGGGGTAGAGCTGCAACAAGGCATCGGTGGACACCAGTCCTGTGTCACTCAGGGCCAGCGCGCCCTTGCGCACCTGTTGCTGCAACACGCCGCGCGCCACACCCACCAACAGGGCGGCACGCCAAACGCTGACTTGATGTGACATATTTCTTTCTTGCTATGCTTTTGCAGGCTGCGCCGGAACACGAATTCGGTCCAGATAGCGGGCACGGTACAGCAGCCGGGGTTGCCGGGGATCGTCGACAAAACCCGAGCGATCATGCAGCACGTTGTTGCACACCAGCCCCATGCCGGGCTCCAGCGCCAAGCGAAACAGATGCGCTCCGTCACTGCCCAGCAACTGCTCCAGAAACGCGGCTGCCGCGCGCGTTGCTACGTCGTCCTTCCATTGCACACTGCGCGTGCGCGCCGTGTAGCGCATGTGCAGCGCGCCGCTCTGCAGATCGACCGAAAACACGGGGCCGGCCTGCTCGGCGCGCGCCACCCCGTCTTCATCGAGCCGTTCGGGAATGGTCATGGCGTCGGGGGCCATCAGCGCACGCACCCACTCGGGGTTGGCTTCACGCACAGCGATGTAGGCCATCTCATGGTCCATCAGGGCGGTCTCGCCGCCTGCGCTGGCGGCCCGCACGCAATGCAGCAGCATGGCCCGGATGTGGCGCGACTGCGGGTGGTAGTAGCCATCGGTATGCCACTTGATGGGCCGGTTGGTATAGGGAATGAAAGCGGCGCGGTTGCCCTGCGGGGATGCCACCGCAATCTGCGAAATGCCGTCCTCGTCGGCCAGCCAGTTGCCGTCCAACTGGTGCAGGCCCAACTGCTGCGCCAACAGGCGAGGAATACTCTTGTCCTCAGCCTGCAGCGGACTGCGGTAGATCGCCATATTGGCCGTGGCACAGCGTTGCAACAGCGCTTGCAATTCGCCGTCGCTCAAGGCACGGGGGTCGGCCACCTCCACCACCAGGTCCTGCGCCCGGGCCGGGCAACTGGCGCGCTTGGCGTCACGCCAGCACTGGTAGGCGGCTTGGTGGTCCAAATCGAACGGAGTGCTCAGCATGGCTAGCTATTCAGTCCGCCGGATGGCGCCGGATGGGCACTGCGTGGTGCGCGTGCCTCGGTCGACAGCACGTCCTGCAGGGCACCCTGCAATATTTCGACGGCCTGCGGCACTTCGGTGGCCATGATCTGGTCGACCACCCAGCGCTGGTCTTTTTCCGGCATGAGAACCTCGATGCGGTGCCCGAGATAACGCACAAAAGCAAAGTCCGGGCCGTCCGGGCCGTAGCCAAAATCGGCGTAGTGGTCAACCAACTCATTAAACAGGTCAATGAACTCGTCGTAATGGCTGGGCTGGCCCGCCGGCGGTGCACCCAGCAGGCCGTCCTCGTTTTCCTGCAACACCTCGGCCACACGCCGCACCAGCGCCGTGATGAACTCGGCGCGTCCCTCAGCCCCCATGCGCTCGAAGGCCATGCGGTCCAGCACCTGGGTCAAGAACACCAGCACTTCACGCGTAAAGGCAAAGTATTGCGCTCCGATCTCGATGTCGAAGCGGGCCGAACGCATCTGCTTGAGCATGTTTTGCGCCACGCGCCAGGCGATGAAGGCCATCGCGCTGGCGGTTTGCTGCGGCGTCTTGGCGCTTCCCGAGCGGAACCACTGGCTCTTGATTCTGATTTTGGCCATAGGGGTCAATAACCGCCTTTACCGAGAGGCTGCGGCAAGGCGGCTACTTTGGGCCCCTGCTTGGCCGGACCCACCGGGAACAGGTCGTACAGGTACTTACTGTCCACACCGGGGTTGATTTCCGACAGGCCCTTGAGCATGGCTCGAAAGTTCGGGGTGTGGCCGTGTTCGCGGTACTGGTCGCGCAGGTAGTTCACGACCTCCCAGTGCGCATCGGTCAACTCGATGTTTTCTGCCGTTGCGATGACACGCACCGCCTCGTCATCAAAAACCGGCTCCAGCAGGTAGCCGAGATCGTCGGCCTCAAGTTCCACGCCATTGACGTTGTACATCATCATTTTTCTCGTTTTCCAGGGTTAAAAAATCTAGCTCCCGACCGCAGCAGCCGACTTGTGGGGCACAAATATCCCGCAACCCAGCAGTCGGTGCGGCCCCAGGCCGTGTTGCTGCAGACGCAGTGATTGTTCCGGTGGCAGTTCGTGCAGCATCAAGCTGAAGGTGTCGAGCACACGGCCCGATACCAGCATGCGCTGGCGCTTGCCGCACACCGGCTTGCCGCCGATGGCCAGTTGCGCCAGTTCACGGCCCACCGCCGCCATGAACCTTATTTCGTCGGCACTGTCGGCTGCCACCTTGTACGCATACAAGGTGGCGTGGGGCTGTAGTTCGCGCCGGTGCGGCACGCCCAGGCGCAAGCAATAACCAGCCACATCAAGGTCAAAACCGGCCAGCGCCATCAGCTCGTCCACGCGCCGTGCCCCGACCCGCAGCAGCAAGCGCGCGCGCCGGGACAGCAGGGCCTGATCTTCGCTGCCGTGCACCATCTTGATGGGGTGTATCCCTGCCACAGAATCTGTGTCCAGCCAGGGCAACTGAGCCGACAGGGCCTGCTGCAGCGCCTGTGCATGGTCGCGTGGCAATACCTGCCCATCAAGGGGAAATACCGCGTCCGCCACCTCATCCACCGGTGTTTGCCGGGCCGTCATGCCGGATCCTGCGCCAAGGGGTCCGGCTGCGGTTGCGTCTGCGCCCAGCGCAGCAGGGCCTCACCCCAAAGCCGTGCCGTCCGGGGGTCAATCTCAAACACCGTAAAACGGCTTTTCTCGCGGATGCGCGTGCGCAGCAAGCTCATGCCGCCCGCGTCATAGTCCAACTGCTGCAATTCGATGACCTGCCCACCCAGGGGGACGGTCAGCTTTTCAAGCGGAGTAATGGTCGTCATGGTGCTATTTGGCGCAATGACGGGCCGTGCCGTCTATAACCGGCACGGGTGGGGACATATAGCCCTAATGGGTAGCACATCATACTGAACGAGGGTGATAGCGCCCGCCGCACGGTGACACGTAACATCCAGCCCAGAGTTGACTGTGAACCGGCCCGAAGAGGCGGACGTCAGCCAGGCTATGATCGATCAATGCACCCCGTTCGCATCCTGAAACCTTGCGGGACAGACCGCAGTTACACGAAATGAACAAGCTCTGTCCTCAACTAATTAATGGAGACTCACCATGAGCAAGAAACCGTACGACACCCCCATGCTCGACCAGCTAGAGGCTGGTCCGTGGCCGAGCTTTGTGACCGGTCTGAAACGGCTGGCCAAGGAAAGCGACTACATGACCGACCTGATGGGTCAACTGGAGCACTCCTACAAAACCCGCAAGGGTTACTGGAAGGGCGGCACGGTCGGGGTATTTGGCTATGGCGGTGGTGTCATCCCCCGGTTTTCCGAAGTGGCCGAGATGTTCCCTGCCTCCAAGGAATTTCACACCCTGCGCGTGCAGCCACCGGCAGGCATGCACTACAACAGCAAGGTGCTGCGCGATATGTGCGACATCTGGGAGCGCCACGGCTCCGGCCTGATTGCCTTTCACGGCCAGTCCGGCGACATCATGTTCCAGGGTGCCAGCACGGCCAACGTGCAGGGCGCCTTCGATGAGCTGAACGAACTGGGCTTTGACCTGGGTGGCGCCGGCCCGGCGGTGCGCACCAGCATGTCCTGCGTCGGTGCGGCGCGCTGCGAGCAGTCCTGCTATGACGAGGGGCGGGCACACCGCCAGGTGCTCAACACCTTTCTGGACGACATGCACCGCCCGGCGCTGCCTTACAAGTTCAAGTTCAAGTTTTCGGGCTGCCCGAATGACTGCATGAATTCCATCCAGCGTGCCGACATGGCGGTCATCGGCACCTGGCGCGACAACATTCGCACCGATGAATCCATGGCGCGCAAGTGGTTCACCAAACACGGCATGACCGAACTGGTGAACGATGTGGTCAGCCGCTGCCCGACCAAGACCATCATGCTCAAGGAGACCAAAGATGTCGCCAAGGGCCCGAAGATTTCCAGCGTCGCCATCAACGACACCCAGTCGCTGGAAATCGACAATGGCAACTGCGTGCGCTGCATGCACTGCATCAACGTCATGACCGGGGCCCTGGCCACCGGCACTGACAAGGGCGTAACAGTACTGATGGGCGGCAAGCGCACACTCAAGATCGGCGATCTGATGGGCACGGTAGTCGTGCCCTTCATGCCCATGAAGACCGATGAGGATTACCAGGCGCTGGTGGATCTGGGTCAGAAGACGATCGACTTCTTTGCCGAAAATGCGCTGGAACACGAGCGCACCGGTGAGATGATCGAACGCATCGGGCTGGTCAACTTCCTGGAAGGCATCGAGCTGGAGATTGATGCCAACATGGTTACCACGCCGCGCACCAACCCCTATGTCCGCGCCGACGGCTGGGACGATGAAGTGGCCAAAATCAACGCCCGCAAAGCGGCTGCATGAAACCCCGCTTGGCGCCCCCCGGCGCCAAGCGCATGCGGGACAGACCGTAGTTACGCGAAGCGAACAAGCTCTGTCCTCAACTAAACCGAACACTTGCGGGACAGTCCGCAGCTACGCGTAGCGAGCAAGCTCTGTCCCCAACAAATTAAGGAGACCATCATGGCAACCATGCGCACCCCCATTGAGAGCGGCGTTCCCGATAACAAGCAGTACCTGCATCCGCTGATGCTCAAGAATTACGGCAACTGGAAGTACCACGACCGGCCTCGTCCGGGCGTGCTGCACCATGTCTCGTACACCGGCGACGAAATCTGGACCGTGCGCGCCGGCACGCAGCGGCAGATGGACCTGTTCACCATCCGCAAGCTGTGCGACATTGCCGACACCTATGCCGACGGGCATGTGCGCTTTACCATCCGCAGCAACATCGAGTACATGGTGTCCGACCCCACACGTGTGGCGCCGCTGGTTGAAGCGCTCACCAACAATGGTTTCCCGGTCGGCGGCACCGGCAATTCGGTGTCGGCCATCGCCCATACCCAAGGTTGGCTGCACTGCGACATTCCCGGCACCGATGCCTCGGGCGCGGTCAAGGCCCTGATGGACGACCTGCACGCCGAGTTCATCAAGGAAGAAATGCCCAACCGCGTGCACCTGTCCACCTCCTGCTGCGAGATCAACTGCGGTGGTCAGGCCGACATTGCCATCGTCGTCCAGCACACCAAGCCACCCAAGATCAACCATGATCTGGTGGCCAATATGTGCGAGCGCCCGACCGTGGTGGCGCGTTGCCCGGTGGCTGCCATCCGGCCCGCCATGGTCAACGGCAAGCCGTCACTGGAAATTGACGAGGCCAAATGCATGTGCTGCGGTGCCTGCTACCCACCCTGCCCTCCCATGCAGATCAACGACCCCGAGCACACCAAGCTGGCGATCTGGGTCGGCGGCAAGAACTCCAATGCGCGCGGCAAACCGACCTTCATGAAGATGGTGGCCTCGGGTCTGCCCAACAACCCGCCACGCTGGCCCGAAGTTTCGGCCATGGTCAAGAAAATCCTCTACACCTACAAGGAAGATGCACGTTCCTGGGAACGGGTGGCGGACTGGATCGAGCGTATCGGCTGGCCGCAATTCTTCGAGAAATGTGATCTGCCCTTTACCAAGTACCTGATTGACGACTGGCGCGGCGCACGCTCCAGCCTGAACGCATCGACCCATATCCGTTTTTAATTTTGATCGAACCCGGAATTGACTCCCTCATGAAATTCGGTTTAGTTGTCAACGAAGGCCCCTACACGCACCAGGCGTCGGACAGTGCCTACCAGTTCGCGGTCGCGGCACTGGCCAAAGGTCATGCGATCCAGCGCGTGTTCTTCTATCACGACGGCGTCAATAACGCGACCCGGCTGACCGAGCCGCCGCAGGACGACCGCCACATCGTCAACCGCTGGTCGGCCCTGGCCGCCGAGCACAAGGTGGATCTGGTGGTGTGTGTGGCGGCGGCCTTGCGCCGTGGCATCCAGGAAGAAATTTTGGCGCCGGGGTTTCGTATCTCGGGTCTGGGCCAACTGGTGGACAGCGGCATCAAGGCTGATCGTATGGTCACGTTTGGCGATTGATCGAATAAGGAACCCGTGATGAGCGAACAAGCAAACCCCGCGGCCAGCGGACCCAAAATCAAGAAGTTCATGTTTGTGAACCGCAAGGCGCCTTACGGCACCATCTATGCGCTGGAAAGCCTGGAGGTGGTTTTAATCACCGCCACTTTCGATCAGGACGTGAGCCTGGTGTTCATCGACGACGGCGTCTATGAGTTGGTCAAGGGCCAGCAAACCAAGGGCATCGGCATCAAGAACTTCTCGCCCAGCTACCGCGCGCTGGACGGCTATGACGTGGAAAAACTCTATGTCGACCAGGCCTCGCTGGCGCAACGCGGTTTGTCTGAAAAAGACCTGCTGGTTCCGGTTGAGGTGCTTGATGCCCAGCAAATGGGGCAGCTCATGGCGCAACAGGACGTGATCCTGAGCTTTTGAAGACGAAAAAAACCATCCATGTTGCACATCATCAATAAATCCCCCTTCCAAACCAGCATGCTGGACAGTTGCCTGGCGCTGGCCCAACCCGGCAGCGCGCTGCTGCTGATTGAAGACGGCATTTACGCTGCCACCGTGGGCAGCGCCGTTGAATCCCGCGTGCGCCAGGCCTGCGCCACGCTCAGGGTCTATGCCCTGCAACCCGACATGGATGCCCGCGGCGTGACCGGCAAGCTGATCGACGGCGTGACGCTGGTCGATTACGGCGGTTTTGTGGACTTGACCGTGGAATACAACACCTCGCATTCCTGGTTGTGAGACGAAGATAATTTTTGATAATTTTTTTTCTGGAGAAATACATGAGCTTTGAGATTAACGGCACCACCTACGAAACTGACGAAGAGGGTTACCTGCTGAACCTGGCCGAATGGACCACCGAAGCCGCCGGTCATCTGGCGGAAGAAGAAAAGGTTGCGCTGACGGACAACCACTGGGAAGTCATCAACTTTCTGCGCGAGTACTATCACGAGTACCAGATTGCACCGGCCGTTCGGGTGCTGACCAAAGCCATCGGCAAGCAGTTCGGCGAGGAAAAGGGCAACAGCAAATACCTGTATGACTTGTTCCCCTACGGCCCGGCCAAGCAGGCTTGCAAGATCGCCGGTCTGCCCAAACCCACCGGCTGCATCTGAGCGCAGCCGTCGCGACACGCCTTCTCCGGCACGCCTATAACTTGCAAATAACTTGCCGGTACTGCCCATGTCGCTGCTGACGATTTTCTATGCACTCCTGTTCTACGTTGCCACCTTGGTGCTCGTCGTCGGAGTGGGCCTGAAGATCCGCAACTACGCCAAAACCCCGGCACCGCTGAAGATTCCCATCGGACCCTCACCCATGACCAGCACCGGCGTGGGCTGGCGCATGGCGCGCGAAGTGGTTTTTTTCGAGAGCCTGTTCAAGTCCAGTAAATGGACCTGGATTTTCGGCTGGACTTTCCATGCGGCGCTGCTGCTGGTGGTATTGCGTCACCTGCGCTATTTTCAGGAGCCGGTATGGCTGCCTGTCGTGTTGATCCAGCCCTTTGGCACTTACGCCGGTTTTGCTTTTGCCGCCGCCTTGGGTGGCTTGTGGGCCCGGCGCTGGCTGGTAGACCGCGTGCGCTATATCTCCACTCCGTCCGATCATCTGATGCTGGCGCTGCTACTGGCGATTGGCCTGAGCGGGCTGGCGATGCGCTTTGTGCTGCCCACTGACATCGTGGCCGTGAAAGTTTTCATGCTCGGCCTGATGCGCTTTGACTGGCAGCCCTTGCCGAGCGACCCGGTGCTGCTGGTGCATCTGGCGCTGGTGGCACTGCTCATGCTCATCTTTCCCATCAGCAAGCTGCTGCATGCACCCGCCCTGTTCTTCAGCCCCACCCTCAACCAGGTCGACAACGCCCGCGAGGTGCGCCATGTCGCGGCCTGGACCGAGGCGCTGGACAAGCGTCCCTAGTCCCCCAACTCATCATGGCCACCGCCGCTTTCGATACCCCCAAGCTCAAGAGCTACCCGGTCATTCCGCTGGTGCAGGTGGGAGCCACGTCGCACCTCAAACCTTTTATCGCGGCGGCGCCGATTCAGAATGCGCTTGGATTTCCGGAAGCGCTGGTAGAGGACTGGCACGACAAAGCGATTGCCAAGATGGGTGATTTGCTGGGCAAGTACCGTTCGCTCCAGGTCTATATGGACGCCTGCGTACATTGCGGTGCCTGCTCTGATAAATGCCATTATTTTCTGGGCACCGCAGACCCGAAGAACATGCCGGTGGCGCGCCAGGACCTGATGCGCATGGTCTACCGGCGCTACTTCACGTTTGCCGGCAAATATTTTCCCAAGCTGGTGGGCGCGGTAGACCTCACGCGCACGGTACTAGACGAGTGGTACAGTTATTTCAACCAGTGCTCGGAATGCCGCAGATGCTCGGTATTTTGCCCTTATGGCATCGACACCGCCGAGGTCACCATGGCCGCGCGCGAGATCATGGCCTCGATCGGTATGGGGCAAAAGTATTCGAACGAGATCATCGGCAAGGTGCACCGCATCGGCAACAACCTGGGTATCCCCGGTCCAGCGCTGGAAAACACGCTCGAAGGCCTGGAAGAAGATACCAAGATTGAGACCGGGCTGGACATCAAGTTCCCGCTCAACGTCAAGGGCGCCGAGGTGTTGCTGATCACGCCTTCGGCCGACTTCTTTTCCGAACCCCACGTCGAAAGCCTGATTGGTTATGCCAAGGTGTTCCACGCCGCCGGCATCAGTTGGACGCTGAGTTCGCACGCCTCCGAGGCCGGCAATTTCGGCCTGTTCATCGGCAACTACGAGCAGATGCGCAACATCTCGTTGCGCGTGCGCGAAGCCGCGCTGGAGTTGGGCGTCAGGCGCATCGTCGTCGGCGAGTGCGGCCATGCCTGGCGTGTCGCCTACAGTTACTGGAACACCTTGATCGGCCCGTTTGACTATCTCGATCAACGCTACCCGGTGCCGCAGCACATCTGCGAGCTCACCGACGACCTGATTCAACGCGGCGCGCTCCAGTTTGACAAGGACGCCAACGACGCGCGCATCATCACCTTCCATGACTCCTGCAACGTGGCGCGTGGCTCGCGCATGGGCAACCTGGTCGGTGGACAGTTCATCATTCCCCGGCGCATCATCACGTCCGTGGCCAACCATTTTCATGACATGTCCCGGCAAACCATCCATGAAAGCACCTTCTGCTGCGGCGGCGGTGGTGGCTTGTTGACGGACGATCTGATGGAGTTGCGCGTCAAGGGCGCATTGCCCCGCATGGAAGCCTTGAAGAACGTGGTGGACGACCACGGCGTGAACTTCATGGCCACGATCTGCGCCATCTGCAAAGCCCAGTTCACCAAGGTGCTGCCCTACTACGGCTTCAACATGAGCATGATTGGCGGCGTCCACCAGTTGGTCAGCAAAGCGATCCGCCTGGGCGACAAATAACCCGCCCTCTGGCTGCAAATACAAAACATCAGGAGACTCCGATATGACCGCCACCACCGAAGCCAGCACGGCCAAGCCGTTGAATTTTCGCCGTTACAAAGATGGCGACAACCAGGTGCTCTCCTGGCAAAAGGAGATTTTTGATGCGGACCACTCGCACAAGTGCCCAACCTATATTCAAAGCGCGCCACCGTGCCAGGGCAGTTGCCCGGCGGGCGAGGACATTCGAGGCTACCTCAACATCATGCGCGGCATCGAGAAGCCACCGGCTGGCATGGTGTGGCAGGAATACGCGTTTCGCCGACTGACCGAGGCCAACCCCTTCCCCTCCGTCATGGGGCGCGTTTGTCCGGCCCCCTGCGAATCGGGCTGCAACCGCAATCAGGTGGAAGACTTTGTCGGCATCAACTCGGCGGAGCATTTTTTGGGTGACTATGCAATTGCAAAAGGTCTCGCCTACGTCAAGCCGAACACCCTGACTGGAAAAAAAGTAGCGGTGATCGGGGGCGGTCCCGCTGGTTTGTCAGCGGCCTACCAGTTGGCGCTGAAGGGCCACGAAGTTACGCTGTTCGATGAACGGGTGGAACTCGGCGGCATGATGCGCTACGGCATTCCGGGCTTTCGCACGCCGCGCGATGTGCTGGACGCAGAAATCCAACGCATTCTGGATTTGGGCGTGAAAACCCGCATGAACTGCCGCATCGGCACCGACATCACAATGGCGCAGATTCGTGCCGAATTCGACGCAGTGTTCCTGGGCTTGGGCGCACAAGCCGGTCGGGCCCTGCCGGTCGCAGGTGCCGACGCACCCAACTGCGTCACCGCCACTTCGTTCCTGAAGGCTTTCAACGACGGGCGCCTGCGCCATGTCGGCAAGCGCGTGGTGGTGGTCGGTGGTGGCGACACCTCGATTGACGTCGCTACCGTGGCGCGCCGCCTCGGCCACATCGACAAAATTCACGAATCTGATCGACCCGAATATGCCATTGCCGGCCATGTGGCACACGATGTCGCGGAGGCTTCGGCGCGCCAGGGCGCGGAAGTCACGCTGACCACGATTTTTGCCGTGGACAAGATGCAGGCCACCAAACATGAGGTGGAGCACGCCCTGTCCGAAGGCATTGCCATTCGGGGCGGCATGGCCCCGGTGGCGGTGATACTCGGGCCGGACGGTCGTGCCATCGCACTGCGCGTGATGCGCTGCGAAGCCAAAATCGTCGGCGGACGGCTGGAAATCAAGAACATTGAAGGCACCGAAGAAGACATTCCCGCCGACCTGATCGTCTCGGCCATCGGTCAGGCGGTGGACTTCACCGGACTGGAGGAGTTCAACAACGGCAAAGGTGCCATCAACAACGACAAAAACTACCAGGTGCAGGGGCAGCCCGGCTTCTTCGTCGGCGGCGATGTGGTGCGTCCCCATTTGCTGACCACCGCGATTGGGCACGGCGCCATTGCAGCCGACGGCATTGACCGCTTTTTACACAGCGAGCCGCTGGAGAAACGTCCCAAGATCGACGTCCATACCTTCGATCTGACACGCAAGATGCTGGAAAAAGGCTACGCCTTCAGCGAAGTGCATGAGCCCATCCGCGGCACCGACAAGAGCACGGCGGCGATTCATAATTTTGACAACCGCTCGGACCGCTATGTGATTTCGCACAAGGAATTGTTTCTGGGTCATTTTCCGTATGTTCCGCGGAATCGGCGTGGCATGATTTCGCTCACGGCGGAGCAGGCCTTGAACAACTTCGAAGAGCGCCTGCAGCCCTTGCTGGAAGCGCAGGCGGTCGCCGAGGCCAAGCGCTGCATGAGCTGCGGCCAGTGCTTCGAGTGCGACAACTGCGTGGTCTATTGTCCGCAGGTGGCAGTGTTCAAGGTGTCCAAGGCCAAATCCACGATGGGACGCTACGTTGACACCGACTACAGCAAGTGCATTGGCTGCCACATCTGCGCCGATGTCTGTCCTACCGGCTACATCCAGATGGGACTGGGGGACTAGCGTCATGCCTGGTCTGCGCACACTTCGATTCGCCATTGCCAGCAGTCTGTGCGGGTTGGTCCTGCTGCTGACGGCAAGCCCGGCAGTGTGGGCGCAGGCATTGGCGCCTCATACCACCTCGAGCCGTGTGCCGCAGCCTGTGATCGAGACCGCCCGTGGCAAACAATGTGTGGAAGACCCGGCTTTCATGCGACGTAACCACGCGGAGCTCCTCAATCACCAGCGCGACGACACCCTTCGTGGCGGGATTCGCACCGGGAAGTACAGTCTGAAAGCCTGCATTGAGTGCCATGCCAGTCAAACCAGTGGCAGTGTTGCCGTGGCGAGCACCAACTTTTGTATAAGTTGTCATACTTACGCAGCGGTAAAAATTGACTGTTTTGGGTGCCATGCCAGTAAACCGGCCCCAACATCTAAACTATTCAAGCCATGAAGCAGAACAGCACCACCCCAGCAACCGAAACGACTGACACGAAGACCAGCCGACGTGGTTTTCTGGGCGTGGCCGCAGCCGGTCTGGTTGGCGTCATGATCGCGCCCGGTGTCCGGCTGATCGAGATCGCACAGGCCGCATCCCCAGCCAGCGCACCCAGCCCGGGTGCCAGTAACCTGGTCCGATGGGGCATGTTGATTGACAGCGGCAAGTGCGCCAGTGGCTGCACCGACTGCGTCACCGCCTGCAACACCGAAAATGGTCTTTCGGGGGGCACGCGCACCACTGATCCGCAGTGGATTCGCAAGCTTGAAATCAAGGAACTTCGGACTGGCAAAATCCAGTCCCTGCCGATGATGTGCCAACACTGTGCCGATCCGCCTTGCGTCGATGTGTGCCCCACCGGCGCATCATTCAAGCGCGCCGACGGCATCGTTCTGGTGGACAAGCACACCTGCATTGGTTGCCGCTATTGCGTGATGGCCTGCCCCTACCAGGCGCGCTCGTTCGTCCATGAACCCCTGACCGATCAGAAACCAGATGTCCCCCGTGGCATGGGCACGGTGGAAGGCTGCACGCTGTGCGTGCACAAGGTGGACCGTGGCGAACAACCCGCCTGTGTCAACGCCTGCTCCTCGGCCGGGCACGGAGCCATGGTCTTCGGTGACCTGAATAATCCGGAAAGCGACATCTCGAAGCGGGTCGCCAGCTACCCCTCGCGCCAGATTCGTGAAGACCTCAATTTGAACACTGGCGTGCGCTACATCGGAATCTAAAACATGAAGATCACTCTGCGTGAACTCGATGGCAGCAGCCCCGGCTACTACGCTCTGCTGGCCGCCCTGGCGCTGATCACGCTGCTCGGCCTGGGGGCAGTCTGGGTCATGGAACACCAGGGCCACATCGTCACCGGCATGAGCAACCAGATCGTCTGGGGTTTGCCCCATGTATTTGCCGTATTCCTGGTGGTGGCGGCATCGGGCGCGCTGAATGTCGCCTCCATGGCCTCGGTCTTCGGCAAAACCGAGCTCAAGCCGCTGGGCCCGCTGTCCGCTCTACTGGCCCTGGCGCTGCTGCTGGGAGGTTTGACGGTGTTGATGCTCGATCTGGGGCGGCCCGACCGGCTGATCATCGCCATGACGCATTACAACTTCAAGTCGATCTTTGCGTTGAACATTTTTCTTTACTCCGGCTTCATGGGCTTTGTCATCGCCTACCTCTGGACCATGATGGAGCGGCGCATGAACCGCTATACCCCGCTGGCCGGTCTTTTTGCCTTTGTCTGGCGCATCGCGTTGACCACCGGCACCGGCTCGATTTTTGGTTTTCTGGTAGCCCGGCAAGCCTATGACTCGGCTCTGCTGGCGCCCTTGTTCATCGCGCTGTCGCTCAGTTATGGCCTGGCCGTATTCCTGCTGGTGCTGATGCTGGCCTGCCACGGCAGTGGCCGTCCCCTGGGCGACGCGCTGATGGCACGGTTTGCACGGCTGCAAGCGATCTTCATTGCGGTGGTGCTTTATTTTGTGCTGGTTTATCACCTGACCAATCTGTATTTCACCAAGCACCATGATTTCGAACGCTTCATTTTGCTCGAGGGCGGCATCTACACCGCTATGTTCTGGCTCGGTCAGGTGCTGCTGGGGGGCGTGCTGCCGCTGGTCTTGCTGCTGCACCCACGCATCGGCCAGATGCGCCGCCGCATCGCGGCCAGCGCCACGCTGGTGGTGGGCGGTGGCTTTGCGCAGATGTATGTCACCATCATTGGCGGGCAAGCCTTCCCGCTGGTGCTGTTCCCGGGCCGGCAGGTCAGCAGCAGTTTTTATGACGGCGTGGTCAACAGCTACACGCCCAGCCTGCCTGAATGGCTGCTGGGTTTTGGCGGCGTCGCCATCGCGGGCCTGATCGTCCTGCTGGCGCTGAAGTTTCTGGGCTTTTTGCCAGAGCGCCTGGACGACCAGGCTGTCCAAGAGAGCAGTGCCACGCAGGCGGCCGCCAACGCCTGAAACTGTTTCACCATGTCCCGCTTTCTGGTTTCGGCTGCGCATAAGTCTTCCGGCAAGACCACCATCACGGTAGGCCTGTGCGCCGCACTGTCAGCGCAAGGCCTGATCGTGCAGCCCTTCAAAAAAGGGCCGGACTACATTGACCCGATGTGGCTGGGTCAGGCCAGCGGGGGCGCCTGCTTCAACCTCGACCCCTTCCTGATGACGTCGGAGAGAATCACCGCCTGCTTCCTGCGTCACGCCGCGCTCGCTGACATCAGCATCGTGGAAGGCAACAAAGGCTTGTACGACGGCTTGGCGCTGGACGGCAGCAACAGCAACGCCGCACTGGCGCATTTGCTGGACTTGCCGGTGCTGCTGGTGCTGGACGCGCGCGGCATGACGCGCGGCATCGCGCCGCTGATTCTGGGCTACCAGGCCTTTGATCCGCGCATCCGCATTGCCGGTGTCATCCTGAACCAGTTGGGCGGAGCCCGGCACGAATCCAAGCTGCGCGCCGTGATCGAACATTACACCGATGTGCCGGTGCTGGGCGCCATCAGTCACGACCCGCGTCTGGCGCTGGTGGAGCGCCATCTTGGGCTGATGCCCAACCATGAGCTCGATGACGCCGCGCAACGTGTGCGCGCCATGGGTGAGCTGATCGCAGCACAGGTTGATTTGCCACGGGTGTTGCGGATCGCCGCCAGTGCCGCGCCCCTTCTTACTCAGCCTGGAACAACCCCAACCGTTCACCCTGAGCCTGTCGAAGGGCTTCGACAGGCTCAGCCCGAACGGAGTTTGGCGCCGCAGCCGCGCGTTCGCATCGGTCTGGCGCGCGACAAGGCGTTTGGCTTTTACTACCCCGACGACCTGCTGGCGCTCGAGGCAGCGGGGGCCGAGATCGTCCCCTTCAACACCTTGCAAGACGCCGGTCTGCCGACGGTGGATGGCCTGTTCATCGGCGGTGGCTTCCCGGAAATGTTCATGCCTGCGTTGCAGGCCAATGCCAGCTTGCGCGAAGGCATCCGCAGCGCGATTGAAGCCGGTCTGCCGGTCTATGCCGAATGCGGCGGCCTGATGTACCTGGCACGCACGCTGCGCTGGAAAGACGGTGTTTACGACATGGTCGGTGCGCTGCCGGTGGATGTGGTGATGCATGAGCGCCCTGTCGGACGCGGTTATGTAGAGCTGCAAACCACCGCCGATGCGCCCTGGCCCGTCACTGCGGACGCTACGCCGCCAACGCTGCGCGGGCACGAGTTTCATTATTCCAGCCTGGAAAACCTGGCACCCGAGCTGAAGTTTGCCTATCGTGTGCTGCGCGGGCATGGCGTGGACGGCGAGCGCGACGGCATTGTCTATCGCAACGTACTCGCCTCCTACGCCCATCTGCGCAGCGGCGCAGGCACCGGCTGGGCCGAGCAGTTTGTGGCCTTTGTGCGCGCGCAGAAAATCGCCTCCAGGCCGCAGGCCGCCGCAAACATGCGTACCGTGCAGGTCAATGATCAACCAGTCGCCACCGACTCCGAAGGCTATCTGAAAAACCTGGGCGATTGGTCTGAAGACTTTGCACGGGCACAGGCCAGGGCGGAAAATCTCGAGTTAACCGAAGCGCATTGGCAGGTCATCGCCTTTTTGCGGGGGTATTTTGAGGAACATCGGGTGCAGGCGCAAGTTCGTGCGATGATTTGGCACTTCGCCAAAACATGGGGGCCCGCGCGTGGTAACAATCACTATCTGCACGAGATTTTTCCGATCGGCGGACCACAGAAGCAAGGCAACCGTTTGGCCGGACTTTTGAAGACCAAGGGCGAACATTAGAATATTAGAATATTTTGTGGGACAGACCGAATCTTGATACTTTGCGGGACAGACCGCAGCTACGCGCAGCGAGCAAGCTCTGTCCTCAACATCTCAAGGCGAACAAGCTCTGTCCTCAACTGATTAACAAGGAGTAAGATATGTTTACATTAACCAGCGCCGCAGCACGACAAATCCAGCAGACGGCGAACTCCAGCGGCGCCCTGGAGATGGCTCTGCGTATCGCGGCCAAGGTCGATGCCGACGGCTCGATGCAATACGGCATGGGCTTTGACGACCCGAAAGACGAAGACATGAAGCTCGACCTGGACGGGGTGGCGGTCGTGATCGCCGACGAGTCCCAGGAATTGCTGGCTGACACCGTGCTCGACTACGTGGAACTCGAGCCCGGTGAGTTCAACTTTATTTTCATCGACGGCCGACAGTCCCAGGGCGCGCCCGAGCCCATATCCGGCGGCGGTTGCGGCAGCGGGGGCTGTAGCAGTGGTGGCTGCGGTAGCTCAAAACGCACGCATTGAAAACCGGCAGCACACACCCCCTGCCCGGCACCGGGCGCGTCTATCTGGTGGGCGCCGGCCCCGGCGACCCCGAGCTGTTGACGCTGCGCGCCGTGCGCCTGCTGCAGCAGACCGAAGTGATCGTCTATGACCACCTGGTGTCGAGCGCGGTACTTGACTTTGTTTCGCCCACCGCGGAGCGTATCTATGCTGGCAAGCGCCGCAACGAGCACACCATGCGGCAAGAGGAGATCAACGCTCTGCTCGTCAAACTCGCCATTGAAGGCAAGCAGGTGGTGCGTCTCAAGGGCGGTGACCCGTTCATTTTCGGGCGCGGCGGCGAGGAACTGCAAGCGCTGGCGGCACATGACATTGCGTTTGAAGTTGTCCCCGGTGTGACGGCGGCGTCCGGCGTATCGAGCTACGCCGGCATCCCGCTGACGCACCGCGACTACGCGCAAAGCTGCATTTTCATCACTGGCCATCTCCAGGACGGCAGCGCCGACCTGGACTGGCCCAGCCTGGTGCGGCCACGCCAGACGGTCGTGATTTATATGGGCCTGGGCGGACTGAGCGAGATTTGCCGCCAGATGATGCAGCACGGTGCGGCCCCCACCCTGCCCATCGCCGTGGTGCAGGACGGCACCATCACGACCCAGAAAGTCGTCACCGGAACGCTGGCCGACATGCCTGAACGCGTCGCCAACGCGGGCCTGAAATCACCCTGCCTGACGATCATCGGCGAGGTTGTCAAACTGCATGAGGCGCTGGCGTGGTTCAAGCCACGGCCGAACGCAACAACAGCGTAAATAGCCGAACCCACAAGAAGCATGTCTAAGTGGCGGTGACCATTGTCGAGTTTGAAGCCACCAGCGGCTTGTGCGCAGGTTTTGTTTCCATCGACCAGAATTCAGCCTTTAATTTTCTGTGCCGCCTCGCCCGCCGCCTTGACCCCGTCTGGCGAGCTGCGGTACTCAAACGCAAATACCGCCGCTTCAACCCGCGAGCGAAGGTTGAGCTTGTCCATGATATGGCGCACGTGCAGCTTGACCGTGTTGTGGCTGATGTCGAGCGCCTTGGCAATGACCTTGTTGCTCTGGCCGCGTGCCACGTGGTCGAGCACCTCACGCTCGCGTTCGGTGAGCGAGGCTACCAGATCACCCATGACCGATCCCTTGGGGCCGGATTGCAGTATTTGCGCGAGTTTCAGCGTCATGGCTGAGGCGACCACCATTTCACCGCGTGCCGCCCGACCGATGGCGTCAATCACCTCCTCGGGTTCCATGTCTTTGAGCAGGTAGCCCCGCACGCCGGCACGTAACGCGGCGGACATGTCATCTTCGCTGTCGCTCATGGTCAGTATGACGACCGGAATTTCGTATCCTTGCGCGCGAATCAGGCGCAGCAAACTCAGACCATCGGTCGTCGCCAGGCGCAAGTCCAGCACCATCAGGTCAGGCTGATGCTCGATCAGCATCGGCACCACCTGCGCCGGGTCGCCCGTGGCCCCCACCACCCTCATGTCGCTGCGGTGTTCCAGCAGCTCGGTCAGGCCACTGCGGCACAACGCGTGGTCGTCCACCAGCATCACCCGTGTCTTGGCTGTCATGTGTGAAACCCCAGGGAGAGGGAACTTGTTGGAAGCACCAAGTGTACCCGCGTGCCGCCACCTTCATTCATGCCCACCTCAATGCTGCCACCCAGGCGCTGCGCCCTGCCCTGCATGATTTCCAGCCCGAAATGGGCCGGGGGTGCAAACCCTTTCGCCATGGTCACAATGGTCGATACCGACGGTGCGGCCAGACCCAGCCCATCGTCCTCGATCAGAAACTCCAGTCGCTGGGGTGTCTTGTCAATCGTCAGCACGGCGTGTCGGGCCATCGAGTGCTTGGCAATGTTGGCCAGCGCTTCCTGCACAATGTGAAACACCTGAACCTCCTGTTGGTCGGACAGATTCAGATTTTGCACCGAATTCCGGATTTCCAGTGTGATACCGGTGCGGTCAAAAAAACCGTCGGCAATGCCCTGGAGCGCATGCAGCAGGCCCAGCGGGTCCATGCGGGTGCGAAAGTAAGTCATGACCTCGCGCAAATTGTTATGGGCATCCCCCACTGCCTGTTTGACATCCGAAAAGTATTTGAGCGAGCGCTGGTCATCGTGAGCCAGCATGGCATCGTTCAGCAAGGGCAGGCGCATCTTGACGTAAGCCAGGGTCTGCGCAATGGCGTCATGCACTTCATGGAGCATTTCCTGGCGCTCTTTGAGCACCGTCACGCGCAGGCGCTCGCGCTCAATCCGGGCATTGTGCAGTGCCAGTCCCAACAACTGGCCAATCAAGCGCAATATGGTCTCGGTTTGCGGGTTGATGTGGGCATTGGCTTCAAAAAACAGGTTGTAGATCCCCAGTACCTGCTTGCCGTGGGGCAGAGATATGGCCAGCACACTCTTGCATTGCAGGCCAAAATAGACTTGCCCGCTGTGCCGGGCGCAGGACCTTACGTCGTCCACCCAGCCCAGCACATCGGTACCCGAAGCGATACCGCACATGCCGCAGTCGCGCTCCACCAGCCGTTCGGTGCTCAGCAGGTCAGGCGGCAAGCCTTGCTGCGCCACCAGCCGCATGTATTGTCCGTCGTCGGTCAGGACTCGGACGGCCCCGGCCTGGGCCCCGGCCAGTGCAACGATGGAAACCAGAAAGCGCTCCAGTAGCGGCTCCAGATCACTAGCTGCAGCAAGTTCCGTCGTCAATCCGGAGACGATAGAACCCCCCTCCGCGGGGATTGCGGGAGTGGCCAGGGTGAACAGCTTAGGGGCCGGAATCATGGGAAGGTCGCAAACATGCCATGGTAATACATTACCCGGAGCTGATTCATCGTGAAGACCTGAAGCGGTCACGCTACCCATTCAGGCTACACCGGATTACCCGTGTCGGTTATAGACGGGGCCGGGCGCCATTGTCTTTAATAGGGTCACTCTGCAAACCCTGCCCTTGCACTCTGATTATGGACCGTTTGCATTACCCATTTGGTTAACCCGCCAGCCAGAAAAACACCCCCTGCATGTCTGCCGCACCGCTACACGATCCTTGCCGCCCCGTGCTACCCGAAGCCAGCACCGAGACGCGCAACACCACGTGCTATATGTGCGCCTGCCGCTGCGGTATCCGGGTGCACTTGCGCAACGGCGAAGTGCGCTACATCGATGGCAACCCGGATCATCCGCTGAACCAGGGCGTGATCTGCGCCAAGGGCGCGTCGGGCATCATGAAGCAGTATTCGCCTGCGCGCCTGACCAAACCGCTCAAGCGCATGCCAGGCTCTGATCGCGGTGAGGGCAAGTTCGTCGAGGTGAGTTGGGACGAAGCCTTCAAGACGCTGGAAGACCGCCTCGGCAAGATCCGCGCAACCGACCCCAAGAAATTCGCGCTATTCACCGGGCGCGATCAAATGCAGGCACTGACGGGTCTGTTCGCGCGTCAGTTCGGCACGCCGAATTACGCAGCGCACGGCGGCTTCTGTTCGGTCAATATCGCGGCCGGAATGATCTACACCATCGGCGGATCGTTTTGGGAATTTGGCGGGCCCGACCTGGATCGCGCCAAGCTGTTCGTGATGCTGGGCACGGCCGAAGATCACAATTCCAACCCGATGAAAATAGCGATCTCGAAATTCAAACGCAACGGTGGACGTTTCATTTCGATCAACCCGATCCGCAGCGGTTATTCGGCGATCGCCGACGAATGGCTGCCGATCAAACCCGGCACCGACGGCGCGCTGCTGCTGGCACTGATCCACGAACTCATCAAGCTGGGCCTGTATGACCGGGAATTCCTGGTGCGCTATACAAACTCCGGCCAGTTGGTCAACATGGACGATGCCAACGACGAATTCGGCATGTTTGTACGCACCGAAGTGCCAAAAGAAGAGGGTTGTTTCGATCCGCAAAACAAGCTCTGGTGGGATCGGGTGAGTAACCGCGCGGTGATCACCCACACTGAGGGCTGCGACCCGTTTTTGCTCGGTGAGTTCGCTCTGTCAGATGGTACGGCGGTCAAGCCCGCGTTCCAGCTTCTCAAGGAGCGCGTCGCCGACTACACGCCCGAATGGGCGGCGGGGATCACCGGTATTCCGGTCGATTCGATTCGTCGCCTCGCGCATGAGATGGGTATCACCGCGCGTGACCAGAAGATTGAGTTGCCCATCGCCTGGACCGACTGCTGGGGCAAGGAGCACGACACCACCACCGGCAATCCGGTTGCCTTCCATGCGATGCGCGGTCTGGCCGCGCATTCGAACGGCTTTCACACCACCCGCTCGCTGGCGATCCTAATGACCTTGCTCGGCACCATCGACCGTCCCGGTGGATTTCGCCACAAAGCACCGTTTCCACGGCCGATTCCACCGTGCGCCAAGACGCCCAACACGCCGCTCGCGATCAAGCCCAACACGCCGTTGGACGGCATGGCAATGGGCTGGCCGGCCGAGCCGGATGATCTGTTCGTTGACGATGACGGCAAACCGGTGCGCATCGATAAAGCGTTTTCGTGGGAGTACCCACTGTCGGTGCACGGCATGATGCACAACGTCATCACCAACGCTTGGCGTGGTGACCCGTACCCGATCGATACGCTGATGCTGTTCATGTCGAACATGGCGTGGAATTCGACCATGAACACGTCAGAAGTGCGCAACATGCTCAACGACAGGGGCGAAGACGGCGAGTACAAGATTCCATTCCTGGTGGTCTGCGACGCCTTTCAGTCGGAGACCACGGCGTTCGCCGATCTGGTGTTGCCCGACACCACCTACCTCGAGCGCCACGATGTGATGTCGATGCTGGACCGACCCATTTCGGAATTCGATGGCCCGGTTGACGCGGTGCGCATTCCGGTGCTGCCGCCGAGTGGCGAGTGCAAACCGTTTCAGGAGGTGCTGATTGAGCTTGCCAGTCGCCTGAAATTTCCAGCCTTCGTGCGCCCGAATGGTGAACGCAAATACCGTGACTATCCCGATTTCATCACCAACTATGAAACCGAACCCGGATCGGGTATCGGCTTTCTGGCGGGCTGGCGCGGCAAAGGCGGCGAGAAATTCATGCGCGGCGAGCCCAATCCTCGGCAGTGGGAGATGTACGCCAAAAACAACTGCGTCTACCACTACAAACTTCCTGCCTCCTACCAGTACATGCGCAACTGGAACCAGGGCTATCTCGAATGGTCGCAGCGCAATCGCATCCAGCGCTACGCGGAACCGATCCTGATCCACCTGTATTCGGAGGTATTGCAAAAATTTCGCCTCGCCGCGCAGGGCAAGGGCATGTCGCGCAAACCGCCGGCGCACCTCAAAAAGCGCATCGAAACCTATTTCGATCCATTGCCGTTTTACTACGAGCCGCTGGAAGCGCAGCAAGCCGATCTGGCGAAATATCCGCTTAACGCGGTGACGCAGCGACCGATGGCGATGTACCACTCGTGGGACTCACAAAACGCCTGGCTGCGGCAGATCCACACGCACAACCCTATGTTCATCAATCCCCTCGTTGCGCGCGCCGCGGGGATCGAAGACGGCGGCTGGATGTGGGTGGAATCGCAATGGGGCAAGGTGCGCTGTCTTGCCAGTTATTCCGAGGCGGTTGAGCCCGGCACCATCTGGACCTGGAACGCCATCGGCAAGGCCGCCGGCGCCTGGCATCTCGCGCCCGGCGCCAACGAGTCGCAACGCGGCTTCCTGCTCAATCACCTGATCAGCGAGGAACTTCCCGGCAAGCCCGGCGAAGGAGTCATGTCCAATTCCGATCCGGTCACGGGCCAGGCGGCCTGGTACGACGTGCGCGTGCGGATCTACAAAGCCGATGCTGCAGAGGAGCAGGTCACATGGCCGCAATTTGCGCCGGTGCCGAGTGCGCCCGGCACGGCGACAGCGCGCCCGCGCTGGCTGGCCTATTTTGCGGGCGGCGGAGGGCGGGTATGACCCAGCTCGCGTTGGTCATCGATCTGAACGTATGCGTGGGCTGCCACGCCTGCGTGACGAGCTGCAAGCAGTGGAACACCTCCGGGATGGCCGGACCACTCGCCGACTTCAATCCCTACGATGCGGATCCGACCGGCACGTTTTTCAATCGGGTACAGACCTTCGAGGTCGGTGAATACCCGAATACGCAGACCGTGCATTTTCCGAAGTCGTGCCTGCATTGCGAGGATCCGCCGTGCGTGCCGGTATGCCCGACGGGCGCGAGTTACAAGCGGCTTGAAGACGGCATCGTGCTGGTCGATGCCGACAAGTGCATCGGCTGCAAATATTGCGCCTGGGCCTGCCCCTACGGTGTGCGTGAGCTCGATGAGAAGAAAAAGGTAATGACAAAATGTACGCTGTGCGTGGATCGGATCACCGACATTGCCCTGCCCGAACGCGATCGCAAACCGGCGTGTGTGCTCGCCTGCCCGACCAATGCGCGCCTGTTCGGCGACATCCACGATCCCGACTCGGAGGTCTCAGTGGCGATCCGCGACAACGCCGGCTACGCGCTGATGCCGGAATGGGGCACCCGTCCTGCGAACCACTATCTGCCACGGCGCAAAACGGCGATGCGCATCCACAAAGACGAACTCATCCGTACCGACAATCCGTTGAAGATTGACGGCCTCCTGCCCAAACCGGACAAGTCGGAACCGTCGCTCGACGATGTGACGACCTGGTAAGTAGATCCCCTCATGAAACCCGCCTTCTCAGTTATCTTCCTCACCACCTTGATTGGCGCTGCGCAGGGCCTGTTTCTTGCGTTGTTCACGGCGCAGTCCTATGCACTGTTCAACCTTCTGCCGGCGCAGAACAGCCAGTCGTTCTACGCCGTCGGTGCGCTGCTGGTGCTGGTCTTGAGCGCGCTGGGACTGCTCAGTTCGTTCTTCCACCTCGGGCGTCCCGAACGGGCCTGGCGCTCCGCCGCCATGTGGCGCACCTCGTGGCTGTCGCGTGAAGTCATCGTGCTGCCAGCGTTCATGGGCGTGGTATTGCTCTACGGTGTGGCCCACTTCACCGGCTGGAAACCGACCGTGACCACGCTGCCGTATGGCCTTGTGATCGACGCGACCGTCGTTCTCGGCGTCATCGGCACTGTGCTCGCGTTTGCGCTGTTCCTGTGCACCGCGATGATCTACGCCTGTCTGCCGTTCCTGCGTGAATGGCACAGCCCGCTTACCGTGGTCAATTACACCCTGCTGGGCGGCGCTTCCGGCTTCATGCTGGCTGCCGCCTTTGCGACCACCCACGCACCGGAGCTGACACGCTTTTACGCTACCTGGGCTCTCATCATCACGCTGCTTGGGTTCTTCAGTCGTGGTGCCTCGCTGCTGCGCAATGACCGCCTCAAACCCAAATCGACGCTGCAAACTGCGATCGGCGTCAAGCACCCGCGCATCATCCAGAAATCGATGGGGTTTCAGGGCGGATCGTTCAACACACGTGAGTTCTTTCACGGCCAGTCGCGCGCCACCTTGCGCTCGGTTAAATGGGTGTTTCTGGTTACCGTATTTGCACTTCCGGTGCTGCTTCTGACGATCGGGCTGTGGGCCGCTTCCCCCGGCGCGCTACCGCTCGCCTTCGCCGTGCAATACCTGGGGCTGCTCGCTGAGCGCTGGTTCTTCTTTGCCCAGGCGAACCATCCGCAAAACCTCTACTACCAGGCAATCGCCTGAACTTGCGATGAATCAAACAGTTTGTCGCCTGGATGTGATTTTCTTCATGTAACATCGCTATTAGCTTATTTCAAAATTGAATAAGGAATCCTTGCGTCCATTCGGTATAGGCGAGGGTTCCAAACAAAGAAAGAACAAGGAACATGTCTTTAGTTGATCCCCATGGTGGCGGTGATTTGTTGCCGCTACTGCTAGAAGGCGATGCGCTCGCGCTCGAACGAAAGCGCGCGGCTACGCTGCCTGCACTGCGCGTGAGTTCGCGCGAAAAAGGCGATCTCATCATGCTGGGCATTGGCGGCTTTACACCGTTGCACGGTTTTATGACACACGCCGACTGGCAAGGTGTGTGCGATGACATGAAAATGGCGAACGGTCTCTTCTGGCCGATTCCGATCACCCTCTCGGCTGCCCAGACGGCGGCCGATGCGATCCAGATTGGTGACGAGATTGCCCTCACCGACCCGGACAACGGCAGCGTCCTGGCGACCATGCTTGTGACAGAAAAGTATCAGATCGATAAGGCGCACGAATGTGCCACCATATTCAAGACCAATGATCCGAAGCATCCTGGCGTCAAGTTGGTCATGGAACAGGGCGAGATCAATCTGGCCGGCCCGGTCAAAGTGCTGTCTCAGGGGGACTTCCCGGAGAAGTATGGTGCCCTGTTTATGTCACCCAAGCAGACGCGAGCGCAGTTTGAGGCCTTGGGATGGAGCAAGGTTGCTGCCTTTCAGACGCGCAATCCAATGCACCGATCACACGAGTATCTTGCAAAAATTGCCATTGAAACCTGCGATGGAATTCTGATTCACTCCTTGCTTGGGAATCTCAAACCGGGGGATATTCCAGCCGAAGTACGGGCCAAAGCGATAGCCACCCTGACGGAAAATTACTTTGTCAAGAAAACCGTCATTCAGGCCGGATACCCACTCGACATGCGCTATGCCGGACCTCGCGAAGCACTGCTGCATGCGCTGTTCCGGCAGAACTACGGCTGCTCGCACCAGATTGTCGGGCGCGACCACGCCGGCGTCGGCAGTTACTACGGACCGTTCGATGCGCACCACATCTTTGACACCATTCCGGACGGTGCGCTACAGACACAGCCGCTCAAGATCGACATCTCATTTTGGTGCTACAAATGCGGCGGCATGGCATCGGCACGCACCTGCCCGCACACTGACGCCGATCGACTTCAGGTTTCGGGCACTCAGTTGCGTAAATCACTGTCTGAAGGCGCGCCAGTTGCGCCCGAATTCAGTCGTCCAGAAGTTTTGGCAATACTGCGCGAGTACTACGCCGGTCTTGATGCCCAATGAATCCCGTAAACCCTAGAGAAGAGATGAGAACTGCCAACCTACGTGAGAACCGATAAATGTGATGGATGCAAAGGTCAGGACAAGACTGCCTGCATGTACATCTGCCCGCACGATCTGATGGCGCTGGACAAGGACGGCTCGCAAACCGGCCATGCGATGAAAGCCTGGAACCATGAGACTGAACAGTGCTGGGAATGTTATTCCTGCGTCAAGATCTGTCCGCAAAATGTGATCGAAGTGCGTCACTACGCCGACATCGTGCCTCTCGGAGGTTCAGTGCAGCCGCTGCGCGGCTCCGATTCGATCATGTGGACCATCAAGTTCCGCAACGGCACGTTGAAGCGCTTCAAGTTCCCGATCCGCACCACGGCCGAAAGTTCCATTGATCCGTACGGCAGCAAACCGATGCCCAAGATGGCTGAACTCTCGACCCCTGGCGTGTTCACCAAGGAAATGATGGATGGTTACCGCGCCGGTCGGCCGGACGAACTGATCCGCCGCAAATAATCCGTTCCGATCATCAATAACCCGATGAATTAGGTAAAAGCAAATGTCACAAGGTACTTTTTAAAATCCAAGAATCATCGAGGAAGAGCTCGACATCCTCATGATTGGCGGCGGCATGGCGTGCTGCGGCGCCGCCTACGAAATGATGCGCTGGGCCGAGGCCGTGAAAGCTGAAACCGGCACGGAACTGAGAATCAAGCTGGTCGAACAACTGGCCGAAGAGATCTACCAGCCGGTGCGCACCTTCCTTGAGCATAAGGACTACACCACTGTGATCGACATCAACCCGCACTACATCACGCCCAAGATGCTGCAGATGCGTCTGCAGAAAATCATGGACGAGTATGTTGCCGGCACCTCCACCTACTACAACACCAACGAGAAGATGCTTCGCCGTGGCAGAAGAGAAGCTGGAGATGCTCAAGGAGGACCATAAGATGGACACCCATATGCGCTATAATCTCTCGTCCTATTTACAATCAATTGATCAGGGTAATAACTTGGCAGCGAATAAAGCACGAGCCCACTTCACACTCAGTGGTTATCATTTCAATCCTGATGACATCACGCGTCTGATTGGCATCGAACCTACCTCAGTCGATGCATCCGGCGCGCGCAGTGCCCTAGATAAACCCATAATCAGTTCATGGGAGTTATCAACGGAAACGATGACGGACAATATTGACGTTTATAAAATGACGGATATCATCATTAAAAAAATAGAACCGGCCAAGGAAAAAATCCTGCAAGTAATTAAAAGCCACAACTTATCGTCCAGAATCGGCGTGGTCCTGGTTTTATCTATTGATAAAAATGAATCGGTGCCCGATGTGGGTTTCGGTGCAAGGACGATCCGCTTCCTGGCGGAAATTGGTGCTTTTATAAATGTGGATTACCAGCTTTCTTGACCTGCCCCCAATCCCCGTACCAATCAATTTTCCAGAAGCCCGAAGTTTGCAAGCTTACTTGATGGTTTCCTGATTGCTGGGTGTTCGCGCTGAATCGCCAGTTAACTGGCGATTCAGCGCG
>JAUXOA010000087.1 GCA_030682475.1 Rhodoferax sp. | reverse complement strand
AGCACCGGGGCTGGCGTTAAGGTCGGCACGACGACGCAGATCAGCGGTGCCACGGCCAATAACTTCACCAGTCCGGTGGCCTACGTCGTCACTGCTTCCGACAGTACGACGGCGGCCTATACCGTCACCGCAACCGTGGCGACGGCAGGTCCAGCGCCAGTGTCTCTTGGCGCGGCCGGCAACTATGTGATTTTGGCGAAAACAACCGTCTCGACGGTCCCTAATTCTGTAATTACCGGAGATGTCGGAGTAAGCCCGGCAGCCACGTCTTTCTTGACTGGTTTCTCATTAACGATGGTGGGGACGACCTCTGCCACATCGACTCAAGTCACCGGAGTTTTATACGGGGCCGACATGACGACTCCTACTAACTCGAACTTGACGACGGCCGTTTCAGCCATGGAGACTGCGTACACCGATGCCGCTACACGACCAGCACCACCAGATTTCCTGAACCTGGGCAGTGGAGAGATCGGCGGGCAAACCCTCGTTCCTGGTCTCTACACATGGACTACCGGGGTGAGCATATCAACGGACGTCACGGTCTCGGGCGGCGCAAACGACGTCTGGATCTTCCAGATACCGGGGAATCTCACCATGAGCGCGGCCAAGAGGGTCATCCTGGGCGGTAGCGCACAGGCCAAGAACATCTTCTGGCAGGTCGCTGGTTTTGTGGAAATCGGAACCAACGCTCATTTTGAGGGAATTATGTTGTCTCAAGCAGCTATTCATCTGAGGACTGGCGCTTCCATGAACGGCAGAGCTTTGGCACAGACTGCGGTCACTCTCGATCAAAGCACGGTCACACAGCCTGCTCCGTAAAGCTTGTGGCACTAAAAAGTAAAGGTCGACAGCGTTATTTTTGCCGACCTTTTCTTAATCAAGACAAAGTTAACTTACAGCAGCAATTCACCGTAACTTAATGACTTTAGGCACGGCAAACCTTCCTGGAGAAAAACATGAAATTAGCAAATGCAAAATTAGCAAGAGCCTCAGGCAAGCTGAGTCTGGTCGCACTCGCCGTTATCGCCAGCTCATTCGCCATGGCGGATGATTCCGGCTGGTACGTTGGGGCCAACGTTGGTCAATCGAGCGCAAAAATCGACGACGCGAGGATCACCAGCGGCCTGCTGGGAAGTGGTTTTACCACCACCTCGATAACCAATGACGAGCGCGACACCGGCTACAAGCTTTATGGTGGCTACCATCTCAACAAGAATTTTGCCCTTGAAGGTGGCTATTTCGATCTGGGCAGATTCGGTTTTAACGCGACCACGAACCCGGCTGGAACACTGAGCGGCAATATCAAACTCAGAGGCCTCAATCTCGACGCCGTCGTTACACTGCCGATCACCGAGAAGTTTTCTGCCTTTGGCCGCCTCGGTGTGAACTACGCCCAAGCCAGAGACTCCTTCGTCGGAACCGGATTGGTCAATGTACCCAATCCCAACCCCAGCCAGCGCGATACGAATCTCAAAGTGGGTTTGGGACTTCAGTACGCATTCACGGATTCTCTGGCCATGCGCGCTGAGATAGAACGCTACCGCATCAACGACGCCGTCGGCAATAAAGGCGACGTCGATCTGGTCTCGGTTGGCCTGGTCTATCGCTTCGGCGCAAAAGCAACGACTCCCGTTGTGCGTGCGGCAGCACCGGAACCTGTTTATGTTGCCCCTGCGCCACGGCCAGTGGCCGTGATACCGCCACCACCGCCGCCACCGCCACCGCCAATGCCAATGCCGCCGCCAATGCCGGTGCCGACGAGGGTAACGTTCTCTGCTGATTCTCTTTTCGACTTCGACAGGGCAAGCATCAAGCCCGCGGGTCAACGGGACCTCGACAAGTTTGCTGCCGACCTCAAAGGCGTCAACTTTGACGTCATCAAGGTCACGGGACACACCGACCGGATCGGCTCGCACGCCTACAACCTGAAGCTTTCGACGCGCCGCGCTGAAGCGGTCAACAATTATCTGGTGGTATCTGCAGGGATCCCGGCCGGCAAAATTGCGGTCAAAGGTGTTGACGGCGCAGACCCCGTGACGAAGCCCGGTGACTGCGTAGGCAAGAAAGCAACCCCCAAACTGATTGCCTGCCTACAGCCTGATCGCCGCGTCGAGATCGAAGTCACCGGCACGCGTTGACCTTCCCGAGGTCCGTATCGATTTGATTGCGCAAGCCTGGGCTGTGCTTTCCGATTTCCGCCCATGGATGGTGGGGCCCGTCACCATCCGCTTTAACCCAAGCAACATTTACTTTAACTGGAGATTCACCATGTACATTCGAACCACTCTCGCTGCCGCCATGACCGCCGTTGTTCTGCTTACCGCATCCGGTTGCGCGGTCACCCGCGGCCAGGAAACCGTTGGCGCCTACATCGACGACGCCGGCATCACCACCCGCATCAAGGCGCGCTTCGTCGAAAGCAAGTTGGTCAGCGCAGGGGCGATCAAGGTCGAGACCTTGAACGGCACTGTCATGCTGTCAGGCTTTGCCAAGAGCCTGATGGAAAAGAGCGCCGCCGAGAATATCGCGCGCGGCGTTAACGGGGTAAAGTCGGTCAAAAACGAGATCACCATCAGCCCTTGAGCGTTCGCGCAATCATGCGCGCCTAATTCGGATCGCATGTTTGCCTCAATTGTCAGCGCCTCGTGTTCGTCAGTGAACAGCGGGGCGCTTTGTTTTGTGATGTCACCCCATGAATATCTCTGACACCGAACTCCTGGACACGAGCGCCGCAACGCCAACCTCCAGCAACCTGCTGGCGCCAGTGCGTTCCAGTGTCGCCGCCAACGCGATCGCGACGCTGGCCGTGATCGCCGCATTGTGGTGGGGGCAGCGCTTCCTGATTCCGCTGGCGGCCGGGCTGATGCTGGCCATGCTGGTGATGCCGCTGACCGTGCAGATGGCGGGCTGGTTGCTCAGCTCGGTGGCCGCTACTGTACTGACGCTGTTGCGGTTACACCCGCGAACTTGGCACTAGCAGCCACACCGAACAACAACATCACCGAGGGCGCGACGGTGGCGTTGCGGGTTACGGCAGTGTCCGGCTCCAGTCTTCTTCTCAGTTTCGTCGGCCAACTCAGCATCATCTTCTTCATCGCGTTCTTCGTGCTGATGGGCGGCAGACCGCTGGCCGAACGTTTTCTCGGCTTGTGGAGCTATCACCCCGAGGCGCACCAACGCGCACACCGCGCCATGCTGGAATGTGCACGCCAGATTCGCGTCTATGCTGGTGTGCTGCTGGTCACCAACACGGTGGTCGGCGTGGTGGTGTGGATCGCCTTTTCGCTGGCGGACCTGCCCGATGCCGCCGGCTGGGGTGTGACCGCGGCAGTCCTGCATGTTGTGCCCTATCTCGGCATGGCGGTGCTCACCGTTCTGGGTGCCGCCGAGACGTTTCTGGCCCACGAGACGGTCGGCGCGGCGCTGGGCATGGCGGCCTTCGTGGTATTGACGTCCACGCTCATCGGTACACTGGTAACGGCGTGGCTGCAAGGGCGCGCCGCGAAGATGAACTCGGCGGCCGTTTTCATCGGCCTGGTGTTCTGGGGTGCCTTGTGGGGCATTTGGGGATTATTCCTGGGGCCGGCCCTGGTGGTATTGCTCAAGGTGGTCGCTGAGCATTCGCGTTCTGGTCTTCGGCTGGCGAAGTTGATGCAGGGTTGAGTCGGCGCCATGATCGGCCTGTGGCTTGTCAAACTGGAGCCGCTTGATACAGCGGCGCGGGTGGCCCGATGCTGATCTTGAATGTGATTTGAGCGAACGTCAGCGCTTGTGTTTGCTAACGCACAGACTTCCGATTTTCCGACATCGAAAATTGATGCACCGTCGCGTCAAATGAGCAACTGCAGGAGAATGTGGCGGACATGATCCGGAGTCCAGCCAGGCGCCGGTTTCAACAGTAACAACGTGAAGGAATACTGTGAAAACACCGAAAAAAATGCTGTTTGGGCTATTCGCGCTTTTGGTGCTTTTTCCACTCGCACTCACTTCGACGATCGCGCAGGCGCAGCAGCCTGCGTACGTGCTTGCGGCCCCCAGGATCGACGGCTTCGATGTCGAGTCGGCCACCCGATTAACCGCAGGCCATGAGCTGGTGTTTACCCTCTACGGGAGCCCTGGCGCAACGGCGACGGTGCGGATCGACGGGGCCGTCGACAGGTTCCCGCTGGAGGAGGTGGAGGTCGGCGTGTATGAAGGCACTTACACCATCAAGAGCCGGGACCGAATCACGGCCGACACCATGGTTACGGCGAATTTGCGCGTGGGCAACCGCATTGCCACCGAAATTCTGGATGAATCTCTCCTCGTCGGCGCCGCTTCACGTTCTGACACCAAACGCTTGTCCGATGCCGCCGCTTTGGCCACCGTTCCCAGAATCGACCGCTTTGAGGTTGACCCGGTGCCCCGTCTGGATTCAGGCACGGACCTGTTCTTTTCCCTGTCCGCCAACCCAGGCGCAAAGGTCAGCGTCAGGATCAATGGGGTGAAGGGAAAGTTATCCCTGCCGGAAGTAGCTGCTGGCGTCTACGAGGGTACTTACACCATCAAGAACCGGGACCGCATTTCGGCCAACTCGGCAGCCACGGCCACTGTGCGCCTGGGTGAGCGGGAAACCAGCGTCATCCTCGGCCAGTCGCTGCTGGCAGCGACCGGTCGTATGCCACCTGTGCGCAGGGCGGCCAAAAATTGCGCTAATTGCGGTGTGGTCGAATCGATCAACCTGGTCGAGGTCGCCGGCGATGGCAGCTATCTCGGCAAGATTGCCGGGGGTGTGGTCGGCGCGGTGATCGGCAGCCAGATCGGCCAGGGCCGGGGCACCACTGCGGCCCAGATTGCCGGTGCCGTAGGCGGTGCTGTTATCGGCAACGAGATCGAAAAACGTGCCAAGAAGACCCGGCACTACGAAGTAACCGTTCGTCTCCAGGGTGGCGGCACGCAGACGATTTCCTACGCGACCGAGCCGACCTTCAAAGTGGGTGACAAAGTCAGATTGGAGAACGGCACGCTGGTTCCGGGTGCGTGAATCGCAGTGCCATGCGTTGAAGGCGACCGGCACCCGGCACGCACCAAACCCACACCGCCATGACGCTGCCTCGTTCGCTTAAATGGGTAGCCGGAGGTTTTCTCGCACTGATCGTGCTGGCGGTTCTTTTCATCGCAATTTTCGGCTGGAACTGGCTGCGCGGCCCGATCGAGCGCATGACACTGGACAAAACCGGCCGCGAACTGGCTATCGGCGGCGACATTGAGGTCAAGTTCGGCTGGCCGAGTCCGCACCTTGTCGCGGGTGTAGTGACGTTCGCGAATCCGGCCTGGGCCAAGGAAAAACAGATGCTCGCCGCCGCCGCAGCGGATATCTCAATCGATTTATCGCAGCTGCTGCGGCGACAGATCGTTCTT
>JAUXOA010000079.1 GCA_030682475.1 Rhodoferax sp. | reverse complement strand
TCATGGGCTTGTCGTACACCGGCAGCAGCTGCTTGCTGATGGCCAGCGTGGCCGGATGCAGCCGGCTGCCGGAGCCGCCGGCGAGGATGATGCCTTTGCGGGGGGTCATGGTTGTATGTATCTTTTATTTTTAAAGAATTTCGGCCAGCATCCGGTCCACGCCCTGCTGCCACGGCGGCAGGCACAAGCCAAAGGTGGCCTGCAGCTTGCCGGTGTTCAGGCGCGAGTTTTGCGGGCGCCTGGCGGGCGTGGGAAAGGCGCTGGCGGGCACAGGAGCGACCTCATTTGCTACTATTTTAATAGCTGGTCGCACCCGCTCTGCTTGCGCAATAACGTGTTTTGCATAGCCATTCCAGGTGGTTTCGCCGCTGGCGGCCAGATGGTAAAGGCCCGCGTCCTGCGGCTGTTCCATGGCCTGGCGAATGGCATGAGCAGTCACGTCGGCCAGCAGTTCCGCACCGGTGGGCGCGCCCCACTGGTCGTCAATCACGGTCAGGCGTTCACGCTCTTGCGCCAGGCGCAGCATGGTTTTGGCAAAGTTGCCGCCGCGCGCGGCGTAGACCCAGCTGGTTCTGAAGATCAGGTGCCGGCTGCAGTGGGCCGCTATCAATTGCTCGCCTTCGAGCTTGGTCTGGCCGTAGACGCTGAGCGGCGCGGGGATATCGGTTTCAAGCCACGGCTGGCTGCCGCTGCCGTCAAACACGTAGTCGGTGGAGTAATGCACCAGCCAGGCGCCCAGCTTGTGCGCTTCTTGCGCCAGCACGCCGGGGGCCAGGGCGTTCAGGGTGCGGGCCAGTTCGGGCTCGCTTTCGGCTTTGTCGACGGCGGTGTGGGCGGCGGCATTGACGATGAGGTTGGGGCGCACGGCTTGCACGGTGGCGGCCAGGTCTTGCAGCTGGCTCAGGTCACCGCACAAATCCTGGCTATGGCGGTCCAGCGCGATGACTTCGCCCAGCGGGGCCAGGCTGCGCTGCAGTTCCCAGCCGACCTGGCCGTTTTTGCCAAGGAGGAGAATTTTCATGCGTTCAGATTCGGGCGCATTTGTGGCGGCCCGTCATTCCGGGTTGCCAGAAAGCTTTCAGGCAAAGGACATGTCGTGTTGTAGAGCTGCCTCAGCCATTCAAGCATGCTTGAATCAGGTAATGGCGCTGGCGACGTGCTGTCTTGCGCCTTTACGCCTTGGCGACTGGGCACGTCGGCGGATTGACCTTTTGTGAGGGTCATCACTTCAAATACCCGCCAAGCGTTGCAATGTATCCGGAAACCTGGCCGCCAGCATCAACAGGCGACGCGCCGCGCCCGTAGGTTCAGCACGGCCTTGCTCCCAGTTTTCAAGCGTTCGTTTGGACACACCCAATGCCTGGGCAAACTCAAACTGCGACATACCCGATTGCGCCCTCGCGGCCATCAGCTCCCAGCGGGGGCCAGTGAGCAATTCTTCTTTTTCCACCGTACCGTCTGCCCGCTCAATCCGGCGCTGCACGGCGCCGTCAGGCTGGACGGCAAACACGGTCTTGCGCGCCCAGCGTCCGGCCTTTGCCTCGCGCACGGCACTCAGCAGCTCGGCACCGATGTCACGCTGCGCATCACGCTCCAGTAACTCTTTGTCAGTCAATGCCATCTTCCAGCTCCTCGCGTAAGGCCTTGAGCACATGACCGGACAGGGAGTCGCGGGTGCTTTTGGCATAAATTACCAGCATCAAAATCTGGCCTCGGCGCGTGCGGGCGTAGTAGCAAATACGCACACCGCCGGATTTCCCGGAACCGGCACGCGCCCATCGCAACTTACGCACGCCACCAGAGCCCCGCACCAAGTCGCCCGCCTCGGGCGTCTCGCACAGGTGTTCTTGCAGCGCGGTGTACTCCTCATCGCTTAAATAATCTGGCAAATAGGCAGAAAACGCCGACGTTTCAATAAACTCATAATGCACCATTATTGTACGTCAATTGCGTATATCAAGCCGCAACCGTTCCAGCGTACTGCGTCTGCACCCAGTCGCGGTAGGCGCCGCTTTGCACATGCGCCACCCATTCGGGGTTGGCCAGGTACCACTGCACGGTCTTGCGGATGCCGGAGTCGAAGGTCTCAGCGGGCTTCCAGCCCAGTTCGCGCTCGATCTTGCTGGCGTCGATGGCGTAGCGGCGGTCATGGCCGGGGCGGTCTTTGACGGTGGTGATCTGGGTGCTGTAGGGCGTGCCGTCGGCCTTGGGGCGCAACTCGTCGAGCAGGGCGCAGACGGTGTGCACGATCTCGATGTTGGGCTTTTCGTTCCAGCCGCCGATGTTGTAGACCTCGCCGGGCTGGCCGGCTTGCAGCACGCGGCGAATGGCGCTGCAGTGGTCTTTGACGTAGAGCCAGTCGCGCACCTGCATGCCGTCGCCGTACACGGGCAGCGGTTTGCCGGCCAGGGCGTTGACGATCATCAGGGGAATGAGCTTTTCAGGGAAGTGATACGGGCCGTAGTTGTTGCTGCAGTTGGTGGTGAGCACCGGCAGGCCGTAGGTGTGGTGGTAGGCGCGCACCAGGTGGTCGCTGGCGGCCTTGCTGGCGCTGTAGGGGCTGTTGGGCTCGTAGCGGTGGGTTTCGGTAAAGGCC
>JAUXOA010000078.1 GCA_030682475.1 Rhodoferax sp. | reverse complement strand
CACGATCAACGCGTCACCGGCTTCCCAGTCGTGGCGTTTGCCGTCGTGCACGTCGTGGCCCTTGCCCTTGAGGACGAAGAACACCGCGCTGTTCATGTGACCGTGTTTCTGGCCGTAGCCGCCGGGCGCGTAGACGTCGAGGTGGGCCTCGATTGACTGCGCCACCTTGACCGCCTGCGGGTTGATGATCTTCTTGCCGAAGTTCTGCGGCCCGCCCTTCCACTGCCAGTCCTTCGAGCGGTAGACCCGCGGCTGGCTGAAAGAGTTAAACAGGCCACCGATTGTTTACCGGATAACTTGTTTGAGCACTACCAGGGAGAACCAAGGTCCATATAAAGAAACGTTAAGTGAGTCAAGCCAAGATGTCCGGTAACCACCAACCCCGCCTTGGAAGTGACCGAAAACATCGCGCGCTTTGGGATAAGCTGCTGAGTGATGGCGACCTAATTGGAAGTATCAGGGCGGCGGGTATTGCTTGTGCACCCACCCCGTCCGTACCGTCGTTTTGACGACCCAGCCAATCATTAGCACCGTGGATATCACACGAAAGAAATGAAATGCCGTCACGATGGGGGCACCGATGCCGAAGGTCTTGGCAATGATGGCCATCTCGGCAGTTCCACCCGGAGCCACTGCCAGAAATGCCGTCAGCAGGGAAATTGCACCCGTCTTGCTCAGGCTCCAGGCCAGCAGTACACAGATAACCAGCATGCTGAATGTGACCGCCGCAGCAGAGGCCAGCATTCGCGGGGACCTCAGGAAGAACTGGCGGGTCATGTGCTGTCCCAGGCTCCAGCCAATCAGGATCTGCGCCACCACCAGCGCTGCCGGGAACATTCTTGCCGTGGTACCCGACGCTGCAAATGCGCCGGCCATCAGCACCGGCCCGAGCAGCCAGGCGTTGGGCAGGCGCAGGCGATCGGCCAGCCAGCCGCACCAGGGCGCGATAAAAACAAACAGCAGCGCAAGCTCCCAGGAAACGGCCGGCGTTGCCGCCGTAATATAGGCACCGGCTCGCTCCCCGCTGAAATACGCCACTACCGATGCCAGGCTGACCACGAGAATGATGCGGATAGCATGCGCCGAGGCCACTTGTGCGCCGTCGGCGCCGGCCTTTTGGGCCTGCAAGGCCATCTCGGCAGATGCGCCCACCGCCACTGAATAGATGGCCGTCGGCCCATCCAGCTTCGCCATTCGCTGGATAGCCCTGGAAAAAAGCATGGTCAAGCCGATGGAAAAGACCGAACCGAGAAGCATCCAATGCCCGAGGGAGGCCACCTGCCGGATGATCTCCTGGGTGAATGTGAGGCCGAGCGCGACGCCGATGATGATCTGGGCTGCACGCCGACCTTGGATGGGCTGCCTGGCACCGGTGCCCAACAACATCAGCAGGGCAACGCCCATCATCGAGCCAAGCACCCAGGGCAAGGGAATCGCAAGCGCAAAAGCGACGTATCCGCCGGTAGCGGCCGCCGCAAGCGTCAGGAGCTTTCGCCCTATTAACGCTGAGGCGCCCTATTGAACCCCCATTCAACCGCCCAGATAGGTGCCGCCATTGACGTGGATGGTCTGACCCGTAATGAAGCGGGCTGCAGGCCCTGCCAGCCAAGCCACCGTGGCCGCCACCTCATGGGCCGTTCCTCGCCGGCCCAGCAAGGGATGGTGCTTGGCATGGTGCTGCGGTGCGGCACTGGCGCTGGTGGTGTTTCGGGCCGTGTCGATCATGCCCGGCGAAATACAGTTGACGGTGATTCCGTCAGGCGACAAATCATGGGCGAGCGCCCTTGTCAGCCCGGTCAGCCCGGCTTTCGCGGTAACTACATGAACCCGGTTTGCGGCGCCCGTGTGGGCCGTCATTCCACCGATGTTGACGATGGCTGCACGGTCCGACTTCCGGAGAAGCGCCAATGCAGCCTGCGTGCAGAAGAATGCACCATCGAGAATCACGGCGAGCGTGTCATGCCAGTCCTGCGCAGAAATATCCTCGACCTTCGCCTCACGCCGAATCGCAGCGTTGTTGACCAGAATGTCGAGCCGACCCCACTCCTTGTGGATTTTCGCCATCATGGCAACAACGGCCCGCTGGTCGGTCACATCGGCGACGCACAACAAGGCGCGCCCGCCCAGGGCCGCAATCTCATCGACGACGGCTTGCCCTTCTTTTACCGACGAACGGACATTGATCGCAACGGCTATGCCCGATGCCGTCAGACTCAGCGCGATCTCGCGGCCGATGTTGCGCCCTGAACCTGTCACCAGTGCCACCGCGGAGGGTTGAGAAGTTTTTTCCATGCGGGTGGTTTCCTGAATGGGCATTGCCTAGACCGGCAGCTTCGAGAGATCGACCTGCTGCACATCGAACAGCCCAGCCAGAGTGCCGGCCATCTGCTGCGCACTGGCCAGTGGCAAGCCGCCATATTCGCAGTTGGCCAAAAACTTGCGTTTGAGGTCTACAGCGCTGAGGGGATGCTCGGCGCCGCCTTGGAAAAAACCCTGACGGTGCTCGTACACTTGGCCGTTTTTCAGCGTGACACGGATATGCCCGGTGAACTGGTTCGGGTAGGGGTTGGCCGGGTCGATGATGTAAGACACTTTGCTGGCCAGGCGCGTCATCGCCGGGTCTTTGACAACCTTCTCGTCATACTCGCCCAGTCCCGCATCGCCTTTGAGAATGCCCGCGGCAATGGCATAAGGGGTGCTGAATTTGGCGGCATAGCCGTTGGGCGGAGAACGCTTCATGGCCAGCGGCTCCCACAAGCGGTGAACAATACCCTCGGCGGTTTCAGCCTCGATTTTTTCAATCGATTCAGGATCGATACCCCGGCTGCGAAACTCGCGCCCGCAATCGATGTACGGATGCGACATGGTGCCGCAGGCATAGGGTTTGAATGCAATGGTCTTCCCTAGCCACTGCTCGCCGAAGCCCGCCAGCATGGCTTCGAAATCGCCCTCCAGCGTGTTGGCAAAACCATGGAACAGGCCGTGCCGACCCTCGAACACCGTCCTTGGCCCCTCGAAGCCGCCAATGGCCAGCCGGACGGCTCGGTAACCCGATTGGGCCGCCCAGCCGGGGTGCATTCTTTTGGTCCATGAGCCGTCTGCAAGGTATTCGATGATGCCGCCAGCCATGCTGCCGGCGATGCCGAAAGCGTTGACAAGCTCTTTTTCCGAGAGGCGCAATGCGGCACCAATCCCGGCAACCGCGCCCATCACACCAAAAATCGCGGTGGGATGAAAGCCTGCTTTGTGCACGCGCATGGGGGCCACCTTGCACAAACGGCACATCACCTCGGTGCCAACGGCCACACCGCGCAACAGGTCTGCGCCTGACAGGGCGTGCCTTTCAGCAGTCGCCAGCAATGCAGGAATAATGACCACGCCCGCATGCACCGGCCCGCCTTCATAGGTGTCGTCGAAATCTTCGCCGTGAGATGCAATTCCATTCACAAAGGCCGCACCCTCGGCGTCCAGTTTTCGCGAAAACCCGATGACCGTGCAGGCGCCATCGCCATCGATGGACGCCAGTGCAGCTTTCACGTAGGACTGGTTGCGCGCTGCGATACAAAGACCGGAGATATCCAGCAGCAGCCGGTCAGCTACTTCTCGGGTGCCGGCGTCCTTTTCAGGTGTGCAGGACATGATTCCCCGCGCCAGCCGCTCGGAGACGGAAAGAGAAGACCCTGTCGATTGATTGCTGTCAGACATATTTTTCCTTATCGACGTTGACTGCGTAACCCGGTTTTTGATCCAAAAAACAACCGCCTTATGGGGCTTTTGTAGCCGATGTAATCAATTGCTTAAGGTCTGAGCAAGAGGCTATCCCGGACGCAACGGTCCAGGCCTTTTGAGATTTTTCCTCACCCAGAACAGGCGCGCTCTGGTCCACGAACTTGGCTTTCAGTTGCGCCTCGCTCATGGGCCGTTGTACGCTGCCGATGGCGTGCTCGACGAAGATATGCAGAGCGCGCCCATCGGTGGTCTGGATGTGAATATCCGAAGAAGCCTCGTCGATACTGTTGTCGACAATGGCCTCGACCTTGGCGCGCAACGCCAGCACTTGCGCAGAATTGACCACTTCGTCGGTGTACTCATGCTCACCGGCGCGCCCGTATATCAATCCCACGGCACACGAGTGGTAAACACTGAACTTGCTTTCCAGGCCGGTGGCCGGGGTTTTTTTCCCCGTCAGTTCCAGCACCAGCGAGTGCACTTTGACAGTGACCTTTTTAATGTCGCCGGGCTTCAATTTATGTTGCTCACGCAGCTGGATACAGCCGTCGATGCCGGGATGTATGACGATGCCGCAGGCGAAGGGTTTGTAGGTATTGAGAGCGATTTCCCAGGTTTCACCCAGCCGGTCGGTGATCTCCGACCAGTCGGTCTTGTTTGAGAAAACCTGCATCAGTCCACGCGGCGCTTCCAGCGCCCGCTTCGAGGCTGTGTAGCCGTGCTTGGCCATCAATGCCGACATCAACCCCACCTTGGCGGCGCCTCCCGGATGGAAGGGCTTGGTCATGGTGCCAAACTGTTCACGCAGGCCAATCGGTTGCGACGCGGCAATTCCCAGCGCCATCTGGGTGCGTGCCGGATCGAGCTTGAGCAGGCGTGCGCAGGCCGCGGCACTCCCCAGCATGCCGGTCGATCCCGTGATGTGCCAGCCCCGGTCGTAATGGTCGGGATAAATGGCATTGCCCACACGGCATGAGACTTCGATGCCGATCACCAGCGCGTCGATCAGGTCCCGTCCGGAGATATCCAAGTGCTCGCCAAGCGACAGCACGGCAGAAGCCACGGGTCCGGCTGGATGGATGATGGTCTTGAGATGGGTATCATCAAAGTCAAAGGTGTGCGAGCTGATGCCGTTGAGCAATGCCGCATTGGCGATATCGACTTTTTCGCTGCGCCCGAGAAGCGACGCCTGCCCCGCTGGTGAAAGCTCTTTCACGGCTGCGAGCGCTGCGACCACGGTTTCGTGCGTGGAAGGGCCAATCGCACAGCCAACCCAGTTGGCGAAAGTACGGTGTGCCTCCTTGTCGACCTCATCGCTCCAGCCGCGGGACGGATGATTGACGGCAAATCGCGCCAACATTTCGGTTACCGCCGGTGCGTCCTGGTCTGCCTTGACGCTCGTGTTCGTGGCCATTTTTTCAGCGCACCAGTTTCATGCCCGCGAGCTGAAACTGTGCGCGCATGTGTTTCTCGATCTGTTCGATCGACTTGGCCAGTTCCGCAGCATTTCCATAACTGTCCTCCAACTGGTTGTCCTCTACGTACTTTTTCCAGGACGGCGTCTGCTGCAGCTTGGCAAAAAGGTCCTCCCAATACACGAGCGCCTCCTTCGGAAAAGCCGGGGGCACCACCACCGCACGAATCTGGGGTGTGGCCACCACGTCATAACCGGCCTGCTTCAGAGTAGGAACATTGGGGTAACCGGACAACGGTTTTTCTGCGATCTGCGCCAGCACCCGCAACTTGCCTGCACGAATCTGCTCGCCAGCCTCCTGCGGCTCGATCACCATCATGTCGACATGACCGCCCAGCAGCGCGGCAAGCCTCTCCCCACCGCCTTGAAAGGAAACGAAGGCCCATTTGGCGCCGGTATGCTGCTGCAGTGTCTGACGAATGATGTTGTCGCGGGAGGTCACCGATCCGCCAGACTGCTTGAGCTCTCCCGGCTTCGCCTTGGCCGCGTCGATGAAATCTTTCAAGGTCTTGTAAGGCGAATCAGCCCGTACCGCAAATACCGCCGGCTCCAGCAACAGCCGCGCCACAGGGGTCAGGTCGTGCAGAGTCACTTTGGCTTCGCTGGTGGTGAGCGGGTTGGCGATCCAGACGCTGGTAATCAAACCAAGCGTATGCGGGTCGCCTTTTTTCTCGGCAATCGCTGCAGCTGCCACAGCGCCATTGCCCCCGGTCTTGTTGACCACCTGCATGCGCACCGGAAGCAGTTTTTCCTTTTCCAGCATCTGTGCAACGGCTCTGCCCAGCAGGTCATTGCCGCCGCCAGGCCCGGTATGCACGATCACTTCGACTGTCTTGGTCGGCTTCCACTGGGCCTGCGCGAAACCACTGAAGCTTGCCAGTGCCGCAACGGTGACGGCACAAATTGTTTTCGGGAATTTCATCACTTGTCTCCTGGTTTGGTAAAAAATGGGCTGCGGGAAATCAGGCTTCTGGATCGATGACCTGCACACGCACGGCGTTGAATTTCTTCACCAGCGGGACGATCAGCAGAAAAGCAGCGATAAGAAGCAACACAGCGGGGATCGGACGGAACAGAATCGAGAGGTTTCCCTGCGACATCATCAGTGACTGGCGCAGCGCTTTTTCCATGGCGTCACCCAGCACCAGCCCCAGGATCAACGGCGCGGTGGGGAAATCCAGCTTGCGCATGGCGTAGCCGACCAGGCCAAAGCCCACCAGCAAGCCCAGCGCGAAAATGCTGGAGCCGGAGGCATAAACCCCCACCATCGAAACGCCCAGGATTAACGGGTACATCACATAACCAGGCATTCTCAGCAACTGGGCAAAGAGCGCCACCAGCGGCAGGTTCAGAATCAGCAGCACCACGTTACCGATATACATGCTGGCGACCAGCCCCCAAAACAATGCCGGGCTCTCCTCGATAAACAGCGGACCCGGCTTGAAGCCCCACAGCACCAGTGCCGCCAGCAGGATGGCCGTGGTTCCACTGCCGGGAATGCCCAGCGTCAGCAACGGCACCATGGCGCCGGCGGTATCCGCGTTGTTGGCAGCCTCGGGAGCCGCGACGCCTTCGATCACGCCGGTCCCGAATTTTTCGGGATGCCTGGACACCGACTTCTCGATGCCGTAGCTGAGGAAAGAAGAAATGGTGGCACCTGCCCCGGGAAGAATACCGACCAGGAAGCCGACGACCGAGCCATTGACGAACGCAAAGCGGCAATCCTTCATGTCCTGCCAGGTAGGCATCAGGTTCTTCAGCCCCTTGGGCACCGCAAGCATGTCGACCGGCTTGGAGGGTTCCATGTTGGCCATGACCTCGCCGACCGCAAAAATGCCGATGGCGACGATCACGAACTCGATACCGCCGAGCATTGCGGTCTGGCCAAAGGTGAAGCGCGACGTCGCCGTGAACAGATCGGTCCCCATGCCCGCAATCCAGAGACCCACCAGCATCGCCAGCAGCGCTTTGGTGAGCGAATTGCCGGCGAGCAAGACCACCATGGCCAGCCCCAGAACCATCAAGGCAAAGTACTCGGGCGCGCTGAAAGCCAGCGTAAGCTTGGCCAGGGGCGGGGCCACCAGCATCAACGCCACCACACCGAAAGTGCCTGCGATAAAGGAGGCAATGGCACTGATGCCCAACGCGGCCCCGGCCCGGCCCTTGCGCGCCATTTGATAGCCATCCAGACAGGTTGCGACCGATGCCGACTCGCCCGGCACGTTCAGCAGGATGGCAGTCGTAGACCCGCCGTATTTGGCACCGTAGTAAATACCCGCCAGCATGATCATGGCACCGGTGGGGTCCATCTTGAAGGTCAGCGGCAGCAGCATGGCAATGGTTGCCGGCGGGCCAAGGCCCGGCAGCACGCCGACGACAGTGCCCAGAACACAGCCAAGAAAACACATGGCAAGGTTCATCGGCGTCAGAGCGACCGAAAACCCCTGAATCAAACCACTGAAAATATCCAAGGAGGTGTCTCTATATCTTTTTTAGAGCAGCATCCCGGCAGGCAGTTGCAAATCGAGCCCCCAGGTAAAAAGCGTATAAAACCCTACAGCACCCCCAATCGCTATGCTCAATGCCTCACGCTGCGGGCGGCGAAACATGATTGCGACAATGAACCAGGTCAGCAGCCCGAACGCAATGATGAAGCCGACGTACTTGAGTATCGCGACGCAAATGGCCAGCGCCAACCAGCAGGTCATGGCACGGCGCATATCGCTCCATCGAAACGGCTCCGGCTTCGCATGGGGCGCATGTTTGAGCACAGCCCCTGCCACCAGCAGCAGCGAAAGAACCAGCATGAGGGTGCCGTACCAAAGGGGGAAAAACCCCGCACCGGGACCCTCCTCGGCCATATAAGTCCAGCCCCAGGCCTGACTGACGATGTAAACACCCAGTGCAGCCAGTGCCATGCCGGACCAGAAATCCCCCTTTCGGGTAAATGCATTCACTGTTTGTTCCTGTCTATGTGATTCTTGGCCATCAGCCCTCGACGCAGTCGCGGGGTTTACCCCAACCCGTTGCCACCAAAATGTCACCCGGCCGTTCCCATGACGTGTGCGTAGCTGCTTGCCTTGCCTCTTAGCGCTGCTGTTGCGTATAGCGGCCAATTTCCACCAGTTCGGCAAGCGTACCGCCTGGACCACGAAATTTTACCGGAATCACACCAGGATCACTGATCACCTGGCAACCTAGCGCTTGAATGTCTTTGCTCGACTTCTCAATATCCTCAACCTCAAGGGCAAAGTGGTGGATGCAGGGGCCCTCGCCTGAAGCGGTGGACTCTGCAGACGTGGTGCCAGCGTCGTACTGCATCACCGTGAAATCAATTCTGCCGTCCGTCATGTGACGCGAGATGTGGTCACGTGTTTTTTTTGTTTCGGTATCTTGGAAATTGAATAGCTTTTTATAAAAATCACCGACCGCTTTAACATCGTCCACCTTCAGGGAAATGTGCGTGATACGGTTGATTTTTTGACCAGCAGCGCTGTCGTTTTTGTAACGGCCGATTGGAACCAGCTCGGCAATCGTCCCACCGAGGGCGCGGAACTTGACCGGAATGACGCCAGGATCGCTCACAACCACGCAGCCATTGGCGATGATCTCTCCCGTCGATTTTTCGATATCTTCCACTTCGATGGCAAAGTGATGAATACACGGACCCTCGCCTGCGGCGGTGGATTCTGCGGAAGTTGCGCCGTCATCGTACGCAATCAGGGTGAAATCCAGTTCGCCGTCGGTCATGTGGCGGGATGTGTGGTCACGTGTCTTTTTGGTCACCGCGTCCTGGAAATTGAACACCTTCTGGTAGAAGTCGCCGGTTTTTTTAATGTCTTCGACCTTTAATGACAGATGTACGATGCGGCTCATTTGCTTTTCCTTAACGGTTATAGAAGGGGCCGGGACGCCTGATCATCCTGACTGATTGAGGTCTCGGCGTCGGCCTTATTTAAAAAAAGGGCGTCCTCAACGGACATGAACCGAATGATGGCAGACGGAGGTTACTCTGTAAAATGCAATTTTTCTTATGATTGATGCGTCAGACACATGAATTTCGATCTGCCTGATTTGCGCGCTTTTGTTGCCGTGGCCAAGCTCGGCAGCTTTCGTGCCGCTGCCGCTGAGCTTCACCTCTCACAATCGGCACTGTCGAGGCGGATCGAAAAATTAGAGGGTGCTCTGGGTGTGCGGTTGTTTCACCGAACCACCCGCAAGGTGGATATGACCACGGTGGGCAGGGAGTTTTCTTACAGGGCTACCGACATCCTCAATAGCCTGGAGCAGTCACTGATGGGCATACGCAATGTGGCCGCGCACGTCAGCGGTGAAGTCACCATTGCTTGCATACCTTCTGCGGTGCGCTATTTCCTGCCCCGCATTCTTAAGGCCTACCACGAGCGTTACCCGCAAATCCTGGTCCGGATCATTGACCAAGGTGCCAACGAAGTGCTGACTACCGTTTTGCGCCAAGAGGCTGATTTCGGACTCAACTACATCGGCACGCAGGAACCCGATCTGGAATTCGAACCCATTCTGAAAGAGCCTTTCGTTGTCGCCTGCAGGCCGGAACACCCGCTTGCACGCAAGAAAAAAGTCACTTGGGCCGACCTGCAGGCATACGACTATATGTCTGTGACCAAGGCCAGCGGTAATCGCTTCCTGCTGGATCTGGCGCTGGCTGACAACCCGGAACGGCCGCGCTGGTATTGCGAAGCCCAGCACGTCTCGACATTGGTCAGCCTGGTAGAAGCAGGACTGGGCGTTGCGGCGGTACCCCGCCTTTCAATGCCGCCGGACGGTCACCTCACTCTGATCAGTGTGCCGCTGGTAGAGCCGGTCATCACGCGCACGGTGGGACTGATTCGCCGAAGGGGCCGGCCACTGTCGCCGGCAGCCCAGCAACTCTATGATCAGCTGTTTGTCTTGGCGCCGAAAGCGAAGAAGAAGAAAACGGTCTGATGACTGCATCCGTGGGCAGTTCTGGTGATTGGAGCGATGCGAGTTGACTGCTCGAGTGGAACAAGCAGACCGGCAACCAGATGGACGTGAAGGGCAAGGCCAAGCCCAAGGCGCCTTCCGAGTACAAGGTGGTCGGCAAGCCGTTTCCGCGGCGCGACGTCGCGTGGAAGGTGTTCGGCACAGGCTCGTACG
>JAUXOA010000031.1 GCA_030682475.1 Rhodoferax sp. | reverse complement strand
TGTTGTTGGGCGTGGGGCAGTTTGCCTTGCTGTTCCTGGCCATGCGCTCAGACATCTCGCCGGGTCTGGCGTCATTGGTGATCCAGATCCAGGTGTTCTTCACCATCGGCCTGTCGCTGCTCACGCTGGGCGAGCGCGTGCGGGGTTTCCAGTTGGCCGGACTGGTGCTGGCCGTGGCGGGCCTGGCGGTCATCGCCTCGCACCTGGACGCCAGCCTCACGCTCAAAGGTCTGGCCCTGGTGATTGCGGCTGCGTTTTTCTGGGCCTGCGCCAACATGGTGGTGAAGACCGTGGGGCGCGTGGACATGCTGGGTTTCATGGTCTGGACCAGTCTGTTCGCGGTGCCGCCCTTATTTGTCCTCTCAATGTGGCTGGAAGGCCCGCAAACCATGGTCCAGAGCGTGCTGCACGCCAGCGTGGGCGTGTGGGCCAGCGTGCTGTGGCAGGCGCTGGGCAACACACTGTTTGGCTACGGCGTGTGGAACTGGCTGCTGGCGCGCCATCCTGCCGCCACGGTCACCCCCATGGCATTGCTGGTGCCGGTCTTCGGCATGGCGGCATCCGCCCTGTCCCTGGGGGAGCCGCTACCGGCGTGGAAGCTCAGCGCAGGCGCGCTGGTGCTGTGTGGCCTGGCGGTGATCGTCCTGTGGCCGCGCCTGCGCATCACTTAATCAGTTGAGGACAGAGCTGGCAAACAGCAAACATCCGACGAACGGTTGGGGACAGAGCTTGTTCGCTGCGCGTAACTACGGGCTGTCCCGCAAATCATTTCGTTTGTAGCTGCGGTCTGTCCCGCAAAGTATCAAAATTCGGTCTGTCCCACAAGTTCTCACTTGGCCAGCCGCGCAAAAGTCTTGCGAAACTTGGCCACCTTGGGCGCGGCCACCGCAACGCAGTAGCCCTGGCCAGGATTTTTTTCGAAAAAATCCTGGTGATAATCCTCGGCCGGCCAGTAGTTGGCCAGAGGCAGCACTTCGGTGACGAGGGGGCGGCTGTAGACACCGCTCTGGCCCATCTCCCGAATGATGTCGCTGGCGACTTGTTGCTGCTCAGGGGTCGAAAAATAAATGCCGCTGCGGTATTGCGTGCCGCTGTCATGGCCCTGGCGGTTCAGCGTGGTGGGGTCATGAATGAGAAAGAAAATCTCCAGAATCTCGCGCGCACTGACCTGTGCCGGATCAAATACCAACTTGACCACCTCGTTGTGGCCGGTGTCACCACTGCAGACCTGCTCGTAGCTGGGTTTTACCGTGTGTCCATTGGCATACCCGCTTTCAACGTCGCTGATGCCCATGACGCTCACGAAGACCGCCTCGGTGCACCAAAAACAGCCTCCACCTAAAACAATCGTTTCACTCATAAGAATCCTTATAAATCAATCACTTATACACTTGGACTGCTTTGGATAATTCAAAGCAAGCCCCCACAAAGCCCCCTACAGCGATTCTCTGAACTGCACAGCAGCGACACTACAGCAGCCACGCTCTAAACGCTTGTAGGCTTGATTTTGGTGAGCGTCAGCGACCATGTCGTTGATGGCGCGTCTGTTTTAACGAAGTTGGATTTTCAAGGCGATAAAAAAGCGGCATAGCCGCTTTTTTTATAACTGATGGTGCCGCTTGACGGAATCGAACTGTCCACCTTCTCCTTACGAAGGAGCTGCTCTACCAAATGAGCTAAAGCGGCACTCGGCAATTATAGCAATACTGATGTCAGTTTGACGGTGCAGTGTCATGTCGTAAAGCTCTTGCGTCATCACAATGTTTCGCAGCGGTTTTTGCGTCTGAGTTTTTTCATCAAAGCTGAAAACTTTCTTGACCTTCCCAATGTTTGCCAAAGCCGTGTTGTGAAGCTTGTTGTATTCAACCGATGAGAACCACGAGCGCGGCGTGTCGATGGTCTTGAGCGATGGATCCGCGGGCAGAGTGCTAATGATGTTCATTCGCTGTGCAAACTTCAAAATGGTCTTGATGTGCGACAGTTGAACTTTGAGCGATGAAACGCTCAGCTCGCGGTCTTCGGTATTGAGCTGTGCTAGGTACTCATTTATGACGCGATAATCGACTTCGTGAGCTTCGTATTTTTTGAAGAATGGCACGATGTCATTGTTCAATCGATGACGGTCATCACGAATTTTTCGCGCGGCAATTTCTTTGCGTGCCACACGCGCTTCGTTTTCTTTCAACAGCCCCCAAGCGCAAACAGAAAAGCCACTTTTCTTCGTCAGTGGCAAGTTGTTCAGCTTCTTGGATTTGAGTTCGACAAAGAAATTTTCAGCGAACTTCAATGCTTCGCTGCGATCCTCTGTTTTTGTGCTGCGACAACTGATTTTTCCGTCTTCGAAGTACCTCACATAGTAGAACTTCGACGCTTCCATTTTGTAGATGGTCAGCGTGTTAAAGCCTCGAATTTTCTCGATAGTCGAAGGGATTGGGACAGTCGCTTCACGCTTGACAGATTTGGGCTTCATTTTTTGCACTCAATAAATTGTATAGTGATTTATATACAAGTCAAATCAGCAAAAAATTCATATAAATCAACTACTTAAATGATTTATTGTGTCGTTGGAAGCTGATTACGAATGAGCTGCTCTACCGACTGAGCTACACCGGCTTTTTCTGAAATACAGCCGGTGATTATAGCTTGGCAGGGTAGCTGCTCACCCGCTCCACCTCGTTTTTGGAGCCTGGTAGCACGCTGCTACGCTTGGCGGTTTTGGTTGTTATTGCAACTCAAACGGCGGCAGCTTTTTCGCTACTGGCAGATTCTTCAGCGTTGCATAAACCGGCAAGCCATCCTTGTATTTCGGATAATCCTCGCCCTGGATCAGCGGCAGCAGGTAGCGCTTGCAGGGCGCGGTGATGCCGAAGCCGTCTTCGGTGATGAAGTTGCGTGGCATGAACTTTTCGACGTTCGCCACCTTGGACAGCGGCGCCATGCCGATCTTGTATTTGTAGGGCGCGTCGCTGATGCGGTCAATCGTGGGCATGACGGCGTTGTGGCCCTTGAGCACGAGTTGCACCGCCTTCTTGCCCAGCTCATAGGCCTGCTTGACGTCGGTCCTGGAGGCGATGTGGCGCGCCGCGCGCTGCAGGTAGTCGGCCACCGCCCAGTGGAATTTGTGGCCCAGCGCCTGTTTGATCATGTTGGCTACCACCGGCGCGGCACCGCCCAGTTGCGCGTGGCCAAAGGCATCGCGCGTGCCCTGTTCGGCGAGAAATCTGCCGTCCGGGTAGTGGCAGCCCTCGGACACCACAACGGTGCAGTAGCCGTGCGACTTGACCAGCGCGTCCACGCGGGCGAGAAATTTGCTTTGGTCGAACACGATCTCGGGGAACAGCACCACGACCGGGATCCCGTAGTCTTCCACCAGGCCACCGGCGGCGGCGATCCAGCCCGCGTGTCGGCCCATGACTTCAAGGACAAAAACCTTGGTCGATGTTTTGGCCATGGAGCGCACATCGAACGAGGCTTCGAGGGTGGAGACGGCCACGTACTTGGCCACCGAGCCAAAGCCCGGGCAGCAATCGGTGATGGGCAGGTCGTTGTCCACCGTCTTCGGGATATGGATGGCCTGGAGCGGGTAGCCCATGCTTTGCGACAACTGACTCACCTTGTAGCAGGTGTCGGCCGAATCGCCGCCGCCGTTGTAGAAAAAATAGCCAATGTTGTGCGCCTTGAAGACCGCGATCAAGCGCTCGTATTCGCGCTTGTTGGTCTCCAGCGATTTGAGTTTGAAACGGCATGAGCCGAAGGCGCCCGCCGGTGTGTATCGCAGCAGGCCAATAGCGGCCGCAGATTCCTTGGTGGTGTCGATCAAATCCTCGGTCAACGCGCCAATAATGCCGTTGCGCCCGGCATAGACCTTGCCCATCTTGTCTTTGTGCGCGCGCGCGGTTTCGATCACGCCGCAAGCCGATGCATTGATGACGGCGGTGACACCGCCCGATTGCGCGTAAAAAGCATTTTTCCTGACCATGTTGTTTCCTTAAAAGGTTGATTTTGGATGTTACACGTTTGATTAATCACTCAGCGCACGCGACACGACCTCATGGGTGTCTTTGCTCAAATCGGTTTTAGCCGCGACTCGTGCGATGGCCTCGCGGGCGGCGCTGCGGTAGGGCTCGGCCAGCTTTTTCCAGCGGTCCAGTGCGCGCGCCAATCGGGCGGCCACCTGCGGGTTGAGGTTGTCGAGCTCCATCACCCGATCGCTCCAGAACACATAGCCGGCCGCATCCGTGCGATGGAACGCGCCAGGATTGGCGTTACAAAAACTGAAGATGACGCTGCGCGCCCGGTTCGGGTTGCGCAGGTGGAAGTCGGGGTGCGTCATCAACTGGCGCACCACCGGCAGCACCTGGCCGCCCCGGTCACAGGCGCCGGCTTGCAGGGCAAACCATTTGTCGAGCGCCAGTTCTTCGTTTTTGAACTGGCTGTAAAAGCGCGCCAGCGCCGGTACTGCCAGCGCGTGGCCGCAGCCCAGCAGCGCCGACAGCGCGTTGCCGCAGTCGGTCATGTTGCCGGCATCCTTGAAGCGCTGGTAGGCCTTGCCCGGCCACACCGAAGCCTGTCCTGAGCCGCCTGTCCTGAGTTCCATCGAAGGATCACGCGCGGCCAGGCACAACTGCCCCAGCGCCATGCCCGCCAGCGCACGGCGGCCCGCTGACATGGCATCAGGCTGGTAGCCGCCGTTGTCGCTGTGGGTCTCAAGTGCCCATTGCCAGTCGGGTGCCAGGGCCTCTGCCAGTTGGGTCCGCATGGCTTCGCGCACCGCATGAATGCGCTGCGGATCGACCACGTCGAGTTGCTCGGCGATGTAGGTCTCGGACGGCAGGGTAAGCACCAGTTCCTTGAATGCCGCATCCAGCTCGGAAGAGCGTAGCACGCTGCGCATGGCCTCGATGTAGGGAGCGTCAAGTGCAGGGCTGGATTGCGGGTCAAGTCCGCCATGACTGGCAATCAGTTGCGTGGCACGCCTGAGGGCCAGCCGTTGCCCGGCGTCCCAGCGGTTGAATGGATCGGTATCGAAGGCCAACAGGGTCAACAACTGGGCATCGGTGTAGTCAAAATCCAGCAACACCGGGGCGGTAAAACCGCGCAGGATGGAGGGCACCGGCGCCTCATCCACGTTGACAAAGGTGACGGATTCACTCTGGCCCGTCATGACAAACAGGTGGCTGTCAGCGACGCTGGCCGTGCTGCCTTGCACCTGCAGAGGCAGCGCAGCACCGTTGCTGCCGACCAGTCCCAGACTGACGGGAATTACAAAAGGCTCTTTGACTAACTGGCCGGGCGTGGCGGCGCAGCTCTGGCTGAAGTTCAAGGTGTAGCTGCGTGCTGCTGCATCGTAATGACCCGAGGCCTGCAGCCGGGGCGTGCCGGCCTGGCTGTACCAGCGTTTGAATTGCGGCAACAGGCGTGCCAGATCCGAGTCGGGGTTGGCGTCAGCAATCGCTTGCGAGAAATCGTCGCAGGTCACGGCCTGGCCGTCGTGGCGGGCGAAGTACAGCGTCATTCCCTTGGCAAAACCGGCCCGACCCATCGGGTCGTTTGAGCTGGCCACCAGGGTTTGCATCATGCGCACCAGCTCGGCACCTTTTTCGTAAATAGTGACGGTGTAGAAGTTGTTGATCTCGATGTAGCTGTCGGGTCGCACCGGGTGCGCCATCGGGCCGGCGTCTTCCGGGAACTGGGCGGTACGCAGCAGGCGCACGTCTTCGATGCGCTTCACCGCGCGGGCCGATGCGTCGCTGCACAGGTCCATGCTGAATTCCTGGTCGCGGAACACGGTCAGTCCTTCTTTCAGACTGAGTTGGAACCAGTCGCGGCAGGTAACGCGGTTGCCGGTCCAGTTGTGGAAATACTCGTGGCCGACCACGCTCTCGATGTTGGCGTAGTCCGCATCGGTGGCAGTGGCCTGGTTCGCCAACACGTATTTGGTGTTGAAGATGTTGAGGCCCTTGTTTTCCATAGCGCCCATGTTGAAGTCGCTGGTGGCGACGATCATGAAGCGCTCCAGATCGAGGGCGAGGCCAAAGCGGGCTTCGTCCCACACCACCGAGGCCAGCAGCGAATTCATGGCGTGTTCGGTTTTTTCCAGATCGCCGGGGCGCACATAGACCTGCAGCAAATGGTCTTTGCCGGCGCGCGAGGTGATGCGCTGCTCGCGGCACACCAACTGGCCGGCCACCAGAGCGAACAGGTAGCACGGCTTTTTATGCGGATCGACCCAGGTTGCAAAGTGGCGGCCTTCGTTGCCCGCGCCTTCCAGTGCGCCAGAGGCCACCAGGTTGCCGTTGCAGAGCAGCACCGGATACTTCTGCTGGTCAGCGCGCAGCGTCACCGTAAAACTGGCCATCACATCAGGCCGGTCCAGGAAATAGGTGATGCGGCGAAAGCCTTCGGCCTCGCACTGGGTAAAGAAGGAATCGTTGCTGACGTACAGGCCTGTCAGCTTGGTGTTCTTGGCCGGGGCGCAGGTGGTGAAGACCTCCAGCTCGAACGCACCCTCCAGCGGCAGGTTGTCCAGCACCAGTTGCGTGCCTTCCATCTTGAATGAGGCCCCCTGGCCGTTGACCAGCACGCGCGCCAGGTTGAGTTCTTCGCCGTCGAGCTTTAGGGGCTGTGCCTCGACGTCCGGGTTGCGGCGCAGCGTCATCTTGTTCAAAACGCGGGTCTTGGCCGGGTCCAAGTCAAAAGTCAGTTTGACGGTGTCAATCCAGAACGCCGGGGGCGAGTAGTCGGCGCGGCGAATCACCGTGGCCGGGCCGTGTCCATCACGAAGTTGCAACATGCAGGTTCTCCAGAAACTTTGTATTTATCAGGTCAACGTGCCCGTGTCTGCAGGCGAACACAGGCGGTCCGGCGCCCGGCGCCGGTGGGGGAGATCAAGAACGGGTCATTACACGCCTTGCTTCAACGAGGCTTCAATGAACTGATCCAGGTCGCCGTCGAGCACCTTCTGGGTCGCCGAGGTCTCGTAGTTGGTACGCAAGTCCTTGATGCGGCTGTTGTCCAGCACATAGGATCGGATCTGGTGGCCCCAACCGACATCGGTCTTGGAGTCTTCCAGCTTTTGCTGCTCTTCCTGGCGCTTGCGCATCTCGAAGTCGTACAGGCGCGAACGCAGGCGCTTCCAGGCCACGTCGCGGTTGCCATGCTGGCTGCGCCCGTCCTGGCACTGCACCACGATACCGGTGGGGAGGTGCGTCAGCCGCACGGCCGAGTCGGTCTTGTTGATGTGCTGGCCACCGGCGCCGCTGGCGCGGAAGGTGTCGGTGCGCACGTCGGACGGGTTGATGTCGATCTGGATCGAGTCGTCCACCTCGGGGTAAACAAACACCGAGGCAAACGAGGTGTGGCGGCCGCCCGAGGAGTCAAACGGCGACTTGCGTACCAGCCGGTGCACCCCGGTCTCGGTTCGCAGCAGGCCGAAGGCATATTCGCCTTCGACCTTGATGGTGGCGCCCTTGATGCCCGCGGTGTCGCCCGCCGTCTCGTCCTCAATCGTGACGGCAAAGCCCTTGCGTTCGGCATAGCGCACATACTGGCGCAGCAACATGCTGGCCCAGTCGCAGGCCTCGGTGCCGCCAGCGCCGGCCTGGATGTCCACAAAGGCATTCATCGGGTCGGCCGGGTTGTTGAACATGCGGCGGAACTCCAGCCCTTCGATGGTGGCTGCCAGTTTGGCGGTGTCAAGCTCGATGGTGAGCAGGCCGGCTTCGTCGCCGTCTGCTTTGCTCATCTCGTACAACTCGCTGTTGTCGGCCAACTCAGCAGTGAGGGTGTCGAGCGTGAGCACCACGCCGTCCAGCGCTTTTTTCTCGCGGCCCAACTCCTGGGCGCGTTGGGGGTCGTTCCAGACCGTGGGGTCTTCGAGCGAGGCGTTGACGGTTCTCAGGCGTTCAGATTTGGCAGGGTAGTCAAAGATACCCCCGTAAATCGAGGGTGCGGGCGCTCAAATCGGCGAGTTGGGTACCAATGAGGTTGATGCGTTCGGCTTCCATTTAAGGCTCATTTCTGTAAAACCGTGTATTTTCGCACTCAAACAATGACCTTTCGATAAATGGCAGTCTCAGGCGAGGAGCCTGGAAGACTTCGGTACATGCGCCATCAAAAATTCCATCTGGTCGGCCAGAATGCGGCGGTTGCGCAAAATGAAGTCTTCCCACAGGCTGGGCACATAAGGGGTATACAGCAGCGGCATATTCGCCTGCTCGGGCGTGCGATGGCTTTTGCGATGGTTGCAAGGCCTGCATGAGGTGACCACATTCATCCAGCTATCGATGCCGTTCTGCGCGAACGGAATGATGTGCTCGCGCGTCAAGTCTTCTTCATGGAAAAGGTCGCCACAATAAGCGCAGACATTGCGGTCACGGGCGAACAACTTGCTGTTGGTCAAGCCGGGCTTGAGGTTGAAAGGGTTGATGTTGGGCACACCCTTGGTACCGATGATGCTGTTGACCGTGATGATCGACTGCTCGCCGCTGATCGCGTTGTGTCCGCCATGAAACACCGCAACCTGCGCCCCCACCTCCCAGCGCACTTCCTCCGCGGCGTAATGAATCACCGCCTGCTCAAGCGAAATCCACGATTGGGGCAACCCCTGGGCTGACAGCTTCAAAACCTTCAAAACACGCCTCCTGGAATATCTGAAACATTGTGGGACAGACCGCATCCTGAACCTTTTCGGGACAGACCGCAGTTACCAAACGAAAACTTTGCGGGACAGACCGCAGTTACACGAAGTGAACAAGCTCTGTCCTCAACTGATCGTCGGATGTTGGATGTTCGCCAGCTCTGTCCCCAACTGATCGTCGGATGTTGGATGTTCGCCAGCTCTGTCTCCAACACTTTAGTGAAAATTCGATTCTCTCTGGCAGCGGGGCAAACACGTGTTGCCCCGCTGCTAGGACACAATATACCCTGTTTTTGTGACAATCTCGCTCCAGGCGCTTTAATCAACAGCCCAGTCTGCTATCAAAGTAATACCAATTCAATGAATGTTTTTCGCGGTTTTCACCACCCTGGCGTGGCCCCCTCCTGCGCGCTGACGATCGGTAATTTTGACGGCGTGCACCGCGGCCACCAGGCCATGCTGGCGCTGCTCATCAGCGAGGCCCAGCAGCGTGGCGTGCCGAGCTGTGCCCTGACATTTGAGCCGCATCCGCGTGATTACTTTGCCGCTGTCACCCACAAACCCGAACTGGCGCCAGCGCGCATCGGCACCCTGCGCGACAAGCTGACCGATCTGGCCCATTGCGGCGTTGACCAGACCGTGGTCTTGCCCTTTGACGCGCGGCTGGCAGCGCTGACCCCGCAGGCGTTCATCGACGAGGTACTGGTCAGAGGCCTGTGCGTGAAATATATTCTGGTCGGTGATGATTTCCGTTTTGGCGTCAAGCGCACGGGCGACTACACCATGCTCGATGCCGCCGGCATGGCACAAGGCTTTGACGTGGCCCGCATGAACAGTTATGAGGTGCATGGCTTGAGAGTTTCCAGCTCTGAGGTGCGCGCTGCCTTGTCGGAAGGCCGCATGGATGATGCTGCACGGCTCTTGGGGCGGCCCTACCGCATCTCGGGGCACGTGGTACATGGCCGAAAACTGGGGCGGGCGCTGGGGTTTAAAACCCTGAACCTGCGCTTTGCCCACTGGAAACCGGCGGCCAGTGGCATCTTTGTCGTGCTGGTGCATGGTTTGACCGAGGCACCTCTGGCGGGTGTTGCCAACCTGGGCATTCGTCCGTCGCTGGACCCGGACGATGTCAACGGCGGGAGGGTTTTGCTGGAAACCCATTGCCTGGACTGGCCAGACACACTGGGCCCCGAGGGGGCCTACGGTAAAATCATTCGCGTAGAACTCCTCCACAAACTGCACGACGAACTGAAGTACGACGGGCTGGACGCCCTCAGCGCTGGCATCACCCAGGATTGCCGTGATGCGCGTGCCTACTTTGCCACCCAGCGCCACCATGACCAATAAACCCACGCCTTCCACCAAGACTGATTACCGTAGCACGCTCAACCTGCCGGACACCCCCTTTCCGATGCGCGGCGATCTGCCCAAGCGCGAGCCGGGCTGGGTCAAGGATTGGGAAGACCAAGGCATTTACAAAAAACTGCGCGCGGCCCGTGCGGGGGTGCCGAAATTCGTGCTGCACGACGGCCCGCCCTATGCCAACGGCCAGATCCACATGGGGCATGCGGTCAACAAGATCCTCAAGGACATGATCGTCAAGGCGCGCCAGCTCGAAGGCATGGACGCCGCCTACATCCCAGGCTGGGACTGCCACGGCCTGCCGATCGAGAACGCGATCGAGAAGAAATTTGGCCGCAAGCTGGCGCGCGATGAAATGCAGGCCAGGAGCCGCACCTTTGCCACCGAACAGATCGACATCCAGCGCGCCGACTTCAAGCGCCTGGGCGTGCTGGGCGACTGGGATCACCCCTATCGCACCATGGATTTCAGTAACGAGGCGAACGAGATTCGGGCCTTCAAACGGGTCGTGGAACGAGGTTTTGTCTACCGCGGCCTGAAGCCGGTGTACTGGTGTTTTGACTGCGGCTCCTCACTGGCCGAGTTCGAGATTGAATACGCCGACAAGAAATCGCAGACGCTGGATGTGGGTTTCGAATGCGCCGAGCCGGAGAAGTTGCTAGACGTATTTGGCATTGCAGAATCCTCCGTTCGGTCTGAGCCTGTCGAAGATCCCACGAGCACTTCGACAAGCTCAGTGCGAACGGAATTGTTGGCACAACCCATCTTCGCCGTCATCTGGACCACCACCGCCTGGACCATCCCCGCCAACCAGGCACTCAACCTGAACCCGGAACTGAGCTACGCGCTGGTCGATACCGAGCGTGGCTTGCTGCTACTGGCCGAGAGTCTGGTAGAAAAATGTCTGGAGCGCTACCAGCTCACCGGCACGGTGCTCGCCACCACAGCCGGAAAAAACTTGGCCGGTATCAACTTCAAGCACCCGCTGGCCGACATGGACGAAGCCGTGGCACGCGACGGCTTCGAACGCCACCTGGAAATGCCCTACAAAACCTACAACCGGCTTTCACCGATCTACCTGGCCGACTACGCCACCGCCGACGACGGCACTGGCCTGGTTCATTCCTCGCCCGCGTACGGTGTAGAGGATTTCAACAGCTGTGTGGCACACGGCATGGCGTATGACGACATCCTGAACCCGGTGCAGGGCAATGGCGCCTACGCACCCGAATTCCCCCTGTTCGGCGGGCAGCACATCTGGAAAGCCTGCCCGCTCATCATCAGCACGCTGCGCGAAGCCGGTCGCCTGTTTGCAACGGAAGAGATCAGCCACAGCTACCCGCATTGCTGGCGCCACAAGACGCCGGTGATCTACCGCGCGGCCGCCCAATGGTTCATCCGCATGGACGAGGGCGAAGGCGTATTTACCAAAGACAAGGCGCCCAAGGCGCTGCGCCAGACGGCGCTGGACGCGATTGAGCAAACCGCGTTTTATCCCGAGAACGGCAAGGCCCGGCTGCGCGACATGATTGCCGGCCGGCCCGACTGGTGCATCAGCCGCCAGCGCAGTTGGGGCGTACCGCTGCCCTTCTTTTTGCACAAGGACAGCGGCGAGCTGCATCCGCGCACCATGGAGATTCTGGACCTCGCCGCCGACATGGTGGCGCAAGGCGGCATCGAGGCCTGGAGCAAAGCCACGACTGAGTCCATCTTCGCCATCGTCGGCGCGCAGGATGCAGAGCAGTACGCCAAGAGCAGCGATATTCTGGAAGTCTGGTTTGACTCCGGCACCACGCACACCACGGTGCTCAAGGGCTCGCACCCCGGCAGCGGCCACAGCGAAGGCCCCGAGGCTGACCTGTACCTGGAAGGCCACGACCAGCACCGCGGCTGGTTCCACTCTTCGCTGTTGACGGCGTGTGCCATGTACGGTCGTGCGCCCTACAAAGGCATTCTGACCCATGGCTTCACGGTGGACAGCAAGGGCCACAAGATGAGCAAGAGCCTGGGCAATGGTGTCGATCCGCAGGAGACCTCCAAGAAACTCGGCGCCGAAATCATCCGTCTGTGGGTGGCGGCCAGCGACTATTCCGGCGACATTGCCGGCGACGACAAAATCCTGGCGCGCGTGGTGGACACCTACCGCCGCATCCGCAACACGCTCAAATTCCTGCTGGCCAATGTGAGCGATTTTGACCCCCTTAATGACGTGGTGCCACTGGAACAAATGCTGGAGATTGACCGCTACGCCCTGAGCCGCGCGGCGCAGTTGCAGGCCGACATCCTGGCGCATTACGAGGTCTATGAATTTCACCCTGTGGTGGCGAAGCTGCAGATTTATTGCAGCGAAGACCTCGGCTCTTTCTACCTCGACATTCTCAAAGACCGGCTCTACACCACAGCTCAGAAGTCGCTGGCCCGGCGCAGCGCCCAGACCGCGCTGTGGAGAATTACGCAAGCCATGCTGCGCTGGATGGCGCCGTTCCTGAGCTTTACCGCCGAAGAGGCGTGGGCAGTGCTGGGGGCAGCGGGTAAAACGCCGGTTGACACAAAAGAATCCATCTTCATGGACAGCTACATCCAACTGGATGCACCGGACGAAGCCTTGTTGTCCAAATGGGCACGCATCCGCGAGCTCCGCGATGCAGTGAACAAGGAGATTGAGACTTTGCGTGCCGAGGGCCAGGTCGGCTCGTCGCTGCAAGCCAAGGTGGCATTGACCGTTCACGCAGACGACCACGTGCTACTGGCCAGTCTGGGGGACGACCTCAAGTTTGTTTTCATTACATCGGCGATTGATTTGATCGCTGGGGATGCTTTATCCATCCAGGCCAGCACCTCCACCGAGGTCAAATGCGAGCGCTGCTGGCACTACCGCGACGACGTCGGCCATGATCCGGCCCATCCCGCCATCTGCGGCCGCTGCACCAGCAACCTGTTTGGCACCGGTGAAAACCGGAAGTTTGCCTGATGGCACGCAAGCTTTCTTCCGGCGCCGACGGCATGCTGCAATGGCTAGCGCTGGCCTTCATCATTTTAATTGCTGACCAGTTCACCAAGGTACTGATCGTGGGTTATTACCAACTGGGCGACAGCACCCAGATCACCAGTTTCTTCAACCTGGTTCGATGGCACAACAGTGGCTCGGCGTTCTCGTTTCTGGCCGGTGCGTCGGGCTGGCAACGCTGGTTCTTCACCGTCATCGGTCTGCTGGCGGCAGTCCTGATTGTCTGGATGCTCAAGTCGCACGCCGGGCAAAAACTGTTTGCGTTTGCACTGGCCTGCATTCTGGGCGGCGCCCTTGGCAACGTGATTGACCGAATACTGTATGGTCACGTGGTGGATTTTCTGGACTTTCACTGGCGCGGCTGGCATTTCCCGGCCTTCAATATCGCCGACAGCGCAATTACCATTGGGGCGGTCTGCCTGATACTGGACGAACTGCTGCGCGTGCGGCGGACGCGCTAGCAGCAAAGCGCGCTGATCACAGGGTCAGAATCGTGCAGCCAGTGGTTTTGCGGGCCTCCAGATCGCGGTGCGCCTGCTGCACCTGCTCCAGCGGGTAGCGCTGGCCGATGCGAATGGTGACCTTGCCACTGGTGACGGCATCAAACAAATCATCCGCCATGGCCTGCGTGTTCTCCCGCGTGGCAATGTGGGTAAAAATAGTCTGACGGGTCAGGTACAGCGAGCCTTTGACGCCCAGCAGGCCGGGTGCAAATGGCGCCACCGGGCCCGAGGCGTTGCCAAAACTGGCCATCAGGCCAAAGGGCGCCAGACAGTCCAGCGACTTGTCCCAGGTGTCTTTGCCGACCGAGTCGTACACCACCTTCACACCCTTACCGCCGGTGATCTCCTTCACACGGGCCAGGAAATCTTCGCTTGAATAGTTAATGACGAACGCCGCACCATGCTCTTTGGCGAGCGCGCATTTGGCATCCGACCCGGCCGTGCCGATCAGTTGCAGGCCCATGGCTAGTGCCCACTGACAGGCAATCAGGCCAACACCACCGGCCGCCGCATGGAACAGCACAAAATCGCCCGCTTGCAAGCCGCCCTGCGGCTGGGTGCGCTTGAGCAGGTATTGCGCAGTCAGGCCCTTGAGCATCATGGCGGCACCGGTCTCGAACGAAATGGCGTCGGGCAGCTTGCACACACACTTGGCCGGCATCACGCGCAGCTCGCAGTAGCTGCCCGGCGGCTGGCTGGCGTAGGCCGCGCGGTCGCCCACCTTCAGGTGCGTCACTCCCGCTCCCACGGCGTCCACCACACCGGCGGCTTCCATGCCCAATTGCAGGGGCAACGGCAAGGCGTAAAGACCGCTGCGTTGGTAGACGTCGATAAAGTTCAGACCGACCGCATGATGACGGATGCGGATTTCGCCGGGACCGGGCTCGCCCACCGTGACATTGACCAGCTTGAGTTGCTCGGGGCCGCCGTTTTGATCAATGCGTATGGCGCGAGAAGGGATGGAAGTCATGTTGCTTGTCCTGAAAGTTGAATCGTTCAATGGGGTGCCATGTCAGACGCGGTTCAAAACGTACCGGGATAAGCACCGCCATCGGCCAGCACATTCTGGCCATTGATGTAGCCGGCCTGCACGCTGCACAAAAATGCACAAATCGCGCCAAACTCTTCGGGCGTGCCAAAGCGCTGCGCCGGAATGGTCTTGCGCCGCGCAGCCATGATGACTTCGAACGGCTGGCCGGTTTTTTGGGCCGCGCCCTGCATGTTGCCCTTGAGGCGGTCGGTGTCAAACGCACCGGGCAGCAGATTGTTGATGGTGACGCCCTGGCCTGCGAGTTTGCTGCGCGAGACGCCCGCCACAAAGCCGGTCAGGCCGCTGCGCGCACCGTTGGAAAGACCCAGGATGTCGATCGGGGCCTTCACCGCGCTGGAGGTGATGTTGATGATGCGCCCGAAGCCGCGCGCGGCCATGCCGTCGACCGTGGCTTTGATCAATTCAATCGGGGTCAGCATATTGGCGTCCACCGCCCTGATCCAGGCGTCCCGGTCCCAATCGCGAAAATCACCGGTCGGCGGGCCACCGGCGTTGGTCACCACGATGTCAAAGTCGCTCCTGGCCGCAAACACGGCCTGACGCCCCTCCGGCGTGGTGATGTCTGCTGCTACAAATTGCACCGTAGTTCCCATCGGACGAGCGCCGTCAGCCATCAATTTGGCAGCAGATGCCTGCAAGGTCTCCGCGCCACGGGCCACGATCAGCACGTTCACGCCTTCACGCACCAGCGCCTGGGCACAGCCAAAGCCCAAGCCTTTGCTGGCGCCGCACACCAAAGCCCATTTACCTGCAATACCCAAATCCATAACAATCACTCCATCAGTTGTAACAGTCTGCCGCGATGATAGTGGTGAAATCCGGAGCAGGCGCGAGGAGTTGAAGACTTTTAACGGAGCGCAGGTGTTCTCGGCAATTAAAGTCGAAAACGAAATTTCAGATCGCTCAACCTGTAACAAGATGTGCTACGATATCGATTAAATTGATATAATCGCTTAAAAATTTACTCCCCCCTGCGGCAAGCAGCCGAGAATATACCCGCCCTGATTTAAATTGGATTGTGTTCAACTCATGTCCGAAGAATTCAAGAACAAGCCCTATCTCACGCCCAACGAAGTTGCTCAATGGATGATGGTTTCTCCGATAACCGTTCGCAGTTGGGCACAAAAAGGGTTGTTGCAGGCCGAAGTCACGCCTGGAGGGCATCGCAGGTTTCGTGCTGAAGAGGTCGAGCGTTTTGCTCGCCAATGGAATCCGGTGGGCAACAAGGGGCCGCTGCGGGTTTTGATCGTGGATGACGACCGGGCGGTTGTCGGTTTTTTAAGGGAGTTGCTCGAAGGTGGGGCGCATCAAACGGTTGTTGAGACCGCCTATGATGGCTTTGATGCTGGGCGCAAGGTCCATACTTTTTTTCCTGACATCGTGCTGCTGGACCTCATGATGCCGGGCATCCAGGGTACCGAAGTTTGCCGCCAAATCAAGCAGATCCCCGGGCTGGCAAACGTGCGTGTTATCGCGATGAGCGGGTATCTCAGTCCGGAAAATGAGGCTGAGCTGCTTGCAGTCGGTGCTGAATGCTGTCTTTCCAAGCCGATTGACACGACCCATTTACTCAAAGTGATGGGTCTTGGTGAAACTCAACATGCAAGCCAGCGCGGGTGACAGGCACCTGCTGCGTCAACAGCTTCTTGTTGTCGTCTTTGCAGCCTTGGCGTTTCTGGCCATGCTGCTGCCGCTGCAGAACGTAGACATCCCCCCCAAGTATTACCTTCCACTCGAGACATTGCTGGAGATCAGCTCAATACTGCTTGCTTTCCTTGTTTTTGCAACGGTATGGCATACACCAGAAAAAGAGGTCTCGGCCTCTTTTCTATTGATCGCCGCAGCCCTCTTTGCTGCCGGCTGGCTAGACATTGCACATACATTGTCTTCCCATGCCATGTCTGAGCTGATGACCCCAGCCGCTGTTGAGAAAAGTATCGCATTCTGGCTGGTCGCCCGTCTGCTTGTCGCGGTCACCCTGCTGGGTGTCAGTTTTTATCCTCAAATTCAGCCGCCACCAGCGGGGACACGCCATGGCATGCTTGCTGCCTATAGCATCGTCACTCTGGTGGTGACAGGGGTGATCATTTTTCATGAAACCGGTGGCTTGACCCGATTCAAACATGGATTTGAATGGCTCATTACCGGTCTGCTGGTTCTGGCTGCCTGGCGCTACCACCGGCTGGCGCGCCAGTCAGATAATGAATCATTGCCCTTGCTATTCGGCGCCGCGTCGGTAGCGGTCTTGAGCCAACTTTTTTTGACAAACCATAAATTTGACAGTGACGCCCATCAGCTTCTCGGCTATTTGTACAAGTTCGTTAGCTATGGCCTGATTTATCGGGCCATGTTTGTTGTCTGTATTCGCAGGCCCTATCAAAAGCTAGACGCTCAGACGAAAACGCTCCTGAAAGTCAATCAGATATTGCGCACCCAGGCACTGGCATTGGAATCGATGGCCGCGCCGGTTATGGTGGCTGATCTCCAAGGCAGGGTGCGCTGGAGGAACCGGGCCTCGCACGCGATCACGGCTGATCCATCTTCGGCTTCAAAAAACGGGCTCTCCCTGTTTTTGCCGCCCGTCACACCCGACCCGATGGTGGCCAAGCGCCTTCAAGCGACCGTCGAGGCCGGCCTGACCTGGCGAGGAGATATACACCGTCAGGATGCCCGGGGTAACAAGCTCATCCTGGATCGGATCGTGACGCCTCTGCGCAATGAGGAAGGCGTGATTGAAGGCTATGTCTCCGTTGGTGATGAAGTGAAAGAGAGAAGAAAGACGCAATTGCGCCACAAACGCATACTTGATACGGCCATTGATGGTTTCTGGATCACCGACACATCGGGCCGTTTGCTGGAAGTCAATGAGGCCTATGCAAGCTTGTCCGGCTACACGGTTGAAGAACTGCTGACCATGAACATCGGCCAACTGGAAGCGGTTGAGGACCTGGAGGAGGCCCAGGCGCACATGAAAAATGCAATCCAGGAGGGACACGATCAATTTGAAACCCGCCATCGTCACAAGCAGGGACACGAATTCTCGATTGATATTTCAGTGACCTACGATGCCGAGTCAAAGCACTTGTTTTTTTTCTCGCGTGACCGGTCCGAACGTGTGCAAGCTGCTGCCGTCAAGCAAGATCTTGAACGTCAATTGCAGCAGTCCCAGAAGATGCAGGCGCTGGGGCAACTGACGGGCGGTATCGCGCATGACTTCAGCAACATCCTGGCAGCCATTCTGGGCTACTCGAATCTGGCACTGGACCGATTTGCACCAGACAAGCAAGGCAAGCTGGCAAGCTACTTGCGGGAGGTGGTTACCGCCAGTGAGCGAGCACGTGACCTGGTTGCCAAGATGCTCACTTTCACGCGTACACAAGCCAATGCAAGTCCTGGCGTGATTTCTCCCGCTGTAGTGGTACAAGAGGTTGTGGCCATGCTGCGACCGTCGATACCCTCAAGTATTCAACTCAAGAGTCGCATCGACGATAAGCTGCCTATTTGCATGGATGCCGGTGAGTTGAATCAGGTACTGGTCAACCTCATCATTAACGCGCGTGATGCCATTGATGGACGCGGCATGATCGAGATCTATCTGCATCGTGTCGATATCGATGGCCAGATTTGTGCGGCCAGCCAGCAGCGCCTATCTGGCTCCTATCTTGCGCTTGACGTGTCTGACAACGGCAGCGGCATCGCTCCAGAACATAGATCACGTCTGTTCGACCCCTTCTTCACAACGAAAGATATTGGCAAGGGAACGGGGCTGGGATTGTCCATGGTGCAGGGTATTTTGCGGCGCGCCGGTGGGCATGTGCTGGTCGAATCCGAGCCGGGTCGAGGCAGCCGGTTCCAGTTGCTGTTTCCCATTGCATTGCCGACACAAGTACGGCCTGGTCAGCAGCCGAGCGACCTGAAGACCCCATCGGGTAGGGGTCAACCTATTTGGGTGGTTGACGATGAACCCGCTGTGCTTCGTTATTTGGGGGAGCTGCTCGAAGATCAAGGCTACCGCGTGCGGCTGTTCAACGACCCGGCCGAGGTGTTGGCAGCATTTGAAGTTGGAAAAAATGACGTTGATTTGCTCATTACGGACCAAACCATGCCTGGTTTGAGTGGTGTTGCGCTGGCGCTGCACCTGCACAGCTTGCGGCCCAATCTGCCGATCATTCTATGCACCGGTTACAGCGAGGGCATTGACCAGTCCGCAGTGCTTGGTCAAGGGATTCTCCGGTGCTTCATCAAGCCAGTGCCTGCCCATGATTTGCTCCAGGCCTTGGCTGAGGAACTTGCGCAAAAGAAACCTTGATATTTCACAATGTAAAAACGACATTAAGGATTATTAAGATTTAAACGTTAAATACGATAAAAACGATTGACACGATGTTTTCGATTTGATACAGTTTATTACAAGGAACGCCTCTGGATACATTTAGTCCTGATTAGACGGGCAGCCAGATTCGTAATAAGCGGCGGAATTAAGTGCGGTTTGTCTGGCCGCTTCCGCAAAGAGCAAGTTGTCAAAAAGAAAGCGCACCATGGTTGAGACTGGTACCAGCAACGAGATTAGTGATTTGAATTTGTCCTACCTGCTGCTGGCACAGCGGCTGGTGAGAGAGGATGCTGAGACCGCCATGTTCCGCCTGGGTATGAGCCGGGAACTGGCCGATCTGCTCGGAAATCTGTCGCTGTCGCAAATTGTGAAGCTGGCAGCGTCCAGTCTGCTTTTATGCCGTTTCAGATTTGATGATCACCCGATTCTATTGGCACTGACGCATGACGGGAAAAACCTGACATTGCAACAGGCGCATGCGACCATTCTTCTGTCCGGGAAGCAGGTCGAGGCGGCACGCAATGTTACGCATTGAGTGCACCCCAGTGATTGCTCACTTTTCTTGCAGTTCGGTCCATCATGGCGACTAAGAGCGTTATTCGTGAAGCGGAAGAGATTCATCTTGCGATTGACCTGATTAAACTTGGCGCTCGTCTACAGTTTCTGGAAACGGAAACCAGCTTGAGCCGGGATCGTCTGATCAAGCTGTACAAAGAAATCAGGGGCGTTTCGCCACCCAAAGGGCTGTTGCCGTTTTCAACAGACTGGTTCATGACCTGGCTGGCCAACATTCATTCGTCGATGTTCTACAACATCTACCGATTTATGTTGACCCAAGGAGGCTGCACGCGGATTGCCGCCATCGTTAAAAGCTACCGGCTCTATCTGGAGCAGGTGGCGCTGCAAGGCGGTGAGCCGGTTCTCGACTTCACACGAGCCTGGACTTTGGTGCGATTTTTTGACAGCCACATGTTGCAGTTGACTGCCTGTACGCGTTGCACCGGTCAATTCGTTGCGCATGCACACGATCCACAAAGCAATTACGTGTGTGTTTTGTGCCGGCCGCCATCACGTGCCGGCAAGACGCGAAAGGTCAACCTCAAACGCGATGTTGTCGAAGTAGCCAGCGTCACTGAGAAACGCGCGCCGTCCTCATCGCAGTGGCTGGCAGATGTGATGAATGGGGCCCGTACCTGAGGCGCAACAGGTCCGCCTGAATCTCTTTACTTTAGAAGTTTTATTTCAGCGGGAGCGCAGAGTGCTGGTAATTGTTGGCTATCTGGTGGTGTTGGGGTCGGTATTTGGCGGTTATGCGCTGATGGGCGGGCATTTCGGCGTTCTTTTTCAGCCGGTCGAACTGCTGATCATTGGTGGCACTGCGGTGGGCGCATTTATCACCGCCAATGACAGTCATACCATCCTCGCCACGGTCAAAACATTGCCAAAACTGATCGTCGACTCGAAAAAACACGACAAGGCACTCTACATGGAGCTCCTCGCCTTGCTGTATGTGCTGCTGTCCAAAGGCCGCAAGGATGGCATGATGACGCTGGAGTCCCATGTTGACGATCCGCGGAACAGCGCTATTTTTGCACCCTACACAATCATATTGAAGGATGCGCAGATGCTGGAGTTCCTGACCGACTACTTGCGCCTGATCGTTGGCGGTCACACCGACGCTTTCGAAATCTCGGAACTGATGGAGCATGAACTCCAAACCTACAAGCACGAGGCCGAAGTGCCGGCCCACAGTCTGAACCGGGTCGGTGATGCACTGCCAGCCCTCGGCATTATCGCGGCCGTGCTGGGTGTGGTGCATGCGCTGGGGTCCATCGACGGGCCGCCCGCCGTCTTGGGTGGAATGATTGCGGCAGCGTTGATCGGCACTTTCCTGGGCATATTGCTGGCCTATGGTTTCGTGTCGCCGCTGGCATCCTTGATCGAGCACAAGGTGGCGGCATCCCTTAAGGCCTATGAATGCATCAAAGTCACGCTGATGGCCAGCCTGAACGGCTGTGCGCCGCAACTGGCGGTAGAGTTTGGACGCAAAGTTCTGTTTTCGAATGATCGGCCTTCGTTTATCGAGCTCGACAAGCACGTCCGTAACGTCAAGAGCCGCAAAAGCACGCAAGTCTGAACTGCCATGAGTGAAGCGCCACGCCGGATCATCATCAAGCGCCCTGTCATGGCTGCTGGCCATCACGACGGCGCCTGGAAGATTGCCTTTGCCGACTTCATGACCGCCATGTTTGCGTTGTTTCTGGTCCTGTGGCTTGTAGCCACAGCGTCAAAGGCGCAGTTAAGGGGTATTGCAGAGCAATTCAAAACGCCTCTCAAGGTGGCGGTCAGCGGGGGGGCCAAAAGCAGTACCAGCGCCAACGTGATCCCCGGCGGCGGCACCGACCCGATACATGCAGATGGCGAAGTCAGGAAATCTGACAGTGACGCCACTGACCCCGCCGATGTCAAGCGCCTGGACGATCTCAAGCAGCGCCTGGACAAGATGATCGAAGACAGCCCTGTGCTCAAACAGTTGAAGCACCACCTGCTGCTCGACATCACGCCGGAAGGCCTGCGGATTCAGATTGTCGACAGCGCCAATAGGCCCATGTTCGACCGCTCCAGCGCCGTTGTGATGCCTTATATGCGCAGCATATTGCGCGAGCTCGGCCCGGTGCTCAACGACCAACCCAACAAGATCACCTTGTCTGGCCATACCGACGCAGCGCAGTACACACAGGGCGATAAATCCTACAGTAACTGGGAGCTGTCGGCTGACAGGGCGAATGCGTCGCGGCGCGAGCTGGTTGCCGGTGGCATGCAGGACAAGAAAGTGCTGCGGGTCATGGGTGTGGCGTCGAGCATGAACCTGAACCAGGATGACCCGTTTGCACCGATCAATCGCCGCATCAGCATTGTGGTTCTCAATCCCCGCGCACAAGCAGCAATAGAAAACGCCAATGCGGCCAATCACCGCATCAAGTCGGTCGACGCACAGCAGGGCCCGACCGGGCAACCTGCGGTGAATCCGTCAAACCCCAACTCTGGAAGCCAGACTCAATGAAGAAAAAAACCATATTGGTGGTCGACGATTCGGCCGTCATGCGGCAGTTGAACTCCGCCATTCTTGAGGAGGGTGGCTACAAGGTGCTGCTGGCCGCAGACGGGAACACGGCACTGGAACAGGCCCGTGAAGCGGCGGTCGATCTGGTGTTGACCGACTGGACCATGAGCCCCATGGATGGCTGCGAGCTGACGCGTGAATTGCGGCGGCTGCCCGACTACGTCGATGTACCTGTCCTGGTATTGAGCACTACCAACAGTGACGCCAGCAAAGGAGATGCAAGAAAAGCCGGTGCCAGCGGCTGGTTATGCAAGCCGATCGAACCCGAAACACTCCTGGCGGTGGTTGGCAGCCTGATGAATCCGGTGCCTTGATGTGAGCCCGTTCAGCAGTACCCAAAACGAGAGACGCACCCGAAATGGACATTACCGAGTTTTACCAGACATTTTTTGAAGAAGCCGATGAGTTGCTGGCCGAGATGGAGCTGCTGCTTTTGGGGCTCGATTTGCAGGCGCCGGACAGCGAGCAGCTCAACGCGATATTTCGTGCCGCGCATTCGATCAAGGGCGGTGCGGCCACCTTTGGCTTTCGCGCACTGACCGATACCACGCATCTGCTTGAAAATTTGCTTGATCGGGCACGCCATGGTCAATTGAAATTAAGCATAAAAATGATGGATGCCTTTTTGGAGACCAAAGACGTGTTGCAAAAACAAATGAGCGCTTACCGGGCTGGCGCTGAACCAGAGCCCGAAATGGTCGCGCGAATCTGCGCGGTACTGCAGCAACTGGCGTTGGAGGCAAGCGCTGGCTCTGCCGCTGCGCCCGCCGCAACGGCGGTCGTGCAAACGCCAGTCATCACACCGGTGGCCAGGTTCGAACCTGCATCGGAGCCAGCCGCCAACGCGCTGGCAGACCGAACCCTGAAAGTGCGCTTTTCCAAAATCTCCGAAAACGACCGCAAGCTGCTGAGCGAAGAGTTGGGCCATCTGGGTCATGTGATGGCACAAACCCAAACCGATAACAGCCTGACCTTGTGGCTGAAAACCGACTGTGATGCCGATGACATCATTGCGGTGTGTTGCTTCATCATCGAAGCCGATCAAATTGACGTCAGCACTGAATCAACTGGCGCCCCCGACGCAGCGCCGGAAATTGTGAGCCCCCCCCTGCCGACGAGTCTGGTTGCTGCCGCCGCAGCGGTGGCAGCCACTGGCAACATCAAAGAGACAGGTGCAAGCAGCGCAGAGCTTGAAAAAGCGCCCGTGTACACAGCACGGGCTACTGACCAGGTGACGACCAATTCAATCAGAGTTGATGTGGAAAAGGTTGACCAGATCATCAACCTGGTCGGCGAACTGGTGATTACCCAGTCGATATTGACGCAAACCGCATCGACACTCGACCCCGTGTTGCACGAGCGCCTGCTGAGCGGCATGGGGCATCTGGAGCGCAACGCCCGCGATTTACAGGAATCGGTGATGTCGATCCGGATGATGCCCATGGACTATGTATTCAGCCGCTTCCCGCGCCTGGTACGCGACCTGTCGGCCAAGCTCGGCAAGCAGGCGCAACTGGTGACCGTCGGCAAAGAGACCGAGCTGGATAAAAGCCTGATCGAACGCATCATCGACCCGATCACCCATCTGGTACGCAACAGTCTGGACCACGGTATTGAGAGCCCGGAACAACGCGCCTTCGCCGGCAAGGATCCGGTAGGACGCCTGACGCTGTCAGCACAGCATCAGGGCGGCAGCATCGTGATCGAAGTCAAGGACGATGGCGGCGGTCTGTCCCGGGAGAGAATTCTGGCCAAGGCGATCCTGCAAGGCATGGCGATTAGCGAGACCATCTCCGATGACGAAGTTTGGCAACTGATTTTTGCGCCCGGCTTTTCTACGGCAGAAGAAGTGACCGACGTCTCCGGTCGTGGGGTCGGCATGGATGTGGTGAAACGCAATATTCATGCAATGGGTGGCCATGTTGAAATCGCCTCCACGCAAGGCAAGGGCACGACCATCAAAATCGTGCTGCCCCTGACCTTGGCCATCCTCAATGGCATGTCGGTCAAAATCGGCGAAGAAGTCTACATTTTGCCCTTGGCTTACGTCATCGAATCCTTGCAGCCGCAGGCCAAAGATGTCCATTCGATCACCAGTGATGAGCACGTCATGCATGTGCGGGGCGAGTACCTGGCGCTGATCGAATTGCACAAGCTGTTCGAGGTCGCCGATGCGGTACACGATCCGATGCAGGGCATCGCGGTCATTGTGCAGGCCGAAGGCGCGCGTTTTGCGATGCTGGTGGATCAACTGGTCGGCCAGCATCAGGTGGTGGTCAAAAACCTTGAAACCAATTACCGCAAAGTGCCGGGTATTTCTGCGGCGACGATTCTGGGTGATGGCAACGTGGCACTGATTATCGATGTCGGCGCGGTGCAGCGAACGAATCGCGAGAAACTAAGCCAGTCATGCCAACAATAGAGGACTTTTTAGCGTGTTTTTTGATGTATGGCGCCGCGCCTGGCTTGCGTACATTGAAGCCTGTGTCATTTGTTTGACGCACCGCACGCTCATTTCGCTCACTTTGCGCCTGCGATAACACGAAAACGTATGAATACAAACCAGCAGATCGTTACGGCTTCGTCGGTCGGGCCGGATTTCCTTCTCACTGACGATGATTTTTCGAAAATACGCACACTGATACATCAGCGTGCCGGAATAGCGCTGGGCGCACAAAAGCGGCAAATGGTCTACAGCCGACTGGCGCGGCGCTTGCGGGAGCTTCGGCTGAAGGAATTCTCCACTTATCTGAGATTCCTGGAAGCCGACCCGAACGGCGATGAGTGGCAGTTGTTTACCAATGCGCTAACCACCAATCTGACGTCGTTCTTCCGTGAGGCGCACCATTTCCCGGCGCTGGCGGAACACGTCCGGAGCTGTCCCCAGCCCGTCACGGTCTGGTGTTCAGCCGCGTCCACGGGGGAGGAGCCGTACTCGATTGCGATGACGCTGATCGAGGCGCTGGGCAGTCGTGCCGGTGCCGCCAGCGTGGTGGCCACCGATATCGATACGCAAGTGCTGACCAAGGGAGCGGCAGGCATTTTTACGATGGAGCAGGCCAGCAAACTGCCGCACGCACGTCTGAAGCGCTTTTTTCTGAAAGGCTCGGGGGCGCTGGAAGGCAAGGTGCGGATACGGCCGGAAGTGGCGGCGATGGTGAAGTTCGAGCAACTCAATCTGCTCGACCCCAAATGGGCGTTGAAAGAGCCATTCGACGCTATTTTTTGCCGCAATGTGATGATTTATTTCGACAAACCCACGCAGGGGAAAATCCTGCAACGCTTTGCACCGCTGCTGAAACCGCATGGCCTGCTGTTTGCCGGGCATTCTGAAAATTTTTCATTTGCCAATCAGACCTTTCGGCTGCGCGGCCAGACGACTTATGAACTGGCGTCTAACCGGACAAAGGTGGCGGCATGACTTCCGCGCACATCGAGACGGTCGCGACCCGCCATTACTTTGACCGTGAGTTTGACATTTCAGCGGTGAAGTTGTTGCCCGGTGAGTACTTCGTCACCGCCAAGGACATGGTGCTGACGACGGTCTTGGGGTCGTGTGTATCCGCTTGCGTGCGTGACAGCACGGCCGGTGTCGGCGGCATGAACCACTTTATGCTGCCGGAGGATGCGGACCCATCGTCCCGCAGCGCAGCCGCAGCCATGCGTTATGGCGCCTATGCCATGGAAATGCTGCTCAATGAATTGTTCAAGGCCGGCGCCAGACGCGAACGGCTGGAAGCCAAGGTGTTTGGGGGTGGCGCGGTGCTGGCCAATATGACGACGCTCAATATCGGTGACCGCAATGCCGATTTTGTCCTGCGCTATCTGCAAATGGAACAGGTCCGGATATCAGCCCAGGATTTGCGAGGGGACCTGCCCCGTCGCATCAATTATTTTCCCGTGACCGGCAGAGTCACCATGCGCAAGCTGCGTCGGCAGGACGACGCGTTGCTGGTGCAGCACGAGGAACAGGAGTTGGCGCAGGCACTGTTGAAACAGCAGCGCCGCGACAAGGTGGAGCTCTTCGATAGGGACCTTGCCCGCAACGCCGCCAACAAGAATGCGTGGGCCTTATGAGCGCAAATAAAATCAAGGTGCTGTGTGTCGACGACTCGGCACTGATACGCAGCCTGATGACTGAAATCATCAACAGCCAGCCCGACATGACCGTGGTGGCGACCGCCTCCGATCCCTTGATCGCCCGCGATCTGGTCAAGCAACACAACCCCGACGTGATGACGCTGGACGTCGAAATGCCACGCATGGACGGGCTGGAATTTCTCGAAAAACTGATGCGCTTGCGGCCCATGCCGGTGGTGATGGTGTCGTCACTGACCGAGCGCGGATCGGAAGCCGCACTGCGCGCCCTGGAGCTTGGGGCAATCGACTTTGTCACCAAGCCGCGGCTTGGCATACGTGATGGCTTGCTGGCCTACACCGATCTGATCGCGGGCAAGATTCGTATTGCCGCCGCCGCCCGGTTGCTGCCAGCAAGGCGAGCCGCGACGGCCGGCAGTCCGGCAACGGTGGTAGAAGCGCCCCTGCTGCGCAGTCCGTTATTGAGCACCGAGAAGCTCATCATCATTGGGGCATCCACCGGTGGTACTGAAGCGATCCGGGAGGTCTTGCAGCCCCTGCCGCCGGACAGTCCGGGTATCATGATTGCTCAGCACATGCCGGCCGGTTTTACCAATTCATTTGCGCAGCGCCTCAACGGCTTGTGCCGCATCGTCGTGACGGAGGCTGTGCAGGGTGAACGGATCTTGCCAGGTCACGCCTACATTGCGCCCGGCGGATTTCATCTGTCGCTGACGCGCAGCGGCGCCAATTACGTGGCGCAGGTGGACCAGGCGCCACCGGTGAACCGGCATCGCCCATCGGTTGACGTGCTGTTTGATTCAGCCGCAAAACATGCTGGCAAAAATGCCATCGGCGTCATTCTGACCGGCATGGGGCGTGATGGTGCCGAAGGCCTGCTGCGCATGCGTCAGGCGGGTGCCCATACGCTGGCACAGGACGAGGCCAGTTGCGTGGTGTTTGGCATGCCGCGCGAAGCGATTGCAATCGGTGCCGTGAGCGAGGTCGCTCCGCTACAGGAAATGAGTCAGCGTGTGTTGGCACACCTGATGTCCTTCGGTGAACGGACCAATCGGGTATAGGGAAGCGAGAAGAGCGAGACCGTTTGCTTGGTGCATCCGAAGCGCCCACCAATGGCCGTGTTAGTAGTCAATTTTTGGAGTTAATGTGGTCGATAAAAACATCAAAATTCTGGTCGTGGATGATTTCCCGACCATGCGCCGGATTATTCGCAATCTGCTCAAAGAGCTGGGGTTCATCAATGTCGACGAGGCCGAGGACGGCGCGGTCGGCCTGGAAAAGCTCAAGGGCGGCAACTACGGCTTTGTGCTGTCCGACTGGAACATGCCCAACATGGATGGCCTGGCCATGCTGCAGGCGATTCGTGCCGACCCTTTATTGGCCAAACTGCCGGTCCTGATGGTGACCGCAGAGGCGAAAAAGGAAAACATCATTGCGGCCGCCCAGGGCGGCGCCAATGGTTATGTCGTGAAGCCGTTTACGGCCATCACGCTGGAAGAAAAGATCACCAAGATCTTCGACAAAATCGAAAAAGAAGGTGCTTGATATGGCGCAGGATGAACTCTCTAACGCGGTCGTTGGCGATTCGACCGAACAACTGCTTAACCGCATCGGTCATTTGACGCGCCAGATGCGCGAAGGCATACGCGAGCTGGGCCTGGACAAGAGCATTGCCAAGGCGGCTGAGGCCATTCCCGATGCACGGGACCGTCTGAGCTATGTGGCCCAAATGACCGAACGCGCGGCCGAACGGGCGCTTAACGCGGTCGATGTCGCCCAGCCCATCCAGGAGAACCTGTCCAGGCAGGCCAAGGGCTTGACCCAGCGCTGGGACGTGTGGTTTTCCAGTCCACTGGAACTGGATGACGCGCGCGAATTGGTGGTCGACACCCGCAGCTATTTGTCGGAGGTGCCGCAGCAGGCCAGTGCGACCAATGCCCAGTTGATGGAAATCATGATGGCGCAGGACTTCCAGGACCTGACCGGCCAGGTCATCAAGAAGATGATGGACGTGATCAAGGAGATGGAGGCGCAACTGCTGCAACTTCTGGTCGACAACATCCCGCTTGAAAACCGGCAGGAAGTGAGCCATGGCTTGCTCAACGGACCTCAAACCAAGCTCGGCAACCCCGACATAGCCGACAATCAAGACCAGGTCGATGATCTGCTGGCCAGCCTCGGGTTTTAATCAGTTGAGGACACAGCTTGTTCACTTTGTGTAACTGCGGTCTGTCCCGCAAAGTATTCGGTTTGTAACTGCGGTCTGTCCCACTTGCGCCCGGCACTGGATTGTGCCCGGCGGGGCTTCAGAAGGCAGCGAGCCCTGATTGCCTAAGGAGCAGGCCTATCCCTGGCCTGTTTGGCTGATCGGTTCAAGGCTTTTCCCTCAATAATCTTCTGCATGAGGCGCTTTGCGCCTGACGCAGCGGAGCATTGATGGCGGAAGAAAGTGACCTCGAAAAAACCGAACCCGCCTCACCCGGGCGTCTGGAAAAGGCGCGCGAGGAAGGACAGGTCGCTCGGTCCCGCGAATTGGTTACCTTTGTGATGCTGGTAACGGGCCTCGGCGGCCTGTGGACCATGGGGGAGATGATCGGTGGACATTTCAGCGGTGCCTTGCGCAATGGCTTGCAATTCGAGCGGGCCTCTGCATTCGATGCTTCACACATGATGGTGCAAGCCGGCACCGCCGTCCTGCATGCGCTACAGGCGCTAATGCCGCTGTTTGCCGTGATGCTGGTGGCGGCGCTGGTAGCGCCCATGATGCTGGGCGGCTGGCTGTTATCCGCCAAATCTCTGGTGCCCAAGTTTTCAAAATTGAATCCGGTGGCTGGTATCGGGCGCATGTTTTCGGCCGAATCACTGGCCGAGCTGCTCAAGACCATCGTCAAGTCCCTGCTGGTCGGCAGCGTTGCCTGGTGGGTCATATCGGGCAATGTGGACTCGATCATGACGCTGATGAGCGAGCCGGTGCACGCGGCGCTGCCGCATACCCTGCGCTTGGTGGCCGTCAGTTGCGCACTGATTATTGGCTCGCTGTTGCTGGTGGCGGCAATTGATGTGCCCTACCAGTTGTGGAGCCACGCCCGCAAGCTGCGCATGTCACGCGAGGATTTGCGGCAGGAGCAGAAAGAAAACGACGGCGATCCGCAGATCAAGTCCCAGATCCGCCGGCAGCAACAGCAGATGGCCAAGCGCCGCATGATGGCCGAAGTGCCCAAGGCCGACATCATCGTCACCAACCCCACCCATTTTGCGGTGGCACTCAAGTACCAGGACAAGGAAATGGGTGCGCCCCGCGTGGTCGCCAAAGGCACCGATCTGGTGGCCTTGCGCATTCGCGCCATGGCCGAAGAAAACAAGATTCCGATTCTTGAGGCGCCGCCACTCGCTCGGGCGCTGTACCGGCATACCCAATTGAACGCCGAGATTCCTGTCGCTTTGTACGCCGCTGTGGCTGAAGTGCTGGCCTGGGCTTATCAACTGCATCGCTGGCGCAGCGAAGGCGGCATGCTGCCGCCCACGCCGAAGGACTTGCCGGTGCCCGAATCACTCGATCTCCTGGGAAGCCCTGCATGACACTGGTGGAAACATTGCGGCGCCTGCCCAAGCTGATGTTGAGTGGCAACCAGGGCAAGGGGCTGGTCGGCCCCATTCTGATCATCCTGATCCTCAGCATGATGATTCTGCCCTTGCCGCCGTTTTTACTGGACCTGCTGTTCACGTTCAATATTGCGCTGTCCATCATGGTTCTGCTGGTCAGCATGTACACCCTGAAGGCGCTCGATTTCGCGGCCTTTCCGGTTGTACTGCTGTTCACCACGCTGCTGCGGTTGTCGCTCAATGTTGCTTCCACCCGCGTCGTGTTGCTGGAGGGCCACACCGGTCCGGATGCGGCCGGCAAGGTGATCGAGGCTTTCGGTCATTTTCTGATCGGCGGCAACTTTGCCGTCGGCGTCCTGGTCTTCATCATCCTGGTGGTGATCAACTTTATGGTGATCACCAAGGGCGCGGGCCGGATTGCCGAAGTCGGTGCGCGTTTCACGCTCGATGCGATGCCGGGCAAGCAGATGGCCATCGACGCAGACCTCAATGCCGGCCTGATTGGTGAGGATGTGGCGCGCAAACGCCGTGCGGAAGTGGCGCAGGAGGCCGACTTCTACGGCTCGATGGACGGTGCCAGCAAGTTCGTCCGTGGCGATGCCATCGCGGGCCTGCTCATTGTGGTGATCAACATCGTCGGTGGCCTGATCGTCGGCATGCTCCAGCACGACATGGGTTTCGCGGAGGCGGGCAGGGCCTACACCTTGCTTGCCATCGGCGATGGCCTGGTCGCGCAAATTCCGGCGTTGGTGATTTCAACGGCGGCCGGCGTGATCGTGTCGCGCGTCACCACGGACGAGGACGTGGGCCGACAACTCACCGGGCAACTGTTTGCCAATCCGCAGGTGTTGTTTCTGACGGCCGGTGTTGTTGGCATGATGGGCTTGATTCCGGGCATGCCGAATTTCGCCTTCCTGCTCATTGCCGGCAGCCTGATCTGGCTCGGGCGGCGCGGGATGCAACGTGCCGCGAGTGGTGTTGACGTTGCTGCTGCAGCAGCTCCCGCGCCAGCAGAGGTGGAGTCGCAGGAGGCCACTTGGGACGATGTGGCTCTGGTGGACCCGCTCGGACTTGAAGTCGGCTACCGGCTGATCTCTCTGGTGGACCGGGCACAAAACGGTGAATTATTGGGGCGCATCAAAAGTATTCGTAAAAAGTTCGCACAGGACATCGGTTTTCTGGTGCCCGTGGTTCATATTCGCGACAACCTCGAGCTCAAGCCGAACGCGTATGTGGTCAAGCTCAAAGGCGTCCAGATTGGGCACGGCGAGGCAACACCCGGCCAATGGATGGCCATCAATCCGGGACAAGTCAGCGCGACCTTACCCGGTACCCAGACCAAGGACCCGGCATTCGGCTTGCCGGCCATCTGGATTGACAGCAGCTTGCGAGAACAGGCTCAGATTTATGGCTACACGGTGGTCGATGCAAGCACCGTGGTGGCGACGCACCTGAATCACCTCATTCACGGCCATGCGGCCGAGTTGCTCGGGCGTCAGGAGGTGCAGCAGTTGCTGGACCGTATTGGCAAGGAATCGCCGATGCTGGTCGGCGATCTGGTGCCCAAAACATTGTCACTCACGACCTTGCAAAAGGTGCTGCAGAACCTGCTCGATGAGGGCGTGCCGATCCGCGACATGCGAACCATTCTTGATGTGCTTGCCGAGCATGCACCGACGGTGACCGATACCACCGAGTTGACGTCCTTGATCCGGCTGGCACTGGGTCGCGCAATCATCCAGCAAATTTTTCCGGGCAATGAGGAACTACAGGTCATGGGCCTGGACGCAGCGCTTGACCGCGTGCTGCTGCAGGCCCTGAGCAACAGCAAGGGGCTTGAGCCCGGCCTGGCCGACAGCCTGCTGCGAGAAACCCAGTCGGCCATGGCGCGGCAGGCGGAACTGGGGCTGGCGCCGGTTCTGGTGGTGCAACATCCGCTGCGCGTCTTGTTGGCCCGCTTTTTACGCCGCAGTCTGCCGCAGTTGAAGGTACTTTCTCACGCTGAAATACCTGACGCCAGCACCATCAAAGTTACCGCCACCATTGGAGGAAAAGCTTGAATACCCCTACGCAAATCAGTACCTCTACCTGTAAGATCATTGCGCCCTCCAGTCGCGAGGCGCTGCGCCTTTTACGCGAAAGACTGGGGCCCGACGCCATCGTTCTATCGAACCGCGTGACCGCCGACGGCGTAGAAATCGTGGGGATGCTGGAACAGCCAGACGCCGGGACGACGACTCCGGCACCGCTACCTGCCTCTCCCAGCCAGCCGCCTGCCCCCCCGCCCTCAGCGCTCAAACCGTTGCGGCCGGTCGCCGTCAGCGCTAGCGATGACCACAGTGTTCTGCGGGAAATCCATTCGATGCGCGGCATGATTGAAGAGCAGTTGGCCGGCCTGTCGTGGAACGAAAAGCAAAGGAGTGACCCGGTACGCGGACACTTGCTGCGTACGCTACTCGGTGCCGGCTTCAGCGCCCGCCTGGCCAAAGATTTGCTGGAAAACCTGCCCACCGGTCAGAGTTATGCCAGTGGCATGGACTATGTCAAGTCGGAGCTGGCACGCCAGATGCCCCTGCTCGAGAATGAAAACGCACTGATGGACGAGGGCGGTGTCTACGCACTGGTGGGGCCGACGGGGGTTGGCAAGACCACCACCACCGCCAAGCTGGCTGCGCGCTACGTCATGCGTTTCGGGTCGGAGAAGTTGGCGCTGGTCACCACCGACAGCTACCGGATCGGCGCCTATGAGCAGTTGCGCATCTATGGCCAGATTCTGGGCGTGACGGTACATGCCGTCAAAGACGCAGCCGACCTGGATCGGGTGCTGGCGGACCTGCGCGACAAGCATATGGTGCTGATTGACACGGTCGGCATGAGCCAGCGCGACCGCGCCGTCTCCGACCAGATCGCCATGCTGTGCGGTGCCAGTCGCCCGGTCAAACGCCTGCTGCTGCTCAACGCTACCAGCCATGGAGACACGCTCAACGAAGTGGTGCAAGCCTACCGCCACGGCGAGCAGACGGTGGCGGGCAAAGACCTGGCCGGTTGCATCTTCACCAAAGTTGACGAGGCCACACACCCCGGTGCGCTGATTGACATGGCGATTCGCCACCAATTGCCGGTGCACTATATCGCTAACGGCCAGAAGGTCCCGGAGCACCTGATACTGGTCGACCGCAGTGCGCTGATTGACAGCGTGTTTCAGGCCAAAAGCCCAAGCGCACTGTTCGTCCCCGGTGAGGCCGATCTTGCCGAACAACTGGCGCCTCTGGTAGAGGTGGCTGCGGCAGAGGCGGTCAGCGAGCGTTTACGTTTGCAATGCCAGCAACTGATCCGGGCGCTGACTCACAATGCGCAGGAGCTCGCTGCCAATGCGAGTGCGCTTGCCACCGGCCAGATCGGCTTTGAGGAAACCCGCGCACTCTGGCGCAAGCTCGGCGACGACCAGGTTGGTGGAAAAACGATTGCGCAAACCCTGCTAGCACAAGCTTTAACCGACATCGCCAGCAGTTGCGCAGACTGCGTGTTGGCGGTCGCCGGCGAGATAAGTCTCGCATCGGCGGATGTTGCTGATTCCCGTGTGCTCGCCAGCACCCTGCTGCTGTCGGACCGCAGCGGCCTGCCCTTCGCTGCGCCGCACCAGTTGCTGGCCGACCCGGCGCAGCCCGGCATGCGGCAAGCTGGCTGGGTACAGCAGCTCAAATTAGGCAAACCCGTCGTTCATCTGTTGGCCCATATCCCGGCACCCGGGCTGCTCCATGAGTGGCAGTCCAGCGGTCTTCAATGGGCCGCCTGTGGCAGCGCTGCCCTTCGCATCGTGGACGCTGCAAGCGGCACGCCGGGAACGCTGGCCAAACTGGCCGCCGGGCTCTCCTTCAGCACTGCACAAGCGGTCACGTACCGGAGAAAACCGGCCTTGCTGTCGGTGGCAGAAGCGCTGGTCAGCCTGCGCCCGGACCCCAAGGGCAGCGCTACTGGCACAGAAACAGACGCTCCGGTGTTGCGCTGTGTGGTCAGGCGCATGGTTGATGCGGACAGCGGTAAAGCGCTGGCGCACAGCTACCTGCTGGCCAGTACCGGCGTCCAGGCAACAGCGCAGCAGATGGCGCAGTGGTCCGCTTGGCGGACCGCAGCCGAACCCTATTTCAAACTTCTCAAGCAGGGCATTTTGCAGCTCGAAGACGGTGGCATGCCGGGTGACGCTGCCGCGCGCAAGCGTTTGCTGCTTGCCGGACAGGCGTCAACCACGGTGTTTCGTCTGCAACGTGCGCAGGAGGTCTGGGCTGACACGGCACGCAAGGCGCTGGCGCAACTGGCCGGTCGGTCCGTCCGCCCGGGCCAGCCGGTGCCGGGCCCTGCGCTGTTTGAAGGCTTGGAAAAACTCTTTGTGCTGCTGGATGCGCTGGAGACCGATGGCGTGGCCCTGTCGCCTCAGTCCCGCATGGCTGCGGCGCAAGCTTGAGGCGGCCACAGTGAGAAAAGTGGTTACTGATCAGGCTGATGGGTTGCGACGCCTGATGGCCGGCAGCCCGGGCCGACTGGTGGCCGTGGTTGGCAGTGGACCGGCTGTCGGCGTGACGAGCGTCACGCTGAACCTGGCGGCCGCACTGGTGCAACAGGGCCAGGATGTGCTGCTGCTCGATGAGCGCAGCGGGGCGCAGTCAAGCCCCGGCCAGCGCGAGGGACGACTGGTGTTGATCGATGCGGTGCTCGACCAGGAAGGCGCGCTGTCGCCACTGGCCGCCCAGGCAGATAACGTTCTTGTGGTGTTGCAGCCCAATGCAGCGTCGATCACGGCGTCCTATGCCTGCATCAAGCGGCTTCACTACGCCCATGCGCTACAGCGCTTGCGCGTGCTGGTCAACTACGCCACCGACGCGGCCGAGGCGCAACGCATACTGGCCAATCTGGCGCACACCGGCAACCGCTATCTCGCGCTGACGCTGGAGCCCGCTGGCTGGGTGCGGGCTGACCCGCGTCTGGCCCAGGCCCAGCGACTGAATTTGACCGTCGTCGAAGCCTTTCAAACCAGTCCGGCCGCCATCGACTTTCGCCAGATCGCATCTGATTTGCTACAGTGGCCGGCTTGCCGGTCGGGAAGCCGCACGCCCTCACGGCCTCCCTTCGTCGCTGTCAGCCACGAAGCCCATCCTCTATTGGAGATACATTAATGCTGATGCAGCCGTCCACGTTCGAATGCCACTATCGTTAAGAAAGCGGGAGAAATCCTCAATGTACACATCCCAGGGGAAGATCGACAAGTCCGGCTCATCGGATTTGCTGACGCAATACACACCGTTGGTGCGGCGCCTGGCCTTGCAACTGATTGCCAAGCTGCCGGCCAGCGTCGAACTCGATGACCTGATCCAGGTCGGCATGATGGGTTTGCTCGATGCCGCCAACCGTTATCAGGATGACCGGGGGGCCAAATTCGACACCTACGCCAGTCAGCGTATCCGCGGTGCCATGCTGGACGAACTGCGTGCCAATGATTGGGTACCACGCGGCTTGCGGCAGTCCTCGCGCAGCGTCTCGACGGCGGTTCATGCCCAGGAACAAAAGCTGGGGCGCGCGCCCACCGACGGCGAGATCGCGCAGGAGCTCAAGCTGTCACTCGATGCCTATCAACAACTGTTGCAGGAGATTCACGGCTGCCAACTGGTGTATTACGAAGACTTTGATCGAGGCGAGCAGGAAAACAGGGAAAATAGTTTTCTTGACCGACAAAGCCAGGATGGCCGGGGCCTGGTCGACGAGCCGCTGACGAAGCTTCTCAAAGGTGACTTCCGGCGTCTGTTGATTGAAGCCATCGAACGCCTGCCGGAACGTGAGCGGCTGCTACTCAATCTGTACTACGAAGAAGAGCTGAACCTTCGGGAGATCGGTGCCGTGCTGGAGGTCACCCAGTCGCGCGTTTGCCAGCTCCACAGCCAGGCCATCAGCCGCTTGCGCAGCAGCCTGCGCGAGTCGTTTGAATCGCTGCCCAGCCCGCGCTGATCAACAGCGTCCGGCTTAGGGGCCGGAAATTTTCGAACATACCAGTCTCGTCATTGCGAGCCCTTCGACGGGCTCAGGCCAGGGGGTGTATCGCCTTGCGAGGGGTGTCTTTCACGTTAAATTTGAACTAAATGACGGTCAGGCCAAGTTTTTCCTAAAGTTTTTCCGTATTCTGCCGTTAGATCGGTGTGAGAGAAAGTTCTCCAGACCTCTCATTTGCTTTCCTGATCAGTTACTTGCTTCAAACAGGTGACCGAAGCGGGCAAGGTGATGGACGAGATCGTCAGCAGCGCCAGGCGCCTGACACTCTCTACAAGGGATAACGGCATATTTCCGGAATAACTGAGGGCCATGCTTTGAAACTACTTGAAAACTTTCATTCCCGCGCTGCCCAACTGTTGCGCAACCTCAACGTTGGCGTGCGCTTGCTCACGCTGCTTGGTTTGGCAGTGTCAATCGTCCTGCTGACGATCGGCGCGCAGGCGCTTTACGACCCAGCCGGCCCCGACCTTCAAGCCCTGGACCAACTGCAGTTCAAAGCTTCGCATGAAGCCTACCTCAATGGCGTCATACGCTTTGAGAACATGCGTCTGCTGGCGTTCGGAGCGCTGGGCGTGGCTATTCTCATCATGAGCTGGCTCGGTTTGATATTGACCACGTCCATCGTCAATCCGCTTAAACAGGTCATCGCCATTTTCAAAAAAATCTCGCATGGCCAGTACGACGCCCCGATCACCATTGAAGGCAGGGACGAAATCAGCCAGGTGCTGCGGGCGCTCAAGGAGATGCAAACCAAACTGGGTGCAGACCAAGCGGCAATTCACCAACTTGCGTTCTACGACCCCCTCACCAAACTGCCCAACCGGCGGCTGCTACGTGACCGATTGCAACAGGCGCTGTCAGTGAGCACGCGCAACCATCTGTATGGCGCCGTGCTGATGCTGGATATGGACAATTTCAAGAACATCAACGACAGCCGTGGTCACGATGTCGGCGACCGCCTGCTGGTAGAGATCGCACTGCGTACCCAGTCCTGCGTTCGCCAGGCCGACACGGTGGCTCGTCTGGGTGGCGACGAGTTCGTCGTCATGCTGCTTGATTTGAGCCCGGACGAAGCGCAGGCCGCACTGCAGGCGCGCGCGGTCTGTGAAAAAATTATGGCAGCCATCAACCAGCCGTGCATGCTGGAAAATCAGCTTCACCACAGTTCCGCCAGCATCGGGCTGTGCCTGTTTCTGGGGCAAAACTCTAGCCTCGATGAGCTGCTCAAACGCGCTGAAAGCTCCATGTACCAGGCCAAGAACAGCGGGCGCAATGCCCTGCGTTTTTACGACCCCCAAATACAGGCCGCACTGGAAACACGCATGGCACTGGAATCCGAGCTGCGTGAGGCACTGGCAGGCAATCAACTCGAGTTGCATTACCAGATACAGATCGACAGCGCGCAAGGTGTACTGGGCGCCGAAGTGTTGCTGCGTTGGCAGCATCCCCAACGCGGCCTGGTGTTCCCCGACCAGTTCATTCCAATTGCTGAAGAGTCAGGGCTTATTGTGCCGATTGGCGAATGGGTATTGCGCACGGCGTGTGAACAACTCAAGGTATGGGCGAGCAACCCGGCGACCGAGAATTTGCTACTCTCGGTCAACGTCAGTCCGCGCCAGTTTCGTCAGCCCGACTTCGTTGCTGTGGTAGACAAGATATTGGCGCAAACCGGAGTTAACCCGCAACGGCTCAAGCTGGAGCTGACCGAGAGCCTGGTACTGCACAACATTGCTGATACTATTGATAAGATGACCGCCTTGAACCAGCATGGCATCTACTTTTCGATGGATGACTTTGGCACCGGGTATTCCTCGCTGGCCCGCCTGACCAAGCTGCCCATTCAACAACTCAAAATTGACCGAAGTTTTGTGAACAACATTGTCAGCAACCACCTTGACGCCGTCATTGTGCAAACCATCATCGGCATGGCCAACAACCTGGGGGTGGCAGTGATCGCCGAGGGCGTCGAGACTGAAGAGCAGCGCGCCTGCCTTGAGCGGTTTGGCTGCCTAAGCTACCAGGGCTATCTGTATGGCAAGCCCGTGCCATTGCACGAATTTGAAAAACTGGCCATGCAGGCGATCGTTGCCTGAAAAAAGCAGAGTTGCACTTCGAATCTGAACTCGCGCAATAGAATGCCAGAATGATGGATGAAAAAAATTCGCCCCAACAAGCTGTTTTGAAAACCACCGAGCAACTGCCGGTGAGCGACGCGCTTGCCCCGCCAGAAGATTTTCGTATCACGCATCCGAAGGCGATCAGCAGCGTGTTCCGACAATTGATGAGCCGCAAGAATTTTCTTACCGTGGAATGCAGCAATCGTACGCATCCTATCGTTACCCGCATCCTGGCAGTGGATGAAAATGCCGGACTTTTCATTTACGAGGGCAGTGCCGAGCAGCTAGACAACCGACGTTTGCTGGAGTCGGAAGAGAACTATTTCGCTGCCACGCAAGACGGTATCCGCGTCCAGTTCGTTAGCGGCCGACCGGAACAGCATGAGTTCGAAGGTGCGTTGGCATTTCGCGCACAGCTTCCGGATGGCTTGTACCGGATGCAGCGCCGTGAGTTTTTCCGGGCTACGGCGCCACTCGTGGAGACATACCGCTGCACGGTGAATCTGCCTGACAGGCTCCTAGCCTTTGATATTTACGATTTGTCGTTCAGTGGCGTGGGGCTGCGCTCAAAAGATCCGACCCTGAGAGGGCTGCCAATTGGCACCGTGCTGAGCAAGGCGGTGCTGGATTGCCGCCAGAGAGGCCTGATGGAGACCGATCTGAAAATCAACTATCTGCAAAATATCCAGGATCTGCTCGATCCGCTCTACCATTTAGGTTGCCGTTTTCAGAATTTCCCGAGAGCGAAAGAGCCAGAATTGCAGCGGCTGATTACCTATCTCGAACTGGGGCGCAGAGGGCGTCCTGACTAGTGCAGTGTTGCGCATTTGACTCGCCAGCTTCGGGCGCGCTGCGTTGTTATGAATCAACCGAGGGCGCGGTGGTTGCCGCTGGCGCTGCCTGTTTTATGGGCGCCATCCGGTCCATACAGCGGCTGGCCGCTGGCTTGCAGAAAACCGATCGATTGACGGGTGAAGTCCAGATGCGTGTGAATCATCACGCCATTGCGGTGATTGCATTCATGGGCCTGCGCGGCGCGCGCCAGTAAGTCGCGCCACGCGTTTTGCAGTGCTTCGCTGCCTGCTGCTGCAGCAGCATCGGCACCGCTACGACCGGCAGCATAGCCCAGGGCAAGCTGTTCGATCTCACGTTGGCGACCCAAAAACATGATCTGATCGGCCAGTTGTGACTTGCGCCCGGCCAGCCCCGGCAGGCTGGTGAAGTCACCACCGGTCATGGCTGCGGCTTCCCTGTCCAGCAATTCGACAAATGCCCCGATTGCGGCATGCTCCCGGGTCAGGTGATTGAGTAGCAGGCTGCTCATGGCGCCTTGGTGTTTAACAGGTCACGCACGGTCGCCAGCAAGCCATCGGCAATTTTGGCGGTATTGACCTGGTAGCGGCCGGCGCTGATGTTCTCGCGAATCGCGGCGACGCGGGCGGTATCAAAGTCTGCGTTGGTAGAGGGCAGCAAAGGGGTCGATGCGAGCGGCTGCACCGGGCTCGCCACGGCGGGCATTGGCGACGCCGACCGATTGACGTTGCCGCTGCTCTTGGCCGACACCGGGGTGGACGCGTCAGCCCCGTTTTTCAAAAAAGTAACGTTTTGGTCGATTTTCATGATGTTTTCCTCAGGGTATCTCACCGATATAACGGCTGTTCAGGGCAAAACTTTAGGCTATGCCAAAAAATCACAATAATTGGGGTCAGATTCCAAATTCGTCTGTCCGTTCACGGACAAGAGGTGCAGCGCAAAGCGCTGCTACGAAATTGGAATCTGACCCCAATTATTTCCGTTCCACCATGCCGTCTGGACGGACGACACCGCCGAGCAGTTGCCCCCCCTGCATTTTGACCTGAACCATCGCCCCGACTGCGGCATGGGTCATGGCTTTGCCCTCTGTGCTGACCACAAAGCCTGCTCCCTGCGTGAGCACTTTGACGGTTTGCCCCTGCTGCACCAGTGTAGCGGAACGCAGCAACTCTCGCCGTAGCGGCGTACCCGAAGCGATCCGGGTGGATGCTACCACGCCGTTCAGTTGCGCCGGGTCGACAATCACGCTGCCTGGCAGGGTTGTGAGATCACCTTCGCGCACGGCGGTATCAGCGAGCATCAGCGCTTGCCCCGCGTTGATCGGGCGGACGGCGACATAGTAGGTTGCCACTACCGCGATGTAGACCGGCACATAACGGGTCCATGGCTGCTTCGCGTTGCATCGCACGCCGACCGACAGCCGCCCCCCTAGACGGGCACCGCTTGGTAAAAAGGGTTCAAGTGCTTCACAGGGTGGCAGCGCACCCGCCATCGGCGTATCGATGCTGATGACCACCTTGCCTGGCAACCCGGCCGTTTGACCCGACAAAAAACGTTCGATCACGGCGAGCGCGCTGCCGGACGAGGGCGCCGGCTGCGGCGTCGCGCTGCGGGCTGGTGTTGTCAGCGCCGCCAGGGTCGCCAAGGTCGCCAGCACCATGGGCAAGGCGAGCGCCCTCTGTCTGATCAGGAATGAACGTGTCGTTTGCGGCATGCAAAGAATTTTAATGCCTTGGGGACTCCTGAGAAACGTTGAATTGGGCCTTGAAACTCCATCTGTTCGGGTGATTGCCAGCACCAGGTTTGCCTACAATTATTTTCATCAAAGGCGTCTGGGCGACCAGGCAAGTGACTTCAACCGATGGAAATGAAATGATCGACAAGCTGGATTCAGCCTTCCGCTTCAATCAGGAGGCTCTCAACCTGCGGGCACGGCGGCAGGAAGTTTTGTCGGCCAATATTGCGCATGCCGACACGCCCGGATTCAAAGCGCGCGATTTCGATTTCAGCAGCACGCTAACGCAAGCGGTGGAGCGCGGCCGACAATCCCAATCCGTGTCAATGACCAGCACCTCATCGCGGCATCTGTCGGGCGAAGCGCAGGCAGGCGCTGAGGCGGAACTGCTGTATCGCACGCCGACCCAGTCAAGCATCGACGGCAACACGGTAGAGATGGATACTGAGCGCGTCAACTTTGCCGACAACGCCATGCGCTACGAGATGAACCTGACGGTGCTCAACGGCAGAATCAAATCGCTGTTGTCAGCAATCCAGAAATAACGACGCGGAGTCAGTCCATGCCTATTGCCAATAATTCGCTCAGTATTTTTGACGTTGCGGCTTCCGCCATGGCGGCGCAATCCCAGCGCATGAACGTCACCGCCAGCAACCTGGCCAACGCTGACAGTGTTGCCGGCCCGGATGGCCAGCCCTACCGCGCGCGCCAGGTGGTGTTCGAGATGGCGCCTTCCGGTGGGCAGGCTATCGGCGGGGTCAGAGTGGCCCGTGTCATCGAGGATCAGTCGCCCCTGCGCATGCTGCACGACCCTAAAAACCCGAATGCCAATGCCCAGGGTTACGTCGCCCAGTCCAACGTCAATGTGGTCGAAGAGATGGTCAACATGATCTCGGCTTCACGCTCCTACCAGGCCAACGTCGAGGTGCTCAACACCGCCAAGACCTTGATGCTGAAAACCCTGTCGATCGGCCAGTAAGCCCATAGCCGCCCCGATATTCCATTCACCGGAGAATTTTTATGGCCCTGGATGCAATCACCCCCTCTGCCAGTACCAGTGCGCCTGGCGCGCCGAAGTCGGCCAAAGACGCAAACGACGGCAGTGAGCAGCGCTTTCTCAAGCTGCTCGTCACGCAACTCAACAACCAGGACCCGCTCAATCCGCTGGACAATGCCCAGTTGACCTCGCAACTGGCCCAGATGAGCACCGTCAGCGGCATTGAAAAACTCAATACCGCGTTCCAGGCGCTGCTGGCGCAAAGCAGTTCCAGCCAGGTGTTGCAATCAGCCAGCTTGATTGGCCGCACGGTGCTGGTGCCGGGCAACGAGCTGGCACTCACGCAAGGTACAAATGTGCCGTTTGCCGTTGACATGCCTGGCGCCGCCGAGTCGGTCAAAGCAACGATCACCAATGCAGCCGGCGCCACCGTTCGCAGCTACGACCTGGGCGCCTTGCCGCCAGGTGTCAAGACGCTGTCATGGGATGGCCTGGCAGACAACGGAGCACCGGTGGCGGATGGGGCCTACACCCTCAACGTGCTTGCCACAGGGGGCGACGCCAAGGTGGTGGCGAGCGCGCTGACTTACGCCAACGTCGTCAGTGTGGCGCAGGGCAGCAATGGCGTTGCGCTCGATCTGGGGGCGAACCGCAAGGCCAGTCTCGGTGACGTCAGGTTGATTCTCTGAACCTGAGTCAGGCAGCGCGCAGTTTTATCTCAACATCAATCTGAAAAAAGGAAATACCATGAGTTTCGCACCAGGAATTAGCGGCCTCAATGCCGCCGGCACCAATCTCCAAGTCATCGGTAACAACATTGCCAACTCGGGGACTGTGGGCTACAAGTCTGCCAGCGTGCAGTTTTCCAACGTCTATGCGGGTTCGGCGATAGGCTTGGGCACCAAGGTGGCCGGCGTTTTCCAGGATTTCAGCCCAGGTGCGGTGCAAACCAGCACCCGGGCATTGGATGTGGCCATTATCAACGGCGAGGGACTTTTCCGGCTGAGCAATCCGGCCGGTGAGATTATGTACTCACGCAACGGTCAGTTCGATGTGGACAAGAGCGGGTACGTCGTCAGTCCAAGCAGCATGCGGCTGACGGGCTACGAGGTGGGGGCCAACGGCGCCATCGCCGGGGGCAGTCCAGTGGCCCTGAAATTGCCATTGGCGCCCATGACCCCGGCTGCGACCCAGAACATCGAAGCCCAGTTCAATATTGACGGGCGCGGCAAGGTCCCTGCGGTTACCCCGTTCAACGCGAAAGATTCGACTACCTACAATTACTCGAATTCGGTCACTATTTTCGATTCGCTGGGCAACTCGCATGAATTGTCAACATTCTTCGTCAAGACCGGCGTCAACACCTGGGCTACCTACGCTACTGCGGACGGCTGGCCGCTCGCTGCGGGTGGTGCCAAGGTGGCGGCCGTCGCACCGGCTACCACACCTCCTACTCCCGCCAGCGGAGGCGCGGCGCTCACTAGCGGCACGCTCGGTTTCAGTACCGCAGGTACCCTGAATGACTCCGCAGGTACGCCGGCGAGCACCCTTGTTGGCGGAAAAATAAATCTCACGGGTCTCGATTTCGGCAACGGCTCGGCTGCAATGACTTTAGCAATCAATGTCACCGGAACTACCCAGTTCGGGTCCGTCAATGATGTCAGAAAAATGATCCCGGACGGCTTCGCAACCGGCCAGTTGACGACACTTTCCGTCAATGGTGACGGCACCATCACAGGAAAGTACTCCAATCAGCAGACCAAGGTGCTGGGACAGATCGTGCTGTCGTCCTTTGTGAATCCGAACGGGCTGGAAAGCAAGGGTGACAACGTCTGGGTTGAGACCGCAAATTCTGGCCCACCCTTGACCGGTACCCCCGGCACCGGCAGCAAGCTGGGCTCGCTGGTCGGCGGCGCGACGGAGGCATCCAACGTCAACCTGACCGCCGAACTGGTCAACCTGATCATTGCCCAGCGTACCTACCAGGCCAACGCGCAGACTGTCAAGACGCAAGACCAGGTGGTGCAGACCCTGATGAACATGCGTTGATGCCGGCACGGCGCAGCGTCAAAAAAAATCAAGGAAACATCATGGACCGGATGATCTACATCGGCATGGGTGGTGCGAAGCAGGCCATGGAGCAGCAGGCTTCGGTGGCCAACAACATGGCCAATGTGTCAACGCCCGGTTTTCGCGCCCAGATCAACAACTTTCGTGCCGTCCCGGTGGTTGGCGATGAAGTGGCCACCCGTGCCATGGTGGTCGCCACGACCCCGGGTGCCGACATGCGCTCCGGCCCCCTGATGGCCACCGGCCGCGCGCTCGACGTCGCAGTCAGTGGCGACGGCTGGCTGACCGTGCAGATGCCGGACGGCAGCGAGGCCTATACCCGCGTCGGCAATCTGCAGGTCGGCGCCGACGGCCAATTGATGACCATGAATGGCCGGCCCCTGCTGGGTGAAGCCGGTCCGCTGGTGGTGCCGCCCGGCTCATCCCTGGTGCTGACCGCGGAGGGCAAAGTGAGCGCGCTCGGCGCCGGTAACCCGGCGGGCGGTGCGGCCGAAGTGGGTCGCCTCAAGCTGGTCAACCCCGCTGCAACTGATCTGGAGCGCGGCGACGATGGTCTGTTCCGGATGCAGGCCGGCGCCGCCACCCCGCAGGCCGACCCGAAAGTGAAATTGCTGACCGGCACGCTGGAGGGCAGCAACGTCAATCCGGTGGAGGTGATGGTCGCCATGATTGCCAACGCGCGACGCTTCGAGATGCAAATGAAGACCGTACAGACCGCTGAGAGCAACGACCAGCAGGCCAACAAGCTGCTGTCCTCATAAACCCATCGCGCAGGAGTTTTCCCCATGATTCGTTCTCTCTCAATCGCCAAAACAGGCCTCGATGCCCAGCAAACACAGCTCGATGTGGTCGCCAACAATCTGGCCAACGTCGGCACCACGGGCTTCAAGCGCAGCCGTGCCGTGTTTGAAGATCTGATGTACCAGAACCTGCGCCCAAGTGCTAGCCAGACCTCTGACCAAACCCGCATGCCCTCGGGCCTGCAACTGGGCACCGGCGTGCGCGTGGTGGCGACCGAGCGCATTCATACGCAAGGCACTCCGACCAAAACCGACAACCCGAAAGATCTGGCCATCAACGGCGGTGGCTTCTTTCAGGTCTTGCTGCCGGACGGAACGGCGGGTTACACCCGCGACGGCTCGTTCCAGACGGACCCCAGTGGGCAGTTGGTCACGGCCAGCGGTTTCCTGCTGCAGCCGGCCGTCACGCTACCGCAAAACACCACCAGCGTGACGATTGCCCGCGATGGCATCGTCTCGGTTATCCAGGCCGGCAGCACCAACAACGTGCAGGTCGGCCAGATCCAGCTCACGACATTTTTGAATGCCGCCGGCTTGCAAAGCAATGGTGAAAACCTGTATGTTGAAACCGAGGCTTCCGGTGCACCCAACCAGAGCGCGCCGGGCCAGAACGGCGCCGGCTTTGTCAGCCAGGGTTATGTCGAGTCATCGAATGTGAATGTGGTCCAGGAGCTGGTCAACATGATTCAGACGCAACGCGCGTATGAAATCAACAGCAAGGTGATCAAGACGTCCGATGAGATGCTGGCGCGCCTGTCGCAGTTGTGATGCAGAAAATATTGTCCAAGCGCTGGCACACAGGGTGGGCATTGGCCGCCAGCCTGCTGCTGGGCGGCTGTGCACAACTGCCGCGCGAGCCGCTGGTGCAACTCCCCATGACAGCGCGTGCCGATGCGCAGGTGCGACCCGTGGCGCCCGTCAACGGGGCGATTTACCGGACCGGTTTTGGCGCCCCGGCCTTGTTTGAAGACTGGCGGCCACGCAACGTAGGCGACATTCTGACCGTTCTCGTCAGCGAAAACGTGAATGCCAGCAAGAGCTCGGCTGCCAATGCCAGCCGCAGCGGCAGCTCCAGTGCCGCGCTGACCGCGATTCCTAAAATTTTGGGCGGCTTGCTCTCCAGTGCGCAAGATGCCAATGCAAGTGGCAAAAACATCATGAGCGCCAAGGGCGGCGCCAATGCCACGAATACCTTTAACGGCACGATCACCGTCACGGTGGTGGAAGTGCTGCCCAACGGCAATCTGCTGGTCAGCGGCGAAAAGCAGATGCTGATCAACCAGGGCACCGAGTTCATCCGCTTCTCGGGGGTGGTGAACCCACGCACAGTCAGCGCCAGCAACAGCGTGCCGTCCACCCAGGTGGCAGACGCCCGGATTGAATACAGCGCCAAAGGCTATATCGACGAAGCGCAGACCATGGGCTGGCTGCAGCGCATCTTCCTCAACGTGCTGCCATTCTGATCATGCGCGCCTTAGCTACCTTGTGCCTGCTTTTTGCGGCCTTGATCGCCCTGCCATCGCAAGCGGAGCGGCTGAAAGACCTCGCCAGCATTCAAGGCGTACGCGACAACCCGCTGATAGGTTATGGGCTGATCGTCGGCCTGGATGGCAGCGGCGACCAGACCACACCCTTCACCACGCAAAGCCTGAACAACATGCTGGTGCAGCTCGGAATCACCGTACCGTCCGGCAGCACCATGCAGTTGAAAAATGTGGCCGCCGTGATGGTGACCGCCACCTTGCCGCCCTTTGCGCGGCCGGGCCAGACCATCGATGTCACGGTATCGTCCCTGAGCAATGCCAAGAGCCTGCGTGGCGGCACTTTGCTCATGACACCCTTGAAGGGCGCTGATGGCCAGGTCTATGCACTGGCCCAGGGCAATATGGTGATCGGTGGGGCGGGCGCCTCGGCCGGTGGCAGCAAGGTGCAGATTAACCAGCTCAGTTCCGGACGGATTCCGGCCGGTGCCATCGTGGAGCGTGCGGTGGAGTCCCCGCTCGGCGGCGACGGCACCTTGATGCTCGAATTAAACACCAGCGATTTCGGTACCGCTCAAAAGGCAGTGGAGGCGATCAACCTCAGCTTTGGCCCCGGCACCGCCCTTGCGCTGGACGCCCGGGTGATCCAGATCAAGGCACCGACCCGACCCGAAGAGCGCGTCGGTTTCCTGGCGCGCATCGAGAATATTGACGTCGCCCCATCGCAAGCTGTCGCCAAAGTCATCATCAACGCGCGAACCGGTTCGGTCGTCATGAATCAGGCCGTCAGAATTCTCGATTGCGCCGTAGCGCACGGCAATTTGTCGGTGGTGATCACTACCGATCCCGTCATCAGCCAGCCCAACCCGCTGGCAGGCGGGAGCACCGTAGTAAGCCAGAGTTCGAAGATCGAAATCAACCAGGGGGGTGGCGCATTGCAAGTCGTGCGCGCTGGTGCCGCGCTGGCCGATGTCATCAAGGGGCTTAATGCCCTGGGTGCCAATCCGCAGGATCTGGTGTCGATTTTGCAGGCCATGAAAGCCGTCGGCGCCTTGCGTGCTGAACTTGAGATTATTTAAGGTTGACCATGAGCAGCGCTGGCTTCCCCAACCTGAATAGCATCAATCCTTCGTCCGGCGGCGTGCTCGACCAGCGCTTGTCGCTGGATGTGCAGGGTGTTGATGCCTTGCGCCGCACCGTCCGCACCTCTCCCGTGGAAGGCATGAAGCAGGCATCCAAGCAATTCGAGGTGATGTTCATGCAGATGGTGCTCAAGAGCATGCGCGAAGCCACACCGACAGACGGCATGTTCGGCAGCCAGCAGGAAAAGATGTACACCTCGATGCTGGACCAGCAACTGGCACAGAACCTGTCTGGACGCGGCCTGGGGTTGGCGCAAGCCATGTTTGCGCAGCTCAGCCGCACGATGGGCGGCGCGGCCGCGCAGTTGCCGCCAGGTGCCGCGCTACCGGGCGCCCTGCCCGCCCCCGCTGCTGCGAAACCCATCACGCGCGCGCCAGACCTTTCGTTCTATGAGGCGGCCACGGCACAGGCCACGTTCAGCCGGAGTGCTTTGCCACAAGCGCACGTTGAGCAATTCGTTTCGCGCATGTTGCCCGCTGCGCAGCGCGCCAGCCAGGCCAGCGGTGTTCCGGCGCAACTGATCATGGCGCAGGCCGCGCTGGAGTCCGGTTGGGGGCGGCGCGAGATTCGCAAAGAAGATGGCACGACCAGCTACAACCTGTTCGGTATCAAGGCCGACCGGAGCTGGAAGGGGCCGGTGGTTGAAGCCACTAGCACCGAATACGTGAACGGCATGGCGCAAAAAACCCGGGCCACCTTTCGCACCTATGGCTCTTATGAAGAAGCGTTTTCCGACTATGCCAGGTTCCTGGTCACCAATCCGCGTTACGCCAACGTGCTTGCCACACAAGATCCGGCCGAAGCCGCGCATGGCCTGCAGCGCGCCGGTTATGCGAGCGACCCGCAATACGGTGGAAAACTGATTCGCATCATGCAGCAGATGTGAAGCGGATGACTTAGCTCCCCTACGGTCAAATCAATGAAAACACCGATGCACCCGCGCGTTTTGCCGTACCACACGCCTCAATCGGTGTGTGCGGGTGTCAGTGGTATGCCAGCGCGGGAAATGTCCGACGCTGAGATTGAGTTGCACATCCAGTCCCTGGGCCGTCTGATGGTCAAAGCAATGGCCGAAGAAAACCGCCAGGAGGCCCTTCATTGGCGCCAGGCCGAGACATTGGCAATCAGCCAGCGATCCCCCGTCCAGCAGGCCAGGCAAGCAAAGACAGTGAAAAAAATAACGGTTGAGTCAGGTTTTCCATGGATTTTTTCCTAAAGTTTTCTCGTATCTGGCCGATATACAGACGTAAGTCTGTCATTGCGGGCTCGACCCGCAATGACAAATTCTCGTAAGCGAACCGTATTCGAATTTAACCCCTAGCAATTAACGGAGTACCCATGCAAGCAACAACAAGCAACCCCCACCCGTCCAGCGCTTCCGCTGGCAAGCCGCTGGAGTTTCTGGCCTTCACGCTGGGCCAGGAAGAGTACGGCATTGACATCCAGAAAGTGCAGGAGCTGCGCGGGTACGACACGGTGACCCGCATTGCCAATGCGCCCGAGCACATCAAGGGCGTGGTCAACCTGCGCGGCATCATCGTGCCGATCATCGACATGCGCATCAAGTTCAATCTTGGCACGCCGACTTATGACCAGTTCACGGTGGTGATCATCCTCAACATGGCCAGCCGCGTCATGGGCATGGTGGTGGACAGCGTCTCGGATGTGATCACCTTGAGCCCGGAACAAATCAAGCCGGCGCCCGAGATGGGCGCGGTGCTGGACACCGACTACCTGATTGGCCTGGGCACGCTCGATGAACGCATGCTGATTCTGGTCGATATCGACAAACTGATGTCCAGCACGGACATGGGATTGATCGCCGAGACGGCGCATTAATTTTATTAAATAGGTAGCCATCATGAACAATTTCAAAATCCCCACCCGACTGATCATCCTGATTGGCATCCTGTCGGCGCTACTGGTTACTCCCAATCCCGAAACAATCAACCAACGGACAGAACAATGAACTTCATCGCTCACCTGAGAGTCAGCCAACGATTCGCCCTGCTGGGCATGATCGCACTGCTGCTCGCTGCCATCCCGACCACGCTGTACCTGTACCAGACCTACCAGGTGGCGCAGACCGCGCAGCGTGAAGCACAGGGCGTGGCACCGTTCAAGGCGATTTTGAAGGTCATCCAGTTGACGCAGCAACATCGCGGGCTATCGGCACTGGTGCTCGGCGGCAATGCGGCGGTGCAGCCGCAGCGTGCCGTCAAGCAGCAGGAGGCCGACCAGGCTTATCAGATGTTGTCGGGATTGGTGGCCACCGAGCTGGGCAGCGAGGCGGCCAAGGCCGCCTGGAACAAGTCGACGCAGGAATGGGCGGCGCTCAGCAGCAAAGTGGCCGGTGGGGGTGGCTTCTCGGTGGCTGACAGCTTTGCCGGACATACCGCCCTGGTGGCGCAACTGCTGAAGACAAACGATCTGTTCGCCGATGATTTCGGCTTTTCGCTCGACCCCGGGCTCGACACCTCCAGCTTGATCCAGGCCGTGCTGTTGGCACAGCCTGCACTGGCCGAAGAATTGGGAAAAATACGTGCCAAGGGTGCCGGCATGTTGGCCGCCCAGAACGGCTCGGTCTCCGACCGCCAGACGCTGGGGTTTTATGTATCCAAGGCCGACGACGCATTGTTGCTGATGACGCGCGCCTACGACAAGGCTGCTGCGGCCAGCCCCGAAGTGAAGAAGAGGCTGGGTGACGCGATGCACGAGCCAACAGATCTGGCCAAGCAGGCGCTCGCACTGGCCACCGATAAGATCGTCACCCAGGAACAACTGAGCCATAGCGGGCCGGAGTACGTGGCGTTGTTGACAAAGGCCATTGACGCACAGTTCAAGCTGATGGGGATGGCGACTGACACGCTCGGGGTCATGCTCCAAGAGCGCGTCAGCAGCACGCAGCGCGGTCTGATCACCGTCTTCGTGGCGGTGCTCGTCCTGGGCGGCCTGGGAGCCTGGCTCGGCATGGTGGTGGCACGTTCGATCATCGGCCAACTGGGCGGCGAGCCTGGAGATGTGATTGCGATCACCAACGCCGTCGCCGAGGGCGATCTGACTCAGGCGATCACAATCAAGCCGGGTGCCCAGGCGAGCATCCTTGCCGCGATGGCTGGCATGCAGCAGTCCTTGCGTCGCGTCGTCGGTGAAGTCCGCATCGGCACCGACACCATCGCCACCGCCTCCAGCCAGATCGCGGCCGGCAACCAGGACCTGTCCAGCAGGACCGAAGAACAAGCCAGCTCACTCGAAGAGACCGCCGCCTCCATGGAAGAGCTGACCAGCACCGTCAAGCAAAACGCCGACAACGCCCGCCAGGCCAACCAGCTGGCCGTGACGGCCTCCAGCGTGGCGCTCAAGGGCGGCAGCGTCGTCTCCCAGGTGGTGGGCACCATGGGCGCCATCAACGCCTCGTCGAGAAAGATCGTCGACATCATCAGCGTGATCGAGGGCATTGCCTTCCAGACCAACATCCTGGCCTTGAACGCGGCCGTTGAAGCGGCCCGGGCCGGCGAGCAGGGACGCGGCTTTGCCGTGGTCGCTGCTGAAGTCAGAAACCTGGCGCAAAGAAGTGCGGCAGCGGCCAAAGAGATCAAGACCCTGATTGGCGACTCGGTGGACAAGGTCGAAGAAGGCAGCAAACAAGTGGCCGAAGCGGGCAAGACCATGGACGAGATCGTCGACAGCGTCAAGCGCGTGACCGACATCATGGCCGAGATCACGGCGGCCAGCCAGGAGCAGACCTCGGGCATCGAGCAGATCAACCAGGCCATCACGCAGATGGACCAGGTGACGCAGCAAAACGCCGCCTTGGTCGAAGAAGCGGCAGCCGCCGCCTCTTCGCTGCAGGAGCAGGCCGGCAGCCTGTCCCAGGTGGTCAGCGTCTTCAAGCTCAATGGCGATCAAGCTGGCGGGCCAGCCCATCATGTGGCCGCACCTCAGCGCACGGCAGTCCGCAAACCGCACCCGACGCCAATGCCCGCAACCCGCGCCGCTGTGCCAGCCCTGCGCGCCAAACAGGCCATCGCCGCGCCAGAACGCAGGCAACTGGCAAATGCTGGTGCGCCGGCCGCTGGCGGGGATTGGGAAACATTCTGAAGAACCACAAAAGTCTGTCATTGCGGGCTCGACCCGCAATGACAAATTCTCGTAAGCGAACCAGCTCTGTCCTGAACCAATTAAATAGGTAGCCACCATGAACAATTTCAAAATCTCCACCCGCCTGATCATCCTGAATAGGGACAGGGCAGCACGCGCAATGATTGCCGCCTTGACGATCCTTTCGGCAATGGCTGCGGCTCATGCGCAGCAAGAGCCGATCAGCACCGATCGGCCTGATTTCGTCGAGTCGAGCAAGACCGTGGGCAAGGGCCGCTTTCAAATCGAGACCAGCGTCGCTTACGAGCGCGACAGCAACGCCGGCGCCAGGGCGACAACGCTCGCCACGCCAACGCTGTTGCGCTACGGCATTGCGCCTGCATGGGAGCTGCGCCTGGAAAACGGCGGCTACACCCGCCAGAAAACACATGATCCGGCAACTTCCACGAGCGCGACGGAACGCGGCGTTGCCGAAACCTCGATCGGCCTCAAGTGGCACACGCACGACGGCGAAGGCGCAGCGCCTGCCATCGCCTGGCTGCTGCACGTGGACCTTGCCACCGGCGCGCGCGCTTTCAGGGGTAAGGGCATGCGCCCGTCGCTGCGCACGGTATTCGAGTGGGAGTTGCCGCAGGACTTTTCGCTGGGCGTCATGCCCGGCGTCATCTACGACACGACCGATAGCAACCGCCGTCATCTGGCCGGCATCCTCGCCGCCGTTGTCGGCAAGGCGTGGAATGAGCGCTTCCGCACCTTCGTCGAGATAGCCGGTCAACGCATTGCGTCATCGCGCAATGGCGGCTCCACGGTGACCTACGACATCGGCGCGGCCTACCTGCTGAGCAACGACGTGCAGATCGACAGCGCATTTTCCTGGGGTGCCAACAAGAACACACCGGACTTTGCGTGGACTGTCGGACTGTCGGTACGATTCTGATCAAGGAATATTGTCATGAAACTACGCACTCAAATCGTCAGCTTCGGCTTGGTCGGAGTCCTGCTCGCGGGCATGGTGGGCGGCATCGGACTGTTCGCTTCGTCGCGGCTGGGCGCGGCGATCAACGACGCGATTACCGGGGGGCAGGCTCTGCAGGCCAGCCAGGAGGCCGACATGATGCACGACGCCATCCGTGGCGATGCGCAACTTGCGCAGCTTGGCGCACTCGAAGGCAGTGCAAGCCGGGTGGCCGAAGCCGATAAAGCGTTGAAGGAGCATGCCGAGACCTTTGACAAGGCCCTGACCCGCTTGCAGGCATTGCCCCTGACCCAGGAGGCGCAGGGTGTACTAACCGCCGCGCAGCCCTTGGTCAAGAAGTACATCCAGGTCGCCGACCAGACGATCAAGTCGGCCAGGATCGACGCTCAGGCGGCGGGTAAACAAGCGGTTGCGCTGCAAGCCGCGTTCACCGAACTCGAAACGCAGATGGCGGCGCTCTCGGACTCCATTGAGAAGAGCCAAGACCAACTCAATGCCCAAGCCAAGGCCAGCGTGAGCCGGACTCTTCTGGCAATCGGTGTGGCCCTGGTGGTGGCCGCGGCAGCGATGCTGGCCAGCGCGCTCTGGCTGGCTCGCCGCATGGCCCAGCCGATGACGCACGCCGTGGCTGTGGCGGAGCGGCTGGCCCAGGGCGACCTCACTGGCGAGGTTCGGCCGGCCGGAAACGACGAGGCAGTGCGTTTGCTGGAATCGATGGCGCGCATGCAATCCAGCTTCTCGGGCATCGTCCGCGGGGTACAAGTCAACGCCGATGGCGTGGCCACCGCCAGCGCGCAGATCGCCGCCGGCAACCAGGACCTGTCCTCCCGCACCGAGGAGCAGGCCAGCTCACTGGAAGAAACCGCAGCGTCGATGGAAGAACTGACCAGCACCGTCAAACAAAACGCTGACAACGCCCGCCAGGCCAACCAGTTGGCGGTCTCGGCCTCCAGCGTTGCCGTGCGCGGCGGCAGCGTCGTCTCCCAGGTGGTGGGCACCATGAGCGCCATCAACACTTCTTCCAAAAAGATCGTCGACATCATCGGCGTCATTGACGGCATTGCCTTTCAGACCAATATCCTGGCCTTGAACGCGGCGGTCGAAGCGGCGCGGGCCGGCGAGCAGGGGCGCGGCTTTGCCGTGGTCGCGGCGGAGGTGCGCAACCTGGCGCAGCGAAGTGCGGCGGCCGCCAAAGAGATCAAGACCCTGATTGGGGACTCGGTGGACAAGGTCGAAGAAGGCAGCAAACAAGTGGCGGAAGCGGGCAAGACCATGGACGAGATCGTGGCCAGCGTCAAACGCGTGACCGACATCATGGCCGAGATCACCGCCGCCAGCCAGGAGCAGACCTCGGGCATCGAGCAGATCAACCAGGCGATCACGCAGATGGACCAGGTCACACAGCAAAACGCCGCGCTGGTGGAGGAAGCGGCGGCGGCCGCATCTTCGCTGCAAGAGCAGGCCGGCAGCCTGTCCCAGGTGGTCAGCGTCTTCAAGCTCAATGGCGATCAAGCTGGCGGGCCAGCCCATCATGTGGCCGCGCCCCAGCGTGCGGCAGTCCGCAAGCCGCGCCCGGCGCCTATGCCAGCAACCCGCGCCAAACAGGCGATTGCCGCGCCGGAACGCAGGCAACTGGCCGATGCAGGTGCAGGTGCAGGCAAGTCGGCCGCTGGCGGCGACTGGGAAACGTTTTAAAACTTGCCGCTTTGTTGCGCACCCGAGTCCACCCGGTTGCCTCTGCGGCCATCACAAGAAAGAAAAATATGCAGTGGTTTCATCAACTTCGCGTCACGGCCAAGCTGGTCCTCAGTTTTCTCATCGTTGCGACGATAGCCGCCGCCATCGGCGCGCTGGGCATTTTTCACATGAGCCGCATCAGCGCCGCCACTGAGAGCCTTTACAACCAGGAGGTGCAGGCGCTCAAGGGTGTGCAGGAGGCTAATATCCACCTGCTCTACGCCAGCCGGGCCCAAACCAGCCTGCTGGCGGCCTCGACCAAGGGGGAGCGCAACGCCGACGAGAAAAGCATCCTGGCGGCCGTGCAAGGACTTGACGCACGCATGGCCGAGGTCAAGCCCTTGCTGCAAGCCAACGCCCAAGGGCTGGCGCTATACCAGCAGTACGAGAGCAGGGTGCCCCGCCTAAGGCAGCAGCTGACTGACTTTGTGGCGCTGATGTCACGGCAGACACTGGACTCCACGCAGTACGAGGGCCGGGTGGCCGAGGACAGCGCCAGTTTGCTGAAGGAGTCCCGTGCGATCGAGGAGGTGCTCAAACAGATGGTTGCGCACAGCGACCAGCTGGCCAGGGCCAGCATGGAAAAGGTCAACGCCACCTACAAGGCCTCACGCCTGCTGATGATGGCGCTGGTGCTGGGCGGCATCGTGATCAGCGTCGGACTGGGCGTGGCCATGGCGCGTCTGCTGGGGCGCCAGATCGGCGGGGAGCCGGGCTATGCCGCGGACATCGTCGATCGCGTGGCCGCCGGCGACCTGACGGTGCCTATCCAGATCCGCAAGGGCGATACCAGCAGCCTGCTGTATGCGATCCAGCGGATGCAGCGGGAACTGGCCCGGGTCATCGGTCAGATCCGTGAATCGGGCGACACCATAGCCACCGCCTCCAGCCAGATCGCCGCCGGCAACCAGGACCTGTCATCCCGCACCGAACAGCAGGCCAGTTCACTGGAAGAAACCGCCGCCTCGATGGAGGAGCTGACGAGTACGGTGAAACAAAACGCTGACAACGCCAGGCAGGCCAACCAGTTGGCAGTCTCTGCCTCGGGTGTGGCCATCAAAGGCGGCAGCGTGGTGTCCCAGGTGGTAGGCACCATGAGCGCCATCAACACTTCTTCCAAAAAGATCGTCGACATCATCGGCGTCATCGACGGCATTGCCTTTCAGACCAATATTCTTGCCTTGAACGCTGCGGTCGAAGCGGCGCGGGCCGGCGAGCAGGGACGCGGCTTTGCCGTGGTGGCTGCTGAAGTGAGAAACCTGGCGCAGCGCTCAGCCGCAGCGGCCAAGGAGATCAAGACCCTGATCGGCGACTCCGTCGACAAGGTCGAAGAAGGCAGCAAACAGGTGGCCGAAGCGGGCAAGACCATGGACGAGATTGTCGACAGCGTCAAGCGCGTGACCGACATCATGGCCGAGATCACCGCCGCCAGCCAGGAGCAGACCTCGGGCATAGAGCAGATCAACCAGGCGATCACGCAGATGGACCAGGTCACACAGCAAAACGCCGCGCTGGTGGAGGAAGCGGCGGCGGCCGCATCTTCGCTGCAAGAG
>JAUXOA010000027.1 GCA_030682475.1 Rhodoferax sp. | reverse complement strand
GGCGCAGCGTGGCGTGGACAGCGTCCGCGAAACTTCACAACAACTACGCGACAAGGCGCAACAGGCCTCAGCCACTACGGTGAACTACGTCAAGCACGAGCCGGTCAAGGCGATTCTGATCGCCGCCGCCACCGGCGCTGCATTGATGGCACTGATCAGCTTGATCAGCCATTCACGTGGGCGTGGCTAGGAAACTGTCCGCCAGCAGGGCACTGCCGCACTTCTGTTGATGCAGACTACCACGCAGCCGACGCAACTCTCTGCCCGGCTCACGCGGCGCTACATTCATCGAAGAAGGCGTAGCCGGTTTGCTGCCGCTTGGCGCGGTACATGGCGACGTCGGCATTCTTGATCAGTGCTTCGGCAGTTGCGCCATCGCCGGGGCACATTGCAATGCCGATACTGGGACGTAAGTTGACCTTGATCTGGCCGATCTTGACGGGGGCCGACACCACATCGAACAACGCGCTGGCCAGATGGATCAATTGTTCCCGGCTGGATACATCCGCGACCAGACACGCGAACGCGTCGCCACCCAGATGGCTCAACATATCCTCGGTTCGAACCGCTCGGGTCAGCCGCGTAGCGACGATCCAGAGCAGTTCGTCGCCAGCGTCATGTCCATGTGCTTCGTTGAGCGGCTTGAAGCCGTCGAGGTCGAGGTACAGCACTGCGAGTGCTGGGCAGTGGGGTGCGGCAAGGGTTAGTGTTTGATCAAGCCGCTCGCGAAAGAAGCTCAGGCTCGGTGGCGAGGTCTGGCTATCATGCAAGCCCGGCTGACGATACTGCGTCTTTGCGGCCTGGGTACCGGCGAGTTCGGTGCGTGCCTGCGCCAGCGCGGCTTTGGTACTGAAAACTTCCAGTTCCAGATGCTGACGTCTACCGAGTTCGTTCATAAGCGTCATGTGCAGTTGGTCCAGTGCCGCCGTGCACTCCAGTATGCTGGTCTGGACCCGGCTTGAGGTGCCATGCCTTTGCAGCTCGGGTGTTGTTGTGACGAGCCACTCGCCAACAGTCAGATGGAGCCTTGTCTTGACGGCGTTAAACAGGGTATCGCAATCTTCGATCGCGATACCCGATGCCAGTCTGGTTGGCGGTCTAGCCGCAAGCGGCGTAGCCATGCTGTCAATGCCAAGCTCATCGATTGTGAAGAAGCCTTTAGGCATGGCGTCCCCGGCGGAACTGGCTTCAGGGAGATGAGTCTTCAGTTTCGACCTGAGGCCCTGGGAATTCAACATAGTCAGAGCTCCAATCTGCGTGAGTGGGACGTCGCAAGCACTGAGAAAAGCGACTGCGGCATCGTCGTTAATATGGCTGCGCCCCTTCGCGTCAACGGCCCGGGTCCGTTGGCGGGGACTCGGGGATGCCGGGCGACATTGCAGGTGCCTGCGACACGGCCTTGTCCACGGGGATGTGAATCGGCGTCGCCGCCTTGCCCGGTGGATGTGAGCCCCCTGCGGTGACATCGGTGTTTTTTCGTTCCGGTTTTTTGACCCAGGGGGTGGGTTCAGATGCGAGTCGGATCATGTTGGCACCTTCAGTAAAGTGGGTTGATGTAATCACGCCGTAGCTGCTCTCAGGGCTGCGACCATAGACACGGTTCGTCGTATCGCCCAGACCCAATTTAACCAAGTCGAGTAGGTTTCATCTGTACGTCAACGAACATTAGAAACGATCTGTGAGTGACCCCTCCAAAGATATCTGACGTCCATAGCCTGCGCCGCTCGCAGGGCCTCACCCAGCTCGCAGCAGTTGTTCACAATAGCCGTGCCCGGCGGGAAACCGCAGATCGGAATTTAGCGGTTAAATCCGCCCCATCACCAGCAGCACGATGAGGATGATCACCACCAAGCCCAAGCCCCCACTGGGCCCGTAGCCCCAGCTCCGGCTGTGTGGCCAGCTCGGAATGACGCCGATCAGCAGCAGGATCAGAACGATCAACAGAATGGTTCCCAAGCTCATGGCACTCTCCTTGAAGTTGTTGCTAAGTAGATTCAGTAGGCTGGCGCTGAAGCGGCGGGCACCACGATCACCGTGGTGCCGTCGCCGGATTTGCCGGTTGCGCCCGTGCTGCCGGTTGCGCCCTGCGGACCTGCGGGTCCGGGTACAGCGACGGGCACTGCGACCGGTGTGGCAGGAACAGTGACGACGGTGGGCCTGTCGCAGGCGACCAGGCTCAGGGTCGCGAGCAGCGTCGAAATCAGCATAGTTCGGTTCATGGGGAATCCTTTAGAAATGGAAAGTCGTGACACTAAGGGTCTTAATTCGTCCGCGGACAAACCGGCACGACTTGGGTTGTCGCAATCGGGACATGCACAGCTTAAGCACATGCCACGCACAGTTCTGTGCGTTGGCGAACACAGAAGAGAACTTTCACGTGCTTGTGCGTGACTTTTGAGCAACTGCGCTGACTCGACAAGGCGCGGCGTTTCTGCCACAACTAATGAGAAGCCAATTTCCATTCGCCCTGAGCTTGTCGACGGGCACAAAGGCTTCGACAAGCTCAGCCCGAACAAAGTCGTAAATTACGGAACTCTCAAGAGTCGACTCGCGGGCCGAGCATCCGGCGCGGCTCGACCCAGGCGTCGAACTGCTCGGCGCTCACTAGGCCCAGTGCCAACGCTGCTTCGCGTAGCGAGCTGCCGTTCTTATGGGCATGCTTGGCAATCTGCGCTGCGCGCTCGTAGCCGATGTGCGGCGCCAACGCGGTGACCAGCATCAGCGAGCCTTGCAGCAGTTCCTCCACACGTGCGGAGTTGACCGAAAGGCCGACCACGCAGTGCCTGGAGAAACTGCGCATCGCGTCCGATAAAAGTCGCACGCTGTCGAGTGTGTCCAGAGCGATCAAGGGCTTGTAGACGTTGAGCTCAAAGTGCCCCTGGCTCGCGGCGAAGCCGATCGCCGCGTCGTGGCCCATCACTTGGGTACACACCATGGTAATTGCCTCAACCTGGGTCGGATTTACTTTACCCGGCATGATCGAACTGCCTGGCTCGTTTTCTGGCAATCGCAGTTCGCCCAAGCCAGCGCGCGGTCCGCTGCCCATCAGGCGGATGTCATTGGCGATCTTGGTCAAGGCGATTGCCAGCATCCTCAAACTGGCGTGGAACGCCACCAGGGCTTCGTGGCCGGCCATTGCGGCAAACAGATTGCCGGCCTGCACCAGCGGCAACTCGAGTTGCTTTGCCAGCCTTGCAGCCACCCGCGCGCCGAACTCCGGGTGCGTGTTCAGGCCCGTGCCTACCGCCGTGCCGCCGATCGCCAGCGAATGCACTGCCGACAGAGCCTGGCGCATGCTGTCCTGGCACAACGCAAGCTGCGCCTCGTAGCCGCCGAACTCCTGGCCCAGCGTGACTGGAGTTGCATCCTGCAGATGGGTGCGGCCAATCTTCACCACGTCAGTGAACGCCAGCGCCTGGGCCGCCAGGGCGCTGCGCAGCTCGTGCAGCGCCGGCAGCAGACTCCGCTTGGCCTGCAAGGCCACGGCGATATGCATGGCGGTCGGAAACACATCGTTGGACGACTGCCCAAGGTTCACGTCATCGTTCGGGTGCACATTTCGCTTGGTACCCAAGCCACCACCCAGCGAGCGCGAGGCCAGATTGGCCACGACTTCGTTGACATTCATGTTGCTCTGCGTACCCGAGCCGGTCTGCCACACCGACAGCGGGAACTCGGCGTCGAACTCGCCCGCAGCCACCCGCTGAGCTGCGTCCGCGATGGCTTGCGCCTTGTTGGCGTTGATCTGCTGCAAATCACGATTCACACCGGCCGCAGCCCACTTGACCCAGGCCAGCGCATGGATTACCTCTAACGGCATGCGCTGTTCACCGATGGCAAAGAAGTGCAGGCTGCGTGCCGTCTGCGCTCCCCACAATGCGTCGGCGGGGACGTCGATGGGGCCGAAGCTGTCGAATTCGGTGCGAGTGTTGTTCATGCCACGGTTCTCCTGCGAAGCGCCCGTCATCGTAACGCAGAGGTCGGTGAAGAAGCACAGCACACGGTTGCCATCAATTTCGTCGGCCTTGCGCACGGGTTCGCTAGGTCAGAAGGTCAAAGCCTTGGTCGATCCAGTCGCCGCCACCGCCGTCAACGTTGCCCGGCTTTAAGGATTCGACTTGTTCAACCGACAGTCCAAGTGCTTCGCCTAATCCATCCCTTGGGTCTGGCCGCGCTCAGACTCACATAGAACTGGAAAATGCTGAGCTCTAGAAAATGCTGAGCTCTAGATCCGGGTCACTAATCCTTTCGCTTGACGATCCATGCCACGAGGCCGACAACCACAATAACAAGCAAGAGCGGCATCCATATCCCGCCGTATCCACCCATCCAGCCGCTGCCCCACATGCCATCATTCATCATGTTTCCCGTTTGCGCCAAAGACACGCTCGTGGCCAACAGAAACACCGTACCAACAACCGTAGCAAGCAAGTTTTTCATGAATTTTCCTTAGTGAAACGAAGAAACCAGTCGACCATCTGAACGAAGAACGCTTGAAGCTGAAGCGGCATCAAGCGACCCGACGAATACGTGTAACGCGCGCCAGTCGCCACGGCCTTCCTCATCAAGTTTTGCCGAACTTTGCCTTGGCGGCTGCAATGCAGCCGGCCTTGGCAGCGCCGGCCACGGCGTCGCACTTCTCCACTGCAACCTTGTAGTCGGCGTCGCGCCTGTCAGCGGCGGCGTCCTTCTTTGCCTCGCCGATTTTTTTCCCCATCTTGGCGTCGGCCAGCGCCTTGGTCTCGATGGCCTTGGCCTCCTTGGCGCAAACGTCCTTGTCGTTGCCCGCCTTGTCGTCGCACTTTTCCCTGGCGACGGCATAGGCTGACTTGGCCTTCGTCACAAGAACCTTGGACTGGTCGCCGGGTTTGCCGGTGTAACTGAATTCCAGTTCGGCGCGTGCGACCTTTTCCTTGGCCTTGGCTTCTTCCACACAGATGTCCTTGGCATTCGCGGCCAGCGCAGCGCACGCCGCCTTGTCGGCCTTGTAGTCCGCGCTGATGCGGGTTTTGTCGGCCGTGTAGTCGGCCTTGGCCATGGTTGCTGCCTGTGCTACCGGTAGCACCAGCATGGCGGCAACAATGAGTGAAGCCCTGAAGTTGAATGTATTGTTCATGAGAGTCCTTTTAGATTGTCGATAATTGAAAATGCGAGGCGTTCGCCCCGACCAAGCTTACGCACCAGCTCACTCAACCGATTTGGCATTGAGCGAAGCCCGTTCCGTCTGTCCACATCCGTTCCCTTCATGTGGTCGGTTCATTTTTCGAAGTGCATGCCTTCGAACCCCACGAACGAGCGCACGTCATCTGTCTCGCTTGCGATCGCAAGCCAGACCCATGTAGCCAAGCCGAACGCGGGAAGGATCGCGATGGCAAGTACTAATAGTGCGAAAATGCTCATGGGTTTTCCTTTAGAACGGGGTGATGTGCTGCTCCCAGTATCGGGAATGCGATTCACCTGGAACAGCGGACTGCACCGCAAATCTTTGTAGTAAATTTCCTACGCGTGCGGCCCGTCACCTGTTCATGCCGCCGAATCGCGTATTTCATGGCTGATCAGAGATCAGGGGTTTGTACTGTTGTCAACGAAAGTCCAGGCTTCGTTCGGTATCGAACAGACGACCACTGCCCAGTCAATTAGCATTGTCGCGTCGGACGTCAGTTTGATGCAGTGTCGACTTGCGCCGAACTCTTCCCCCTGGTCCATTTGAAAGGACGAACCTATGAAATCTCTTCAGTCCGTGCACTGCTGTCCGGCCGACCAGCGGAGTCGACCATGATTGAGATTCGCAAGGGTCAGGCACCTGCCCCACTTGTGCGTGCGCAGTTCAGTGTCCGCTATCGTGCCTCCTTCATTGATCCGGCGTTCCGTGTCGAAGATCAGTCCATTGCGCGTCTTGAAGAGATCGCATGGGCAGCCTACACCGAAGGCCGCAAGGCCCCTTTCACGCAGAAGGCAGGCCCCGGCTATGTCGATCCGAACTACGACTTGTCAACCGAATGGGTTGCCACGAAGCAGCGCCTCGACGAGGCGCAAGTTCGCTGGGCTGACCCGCTGAGCCCGTCCCGGGTCTTGCTGATCTGCGGCTCGGCGCGCAACGATGGCACCTGCCCGGGCGAGATGTCCAAGACCTTCCGGCTGTTGGGGATCGCTCGCGAAACGCTGGAGCAGGCCGACATCCAGGCCGATGTGCTTGACCTCAGTCTGCTCAGCTCCGAATACGGCCGCAAGATCCATCCCTGCAAGGGCTGCGTGTCCACCGCGATGCCCCTGTGCAACTGGCCGTGCAGTTGCTATCCCAACCATGCGCTCGACCAGACCAATGACTGGATGGCCGAGATCTACGAACGCTGGACCGCCGCCCATGCGGTGATCATCGTCTCGCCGGTGTATTGGTACCAGAGCCCCAGCCCGTTGAAACTGATGATCGACCGCCTGGTGTGCGCCGACGGCGGCAACCCTGATCCCACCGCGACCTCGGGCAAGAATGTCGACAAGGCAAAAGCACTCGAGATGGCCGGCTGGGACTACCCCCAGCATCTGGCAGGGCGTGTCTACGGGTTGATCGTCCATGGTGATGTGGCCGGGATCGAAGACTCGCGCCGCGCCCTGTCGGACTGGCTCGACTGGATGGGTTTCATCGACGCGGGTGCGCAGGCGCGACTGGATCGCTACATTGGCTACTACGCACCGTACGCGACCAGTCACGACGCGCTGGACCGGGATGTACCCGTGCAAGAGGAAGCGCGCAATGTGGCATGCGCGGTGGCGAAGGCTGTGGTCGAGCTGCGCGCCGGCCGACTCCAGGCGACGCAGCCAATTCTGACGCGTCCGCGGCCAAAGTAAACCATCGGCAATCGCATCTGCACACCGCGGCCAACCCGAAGGGAGAAATTCGGATTCAGGTCAGCGTTGGGTCCTGAACCTCCAGCATTTCGGCGTAAGCCCGTCGGTCAGCGGCATAACAGCCGCACGCCGCAGCTTCGAGTCTGCCGCCGTCGGAAATGCACTCCGAAAAATCCGTGCAGGAAATCAAGTGGTCCCCGCCCTTGTCGGCGTCACACTTTTATGGCAGCAGGTCTATCCTCTGGCCAGCAACTTTCCGAGCGCAAACACGGAATTCGGCGCGGCAGCCCACAGGGGTTCTGTTTTGGGCTTCTTGAAGACGCCCCGATTGGCCGCCTGTCGCTGTTCCACCTGTAACCCTTTGGCAAGTTGCGCCATCACCAGGCTGCGCAAGGTGATGGACTGCATGTAGTCCACCATTTTCGAGTTCAGTGCGTCCCACAAGTCTTGCGTCATATCCCTGGTTTTATCCTGCGTCGGCGGATCGCCTTGACGGTGCGCACTCAGAGCGCTGTGATCCGTGCCGTCTTCGACGGCCCGGATGATGTCGGCGACAGTGATGCCGTCGGCCCGGCGACCCAGCGCGTAGCCGCCACCCGGCCCGCGCGTGCTCTGCACCAAGCCGTGCTGGCGCAACTTGCTGAATATTTGCTCCAGGTAAGACATCGAAATCTGGTGTCGCAGGGCAATGTCTGACAGCGGGACGGGGCCCGAATTCTCGCGCAGCGCGACGTCGATCATCGAGGTAAGGGCAAATCGATCTTTGGTACTTAATCGCATTTCAATAACTCCTGTCAGTGCCTCGGTGTATGAGGCAGGTGTGACTATAAAGTTCAAACCACTTCGTGTAAATTCGTATTTTTTACAATTTAACTTCGAAAAATGCGAATAATATAGACCTTTACAAAGGAACTTAACCATGAATTTCAAGCACTTGCACTACTTTTGGGTGACGGCCAAAGCCGGTGGCGTGATGCGCGCCGGCGAGCAACTGCACACCACGCCGCAAACCCTGTCCGGCCAGATCAAGCTGCTGGAAGGCTGGCTCGACCGCAAGCTGTTTCGTAAAAGTGGCCGCCAGCTCGAGCTGACAGAAGACGGACGGCTGGCACTGGGCTATGCCGATCAGATATTCACCCTGGGCGCCGAGCTGGAAACGGCGTTGCGCCAGGCGCGTGGTGGGCAGCGCGTGCTGGACTTTAGGGTCGGGGTGGCCGATTCAGTGGCCAAGTCGGTGGCTTATCGCCTGCTGGAGCCGGCCCTGTCTGTGCCTGAGCCCGTCAAATTGATTTGCAGCGAAGGCAAATTTTCCGATCTGCTGGCGCAACTGGCCTTGCACCGCCTGGACCTGGTGATCGCGGACGAACCGATGTCCAGGCGCATCAGCGTCAAGGCGTTCAACCACCCGCTGGGCAGCACCACCATGAGTTTTTTCTGTGCGCCCAGGCTCAAACCTCGGCTTCAGGGCGGCTTTCCAGCGTGCTTGAACGACATGCCCATGTTGATCCAGGGCGCCTCGGCCTCGGTGCGCCAGCAGTTGGAGGGCTGGTTGACGCGCCATCAGATTCACCCCCGGGTGATCGGCGAATTTGATGACGGCGCGCTGATGACGGCGTTTGGACGTGAGGGGCGCGGGGTGTTCATGGCGCCCACCGTGCTGGAAGCCGAAACCGTTGCGCAGTTCGGCGTCGAAGTGATCGGCCGTACCGATGAACTGGTGGAGGAATTTTTTGCGGTGTCGGTGGAGCGGCGCATCACGCACCCTTGCGTGGTGGCGATTACCGATGCGGCGCGGGGGCGGCTTTTCAGCGCCTGAAATCAGAACCGCTCAAACGGCAGCAGGTAGCGCCACTGCCCGATCGGCAGGGTCGTCAGCAAAACGCGACCAATCCGGATGCGTTTCATGCTCAGGATTTTCAGGCCAACCCGCTCAAGCAGGTAGGCAATCAGACCGGGATGGGTGCCTTTGACGGCAAAACGCAGTTTGCTCTTGCTCTCGTTTGCGCTGTTGATGCTGACTTTGACGCGTGGCAAGGGGTGGCCGTCGGAGCTCAGGCCCTGGTTGAGTCGCTGCAGGGTGTCGGGTGTTGCTTCACCTTCGATCTCGACGATGACTTCATGCTCGATCACGCCCGCGTCCTCAAGGAGCTTGCGCGCCACCCGCCAGTCCTGCGTGAACACCAGCAGGCCACCGGCACCCACTTCCAGCGGCACCGGTGCCGTCAGTCCGGTAAAGTGGCGCTTCAGAATATTGATGCCCGAGCTGTCACCGGCGGCCCGGGTGGCTGGGGTAAGCAACTGTCGCGCAGAGCGGGGCGGCGGCTGCGGTGCGCGCGGCCTGGCGTGCGGTGCAGCGTGCAGGTCGACGCCAGCGTCATCACCAGCGTCATAACCGGGGGGCTTGTGCAGCAGCAAGGTGACCTGCGTGACGGCCATCAGGCTGGCATTTTTGTCGAGCTCGACTTTCTGGTTTACTACCTTGAATTGAGGTTCTTCCACCACCTGCCCTTCTACCCGCACCCAGCCGCCCTCGATGTATTGCTCGGCCTCGCGGCGCGAGCAGGGCAGCATTTCGGCCACGCGCTTGGCCAGGCGTTCGCCCGGATGCGGCGTGTGGGGTACTGATTTTGGATCGGCTGTCATTGCAGGGATGTTAACCGTCCCTGCGCTTTACCAACTCAACGGATCGAGGCGATAAAAAAGTGCCAGTTCACGGTACAGCGCCGGGTGTTCGGTGACCATGCGTTGCGGTTGCTCAAAAAAAACTTCCGAGATCACCGCGAAAAATTCGGCCGGATCGGTGGCACCGTAGTCGCTGAACAAGGTGTCCACTCCCAGCGCTGTGCGCCTTTGCAGCAAGCGGAATTCAGCCCCGAGCACCTGTGACCAGCGTTTGTAATGGGCGCGCCGCGCCAGCACCGGTGCGCCGTTGGCTTCGCCGGTTTCCTGGTCGAGCTGGTGGGCAAATTCATGGATGACCACGTTTTGGCCATCGTCGGGAATCGCCGCCCCTTCGAGCGTGTCGTCCCAGGACAAGACCACCTGCCCTTCTGACCAGGATTCCCCGGACAGCACCTGGCGCGCGTGATGCGCGACGCCAATGCCATCGGTGTGCGCCCGGTCGACCACGAAGCTGCCCGGGTAGACCAGGATCTGGCGCAGGTTGGGGTAGCAGTCTGCGGGTCGATTGAGAATCAGCAGGCAGGCTTGCGCCGCAATGGTCACCCGCATCTCGTCGGTGATCTCCAGGCCATCACAACCAATGAAGGTTTTCTCGGCCACAAAGACCTGGATCTGCTGTTTGAGCTGTAGCTGCAAGTCGGCCGGCAGCGCGTGCACATAGGGCACACGCTGTTGCAGTATGTCGCGCCAGGCGGCGGGGAACGGCTGGGTGCGAAGCTGCTTGCGTTTGCGCTCGGTCAAATAGGGCTGACCCAGCAACCAGAGTACCAACAGCAAGGCCAGCAAGGAAATAATGAGAGCTGGCAAAGGACCGTCCCCAAGGTTAAGAGTTCAACAGAACTGTAACTGGGCATGACGCTGGCGTTTTCAATGGGCCAAAATATTGGCACGCTCACCAGCCGGCCCGGATGAACGGCATGTGGGCAGCGGGCGCTGGTCGTGATGGCAGAGATTGGTGCATGTGCCCCCGCCTCATACTGTCAAATGCCCAGAAATCGGCGGGGACCCACGCCCCAATCTCCACCTGCCCCATGTCACGTGGATGCTTCAGTTCATGAAAATGAACAAACTTTTTTACCCAGTACACGTAAGTCTCTTCAGTTCGCAGGCTCTTAAGAAACATGAATTTGAAATCGGTTCATCATGACTTATGCTAATGTTTCTTCGGTTCGAAGGTCGGGCGTGACCGACTGAAACGCTATAGTGCAGGTAGTGAATTTGCTCACGCAACTGATCCAGCAGCCGGGTTGACTCCAAAATCGGCATGCTGGTTTTTCTGGAATTGTTATGGCTGTTCATTTATCCAATATATCGGCCGTAAGCCATATTGCAAGCGGGTTTGCAAAGATTTGGCGCGCCGGTGTTAGGGCGACAAACGCCATGATCTGGCGACAAAAACCTGTCTCCCTATATTGAGTTGAACTAAACCGCTGACGCGGTGGTTGCTCTGGCAGCACGCTTCACGTTGCTTGGCTGTGTAGCACGTTGACAAATGGCGACGGACGGTGCATGGTTGAGTCCTTGGAGGGTTTCTCCCGGCTGACGAACATTTGGCGTTCATTCGTTGCCGTTTTGACTACCGAGAGGGTCACTAAATGAATCCCCCTTATATTAGTAGTCCAGAAACTCTCCGGCATCAACGCCATTTCGAGAGCATGTTTAGCGCAAAAAACTTCATTGAACGATGTGTTTAGTCCAACATGGTTTATCTGCCGCTGGCGGAGCTTTGACTTTTTTGCAGGCATGATCTCGCGGCAGATAAACGCTAATCGTTAGACCTCAAAGAGCATGACTCCATCTACGAAGCTGCGCGCGCAGAGCCGAGGCAAAGTGGCCCCGAAGCCGGACGATCCGACATTCGAGCGTGCTAAAAACCTCGCGACCATCGTTTCAGCTATTGCCATTCCCATCGTTCTCGCGCTGGCTGGCTACTTCGTCCAGCGGGAGCTGTCTAACGAGGGCCTGAAAAAGGACTATGTGGGCATTGCCGCTGGAATCTTGAAGGAGGATGCGGCAAAGCAAGAGCCGGAGCTGAGAACTTGGGCCGTGAAGGTTCTCGATGACAATTCGCCCGTTCCGTTCTCAAAGAAGGCGAAGGAGGGGCTAATCGCGGGCTCCCCTGTTATTGTTCCGGGTCCTGCTTGGCTCAGCCCGCCGGAGAAATGCCGCAGGCCACCGGCAAAGCGAACTGTGCACGAAGCACTGAGCAAGCTTTCGAAAGAGGCCGCGGGCCTGGATCAGCGGGAGCTACTCCTGCGAATGCAAGACTTCGTTGATGTGGTCGTGAAGCAAGAAGAGGCAACTCTCGAAACGGCAGCCCGTCTTGAGTGCCTTCAGAAGTGGGTGACCGTGGAGGAAAAGATGGACATCGAATATCGAGAGCGAATCGGCGCGCCATCAAGCAAATCTGTTTACGAGCAAATCGCACGAGAGACGGACGCAGCGAGTTCCTCGGCCAGAGCTTCGAAGCCGACGAGTCCGGCTCAGCGTCCCAGTGTCAAAGCCTCAGGCCAAAAGGCGCGGCAATGAGGTCTAACAGGTTGCTCGTCACGGACACGCAGCAGCAGGTTGCCGCTTCGCGGCGCTTGCTGCGTGCCGGACAGCGCCAACGTTAGACCCCGCAATTTCCTACACCCACGCCTCCGTGTCAGGTCAATCCGTCGCCATGCAAAGTCCAATTCTCGTTCGCCCCATTCAGCAAAGCGACTTCGCAGCCTGGCTGCCGCTATGGAACGGTTACAACGCCTTCTATGGCCGTGAGGGCGCAACCGCCCTTTCGCCTGAGATCATAAGCACTACGTGGCAGCGATTCTTTGAACCCACAGAGCCCGTCTACGCGCTGGTCGCAGAGACTGAAGGCAAGTTGGTGGGTCTCACGCATTACCTTTTCCATCGCAGCACCACACGGGTTGAACTCACGTGCTACCTGCAAGACCTCTTCACCGTCGAAGCTCAGCGCGGCCGGGGCGTCGGTAGATCCTTGATCGAGGGCGTGTACCAGGCGGCAAAGGCAGCAGGTATCAAACGGGTCTACTGGCAAACCCACGAGACAAACGTGGCCGGTCGCCTCCTCTACGATAGAGTGGCCAAGCATGCAGGGTTCATCGTCTACGGGAGTGAGGTATGACGCCGGCATGCCTCGCCCGGACCGCTGGGTCCAACACAACGTTCCACCCGACCTCCTACGTCGGCGGGTGAGCTAGGTCGTTGAACGACTTCTTTCGAGAAACTTGAGGGACCGGTGTCAGTCCGGTAGTTGGCGCCCGCGCCCCAATGGCACCCAGATCGGATCAAGCAGCAACGCAAGGCGGGGGCGGGGCGGATGTTGGGGTCGATTTCAAAGAGCGAAGCGTATGAGACCCCGGCGTCCGCCCCGCTCCCGCCGACATCAACCCGGATCAGTCATTCAGGGATAAATTGACTTCGATGCGCGCCACATGCGCCATCAGGGAGCGTTTGGCCACTGGCCACATGCGAGGGGGTACATCGTCGTAAACTTCTGCCAGCCAGTCGTCCAGTGTTCCTTGCGGGCGCGTTTGCATCACTTTGAGAATTTTGGCTTCACGCTTGAGGCGATGCGCCTTCAACTGTGCAATAGCAGCGACTGCCTCGCCGCTGTAGCCGCCAATGACGTAGCCGTGTGCCGGCAGGATGAATTCGATCCGGTGTTCTGTGCACGCGGCGCGCAACACGTCGAGCGAATTCAGGTAGGCCGTCATGTCGCCATCCGGCGGGTCAACCACCGTGGTGCTGCCGTTGAGGATGTGGTCGCCGCTGAACAGCAGGCCGTCTTCCAGCAACACCAGGCACAGGTGGTTGGCGGCGTGGCCGGGTGTGTGGATCACCATCAGGGTATGGGTAAGACTGCACTCTGGCCCTTGCCCTTCAAGCCTGAGCAGTTCCTGATTTTGTAGCGATTGGTCGGGTCTGAATTCGCTATTCTGGCGTGCCGTGGGGGCGGAGGGCAGGCCCAGAATCAGCGCTTGGGTTTTGCACATTGCCTGCAGCGGTTTCGCGCCGGGGGCATGGTCCGGGTGGGAGTGTGTGCAGACAATCATGCGGATATCACCACCGGCGGCGCGCCACAGCTTCTCAAGGTGTTCGGGGTCGGCCGGACCGGGGTCGATGGCAATGTAGCCGGTATGCGGGTCGCCCACCAGATAGCTGTTGGTACCGGGGCCAGTCATGGCGCCGGGGTTCGGGGCGGTGAGGCGCAGCACGTTTTTCAGCAGCGCCACAGGCTGCTCCGACTGCCAGTCCAGGGGGTGAGCGATTTGCCCGTCGGGGCAGACCAGCGCCAGTTCACCATAGGGCTGCTCGTGCTCCATGTAACGGGTCTCATGGCCCGCCAGCAGGCCCGCGCGCGGGCAGCAGGTCCAGAGCGGCTGCTCGGTGGCGGCGCAGGCTTGCAGCACGGCGTCAACCGTGGCGTAGTTTTGTAGCCGCTCCAGTGTGCGAATAGTCGGAAAAATGATGAAAAATTCACCCGCCTTGTGCCGTGCCAGCGCGTCAAACGGGCGCACCCACACCGGCTCGAACTGCTCGGACTCGTCGGCCACCGGCGTTTGGTCCTCGGGCATGCGGGCCACCAGAAAGGGTACGTCAAAACGGCGCGGCAGGTCGCGGTCAGTAATCCAGTGGGCCAGCACAAACACCTCATCGGCGGCCAGCGTCAGGCCACGGGCCTGGCATTGGGCGACGAAGGCAGCCGTGCGGTCCAGCGCGGCAAAGTCGCTGTGGTCGGCGGCTGAGCCGTCGGCCCGGCGCGCCAGCAGCACGCCCAACTCTTCAAAACTCTCGCGGATGGCGGCGATGGCCTGGGTTAGGTGCAGGTCGCTTTGCGTGCTGCGACGCCTGGCCTGGGCGTGCGCCAGAGCGTCGGCTGCGTCCACGCCGCCGCCCGGAAATACATAGGCACCCGGCACAAAGCTGGCCGTCATGGAGCGGCGCGTCATCAGCACTTCAATGCTGGAACCTGACGGAGCTGAGTCTGACGCAGCGGGCGCGTCGCGCAGCAGCAGCACTGTGGCAGCGGGGCGGGTGGGCGCGGGTTCGCGCTGGGGGTGCAGGAGTTGTTTGGGTCTGGCCATGGCTTGATTTTGCAACGAATTGCTTGCTGCTGGGTGAAGCCAGGGTCCCCGTCAGGGATAAAGGGATAATTCGTCCATGCGAATTCCGTTTACCAAAATGCAGGGCGCAGGCAACGACTTTGTGGTCCTTGACGAGACCCGAGAGCGACTCGGCCTGTCGCGTGCCCAGTACCGCTTTTTGGCTGATCGCCACTTCGGCGTCGGCGCTGACCAGATTTTGACGGTGCGCCCGTCCCCAGCGCCCGGCATTGACTTTGAGTACATCATCCACAACGCCGATGGCGCCGAAGTGGAGCAGTGTGGCAATGGCGCACGCTGCTTTGCGCGCTTTGTGCGCGATCAGGGCCTGAGCACCAAAGACACGCTGCGGGTGCAGACGCTGGGCGGCGTGATTGAGCCCCAACTCATGCCCGATGGCCGGGTGACGGTGGACATGGGCCCCCCTGTTTTTGAGCTGGCCGACATCCCGTTTGATGCAACGCATCTGGCGCCGCAAGCCGCAGGCTCATGGCAAACATGGCCGCTGGCCCTCGTGGACAGTACGCAAACAGCGACTGTTTTTGTGGCGCTGGTGTCAATCGGCAATCCGCATGCCGTGCAGTTGGTGGACGATGTGGATACGGCCCCGGTGTTGACGCAAGGCCCGCTGATTGAGCATCACGCTCGTTTTCCCCGACGGGTGAATGCAGGCTTCATGCAGATCGTGGACCGCAGCCACATTCGCCTGCGGGTGTTTGAGCGCGGCGCTGGCGAGACCCTGGCGTGCGGCTCGGGCGCCTGCGCGGCGGTGGTGGCCGGCATCCGGCTGGGGCTGCTGGACTCAGTCGTTGAGGTACAGACCCGCGGCGGCACATTAACAATTTCCTGGACTGGCGCGGCCTCAAGTGTGATGATGACGGGGCCCGCCACGACAGTTTTTCACGGCGAAATCAACTTACATGACAACCTATGACCCATCCATTTACCAACCCCATTACCGAAGACGACATTGCCAACTACCTTGGTAATACGCCCGATTTTTTTGAACGCCACGCCGAGTTGCTGGCCACCGTCCACCTTACTAGCCCGCACAGCAATCGGGCCGTCAGTCTGCAAGAACGCCAGGCTGAAATGCTGCGTGAAAAAATCAAGGCGCTGGAGCATCGAATCATGGACATGATTCGCAATGGCAACGAGAACGTCATACTGTCAGACAAGCTGCTGCGATGGGCGCGCGGCCTGTTCCTGGCGGCCGATCCGCTGCGCTTGCCAGGCCAGATTGCGGATGAAATTGCGCAGCATTTTTCGGTCCCCCAGGTCGGCATCAAGGTCTGGGGCGTGGCGCCGGAGTTTGCCGATGCCGACTTTGCTCAAGGCGTGAGTGAGGACGCCAAACTGTTCGCCTCCTCGCTGATGGAGCCGTTTTGTGGCGTGAACACCGGTTTTGAGGCGGTCAACTGGTTACCCAACCCGCTGGCGGCCACCTCGCTGGCGATCCTGCCCTTGCGCAGCGGGCCGGTCGGCAGTACAGCGCCTGCATTGGGCCTGCTGGTGCTGGCTTCGCCTGATGCGCAGCGCTTCAGCAGCACCATGGGCACCGACTTTCTGGCGCGCATTGCCGAGCTCGCCAGCGCTGCGCTGGCCAGATTGAGGTAAGCATTGGGGGTCAGATCCCGATTCAGGACAAACATGGACACGGAGCACAACGCTACCCAACGAAATCGGGCTCTGACCCCGAATGCGCTGACTGAGCGCTACCTGGAGCACGTGCGCGTCGAAAAACGCCTGGCGCAGCGCACGGTTGAGCTGTATGCGCTGGACCTGCAGAAGCTGGCCCACTACGCTGCCTTGGCGAACGTCGAACTCGACCAGGTTCACAACACCCACATCCGGCGCTGGGTCGCGCAGATGCATGGCGGCGGGCGCAGTGGCCGTGGCATTGCCCTGATTTTGTCGGGCTGGCGTGGCTTCTACGCCTGGCTGGGTCGCGAAGGCCGGGTCGGCAGCAACCCGGTACAGAATGTGCGCGCACCCAAGGCCGGCAAACCCCTGCCCAAAGCCTTGAGTGTGGACGAATCGATGCAACTGGCCAGTTTCGCGAGTGAAAGCAACGACCCGTGGCTGGAAGCACGCGACGCGGCCATCGTCGAGCTGCTCTATGGCGGCGGCTTGCGTGTCGGCGAGTTAACCGGACTTGATGCGGTGGCCAGCCCATCAGCTCGCGGCTGGGTCGATCTGCAGGCGGGCGAAGCCCACGTGCTGGGCAAGGGCGCCAAGCGGCGTACCGTGCCGGTGGGCGCCAAAGCGGTAGCAGCTTTGCAGCGCTGGCTGGCAGTGCGGGACCCGGCGGCGGGCCAAAGTGCCCAGACCGCGCTGTTCATCGGTCGCAACGGCACCCGCCTGACGGCCCAATCGATTTGGCAGCGGCTGAAGCGTCGCAGCCTGCAAGCGGGGCTGGCCGTGCCGGTGCACCCGCACATGCTGCGCCACTCGTTTGCCAGCCACCTGTTGCAATCCAGCAGTGATTTGCGTGCGGTGCAGGAGCTGCTGGGCCACGTCAACATCAGCACCACGCAGGTCTACACCCGACTCGACTTTCAGCACCTGGCCCAGGCTTACGACGCGGCCCATCCGCGGGCCAAAATCAAGTTGCCGGTTCAGAAATAGTGCAGACAGGGATTGCACGCCGATCCCCTGTCAGGGGCGAGCGCAAAAGTCCCATAATCGGCCCATGAAAACGATTCGACTAAGAGCTGGCAAAGAGCGCTCGCTGTTGCGCCGCCATCCGTGGATTTTTGAATCTGCGATTGCCAGGGGCGCAGCCGACGCCGGTGAGACGGTGCGGGTGGAGTCCGATGACGGCAGCTTCCTGGCTTGGGCGGCGTACAGCCCGGCTTCCAAAATTCGGGCCCGGGTCTGGAGTTTTGATGAATCGCAGCGCATAGATGCCTCTTTTCTCATCGCTGCCTGCGTTCGTTCAGTCAGCGCCAGAGACCGCTTTGACATCCAAAGCGACAGCCTGCGGCTGGTGCATGGCGAGTCCGACGGTTTGCCGGGGCTGATCGTCGATCGCTATGGCGACACGCTGGTGGCACAGTTTCTCTCCAGTGGCGCCGAGCGCTGGAAAGAGGTGTTGGCTGACGCCTTGCTTGCCGCCACCGGCCTGTCAAAGCTGTATGAACGATCCGATGCCAGCAGCCGGGCGCTGGAGGGTTTGCCCGAGCTCAGTGGCTGGCTGCGCGGCCTGCCACCGCAGGGCATGCCTGTGCCGCCGGTTGACCTCGTGCTGCACGAGCATGACTGGCAACTGGCCGTGAATATCTCCAGCGGGCACAAGACCGGGTTTTACCTGGACCAGCGTGACAGCCGCAAGAAGTTTGCCGACACCACCCGGCGTCTGAACTTCGAGCGTGTGCTCAACTGCTATTGCTACACCGGCGGCTTCACGGTGGCCGCCTTGACCGGGGGCGCCGGCCATGTGACTTCCATCGACTCCTCCGGCCCGGCATTGGAAAAAGCCGTAGCCAACGTGGCCTTGAACGGTTTTGCGGCGGACCGCGCGACGTTCATGGATGCGGACGTGAATGCCTCGCTGCGCCAATTCGGCGCCGAGGGTAAAACCTTTGACGCCATCATTCTCGACCCGCCGAAGTTTGCGCCCACGGTGGCGCATGCCGAGCGCGCGGCGCGGGCCTACAAAGACATTAACCGTCTCGCCTTCAAGATTCTGGCGCCGGGCGGGGTCTTGTTCACCTATTCCTGCTCGGGCGGCATCAGCGCGGACCTGTTTCATAAAATTGTGGCGTCGGCCGGCATCGACGCCCAGGTGGACGGCTATATAGTTGAGCGCATGGGCGGCGCGCCGGATCACCCCATGACGGTCAATTTCCCGGAAGGCGAGTACCTGAAGGGGCTGGTGGTGATGCGCAAATGACGCCAAATCAAATGACCGCTACACTCCCTGTGCTTCTGACCGCAACCGATTGAAAAAAACGATGAGTCTCATTCCTGCAACCATTCTGACGGGCTTTCTTGGCTCGGGTAAAACCACGCTCCTCAAACGTGTGCTCGAAGAGGCCCATGGCCAGAAAATCGCCGTCATTGAAAACGAGTTTGGCGAGGAAAATATCGACAGCGAGATCCTGGTGTCAGACACCCAGGAGCAGATCATCCAGATGAGCAACGGTTGTATTTGTTGCACCATCCGCGAAGACTTGCGCGCCACCCTGCGCGACCTGGCCGAGAAAAAACGCAAGGGCGAGCTTGACTTTGACCGTGTCGTGATTGAAACCACCGGTCTGGCGGACCCCGGCCCGGTGGCCCAAACCTTCTTCATGGACGATGAAATTGCCGAAAGCTATCTGCTGGACTCGATCCTGACCCTGGTAGATGCCAAACATGCGGCGACCCAGCTCAATGAGCGCCAGGAAGCGCGCCGTCAGGTCGGTTTTGCCGACCAGATTTTCATCAGCAAAACCGATCTGGTGGCCGCCGATGAGGTGGTTGCGCTGATGCACCGCTTGACGCACATGAACCCGCGGGCGCCGCAAAAGGCCGTTCATTTTGGTGCTGTGGCGCTCAGCGAGGTGTTTGATCTGCGCGGCTTCAATCTCAATGCCAAGCTCGATATTGATCCCGACTTCCTCAAAGAGGAGGCGCAGGATCAGCAGGGACACGACCAGCACGAGCACCATGATCACGCGCACGGCGAGCACTGTGACCATCCCTCACACAGCCAGGGCGAGGGGCATCACCACACCCAAGACGATGACGTCAAGAGTTTTGTCTTCAAATCGGATCGGGCCTTTGACCCTGCCAAACTGGAGGACTTTTTGGGCGCCATTGTCAATATCTATGGCCCGCGCATGTTGCGTTACAAGGGGGTTCTGCACATGAAAGGCACTGATCGAAAGGTGATTTTCCAGGGTGTACACCAATTGATGGGCAGTGATCTGGGGCCGTCCTGGGCCGAGGGCGAAGAGCGTTCCAGCAAAATGGTGTTCATCGGCATCGACCTGCCCAAAGATATCTTTTTGCAGGGCATGGAACAGTGTCTCGTTTGATTTAAACTTTTATTTTTAGACCGGAAGCCAGATGATGGTGTTGATTTTGCAACTAATGGGTTTCCCCCAATGGGTAAGCCTGTAAACTCGCGCACCAGCGAAACCCTGCAGGTCAAGCCCACAAATGCTCGCCTTGAGGGTATAAGGTCAGACGCTTCGGAGCGTGCTGCAAGCCCAAAGCACAGGTCCGCCAGTCAAGTACATGCACAGGTAAATTTTGCGAGGAGGCAAAAAGTGAAAGTTCAACCCGGGAAAGCCAAAGTGGCGTCCAAAACGACCCATGCGGTCGTCAAGGCCAAGCCGGCCGTGAAAGCCGTTGCCAAGCCGACCGCCAAGCCCAAAGAAAAACCGGCTGTCAAAGCCAAACCCGTAGCCAAACCCGTGGCGAAATCAGTGGCGAAATCAGCGGCGAAATCAGCGCCAAGGGTCTCGGCCAAACCACCGGTCAAGAAGGCTTCACCGGCCAAAGCAGTTGTGAAGGCTGCCGTTCGAGGTAAAGAGTCCAAGCCGGCACCCAAAGTGGTGGCCAAGGCTGCCCCGGCCAAAACAGTCAAGCCGGCAGCCAAAGTTCAAGCAAAGGATTCAGTGAAAACGACGATCGCGAAAGCCGGTAAACACCAGGTGGTGGCACCAAAATCCAAAGTAGCTGCGCCTGTGAAAACCGTGAAAATTGTGGTGGCTGCCGTGCCAGCCCAACCGGTGCTGGCGACGTCTGTACCTGCCAGAGCAGGTCGTCCTTCCTCACGGCTTGCTCAGCTTACGGTTCCTTCCATGGCGCAATCGGTGGCATCTACCGCTGCCAAAGCCAGTTTTACACAAACCATGTCATCGCCGCTTATTGTTCCGCCACTGGCTTCGGCTATCAAAAAAAATCCCAAACTTGCCAATAACTGGAAATCAAAACCGGTTGAGCAACTGACTGACGCCGAGCTGATCGCCATGCCCGACGATGAGTATATGAACAAGACCCAGATGGCGTTTTTTCGCCTGAAGCTGTTGGCGCTCAAAAAGGATATCCTGAGCAATGCGGGCGAAACCACAGAGCATCTGCGTGAGGACACCGTGGTGGTGCCCGACCCGGCTGACCGTGCCACCATTGAGGAAGAGCACGCACTGGAGTTGCGCACGCGGGACCGGGAGCGCAAGCTCTTGAAGAAGATTGAACAGTCGATCGTGCGCATAGACGCGGGCGATTACGGCTATTGCGATGAAACGGGTGAATCCATTGGGGTCGGTCGCCTGCTCGCGCGCCCTACCGCTAACCTGTCGCTGGAGGCCCAGCAGCGGCGTGAACTCAAACAGAAGATGTTTGGGGATTGACACGGCCGGCTGTCCCCGACTTTTCGCCCTCCTTCTGCGCCCCATGGCGACCAAAGACAATAACGCCAGTTTACTGTCCAAGATGGTCAGGTTCGTTCGTCACCCGACGACGGACTGGTCTGAGCTGGACAAGCCGGAGCCAGAGCAGGAGCAGGAAGACGGGTACAGCAAGCAGGTGCTCCAGAAGATGATTGAGCGCAAGCGGCAAAACGATTTTGTGCGTCGACGGGAATTTGACCATCTGCGCAAATTGCGTCGTGATCAGCCCTCGATCAGCCCCGATCTCGCTGGCCGCCCCTCTTTCTTTCAAACTAGCATTCCCGCCAACTTGGAGGAGCGTGCCACCACGCTCAAGAAGATTGATGAAATTGAAGCCCAGATGTCCAAGCAGTGGTGGCAGGGCAAGCAGGACGAGGCGTCGGTTCATGGGGGCAACTTCTCCGTGGCTGCCAATCCGCCCCGGGTGGCGGGTGACAGTGCGTCGATCAGCGTTGCGCCGGGAGAAAGCGATAAAACTTTTGCGCCGACGCAGCCGTTCGAACTGAGCCTGGATGTCGAGCCGGTGCAAAGTGCCGATTACGAATCCACAAAAATGGGCCTGTCTGGGCCTGACGACCCTGCGTCAACCGGGGGTCAGCAACAGGCGCAGGCATCCAGGAGCACGGGAAGCAGGCGCTTTGACGCCGGTAGCAGCGAATTTTCGGCTGCCAAATTGTTTTCCTCCGAGTTGGGAGAGGGTCCGACCGACCCCGACCTGGAGGAAGCTGCCATCCGTTTCGCCAACGGCGATAGTGCGGGTGCCGAAGCAGGTCTTCTGGCCGCGCTGCAGGCGGACAAGGTTGATCCAGATTCAGCCGAGGGGTGGACGGCAGCTTTGTTCGACCTTTATCGTGCGACCGGGCAGCAGGCCAATTTCGATCGTGTCGCGATCGACTATGCCCAGCGTTTTGGACGCTCGGCGCCGGCCTGGTTCTCAACGCCCGATTTGCTGAGACGCAAAGTGCTTGCGTCACCCTTGGATCAGCTTGTGGCGTCGGCGCCAACCAGTCAGACCGTCTGGGAGTGTCCGGCAGAGCTCGATTTGCAAGCTGTGCAAGCCTTGCAGGCAAGCTTGTCGCGTGCCACGGGGCACTGGCATCTGCACTGGAGCCGGCTTGACACCATCACGCCGGATGCGGCGAAGGCTTTGGCCGAGTTGTTTGCCCTGTGGTGCTCGCAACCAGTGAGATTGCATTTCGGCGGGGCAGAGGTGCTTGAAAAAACACTGAGATATTTCACGCCATCGGGGGACAAACAGGTCGATCCCTGCTGGTGGCGGCTGCGCCTGGACGCCCTGCGCATGATGCGTCTGCAGGACGAGTTCGAATTGGCAGCACTTGATTACTGTGTAAGCTACGGAGTTTCTCCGCCACCTTGGGCAGACGCTCGCTGTGACTATGTCCACGAACGTGTCAATTCAACAACGTCGCCTGAGGACGCCCACGGCGTGCCGGGTGAGACAATCCCCGGTCACCTTGCCGACTTGAGGCAGGCCGTCACAGTGCCCATGGGACTGGACGCAGTCACCGCTGGCGTGGTGGAGTTGAGCGGCGAGGTGCTGGGTGATGCAGCAGAGGCACTGGACAAACTTCAGGCCGGATTGAAGGAGAGCAATCGACTCGTTATTTCTTGTTCCCGGCTGATTCGTGTCGATTTTTCGGCCGCAGGAAGCATCCTGAACTGGGTTGCCGTGCGCGAGGCCGAGGGTTGTCATGTTGAGTTTAGCGATGTACCGCGTCTGGTGGCGACCTTTTTCAATGTCATCGGCATCAACGAACACGCAAGGGTGATGGTGCGTACCCATTGACACTCCCCAGTCCAGCCTTGTTTTGAGCTGGAAAACGAAGTTTCAGAGAAGACTAACTTGTACTCAAGTTATGGCGTAACTAAAACGAAGTTTCAGAGAAGACTAACTTGTACTCAAGTTATGGCGTAACTAAAACCTGATTTACAGCAAACATGGAACAATTTCACGGTACGACCATCATCAGTGTGCGACGCAAGACACCCGCAGGCATGCAAGTGGCTATTGGCGGCGACGGGCAGGTTACCTTGGGCAATATTGTTGTCAAAGGCACGGCCCGCAAAGTGCGCAAGCTCTATCACGGCAAGGTTCTGGCTGGTTTTGCCGGTGCCACCGCCGATGCCTTCACCCTGTTTGAACGCTTTGAAGCCAAGCTCGAAAAACACCAAGGCCATCTGGTGCGCGCCGCCATTGAACTCACCAAAGACTGGCGCACTGACCGCGTGCTACGCCGTCTGGAGGCAATGCTGGCGGTGGCAGACAGCGAGGCCTCTCTCATCATCACCGGCAATGGTGATGTGCTGGAGCCCGAGAACGGTATCGTGACGATTGGCTCGGGTGGCGCTTACGCGCAAGCGGCGGCCATTGCCTTGCTTAACCACACCGAGATGTCGGCGCACGATATCGTCAAGAAGTCCCTGGAGATCGCTGGTGAGCTGTGCATCTATACCAACATGAACCATACTATTGAGACCTTGGGGGACAGTCCGTAGCTACAAGCCGAACAGATTGTGGGACAGACCGCAGTTACGCGAAGCGAACCAGCTCTGTCCTCAACTTGAAACGGGATGTTTGTTGTCTGCAAGCTCTGTCCTCAACTTATTTGAAACCTTGCGGGACAGTCCGCAGCTACACGAAGTGAGCAAGCTCTGTCCTCAACTGATTAAAACCATGACACCCCAGGAAATTGTTTTTGAACTCGACAAGCACATCGTTGGCCAGCAGCAGGCCAAGCGTGCGGTTGCCATTGCCCTGCGCAACCGCTGGCGCCGCCAGCAGGTGGAGCCGGGTCTGCGCGCGGAAATCACGCCCAAGAATATTCTGATGATTGGGCCCACGGGTGTCGGGAAGACCGAAATTGCCCGGCGCCTGGCCCGGCTCGCAGATGCCCCTTTCATCAAGGTCGAGGCCACCAAATTTACCGAGGTCGGCTACGTTGGCAAGGACGTGGACGCGATCATCCGTGATCTGGCTGATATTGCGGTCAAGCAAACCCGCGTGGCCGAGATGAAGAAGGTGCGTATCCGGGCTGAAGATGCTGCCGAGGAGCGGGTACTCGACATCCTGATTCCGCTTCCGCGTGGCGAGTTTGGTGTCGCGCAAAACGCTGAGACGGAGAGTACGGCGCGCCAGACTTTCCGCAAGAAATTGCGTGAAGGTCAACTGGCCGACCGGGAGATCGAGATCGAGGTAGCGCAGTCTGCACCCCAGTTGGAGATCATGGGTCCGGCCGGCATGGAAGAGATGACCGAGCAGCTGCGCGGCATGTTTGGACAGATGGGGCAACAAAAGCGGCAGACGCGCAAACTCAAGATCAGTGAGGCCTTGAAGCTGTTGATCGACGAAGAGGCGGCCAAATTGGTTAACGAGGAAGAAATCAAGACGCAGGCGCTGCACATGCTGGAGCAAAACGGCATTGTGTTCATCGACGAGATTGACAAGGTTACCTCGCGCTCTGAGGGCAGTGGTGCCGAGGTGTCGCGCCAGGGCGTGCAGCGCGATTTGCTACCGCTGGTCGAGGGCACCACCGTGTCCACCAAATACGGCATGGTGAAGACCGATCACATTTTGTTCATCGCCTCGGGCGCGTTCCACCTGAGCAAGCCCAGCGACCTGATTCCCGAGTTGCAAGGGCGTTTCCCCATTCGTGTCGAGTTGCAGTCTTTGTCGGTGCAGGACTTTGTGGCAATACTCACGCAAACCCATGCCTCGCTGGTCAAGCAATACCAAGCCTTGCTGGCGACCGAAAATGTCACCGTCGAGTTTTTGGACGAAGGCATCGCACGGCTTGCGAACATTGCATTTGATGTCAATGAGCGCACCGAAAATATTGGCGCCCGGCGTCTGTCCACCGTCATGGAGCGGCTGCTCGATGAGGTGAGTTTCGATGCCGCCAACCTCAGCGGCCAGACCATTCAGGTCGATGCAGCCTATGTGGATGCGCGACTCGGTGAGCTGAGCCGGGATGAAGATCTGTCGAGGTATATTCTGTAACTTTGCGGGACAGTCCGCAGTTACACGCAGTGAACAAGCTCTGTCCCCAACTGATACCGGGATGTCGGATGTCCACCCCGTCTGGCATCAACCGATGCCTGGCGCACGCGGGACAGACCGCAGTTACGCGAAGCGAACAAGCTCTGTCCTCAACTTGAAACGGGATGTTGGTTGTCTGCCAGCTCTGTCACCAACAGATTAAGGTTTGCGGGACAGACCTTCAAGCATCACTTTCAAAACGTGCGCTAAGTACTTAATTTAGAACGTTTTTGTTCCGCATGCGCCTCCGGAATCGCCTCTAAGTCCTTGATTTCATTGAAAAAATTGTTGTAAGCCTGCTTGCATAGTTGGTTTTTGCTGATACAGTGCAAAAAAGTGCAATTAAGTGGTGAAAAGTGTCTTTTCATCTCGTCTTCTTGCATATTTACCAAAAGAGGGTGCACTGTCGTGTTTCAAGGGGCTTCGTCATTAAGTCTGGATGCAAAAGGTCGGCTGTCTGTGCCGACCCGGCACCGTGATGTTTTGAGTGCCACCGCCGCGGGCCAGCTCACCATCACCAAGCATCCGCATGGTTGCCTGATGCTTTTTCCACGCCCAGAGTGGGAGAAGTTCCGCGAGCGGATTGCCGCCCTGCCGATGTCGGCCCAGTGGTGGAAGCGCATTTTTCTCGGCAATGCCATGGATGTGGAGATGGACGCCACCGGTCGCGTGCTGGTATCGCCCGAACTGCGCGCGGCCGCAGGTATCGCCAAAGACACCATGCTGCTCGGCATGGGCAACCATTTTGAGTTGTGGGACAAGGCGGCCTACGACGCCCTGGAAGCGAAGGCGATGCAGGGTGAGATGCCCGACGTCTTCAAGGACTTTTCTTTCTGAAGGCCGGCGGTGAACAACTCATGGAAACACACCACCGTTTTGTTGAACGAAGCCGTCGACGCTCTTTTCAACAAGCCGCAGGTCGAGCCAGGCGACCCCAACGCTGGCTCGCACAGCTATGTGGATGCCACCTTTGGCCGGGGCGGCCATGCCCGACTGATTCTCTCCAGGCTGGCGCCGCAGGGGCGTCTGATCGCCTTCGACAAAGATCCCGACGCCTTGGCCGAGGCCGCCACCCTCAGCGATCCGCGCTTTTCCATCCGGCACCAGGGCTTCTCGCGTCTGGGCGAGTTACCGGCGGCGAGTGTGGCCGGTGTGCTGCTCGATCTGGGCATCAGCTCGCCGCAAATCGACAACCCGGTACGGGGTTTCAGCTTCAGGTTCGAGGGCCCGCTGGACATGCGCATGGACACGACGCGCGGTGAGAGCGTGGCGCAGTGGCTGGCCGATGCAGAGCTTGACAAAATAACGGAGGTGATACGTGACTACGGTGAAGAACGGTTTGCTGGGGCCATTGCAAAGGCGATTGTTGCTCGCCGACAGGAACGGGGCCCAATTTCAACCACCACCGAGCTGGCCCAGCTCGTGGCTGACACGGTCAAAACCCGCGAGCCGGGCCAGAACCCTGCAACGCGCACATTTCAGGCTTTTCGGATTTTCATCAACGCCGAGCTTGAAGAGCTGCAACAGGCGCTAGCGGCCAGTCTTCACGTGCTGGCCCCCGGCGGACGGCTGGTGGTGATCAGTTTTCACTCACTGGAGGACCGCATCGTCAAGCAGTTCATCGCCAGGCATTCGCGCGATGCGTATGACCGGCGCGCACCTTTTGCTGCGCCCAGGATCATGCAGCTCAAGGCGCTGAACCGCATCAAGCCCAGTGCTGCCGAGGTGGCAGCCAACCCGCGCGCGCGCAGCGCAATCATGCGCGTGGCGCAACGGACGAACGCATGAGCGCCGCGCAATTTTTCGCCGGGCCGCCCCATGTCGCGCCGCCTCTACGAGGCTTGCCCGAGGGAAAATTAGCCCCCTTGGGGGGCAGCGCCGTACGCGCAGCGACAAGCGTGGGGGCATCCTCATGACGCGTTTGAACCTGCTGCTGCTGCTGGCCGTGCTGGCAAGTTCCTTGTACCTGGTGAGCGTGCAATACGAGTCACGCCGACTGTTCTCCGATCTCGACAAAGCCCGTTCGCAAGCGCTCAGTCTCGCGGCCGACAACGAGCGGCTGCAGGTAGAGAAGCGGGCGCAGGCCACACCGCTGCGCGTGGAGCGCTTGGCCAAGGAACAATTGCAGATGCGCACCGCAACACCGGCCATCACGCACTATGTGACCTATGGCATCGAGTCAACCTCCGCTGCAGGTGCTGGCGCTACAGCTTCGGGGCCGCGTGGCGCAGGTGCCGCCGGGCGTATCCAATGAGCCGCAGCATCGCCTATACCTCCAGCCCCTTGCTGGCGAGCCGGACGCCGGTCTGGCGAAGTAAATTCGTTGTTGCGGCGATTGCCCTTGGGTTTGTTGGCCTGGCTGCGCGCGCGGCTTACATCCAGGTGATTGCGAATGACTTTTTTCAAAGGCAGGGTGAGGTGCGTTTTGCACGAACGCTGGAGCTGCCGGCCAATCGCGGTCGTATCCTGGACCGCAATGGTCTTCTTCTCGCCTCCAGCGTGCCAGCGCCCAGTATTTGGGCCATTCCGGAAGATGTTGAGCGGGACAAGCCCCGGCTACAGCAGTTGGCCGGGCTGCTTGAGATGCCGCTGGCGGAACTCAACAAACGCCTGGAAAACGAGGACAAAACTTTTGTCTGGCTGAAACGGCAAGTTGATGAGTCGGTGGCGCAGCAGATCACAGCCTTGGGCCTCAAAGGCATCTACCAGCGCAAGGAATACAAACGTCAGTACCCGGAAGGCGAGGCCGCCGCCCATGTGGTGGGCTTCACCAACGTGGAAGACCTTGGCCAGGAAGGCATTGAGCTCGCATTCAACAAGGATCTCGCCGGGCGCAATGGATCACGCCGGGTCATCAAGGACCGGCTGGGGCGGGTGGTGGAGGATGTCGGCGAGCAGATAGCGCCTGTGGACGGACCGGATTTGCAGCTCAGCATTGACAGCAAGGTCCAGTTCTTTGCCTATCAGAAGCTGCGCGACGCGGTGCTGCAAAACAAGGCCAAGGCCGGCAGTGTGGTCGTGCTGGATGTGGTTTCGGGTGAAGTGCTGGCGCTGGCCAACTACCCCAGTTATTCGCCGGGAAAACGGAAAAACCTGAGTGGCGAACAGTTGCGCAACCGGGCGCTGACGGACACCTTTGAGCCCGGTTCCGTGATGAAGCCTTTCATCATCGGGTTGGGCCTGGAGACGGGCCGCGTCACGCCGCAGACGCTGATCGACACGGGCGCGGGCAAGCTCACCATCACGGGCTCCACGATTTCCGACTCACACCCCAATGGCGTGTTGACGGTGGAAGGTGTGATTCAAAAATCCAGCAATATTGGCACCGCCAAGATTGCCATGCAGATGCAGCCGCGCGAAATGTGGGAGCTGTTTTCACAAGCGGGCTTTGGGCAGAAGCCGCAGATCAGTTTCCCCGGCGCGGTGTCGGGTCGGCTGCGTCCCTACAAGACCTGGCGACCGATCGAGCAGGCCACTATGTCGTATGGCTACGGCCTGTCGGCCTCGTTGTTCCAGATGGCCCGCTCCTACACCGTGTTTTCAAACGACGGCCAGATCATCCCGGTCACGATGCTCAGGAGCAGCGAGCCTGCCGTGGGCGTGCCGGTATTGTCGGCGCGCACAGCTGACCAGGTCCGCAAGATGCTGCAAATGGCGGCGGGCCCGGGTGGCACCGGGCAAAAAGCGCAGACCATCGGTTACTCGGTGGGCGGTAAATCCGGCACCGCCTACAAACAGATCGGCAAGGGCTATGGCAGCGCCGGTAATCGCAAATACCGGGGCTGGTTCATCGGCATGGCGCCGATCGAAAAGCCGCGTGTCATTGTGGCGGTGATGATCGACGAGCCCAGTGCCGGGCAATATTATGGTGGGGCGGTGGCCGCGCCCGTGTTCAGCGAAGTGGTGCAGCAGACCCTGCGCATGATGGGTGTGCAGCCTGACATGGCGGTGAAACCCCAAATCGTCGCGCAGGCGGGAGTGGAAAGCTTTTAATGCTTGAATTCCATACGCCCATTGAGGCCGCCAGCTGGTTGCGAAGCCGCGTGACTGGCACGCTTCGCACCGACAGCCGCAAGCTGCGCCGCGGTGATGGTTTTATGGCTTGGCCGGGCGCGGCAAGCGACGCCCGCCAGCATGTTGCCGGTGCACTGGCCGGCGGCGCAACAGCCTGCCTGGTGGAGCGTGCGGGTGCCGATCGCTACGCCTTCAGTGGCGAGAGCGTCGCCGCCTACGCCCGGCTCAAAGCGGCCAGCGGACCGATTGCCGCCGCCTATTTCGAGCACCCCACAGAGCAACTCAAGGTGCTGGCGGTGACCGGCACCAACGGCAAAACTTCCACCGCCTGGTGGCTGGCCCAGGTCTTATCGAATTTGAAGCAGGTCGCGCCCATTCCCTGCGGACTGGTGGGTACTTTGGGTATAGGCAGAGCACCAACGTCGGGTCCTGTCAGTGAACAGTCTGGCGGGGGCGGTGATGCAGTAGCCGATATCGTGGCGACCGGCCTGACCACGCCGGACCCGGTGCTGCTGCAACAGACTTTCAGGCGCTTTGTAGACGAAGGCCTCAAAGCCTGCGCCATGGAAGCATCTTCGATCGGCATCGAAGAGCACCGCCTGGACGGTACCCGCATCGGCACCGCGATCTTTACCAATTTCACGCAAGACCATCTGGACTACCACGGCACGATGGAGGCTTACTGGCAAGCCAAGGCGAAACTGTTTGCGTGGCCCGGCCTGCAATCGGCCGTTATCAACATCGACGATGCCCAGGGGGCCGCGCTGGTGCTCGCGCTGAGCGGCAGGGTGCCTGAGCTGTGGACTGTTTCATGCACCGGGCCGGCACGACTGCAGGCACGTGACATCTGCTACGACGTGCAGGGCTTGCGCTTCGTGGTGCTGGAGGATGGCGCTGCGGGTGAGCAGGGGCATGTGCTGCGCACTCCGCTGATCGGGACTTTCAACGTTTCCAATCTTCTGGGCGTGATGGCCGCCATGCGCGCCATGGGCGTGCCGCTGGCTGCGGCCATCGAGGCGTGTGCTGACTTGACCCCGGTGCCCGGCCGCATGGAGCGTGTCGGCGCTCCGGGCCAGCCGCTGGCGGTTGTGGACTACGCCCACACGCCGGATGCTTTGGGCAAGGCACTGGTGGCGCTGCGTTCCCTGGCCGAGCAGCGCGGCGGGCAGCTCTGGTGTATCTTTGGCTGTGGCGGCGACCGTGATGCGGCCAAGCGACCCCTCATGGGGGCCATGGCCGCCAGCCATGCCGATCGTGTGGTGGTGACCAGTGACAACCCGCGCAGCGAAAAACCCGAAGCCATCATCAGCCAGATTTTGCTGGGCCTGACAGGGTATGACTCGGTCACCGTCGAGTCCGACCGCGCGCTGGCGATTGCGCAGGCGCTGCTCCAGGCGGCGGCCAACGATGTGTTGCTGATCGCCGGCAAAGGTCATGAGGACTATCAGGAGGTGGCGGGTCAGCGTTTGTCCTTTTCCGATCTGGACCATGTGCGTCGCGCCCTGGGCGATCGGGTCGCGCCAGTTGCGGGGCAAAGGAGTCGCGATGCGTGACATGCTGACGCTGCAACAAACCATGGTGTGGCTTGACAACGCGCGTCTGGTGGAAAGTGACATCGGAAGCGGCGTGGACAGTGGCGCGCTGTCCTTCCGGCGCGTGCACACCGACACCCGCACGCTGGAGCCGGGCGACCTGTTTGTGGCGCTGCGGGGTGAGCGCTTTGATGCCAATGATTTTCTGGCCGAGGCCAAAGCCAAGGGTGCCGTGGCGGCCCTGTGTCAAGAGGATGAGCAGGGCGATGTCGATGCCCGACTGAGCGCTGCGGGCTTGCCCGGCCTGGTGGTGGCGGATGCCAAACTGGCGCTGACAGCGCTGGCCACGGGCTGGCGCGCACAGTTCAAGCTGCCCCTGATTGCGGTAACCGGCAGCAATGGCAAGACCACGGTGACGCAGATGATCGCCACCATCCTGCGCAGCTTCAAGCCGCAGGCCTTTCTGGCCACGCAAGGCAATCTCAACAATGACATCGGCGTACCCCTGACGCTACTGCGTTTGCGCAGCCAGCACGAAGTGGCCGTGGTTGAGCTGGGCATGAACCATCCGGGCGAGATCGCAAGCCTGGCCGCCATCGCCCGGCCGACCGTGGCACTGGTCAATAACGCGCAGCGCGAGCATCTTGAATTCATGGCCAGCGTGGCAGCGGTGGCACAGGAAAACGGCTGCGTCATCGATGCTCTGGCCAGCAACGGGGTGGCGGTGTTCCCCTGCGATGACCCGTACACCGAGGTATGGGCAGCCAAGGCCGGACAACGTGCGGTACTTCAGTTCTGCGTCTCTGACGACGCTGCAAGCGGGGCGGATGTGCGTTGCACCGAAGCGCTCTGGTCGGGGGACGCCTGGCAGGTGGTGGTCAACACCTCAGCCGGCACGCTGCGCTACGCCCTGCACATTGCAGGTCTGCACAACGTCAAGAACTCGCTCGCGGCGCTCGCCTGCACTCTGGCGGCGGGCGTTCCGCTGGATTCGATTGCCCGTGGCCTGGCGGCGTTTGAGCCGGTCAAAGGACGCTCCCGTGCGCTGGTGCTCAAGCTCGGCACTCGACCCATTACGCTGGTGGACGACAGCTACAACGCGAACCCGGACTCGGTCCAGGCCGCCATTGAAGTGCTGGCGACGCTCCCCAAACCGGGTCTGCTGGTGCTGGGCGACATGGGCGAAGTGGGCGAACAAGGCCCCCAGTTCCACACGGAAGCCGGGCAACTCGCCCGCACGCTCGGTATTGACGCGCTGTTTACCCTGGGCGACTTGTCCGCCTTGGCTGCGACAAGTTTCGGCACGGGCCGCCATTTTTCTGATCTCCAATCGCTTCAAGCGGCCGTGCTGGCGGAACTGCCCCGCATCGGCAGCGTGCTGGTCAAAGGGTCGCGTTTCATGAAGATGGAGCGGGTGGTCGAAGCCATTACCGCCCACGTACAACACGACAGGGAAGAAAGCCATGCTGTCTAGTTTTGAATCCAGGAGTTCGCCATGCTGTTAAGCCTTGCTCAGTGGCTGCAGTCGCTGTCGCCTGAATTCGGATCTTTCCGGGTCTTTCAGTACCTCACCTTCCGTGCCGTCATGGCTGCCTTGACGGCCCTGCTGATGGGGCTGGTGGCCGGGCCTTTTGTCATTCGCCGTCTGACCGAGCTCAAGATTGGCCAGCCCATCCGTGACTATGGCATGGCCTCGCACCTGAGCAAGAGTGGCACGCCGACCATGGGTGGGGTGCTGATTTTGCTGTGCATCTCCGTCTCCACCCTGTTATGGGCGGACCTGAGCAACCGCTTTGTGTGGATCGTGCTGCTGGTCACGCTCGGCTTTGGTGCCATCGGCTGGGTTGACGACTGGCGCAAGGTGGTGCACAAAGACCCCGAGGGTATGCGTTCGCGTGAAAAGTATTTCTGGCAATCGCTGATTGGCCTGCTGGCCGCGTTGTATCTGGTGTTCAGCATTTCAGAGAATTCCAATTTGCGCGTGCTGGAGTTGTTTTTCAAATGGGTGCAGTCGGGTTTCGATTTGAACCTGCCGCCCAAAGCCGGACTGATGCTGCCTTTTTTCAAGGAAATCAGCTATCCACTGGGCGTGCTGGGCTTTGTCATTCTGTCCTACCTCGTGATTGTGGGCTCCAGCAATGCGGTGAACCTCACCGATGGTCTGGATGGTTTGGCCATCATGCCGGTGGTGATGGTCGGCTCGGCCTTGGGCATTTTTGCCTACGTGACCGGCAGCGCGGTGTTTGCAAAGTATCTGTTTCTCCCCCATATTCCGGGCGCCGGCGAACTGCTGATCTTCTGCGCGGCCATGGCCGGGGCGGGTCTGGCGTTCTTATGGTTCAACACCCACCCGGCCCAGGTGTTCATGGGTGATGTGGGCGCCTTGGCACTGGGGGCTGCTTTGGGCACCATCGCGGTGATCGTGCGCCAGGAAATTGTGCTGGCCATCATGGGCGGCATTTTTGTGGCGGAGGCGCTGTCCGTCATGTTGCAGGTAACGTACTTCAAATACACCAGGAAGAAATACGGTCAGGGGCGACGCATTCTGAAGATGGCCCCGCTGCACCACCATTTCGAGAAAATCGGCTGGAAAGAGACGCAGGTGGTGGTGCGTTTCTGGATCATCACCATGCTGCTGTGCCTGGTGGGCCTGTCTACCTTGAAGCTGAGGTAGCCGTGGATTTTCTCAAAGACCAACACGTTCTCATTCTGGGCCTGGGTACGTCCGGCCTGGCGATGGCGCGTTGGTGCACGCGCTTACAAGCGCAGGTGACGGTGGCAGATACCCGCAGCGCGCCGCCGCAGTTGGAAGCCCTGCAACGCGACGTGCCGGGCGCCCGTTTTGTCAGCGGGGCATTCGATGCTGCGCTGCTCGAAGGTACGGACGTGCGTGCCGTGTTCAAGAGCCCGGGCTTGATGCCTGTCGAAGTTGCTGTAGTTTCAGGAGCGGCTCACACTTTGGGTTTGTTGGTTGCCGGCGAATTGTGCCTGTTTTCCCAGGCGCTGGCTAGCTTAAAGGTCGAGCGTGGCTATGCGCCCAAGGTGCTGGCCGTGACCGGCACCAACGGCAAAACCACGGTCACCTCACTCACCGGGCAACTGGTCAGCCGTGCTGGCAAAACGGTGGCGGTGGCGGGCAATATCGGCCCAACCCTGCTCGACACACTGGCGGCGCGGCTGGACGCCGATGCGTTGCCCGAGGTTTGGGTCATCGAGTTGTCGAGCTTTCAGCTCGATGGTGAAAAAGCGTTCGAGCCCAGCGCCGCCACGGTGCTCAACATCACGCAGGACCACCTCGATTGGCACGGCAGCATGGCAGCGTATACCAGCGCCAAGGCTAATATTTTTGGTCAGCAGGGTCTGATGCTACTCAACCGCGAAGACCCACTCGTCATGGCGATGCTGCCGGAACCGGTAAGGGCGAAGCTACAGCGGCCTGTGCAGCGACCTTTTGTGACGTTCGGCGCTGACATGCCGCAGCGCCCTGGTGACTTTGGCCTTGAGCAGGTCAACGGCATGGTGTGGCTGGTGCGCGCGCTGGAAGCCGACGAGACCCGGCGCAAACGCAATGAGGCTACAGAAGACGTTCACATTCAGCGTCTGATGCCTGCTGACGCCTTGCGCATCCGGGGGCGGCATAACGCGGTCAATGCGCTGGCGGCGCTGGCGCTGGCCTGCGCAGCGGACTGTGCTCTCGGTCCGATGCTCTACGGCCTGCGCGAATACCGCGGCGAACCGCACCGGGTGGAATCCATCGGCATCCTCAATGGAGTGGAATTTTTTGACGACAGCAAGGGTACCAATGTCGGTGCTACCGTGGCCGCGCTGTGCGGCCTGGGTGCCGATCGCAAGGTCGTCGCCATCATGGGCGGCGAGGGCAAGGGGCAGGACTTCTCGCCGCTGGTCGAGCCGGTGTCCCGCTATGCGCGCGCCGTGGTGCTGATCGGTCGTGACGCGCCACAGATTCGAGCTGCGCTGGCGTCCGCCGGTGTCACGCTGGTTGACGCCAGGTCCATGGCGCAGGCGGTGGCGCAGGCCAGGCGGCTGGCCCATACCGGGGACGCCGTGCTGATGTCGCCGGCCTGCGCCAGCTTTGACATGTTTGACAACTACCAGCACCGCGCCCGGGTGTTTGTTGCGGCGGTGAGCGAACTAGCCAGTGCGTCCGGTGTCCCCCTGGAGGGCGCCCTGTGAGTTCCCTTGGCGCACGTTTTTCCGGCTGGTTCGGCAGCCTGGGATGCCCGGCGGGCGATGTCCTGCCGGTGCGACTGGGGGCGACGCGCCGTGCCGCCACCGGCAGTGCGCCGACGCGGGTGATGGGGTATGACCAGACGCTGGTCTGGGTTACGGTGACGTTGCTCGCCTGGGGGCTGGTGATGGTCTACTCGGCGTCGATCGCGATGCCGGACAACCCGAGGTTCGCCAAGTACACCCCCACCTATTTCCTGACCCGTCATGTGATGTGGCTGGCGATTGCGTTTGTAGTGGGTCTGCTGGCTTTTCAGGTTCCGGTGGCGACCTGGGAAAAGGCGGCACCGTGGCTGTTTGTGGGGGCCCTGATTCTGCTGGCTGCGGTACTGATTCCGTATGTCGGCAAACTTGTTAATGGCTCGCGCCGCTGGATTTCACTGGGGCCTTTTAGTTTCCAGCCGTCTGAGCTGGCCAAGTTCGCCGTGCTGCTTTACGTGGCGAATTTCATGGTGCGCAAGATGGAGCTCAAAGAGCGCTTTTTCCGGGCTGTGTTGCCGATGGTTGCCGCCGTGGGTCTGGTCGGTTTGCTGCTGCTGGCCGAGCCCGATATGGGCGCCTTCATGGTGATCGCCGTGATCGCCATGGGCATCCTGTTTCTGGGCGGCGTCAACGCCCGCATGTTCTTTCTGATTGCCACCGTGCTGCTGCTGGTCTTTGGACTGATGATTGCCTTGAGTGACTATCGGCGCGAACGCATTTTTGCTTACCTCGACCCCTGGAGCGAGAAGAACGTACTGGCCAAAGGCTATCAGCTCACCCATTCCCTGATCGCCATTGGGCGCGGTGAGATCTTTGGCGTCGGGCTGGGCGGCAGCGTGGAGAAACTGCACTGGTTGCCTGAGGCCCACACCGATTTTCTGCTGGCCGTGATCGGTGAAGAGTTCGGACTGGTGGGCATCCTCTGCGTCATCGGCCTGTTCATCTGGTTGACCCGTCGCATGATGCAGATTGGTCGTCAGGCGATTGCGCTGGACCGGGTCTTTGCCGGACTGGTAGCGCAGGGGGTGGGCATCTGGATCGGTTTCCAGGCCTTCATCAACATGGGGGTGAACCTGGGCGCCTTGCCCACCAAGGGCCTGACTTTGCCGCTGATGAGCTACGGTGGCTCCGCCATTCTGGTCAACCTGGTGGCCATTGCCGTGGTGCTGCGCATTGACTACGAAAACAGGCTACTCATGCACGGAGGGCGGGTATGAGTAGCCTGTTTCATCAAAACTGGCTATGCGTGCAGCGCATCATGGCGCGTCAAGCGACATGGTTAATGCACGGAGGGCGGCTATGAGCACAGCATCAATCAGCAAGTGCGCACTCGTGATGGCCGGTGGCACTGGGGGTCATATCTTTCCGGGTCTGGCCGTGGCGCAGGCTTTGCGCGAGCGCGGCTGGCGCGTGCACTGGCTGGGCGGGGTGGGCAGTGCCGCGCAGCCGAGCATGGAGAGCCGGCTGGTGCCGCCTCAGGGCATCCCGTTTGAATCGATTGATTTTTCGGGCGTGCGCGGCAAAGGGCTCTCCACTCTTGCCATATTGCCCTGGCGCCTGTTGCGCGCTTGCTGGCAAAGCGCTCAGGTGCTGCGCCGTGTCCAGCCCGATGTGGTGCTGGGATTGGGTGGCTACATCACGTTTCCGGCCGGCATGATGAGTGTCCTGATGGGAAAACCGCTGGTGCTGCATGAACAAAACTCGGTGGCGGGCCTGGCCAACAAGCTGCTGGCCAAGGTGGCGGCGCGCGTCTTCACTGCTTTTCCAGGCGTCATCCAAAAAGGGATCTGGGTCGGAAACCCCTTGCGCCCGGCCTTCATTGGTGGCCCCGATCCGGCCACCCGTTTTGCCGGACGCAGCGGGCCTTTGCGTCTGCTGGTGCTGGGGGGCAGCCTGGGCGCACGGGCCTTGAACGACATCGTGCCGCGTGCGCTGGCCCTGCTGCCGCTGAATGAGCGCCCGCTGGTCATCCACCAAAGTGGCACCCAGCAAATAGACGCCCTGCGCGCCAACTACGCCAGCGCCGGCGTGCAGGCGCAACTCACGCCCTTTATTGACGACACCGCGCAGGCCTTTGCCGACGCCGATCTGGTGCTGTGCCGCGCCGGTGCCAGCACCGTGACCGAGATTGCTGCCGTGGGTGCGGCGGCGCTGTTCGTGCCGTTTCCGTTTGCCGTGGACGATCACCAGACCCGCAATGCCAGGTTTTTGGTCGACCAGGGAGCGGGCTGGCTACTGCCCCAGCATGAGTTGACGCCCGAACGCTTGACCGGCATGCTACAGAAAACAGAGCGAAAAACGCTGCTGGCATACGCGTTGCAGGCCAAAAATCTGGAAAAGATAGACGCGACCGCGAAGCTCGTGGCCGCCTGTGAGGAGTTGAGCCCATGAAACATGCGGTACGTCACATTCACTTCGTGGGCATCGGTGGCTCTGGCATGTCGGGCATCGCCGAAGTGCTGTTCAACCTGGGCTATATCATTTCCGGCTCGGACCTCAATGACAGCGCCACTTTGAAGCGGCTCTCAGACCTGGGCATCCAGACCTGTGTTGGCCACACGGCCGCCAATGTGGACGGCGCAGACGCGGTGGTCACATCGACTGCCGTGCAAGCCGACAACCCCGAAGTGCTGGCCGCCCGCGAGAAGCGCATCCCGGTGGTGCCGCGCGCCCTGATGCTGGCCGAGCTGATGCGGCTCAAGCAGGGCATTGCCATTGCCGGCACCCATGGCAAGACCACCACCACCAGCCTGGTTGCCAGTGTCTTGGCCGAGGCCGGACTGGACCCTACGTTTGTGATTGGCGGGCGACTCATCAGCGCCGGGGTCAATGCCCGGCTCGGGCAGGGTGACTACATCGTGGTGGAGGCCGACGAGTCGGATGCCTCGTTCCTGAACCTGATGCCGGTGATGGCGGTGGTGACCAATATCGATGCCGACCACATGGAAACCTACGGCCACGACTTTGGCCGTCTCAAGCAAGCATTCGTTGATTTCCTGCACCGCATGCCTTTTTACGGCACGGCCATTTTGTGCACCGACGACGCCGCTGTGCTTGAGATCGTGCCGCAGGTCACCTGCCCGATCACCAGCTACGGTTTTGACGAAGGCGCCGAGGTGCGGGCGGTGGACGTGCGCGCGGTGGCCGGGCAAATGCACTTCACGGTGCAGCGCCGCAATGGCCTGGTGTTGCCGGACCTGGCGGTGGTGCTGAACCTGCCGGGCCGCCACAACGTGCTCAATGCCTTGGCGGCGATTGCGGTGGCGGTGGAGCTCAATGTGCCCGACGCCGCCGTCTTGCGGGCACTGGCCGGCTTCAAAGGCGTGGGTCGACGCTTCCAGCACTACGGCGAGGTGGTCGCGCGCGATGGCGGTGTTTTCACGCTGGTCGACGACTACGGCCACCACCCGGTTGAAATGGCGGCCACGCTGGCGGCCGCGCGCGGCGCTTTTCCGGATCGGCGTCTGGTGTTGGCGTTCCAGCCGCACCGCTACACCCGCACCCGCGACTGTTTCGAGGATTTCATCAAGGTCATTGCGCTGGCCGACGCGGTGTTGCTGGCCGAGGTGTACGGCGCCGGTGAGGCGCCGATCATCGCCGCCGATGGCCGCAGCCTGACGCGTGCGCTGCGCGTGGCAGGCCGCATCGAACCCGTCTTTGTGGACGACATCGCCGATATGGCGCAGGCCATTATTGAGAACGCGCGCGCCGGCGATGTGGTGTTGTGCATGGGGGCTGGCTCCATCGGCGCCGTGCCAGCAAAAGTGGTTGAACTGGGGGGTGTCGCATGAGCACCGCTGACAGCCAGCCGTTCATCTCCGCTCGCCCTCAGCCCGAACGGATCGATTTGGGCAAGGTCGCGGTCTTGATGGGTGGCGCCTCGGCCGAGCGGGAAATCTCCCTGATGTCAGGGCAGGGTGTGCTGCAGGCATTGATCTCGCAAGGGGTCGATGCCCATGCCTTCGATCCAGCCGAGCGTGATCTTGGCGAGCTCAAACGCGCCGGGTTTTCGCGCTGCTTCATTGCCTTGCATGGCCGCTTTGGTGAAGATGGCACGGTGCAGGGTGCGCTCGAGTTGTTGGGCATTCCCTACACCGGCTCGGGCGTCATGGCGTCTGCCATGGCCATTGACAAGGTCATGACCAAACGCATCTGGCGCTCGGAAGGTTTGCCGACCCCGGCGTGGCAGCAGGTGGACAGTGCGACCGCTACCCGACTGGCCTTGGCCGGGCTGGGCAGCCCCATGATCGTGAAGCCCGACCGGGAAGGTTCCACCATTGGTCTGACCAAGGTCACCACTTTGGACCAGTGCGACGGCGCCTATGCGCTGGCGGCCCGGCATGACGCCATGGTGCTGTGCGAACAGTTCATCAGCGGCGATGAGGTGACGATTGCGGTGCTGGGCTCGGGTGCGTCCGCCCGCGCCCTGCCGCTGATCCGTATCGTGGCGCTTGAGGGCAACTACGACTACCAGAACAAGTATTTCACCAACACCACCCAGTACCTGGTGCCCTGTGGTTTGCCAGAGGGCGAAGAAACCCATATTCAAGAGCTGGTGCTCAAGGCCTACCAAGTGCTGGGTTGTCGTGGCTGGGCCCGCGCCGATGTGATGGTTGACGCCCGCACACGCCAACCCTATCTGCTGGAGATCAACACCTCGCCTGGCATGACCGGGCATTCGCTGGTGCCGATGGCAGCCAAGGCGGCGGGCATCAGCTACCCGGCGCTGTGCGCTCTGGTCTTGCAGCAGGCCGCCCTGGACTATGGGATGGCTGACGCAGACGGCCCGGTCAAGGGGGCGACATGACAGACAAGCTGTCCACGCCCTTCGATGTGAAACTCATGAACATCACGGCTTCCCTCCTGTTCGTGGCGTTTGCGCTGATGGTTGTGGGCGCGCTGGTGGGCTGGGCCGCGCGGCATCCGGTGTTTGCCATCCGCGCCATCGAAGTGAGCGGCGAGGTGACGCATAACAACGCGGTGACCCTGCGCGCCAATGTGGCGCCGCGTCTGAGCCGCACGTTTTTCACGCTCGACCTCACCCGTGCCCGGCTCGCCTTTGAGTCGGTGCCCTGGGTGCGTCAGGCGCTGGTGCGGCGCGAGTTCCCCAATCGCCTCAAGGTGCTGCTACAGGAGCACAAGGCGGTGGCCTACTGGGGGGTGGAGCGCGAATCCAGGTTGGTCAACAGTTTTGGCGAAGTGTTTGAAGCCAACGTGGGCGAGGTGGAGCAAGAGGACTTGCCCCGTTTGCATGGCCCTGAGGGCCAGGCCGCGACGGTGCTGGCCATGTACCAAACCTTGCAGCCGCTGTTCGAGCCCATGGACCTGACGCTTGAGCAGATCGAGTTGACCGGCCAGGGTGGCTGGCGCGCGCGGCTCGACACCGGCGCCGTGCTGGTGCTCGGGGGTGGCTCAATGGCTGAAGTGCTGGCCCGCACGCACCGATTCCTCAAGACGCTGACCCAGGTGACATCGCGCTATGGACGCAAGCCGGAGGCCCTGGAAACGGCAGATTTACGGCATCAAGACGGTTATGCCATCCGACTGCGGGGCGTGAGCACGCTGGCGACGGGTGGGCAGAAAAAGTAGCGAAATAGCGCAAACAAAACCAACAGGTGAACATATGGCGAAAGAATACAAAGATCTGGTCGTAGGGCTGGACATTGGCACCGCCAAGGTGATGGTGGTGGTGGCCGAGGTGCTGCCCAACGGTGAGCTCAAGCTCGCCGGGCTGGGCGTGGCGCCCAGCAATGGCATCAAGCGCGGTGTGGTGGTGAATATTGAGGCCACGGTGCAAAGTATCCAGCAGGCGCTTCGAGAAGCCGAGCTGATGGCCGACTGCAAGATTACCCGTGTTTACACCGGCATCACTGGCAGTCACATCCGCGGCATCAATTCCAAGGGCATGGTGGCTATTAAGGACCGTGAAGTGAGCGCTGCCGACGTGGCGCGAGTGGTGGAAACCGCCAAGGCCATCAACATCTCGACCGACCAGCGCCTGCTGCTGGTGGAGCCGCAGGAGTTCATCATCGACGGCCAGGACGTGAAAGAGCCGATCGGCATGAGCGGCATCCGCCTAGAGGCCATGGTGCACATCGTGACCGGCGCTCAGAGCGCGGCTGAGAACATCATCAAGTGTGTGCGTCGTTGCGGCCTGGAGGTCGAGCAGCTCATGCTCAACCCGCTCGCCAGCAGCCTGTCGGTGCTGACCGAAGACGAGCGTGAACTGGGCGTGGCCCTGGTCGACATTGGTGCCGGCACCACCGATGTGGCGATCTTCACTAATGGCGCCATTCGCCACACCGCCGTCATTCCGATTGCCGGCGACCTGATCACCAGTGACATTGCGATGGCGCTGCGCACGCCGACCAAGGACGCCGAAGAGATCAAGGTGGAGAGCGGCTATGCCAAGCAGTTGCTGGCCGACCCGGATGCCCAGGTTGAAGTCCCCGGTCTGGGCGACCGGGGTCCGCGCATGCTCAGCCGTCAGGCGCTGGCCGGCGTCATCGAGCCGCGCGTCGAAGAAATTTTTTCACTGGTGCACCAGGTCATGCGCGAGTCCGGTTTTGAGGAAATGCTCTCCAGCGGCATTGTGCTCACCGGCGGCAGTTGCATCATGCCCGGCATGGTGGAGCTGGGCGAGGATATCTTTCTCAAACCGGTGCGCCGTGGTATTCCAAAATATTCAAGCGTCCTGTCCGACATGGTGGCTCAGCCCCGGGCCGCCACTGTCATGGGATTGCTCGAGGAAGCCCGGCTGGCCCGCCTGCGCGGTTTCAAGGTGGCACAAAAAAATGGCTCTATGAAAACGGCTTTCGGTCAGGTCAAAGACTGGTTTGTAGGGAACTTTTAATCATGAAATCAAGAATCTGGCTGGCGCGCGCAAGCCCCCATTGGCGATGGCAATGGCGATGTGTGGGACCGCCTTCGCAACTAAAAATGATCCCCAGCAATTTCGGCAACTGTCAACTATTTGAAACTCAAGGAGAAAAAAATGCCTATCGAAATGATTGAAGAAGCAACGTTTAACCAGGGCACCCAGATCAAGGTCATTGGCGTCGGTGGCGGTGGCGGCAACGCGGTCGGTCACATGATTGACTGTGCGGTGCAGGGCGTCGAATTCATCTGCGCCAATACCGATGCGCAGGCACTGAGCCGAAGCGATGCGCACCGAACCATTCAGCTCGGCAGCAGTGGTCTGGGCGCCGGCAGCAAGCCTGACAAAGCGCGCGAAGCGGCTGAACTGGCGGTGGACGACATCCGCTCGGCCATCGATGGCGCGCACATGCTGTTCATCACCGCCGGTATGGGCGGTGGGACTGGCACCGGTGCGGCGCCGGTTATTGCCCGCGTGGCGCGTGAAATGGGCATTCTGACGGTGGGCGTGGTGACCAAACCCTTCGATTTTGAAGGCGGTCGCCGCATGAGCAACGCCGAGGCCGGCCTGGCCGAACTCGAAGCCAATGTGGATTCGCTGATTGTGGTGCTCAACGAGAAGCTCATGGACTTGCCCGGCGGCGAAGACATGAGCCAGGACGAAGCCTTTGCCCATGCCAACGATGTGCTGAAGAACGCCGTCGGCGGTATTGCAGAAATCATCAATGTGCCGGGCCATGTGAACGTCGACTTTGAAGACGTGCGCACCGTGATGGGCGAGCCCGGCAAAGCCATGATGGGCACCGCTGTGGCGGCTGGCCCCGATCGTGCGCGCATCGCAGCCGAACAGGCGGTTGCCTGCCCCTTGCTTGAAGGGATCGACCTCTCGGGTGCCAAGGGCGTGCTGGTGCTGATCACCGCCGCCAAGGGTTCCTTGAAACTCAGCGAGTCCAAGCTGGCAATGAACACGATTCGTGCCTACGCCTCGCCTGACGCCCATGTCATCTACGGTACCGCCTACGACGACAACCTGGGGGACGAGATCCGCGTCACCGTGGTGGCCACGGGTCTGAGCCGCCAGGGTGCCAGCCGCGCCAAGCCCCAGTTACAGGTGCTTCAAACCACATTGCGCACCGGCACCGACAACGTACCCTTTCACGTGCCGACGCTGAACACGCCCGTCAACGGCACGATGCCCTCGGCCATGAACCCGTCCGGCTTGAAGCAGCCTGATTACAACAGCATGGCAATGCCCAGCGTCTGGCGTACCCGCGACCGGACCCAGGCGGCGGCCAAGGTGGATGCGTTGGTTTCGGGTGGCATGGATGATTTCGAGATTCCGGCGTTTTTGCGGAAACAGGCTGACTGATCTTTCTTTGCTTGCTGGGTGGGGTGTTTGAGATGGTTTGTTCCCCCCCTATCCCCCCAGCCCCCTTTCCACCCCCGCCGGGGTGGAAAGGGGGAGTCTCATTTGACCGCGCGCGCCGACAACGGAATTACAGGGAGCAGTCGCGACTGTCTTTGATGGGCAAGATCGCAGGGAGCCGGTCGTAGGGTGGTTTTTGATTGTTCGGCACACCCGCTGCCCAGCGTCTGCGACGGCTGGGGAGGGGGCAAAACTCACGAACGTCGGCCTTGTTCCTGGCTTTGTTCCCGGTTACGGGCCCAGCCGTCGCAGACGCTGGGCGGCTGATGCGCAAGACTGGTCAAGATTGCTACGACCGCTGGCCTGAAGTCTTGCCGCGCGGGAGCTGTGGCGCCCTTCGCGTTGTAGAAGCGTTGCCAGAAACCAAACCCAAACTCTGGCGCCCTCTTCCGCCCGGCGGGGCGGGAGAGGGCGGGGGGAGTGAGTGGGGGAAAGAAAAAA
>JAUXOA010000028.1 GCA_030682475.1 Rhodoferax sp. | reverse complement strand
ATGGTGGTTTTGGGCGGAAACCCGCAAAAAACCACAAGTCTGCATTTCGACGTTGAAATCGAGACCAGAGTCAAACACTAAATTTAACAAGTAAATCATTAACTTACGACGTCCTGATGTGCAAACGTTGGGACACTACTGTCAAAATACATTCAATTTCCTACCAATACATTCAATTTCCTGCCCTGCATCATACATCTCCCATGAACCGACACCTCTGGCTGCTGGCCATCTGCCAGGGCCTTTTCCTGACCAACAACGTCGCCCTCATCGCCATCAACGGCCTGGTCGGCTTGAGCCTGGCACCACTGGGCTGGATGGCGACGCTGCCGATCATGGGCTATGTGGTCGGTGGCGCCTTGTCCACCGGACTGGTGGCCAAAACACAAGCCCGCTTCGGGCGCAAGATGTCGTTTCAGTTAGGCTTGGGGGTGGCTATGGCATCGACCCTGCTGTGCGCATACGCCGTCGTCAGCAAGGATTTCTGGCTGCTGTGCGCCGCCACCGTGGTAGCCGGCTACTACAACGCCAACGCCAATCTGTACCGCTTTGCTGCAGCCGAGCTCGCGCAGACCGCCTGGCGCGAAAAAGCCGTATCGCTGGTGATGGCCGGCGGCCTGATTGGCGCGGTACTGGGGCCCAACCTGGCGCAGCACACCCGCACCCTGATGAGTGCTCCTTTTGCGGGTGCCTACATGGCGCTGGCCGCTGTCGCCCTGCTGGCCATGGCGGTACTCGCCTTCATTGATTTCCCGCCGCCACCACCCAAAACATCCGGTAACGCAGGCCGCCCGCTGAGCCAGATCATGCGCCAACCCGTATTTATCGTGGCGGCCGCTGCGGGTGCGCTGGGCTACGGCGTAATGAACCTGCTGATGGCGGCCACGCCGATTGCCATGCAGCAGTGCAGCCTGCCCTTTTCCGATGTGGCGCTGGTGCTGGAATGGCATGTGATTGGCATGTTTGCGCCGGGATTTTTCACCGGCCATTTAATCAAACGCTTTGGCGCGCTGCCCATCATGGGGGTCGGCGTCGCGCTCAATGCGCTATGCATCGTGGTCGCCCTGTCAGGCGTTGCGCTGCAGCAGTTTTTGATCGCCCTGTTTTTGTTGGGTGTGGGATGGAATTTCCTGTTCACCGGCAGTACCACACTGTCGCTGCAAACCTACTCGCCCGAGGAAAAAGACCGGGCCCAGGGCGCCCTGAATTTCTTTGTCTTCGTCACGCTGGCCTTGAGCTCGTTGGCCTCCGGCGTGCTGGTCACCACACGCGGCTGGGCGCTGCTGAATTACGGCTCACTGGTGCCGGTGGCCTTGATGGCCGGCTTGCTGGTGTGGCTCAGCAGGCAGCAACGCCGCAAACTGGCGACTTAGGGCCCCCACGCTCGGCACTTCGTGTCCTCCCTGCCCCCTAAGGGGCTGATCCGTCTTGAGGCGGCCCGGCGCCGGATCTAAAACCGGGCATCAAGCCAATTCTTGAGCTCGGCAAAAACGGGTTCCGACTTGAGCTCGTTGAAGATCTCGTGATAGAGCGCCTCAAAACAACGCGCGCTCACCAACTGTTTCGGCGCTGCTGCCGCAAAGGCCCGGCTGCCGGCCGGGTTGACCAGTTTGTCGGCCCCCGCGTACAGCAACAGGGTGGGCACTTTCCAGGTGGCGGCAAGCGCCAGCGTGGCCGGACCGGCGTCCGCGATAAAGCGCCCGAGTCGGCCTGAAATGCGGTCATGCACCCGTTTGTCAACGCGGTAAGCGGCCACGACTGCCGGATCATGTGAAATGAGCGAAGGATCCAGAGCGTTGCCCACCCGGAAATTGGGGGCGATTTTGGGCAGTACCGCCAGCAACAACTTCTGCACAAAATTGAGCCCCGGGTCCAGTGCAGGTGAGGACATGACCAGCGCCTGCACCGGACGCATGGCCAGCGACACAAAACGCGCGGCCACCAGTCCGCCCATGCTGTGCCCGAGCAAGATCAGCGGTGTTTTGGGGTCCATGCGGACCCGGGTGCTGTCCACCATAGCGGCCAGATCGTCCAGCAAACGGCTGTCCGTGGGCAGGCCGCCACGCGGCCCGCCCGACTCGCCATGGCCGTACTGGTCATAGCCGCGCACCGCAAAACCCCAGTCATTGAGGTGCCGGGCAACAGGGTCGTAGCGGCCCACATGTTCGCCTAATCCGTGCACCAGCAGGACCACGCCGCGCAGGGTTTTTCCCGGCGCCAGCGGCCAGTCCTGGACGGCAAGGTTGTTGCCATCACTGGCAACAACGGTGGACAGCGTGCTTGCGCTATTCATCGGGGCAGTTGGGCCATGACCTGCGCCACCGCTGCTGTCAGTTTCTTGGCGTAAGGCACATGCAAAAACTCATTCGGTCCGTGCGCATTGCTTTTGGGGCCCAGCACACCGCAGACCATCATTTGCGCTTTCGGGAACCCTTTGGACAGCATGCTCATGAGCGGAATGGTGCCGCCCTGGCCGATGTAGCCACAGGGGGCGCCAAAGTACGCTTGCGACGCGGCGTTGAGCGCCTGCTCGAACCACGGCGCCGTGCTGGGGGCATTCCAGCCGGTGGACGCCCCAGCACTCTCGAAGGTGACGCGGGCCTGGTAGGGTGCGTTGTCTTCCAGCAGGCGTTTGAGTTGCTGCACCGCCGAGGCTGCGTCAACCAGCGGCGGCAAACGCAAACTGAGCTTGAACGCGCTGTACGGTCGCAGCACGTTGCCGGCGTTTTTAAAGTTCGGGAAACCTTCAGCGCCGGTCACGCTGAGGGTCGGCGCCCAGGTGCGGCTGAGCAGGGCTTGCACCGGGTCAGCGGTGGTAGGCAGCGCAAACACGGTGGCGCCACCACAGTCATAGTGGGCCCAGGGGAAGCGCTGGTGCACCTCATCGCCCAGTATCGCCGCCGTGGCCTGCGCTTGGGCCAGACGGTCAGGCGGTACTTCGCAATGGAAGGAGGGCGGCAGCAGTCGACCGGTGGCGCTGTCTTCGAGCCGGTCCAGCACCTGGCGCATGATGCGAAAACTCGAGGGCACCAGACCACTGGCATCGCCCGAATGGACACCTTCGGTCAAAATTTCCACCTTCAAGACACCGCTGGCCATGCCACGCAGGCTGCTGGTCAACCAGAGCTGATCGTAGTTGCCCGCGCCCGAATCCAGACAAACCACCAGTGCCACCTCGCCCAGGCGGGAGCCCAGCGCGTCAATATAAGGCAGCAAGTCGTAGGAACCACTCTCTTCACAGGTCTCTATCAGGCCGACGATGCGCGGATGCGCCACCTGCTGGCTTTTGAGCGCCTGGATGGCGGCAATGCTGGCGTAAATGGCGTAGCCGTCATCGGCGCCACCGCGGCCGTACAGTTTGCCGTTTTCATACTTGGGGGTCCACGGTCCGAGGTCACTGCGCCAGCCGGTGAATTCAGGTTGTTTGTCCAGGTGGCCGTACATCAATACGGTGGGATTGGAGGCCGCCTTTGCAGGGGCAACAGCAAGGTCAGCGGAACCCATTGATGCGGGAAGCTCGAAGAACAGCACCGGCGTGCGGCCCTCAAGCCGGATGATTTCAAGCTTCAGACCGTCCACCTTCTGTGCCTCGACCCAGCTCGCGGCATGGCGTACCACCGTGTCGATGTAGCCGTTTTGCGCCCAATCGGCGTCAAACGCAGGTGACTTGGCCGGTATCCCGATGTAGTGGGATATCTGGCTGACGATGTCGTCATCCCAGGCGCGGCTCACCTGGCCCAGCGCTTGTGCAGCATTCAGCGCGGTCTCAGAAACGCGGTCATTCATGCAAAACTCCTTGGACGATTTGTCAAAACTGCCCCACATCATGCCACGGTTGGCGCATTGCACCGCTCACCTGCAGCAGGCAAGAGCAGCGCCCTTTTTCAGGCGCTCATCAACTTCAAATCGAACGCCCGCTCGATCAGCCAGACCAGGGCAATAGCGATGATGATCAGAGAGCCACCGCCGATCACGCCACGGCGATAAAAGACGGAGTTGCGCAAGGCATAGGTCAGCGGCAGGCATACGGCAACGATGGCAAGCTGACCGATCTCTACACCGAGGTTGAACCCAAGCAGGGACAACACCAGAGTCTCTTTGGGCAAGCCCAATTCAGCCAGCACGCTGGCGAAGCCAAAGCCATGAATCAGACCAAAGCCAAAAGCCATCATCCAGCGCCGCCGGTCAAACAGCGGCTTCAGATTATTCGCGGCGGCCAGCACCACCGAAACCGCAATCACCGACTCCACCAGCCGCGACGGCAACGAAATCAGGCCGAGCGCCGCCAGCGTGAGCGTGATGGAATGCGCCGCTGTGAAAGCTGTAACCACCCACACCACCTCACGCAAGGCATCGCCAAAACGTGCCGCACTGCGCCAATGTCCGGCCTCACGCAGCAACACCGCCGGCAGCAGCAGGGACAGCAAAAACAGAATGTGATCGAAGCCGATCCAGATGTGCCAGATGCCTTCGACCAGATACTGTCTGAACTGGGCCAACCGGCTTGCGAACGACACCGTCCCGGACGTGAAACGCTGCGCCCCGCTGTCGGGCGACAGGACGGCGGTCTGCGCCACCCCGTCAAGACTCAAACGCAGCAGGCCGCGATGCAGGGCGTCAAGCTCAAACAGCAAACGATAATTCAGCGCCACGTCCCCGCTGGCAGCCGGGCACGCGCCAGCGAGTCTCAGCACGGCGTAGCCGCCATCGGTGTGATCATCGACCTGGTGATGCGCCACCTGCAAGGTGCAGGCGCCACCCCGTTGCAGGGAAAGACGGCTCAGCGCCCAGGCGGCTATGTCCGCGTGGCGCGGGCGCAATTCGCCCCAGGTAATTTCGCCGTTGCCGTCGTTGTCGAGCCCCAGGGCGAAGTCGATATCGCGCAAGGCGATGTCCCACTGCCCCGACAGTTCCCGTCCCTTGATGTCGAGCACCAGATAACTGTCGCTGGCTTTGTGTGCCAGCACCGCAAGCGGGCACAGCAGCAACAGGATGAGCAGGCAGCGGCGCAGCATCATGGCCACCCCGCCAGCGCCGATGCCTGACCCAGCCGGCGCAGGCGCGCATCCTCAAAGCCGCTGCTGCGCAGCCAGTCACGCACGGCTTGCGCGGCAGCGCCGTCCTGTGCCGCCAGGGCGGCTTCGAGCAGAACACGGGCATCACGCGGTTCGCGCTGGATGCGGTAGTTTTCTGCCGCCAGCCGCAAGGCCTGTCTGGCGTCGCCGCGCAAATGCAACAAATAGCGCGCCTCTTCGGCGCGATGCGTGGTGTCGCCACGCGATCTGGCGGCTGCATACCGATCCGCCAGCATCTGTGCGTGTCGCGCTGCGCCGGGTGCCTTCAGCGCGGCGCCGGCCTCTGCCAGCCGCAACAGAAGACTGTCGGACGCCTCCCAGCGAGCGAGCTGCCTGAGCACCTCATCAGGGCGTCCGGCATCGAGCAGAAAATCGCTCCAGGCGGCGAGCAGATAGCCGTCGTCACGACCCAGACTCAAAGCCTCCCGGAAGTGCCGTTCGGCCTGCTCCGGCTGACCGCGCCAGGCCGCCACCTCGCCCAGTCGGGTCAGCAACCAGAGACGGTTATCCGGATCACGGGTGGCCCCGAGTGTGCGTTGCAGAGTCTGAGCGCCCGCCGCAAGCTGCCCGCTGTAGGCTTGTGCCAGCCCCCTGCAGCCGCCGGCCAAGGTGCTGCGCCCGAGGTGCTGCAGAGCGTCGCACGCCTTGTGCGCCGCCACGTAATCAGCCGCCACCAAATAGATGGCAGCACGCCAGGCGTGCGCTGCGGCAAAGTCAGGATCAAGTGACAGGGCGGCAGCAAAATCATTCAGCGCCCCTTCAAAATCATGCCGGTACTGGCGCAGCATGCCGCGTACCGACAGCAAAGAGGGCGTTAGCGTGCCGGGGAAGCGCGCAACAACTGCTTCGGCATAGCCCACGTAGCGCGGATCTCCCCGCGCACCGGCAAGGTCAAAATAGCGCTGGGCAAGTTGCTCCGCCGGCACTGGATCGCCCGCAGCCTTGCTCACCGCCGTGCGCAAGGCGCTTAACTCGCGCGCGTCCGCATCACCCGCACGCCAGGGCAATCTCTCAAGCACCTCGGCGTCAGCCATTGGCGTGCGTGGCGCTGCATGCGCCAGCAGCGCCAGTGCCGCCATCGCCACAAACGGCAGCAGCAGGCGGCGGACTCGCACGGAGCCAATCAACTGTCTGATCATGGAAATTGCTGTATATTTCGTCGGCGTCCAATGTGGACGTTATTTGTTGTTAACCCACGTTTTGGAGTTTACCCATGAGCAAGTTACTTTCCGTACTGATCGCTGCCGTCTTCGCCACCGCCTCTTTTGGCGCCATCGCTGCATCCCATGGCGGCGCGATGAAGGACGGTATGAAAATGGATGACAAGATGACGGCTGCGTGCAAGGCAATGGATGCCAAGAAAATGGATGACAAGAAAATGACTGAAATGAAAATGGATGACAAGATGAAGGCTATGTGCAAGACCGTGGCAGAAAAGAAATAATCCTGGTTTTTGAGTGGTAAAAAGCGGGCCTCTCGGCCCGCTTTTTTATGCCTGTCACAGGCTCGTGGGTGAGATTATTTTCTCGACACCGCTTGGCTGGTTGTGCCAACTCATTCCATTTCCAAATCATTCTTGTCTAGGCGTCGAGCCGCAGGCAGTGCTGTAGCACGGCAAGGCGAGACAACAACGACAGGGATGATTTGGAAATGGAATCAGGCCCAGCCGAGCAGGCGCAGCGCCAAGCCGACCAGCGCGCAGCCCGCAATCACCGGCATCACGCCCACCTTGTAGCGCATCAGCGCCAGCGCCGCCAAAGCAGTCAGCGCCAGCGCCGCCAGGTCGAGTTGCGAGAGCAGTGTGCCTGTCGCCCCGGTCTTCAAAGCGATATGCACTATAAAAAACAGCGCCAGACTGGCAATCACCCCGACCACGGCGGCGGTGATGGCGGTCAGCGGTGCGGTGAAATGCAGCTTGCCGTGGGTTGATTCCACCAGCGGGCCACCGGCCAGAATGAACAGAAACGAGGGCAGAAAGGTAAACCAGGTCACCACCGTAGCGGCCAGCGCAGCGCCCAGAAATAGCGTGTCCGGCCCCAGCACCTGTTGCGCCCAGCCGCCCAGAAAGCCGACAAAAGCCACCACCATGATCAGCGGGCCGGGCGTGGTTTCACCCAGCGCCAGACCGTCCATCATCTGCGGCCCGGTCAGCCACGCAAACTGCTCCACTGCGCCCTGGTACACATAGGGCAACACGGCATAGGCACCGCCAAACGTCAGCAGCGCAGCCTTGGTGAAGAACCAGCCCATTTGCGTCAAGGTCGCGTCCCAGCCCTGCCACAGCATGAGTGCGGTCATGGGCAGCAACCACAACACAGCACCCACCACCAGCACGCTGGCCAGTCTGGATTTGCGGAAACGCGCATGCTCAGGCGTGGGGGTGTCGTCGTCAATGATGCAGGGCAAGTGAGGCGCATCCTCTTTCTGTGTGGCGCCGTGCCCGCCACCTGCGGCAAACTGCGCTGGTGCAAATCTCGAACCCAGCCAACCGGTCACAGCCGCGCCCAGCACAACCCACGGAAAGGGGATATTCAAAAATGCAATTGCAATAAAACTAATAGCTGCTATCGCCCATAACAACGGGGCTGTCGATGGTTTTTTCAATGTTTTTGAGCCGATCCGGTACACCGCATGCAACACGATGGCCGCCACGGCCGGCTTGATGCCATAGAGCAGCCCGGCCACCCACGCCACATCACTAAAAGCCACATAAACCCAGCTCAAGCCGATCAGGATGAACAGTGAAGGCAGCACAAACAGCACCCCTGCCACAATGCCGCCCCAAGTGCGGTGCATCAACCAGCCAATGTAGGTGGCCAGTTGTTGCGCCTCCGGGCCGGGCAGCAGCATGCAGTAGTTCAGGGCGTGCAAAAAGCGCTTCTCGGAAATCCAGCGCTTTTGCTCCACCAGTTCGCGGTGCATGATGGCGATCTGGCCAGCCGGGCCACCGAAGCTGATGAAGCCGAGCTTGAGCCAGAACTTGAAGGCTTCAAGAAATGACACTGTCGGTGCTGCCCGCTGGCTAGCGGCGGAGCTGGATGGGGGGGCGCTCATGTCATTTTCCAGTTGTGCTTTTCATCCTGGCCGGCAACCGCATCGCGGCACCAAGCATACAGCGCGTCATAAACCGGCATCATGGTCTCCAGCATCGCTGAATCATCGGGATGGGTGCGCGCCATCCCCAGGGACACTGCCAACAGGCCAGCGCACTGAGGCGCGAGGTCAAGCCGATCGGTGTCGGCGCCGCGCACGATCAACGCGAGTCGCAGCAGGGCCGCATTCTGACCGAGCTGATAGTGTTTGATGAAAGCATCGAAGCTACAGCGCTCGCCCTCATGCGTGAACAGTGTGCTGGCCACCGCCGGCCCCACGTCATACGCCGTGGCCGCTTCGCGCGCGGCGACAGCCGCCACCTGCTCGGTCGGCACATACAGAAACTGCGCATCGGCATCGACAAAACGCCGGATCAGCCAGGGGCAGGCGATGCGGTCAATTTTGGGCCGCTCGCGGGTCACCCAGCGCGTACCGCCCCCCACTGGTTTGGCCCACAGGGAAAGTGACTGCTCACGCCACGCTTCGATGCCGCCCTGCAAAAACGATGCGTTGATGCCGCGCTGGCGCAAGGCCGCCACGGTGTTTTCGCCCACTTCATGACCATGCACGCAGTACACCAGTACGGCGTTGGCGCCGGGCAACTCGGCAGCCCACTGCGCGACCTGCAAAGGGTCGCGCCGTAAGGCCCCCGGCAGCAGATAAGCCGAAGCGGCAAACGCTTCGTTTTTGCGCGCATCCACCACCAGTGGTGCGACAGCCCGGCGCAATTGATCGGCAAGCAGGGCCGCGGGCGTGCAAAAGGAAACGCCATCGGAATGGGAATCGGAAATCGGTTTTGTGGTGTCCATGAAAAGTCCAATCAAGATTGCAGCACTTGGACGGGACACCGTCTTGAGGCCTTGACCGGCCTGATGCCGGGGAGCTGACACCCCGACGGTCGCAATTTAACACAGTTCATTCAAACCTGATGGGGCGATGTGCAAGTACTGCTTGTTTAACGCGACAACATATACACCGAGGTGCCGGCCAGTAAATTAGGCACCAACCGCACCGTGCGGCCGTCCTGCAGGCCGAAACTGTCCAACACCTTCAAGTCGCTGCGCCGGGCCAGCAGCGCCAGGTCGGCATGGGTGCCGACGCGGATGTTGGGGGTGTCGTACCACTGGTAGGGCAGGCGACGCGTCACCGGCATGCGGCCGCGCAGCACACTCAGGCGGTTCGGCCAATGTGCAAAATTGGGGAAGGCGACGATGCCGATGCGACCCACGCGCACGGTTTCGCGCAGCATGACCTCGGCGTTGCGCAGGTGTTGCAGCGTATCGATTTGCAGCACCACGTCGAACGAGGCATCGTCAAACAGGGACAGGCCTTCGTCCAGATTGAGCTGAATGACGTTGACGCCGCGCCGCACGCAGGCCAGCACGTTGGTGTCATCAATCTCGATGCCGTAGCCGCTGCAGCCACGCGTTTGCTGCAAGTACGCCAACATCGCGCCGTCACCACAGCCCAAGTCCAGCACGCGCGAGCCCACCGGCACCAGCCGAGCAATGGATTGCATGGTCGCCAGATCGCTCATGCCGCCATCTCTTTGGCAACGCCATCAAAATAAGCGCCAACAACGCCCATGTAACGCGGATCATCCAGCAAAAAAGCGTCGTGTCCGTGTGGCGCATCGATCTCGGCATAACTGACGTCCCGTCGGTTATCCAGCAAGGCCTTGACGATCTCGCGGCTGCGTTGGGGGGCAAAGCGCCAATCGGTGGTGAAGCTCACCAACAGGAACTTGCAGGTGGCCCGCGCCAGTGCCTGGCTGAGGTCGCCGCCATAGCTGCGGGCCGGGTCAAAATAGTCGAGCGCGCGGGTGATCAGCAGGTAGGTGTTGGCGTCGAAGTACTCGGCGAACTTGTCGCCCTGGTAACGCAGGTAACTCTCGATCTGAAACTCCACGTCCTGGGTGCTGTAAAGGTAGGAACCTGCGGCCTCCCGGCTGACTGCCTCCCGCAACTGGCGACCGAACTTCTCGTTCATCACGTCATCACTGAGGTAGGTGATGTGGCCAATCATGCGGGCGATGCGCAGGCCGCGCTTCGGAATGACGCCGTGCGCATAAAAATGACCTCCATGAAAATCCGGATCAGTCGTGATGGCGCGCCGCGCCACCTCATTGAAGGCGATGTTCTCGGCCGTCAGGTTGGGCGCACTGGCCACCACCACGGCATGGCGCAAGCGCTGCGGATATTGCAGCGCCCACGACAAGGCCTGCATACCACCCAGACTGCCGCCCATCGCGGCCGCGAGCACATCGATGCCCATGGCATCGAGCAAGCGCGCTTGAGCGTTGACCCAGTCTTCCACTGTGACCACCGGAAAATCGGCACCGTAGACCCGGGCGCTGCCCACCGGCGCGTCCGGATTCAGACTCATGGGCCCGGTCGAGCCAAAGCACGAGCCCAGGTTGTTGACGCCAATGACAAAGAACCGGTTCGTGTCCAGCGGTTTGCCGGGCCCGATCATGTTGTCCCACCAGCCCTCACTCTTGTCCTGCCCGGGGTACACGCCGGCCACGTGGTGCGAGGCATTGAGCGCATGGCAAATCAGCACGGCATTGGATTTGTCAGCGTTGAGCGCGCCGTAGGTCTCGAAGCTCAATGAATAGTCGCGAATCGACGCGCCACTCTGCAAAGGCAGGGCGGCGGGAAAATGCATCGACTGTGGCGTGGTAATCAAAATTTAAATCAGTTGAGGAAAGAGCTTGTTCGCTTCCCCGCAATCGGCAAGCGCTGATCGCGCAGGTAGCTGCGATCTGCCCCGCAATCCTGGCTCAAATCGGCGCAAAGGCTGAGTATAAATCCAAGTCGAAAATTGATCGAACCAAGAAGGGCCCTGTCAGCTCGGATCTGTCTTTGCACAGTTATGGGTTGAGGGTCAAGATTCTGGCTTGATTTTTGCTTTTCTTTGGTGCGTTTCCGGTTTTCCCCCTATAAACGCACCAATACAACTCATTTCATCTCAAGAGGTTCTCATGGAAGCACTAAAACAGGGCGCAGACACCTTGTTCATCCTTCTCGGCGCAGTCATGGTGCTGGCCATGCACGCCGGCTTTGCATTTCTGGAGCTCGGCACCGTGCGCCGCAAGAACCAGGTCAATGCCCTGGTCAAGATTCTGGTGGATTTTTCGGTCTCCGCCTTGATCTACTTTATCGTCGGCTACAGCGTGGCTTACGGCACCAGCTTCTTTGTCGGCGCGGAGCAGCTCGCTGCCAAAAACGGTTACGAGCTGGTCAAGTTCTTCTTCTTGCTCACCTTCGCTGCGGCCATTCCAGCCATCATCTCGGGTGGCATTGCCGAGCGCGCCAAGTTCTGGCCGCAACTGATCGCCACGGCCGTGATTGTGGGCTTCATCTACCCCTTCTTTGAAGGCATTGTGTGGAACCAGCACTTTGGCGTGCAGGCCTGGATCAAGGGCCTGACCGGCGCCGAGTTTCATGACTTTGCCGGCAGCGTGGTGGTGCATGCCGTGGGCGGCTGGATTGCCCTGCCTGCCGTCGTCCTGCTGGGGGCCCGCAGCAACCGTTACCGCAAAGATGGCGCGATCTCGGCCCATCCGCCGTCCAGCATTCCGTTTCTGGCCCTGGGCGCCTGGTTGCTTATCGTGGGCTGGTTCGGCTTTAACGTGATGAGCGCGCAAACGCTGGACAAAATATCGGGGCTGGTGGCAGTGAACTCGCTGATGGCGATGGCCGGCGGCACGCTGGCAGCCCTGCTGGTCGGCAAGAACGACCCCGGCTTTGTGCACAACGGTGCGCTCGCGGGTCTGGTGGCGGTGTGCGCCGGCTCGGACCTGATGCACCCGCTGGGCGCGCTGCTGGTGGGCGGCGTGGCTGGCACCATCTTTGTCTTCATGTTCACGCTGACGCAAAACAAATGGAAGATTGACGACGTGCTTGGCGTGTGGCCGCTGCACGGCCTGTGCGGCACCTGGGGCGGCATTGCGGCCGGCATTTTCGGCACCCAGGCCTTGGGCGGGCTGGGCGGCGTCACGCTGGGCGCTCAACTCATCGGCACCGCCATAGGGGTGGCATGGGCCTTAGTCGCAGGCTTGGCGGTTTACGGCCTGCTCAAAGTGACCATGGGTTTGCGCCTGAGCCAGGAAGAAGAGTTTGACGGGGCCGACCTGTCGATCCACAAGATCAGTGCGACACCGGAACGGGAGGCAAACTGGTAAGTTTTTTCCGATCAACTACACCGGAATACGCTAAGCGGACAAGGGGCGGGCGTCGTCGATGCTGGCCAGCAGGCGTTGCCAGCCCGACAGCACATGGCGTTCGGCAGCTCGATGGTTTCTTGTGAAAAGAGATGATACTTGCGGTTTTGTTTTCGTCTCTTTTTCTGGATTCCCAACATGTCTCACATGCCTGCCTCCTCCGCTCTCCAACGCTTTCGCGTGGTGGATCTCACCCAGGTTCGGGCCGGTCCCACCGCCTGCCGCCAGCTGGCCGACTGGGGTGCCGATGTGATCCAGGTCCAGATGCCCGAGCACATGCGCGGCGATGACACGCTCGGCGGGCAGGAAGGCTCTGATTACCAGTACACCCACCGCAACAAGCGCTCGATCACCCTCAACCTGAAAGAGGCCGAAGGCATCAGCGTTTTGAAGCGTCTGATCGCCGGGGCCGACGTGGTGGTGGAAAACTTTCGCCCCGATGTCAAGCACCGACTGGGTATCGACTATGACACCCTGAAGGTGGACAACCCGGCTCTGGTGTACGCCAGCATCTCGGGCTTTGGCCAGTCCGGCCCGCTGGCCGAGCGGCCCGGCTTTGACCAGATTGCCCAGGGCATGGGCGGACTGATGTCGGTAACCGGCCTGGTCGAACAGGGGCCGATGCGCGTGGGCATTCCGATTGCCGATCTGTGCGCCGGCATTTTTGCGGCGCAGGGCATCCTGGTGGCCCTGCTGGAGCGCGAAGCCTCCGGCCAGGGACAGTGGCTGCACACCTCGCTGCTGGAGTCCATGGTTTACATGATGGACTTCCAGACCTCGCGCTGGCTGATTGACGGCGAAGTGGCCACCCAGGCCGGCAACTTCCACCCCACCAGTATTCCGACCGGTGTCTACAAGGCGCGCGATGGCTACATGAACATTGCCGTGTTTGGCTCCAAGATCTGGGAGCGCTTTTGCGATATTCTGGGCGCGCCGGAGTGGGTTAGCGACGAGCGCTACAAGGACAAGATGGGCCGCTCGGTGAACCGCGATTCGCTCAATGCCGAAATCAACCGGCGCCTGGCGGCGCAGGACCGCGCTTACTGGATAGCGCGGCTGAACGCAGGTGGCGTGGCCTGTGGTCACATCAATAATGTGAAGGAGGTGTTCGAAGAGCCGCAGATCCAGCACCTCAAGATGGTCAAGGATGTCGTGTCCAAACACCAGGGTGCGCAGCGTCTCGTGGGGCAGCCCATGCAGCTCGAACGCACGCCCAGCACCATTGTCCGTGCTGCGCCGCGCCGCGGCGAGCACACCGAGGAAATCCTGACCGAACTGGGTTTGAGCACCGAAGACCTGGTGCGTATGAAATCAACTGGAGTGTATTGATGTCAACCCTGCGCTATGAATCCCCCACCGAACGCGTGCAGACCTGGCTCGATGCCGCCACGCTGCACATCCGCTTCAACAACCCGGCCCGCCACAACGCGCTGTCAGTGGACATGTGGGAAGCCGTTCCGGCGCTCTTGAGTCTGGCGGAATCCGACGACCGGGTGCGGCTCGTGGTGTTCTCGGGCGCAGGGGAGAAATCGTTTGTGTCGGGCGCTGACATTTCGCAATTTGAAGATTTGCGCGCCGCGCAGGAAGCGGTGACACGTTATGAGGCCATGGCGGAAAACGCCCTCATGAGCATCTACCGTTTCAGCAAGCCCACGCTGTCCTGCATTCGCGGTTTTTGCATTGGCGGCGGTGTGAATGTGGCGATCAGCTGCGACCTGCGCATTGCCTCCACCGACTCGGTGTTCTCGATTCCCGCAGCCCGCCTGGGCCTGGGCTATCGCTATTCGGCCATCAAAAATCTGGTGGGCCTGATCGGTCCCGGTGCCGCCAAGGACCTGTTTTTCACGGCCCGCAAGATCGACGCCCATGAGGCCAAATCGCTGGGCCTCATTTCGCGGGTCTGCGAGCCCGGGCAATTGCCTGCGCTGCTGGCGGAGTACACCTCGGCCATGGCCGTCAATGCGCCGCTGACCCTCCGCGCGGCCAAGGCCATCATGGCCGAAGTTCTCAAGCCCTCGCCCGAACTGGACATGGCCTTGTGCCAGACGCTGATCCGCGCCTGTTTTGACAGTGCGGACTATGCTGAGGGCCGCAAGGCCTTCATGGAAAAACGCAAGCCGGTTTTTACCGGGAAATAAGTGGCAAATAAACAGACCTTCACGTAGTCACCCCTGACACCGATACAGACACAGAAAGAGAGAACACGAATGCAGTCTTACTGGATGAAAATGACCGAAGAGCAAAGCACGCTGGAGTTGCGCGACATACCGCAACCCGAGCCGTGTCCGCAGCAAGTACTGGTGCGCCTGCACGCGGCCAGCCTGAACCGTGGCGAGTTCATCCTCGGCCACGGCCTGCACGGCAAGCCGGGCACAGCCAAGGCCATTGGCATGGAGGGCGCAGGCGAGGTAGTCAAGCTGGGTGCGGGCGTCACCCGTCTGAAGCCGGGTGATCGGGTCATGGGCCGCTGTCCCGGGGCTTTTTCCGAATATGCCGTGATGGGTGTGCGCGAGGCCATGGTCATGCCTGCCACGCTGTCGTGGGAAGAGGCGGCCAGCGTTCCGCTGACTTTTCTGGTGGTCTATGACATGCTGGTGCTGCAAGGCCACCTGGTGGCCGATGAATGGCTGCTGATCAACGGCGTATCGTCCGGGGTCGGGGTTGCGGCCTTGCAAACCGCCAAGGCCATGGGGGCGAAAGTGATTGGCACCTCTGGCTCGCTTGAGAAGCTCGCACGCCTCAAGCCGCTGGGGCTTGATGTGGGCCTGTACACCCGTTCCGCTGACTTTTATGATGCCGTGATGCAGGCCACTGGTGGCAAAGGCGTGAACCTGGTCGTCAACACGGTGGGTGGGTCGGTGTTTGCCGAAAACATTCGCTGCATGGCCTTCGAGGGGCGGCTGGCCACGGTCGGCTACGTCGATGGTGTGCTCAAGGCCGAGATCGACATTGAGGCGCTGCACGCCAGGCGCCTCACGCTGTTCGGCGTGTCCAACAAACAGCGCACGGCCGAGCAGCGCGCCCAGTCCCTGCCGGGCTTTGTGGCCGATGTGTTGCCCGCGATTGCCGCAGGTCGCATCAAGCCGCTGGTTGATCGGGTCTTCCCGTTTGAGCAGCTCGCTGCTGCCAAGGCCCACATGGAAGCCAACCAGCATCTGGGCAAAATCGTGCTGGCCATGCCAGGCGCGCACTGAACTGCATTCGAGCAACAAAACGAGGAGACAAACCCATGAGTAAACTGAGAATCCTGTCGGCGCTGGTCCTGAGTGGCTTGAGCCTGAGCGTCGTGGCCCAGGCCCCGGCCTATCCCGCTAAACCGATCCGGCTGATGGTCGGTTTTGCACCGGGCGGTGCGGCCGACTACGTGGCGCGCGCGATCAGCGAATCGCTGGGCAAGGCCATCGGCCAAGCCATCGTGATCGAAAACCGCGCCGGTGCCGGCTCCAGCATCGCCGCCGAAGCGGTGGCCAAGGCGGCTCCGGACGGCTACACCGTGCTGATTGCCAGCCCGAGCAGCATCTCGGTCAACCCGGCGCTCAATCCCAAGCTGGGCTACAGCGCGCGCGATCTGGTGCCCATCACCAAGGTGAGCAGCTCGCCGCTGGTGATCGCGGCCAACCCGGCCACCGGCATCAGCTCGGTGCAAGACCTGATTGCCAGGGCCAAAAAAGAACCCGGTGTGCTCAACTACGCCACGTCGGGCAACGGCTCGGCGCCGCACTTGGGGGCCGCGCTGTTCATCCAGCTCACGGGGGTGCAGATGACGCACATTCCGTTTCGCGGTGGCGGTCCGGCGATTCAATCGGTGGTTGCGGGCGACACGCAACTGACCTTCGGCACGCCGCCGTCGGTCTTGCCCATGGTGCAAGGCGGTCGTTTGCGTGGCCTGGCGGTGAGCACCCGCGAGCGCACGGCGCTGGTCCCCGGCGTACCAGGCATGGCCGAGGCGGGGCTGCCTGAGTACAGCATTGAATTCTGGTATGGCCTTTTTGTGCCAGCGGGTACGCCCCCGGCCATCATCAAAAAGATATTTGAGGCCGCCACCTCCGCGATGCAACAGCCCTCGGTCAAGGCCGCGCTAGCGCGCGAAGGCACGGACGTGACGCTGTCGCAGTCGCCCGAGCAGTTTGCGGCGTTTCTGAACGAAGACGCCAAATTCTGGGTCAAGCTGGTGAAGGATGCGGGCGTCAAGCTCGATTGACGATTCTGTCGCATTGAGTAAAAACGCGCACCAGATCAAGTCAAATGCCTGGCAAAGAAAACCAGCGTGCGCTCACGCGCCAGCGCAGCAGCGGCTGCGTCATAGGCACTTCGATGGTCACAATTGAAACCATGGCTCGCCTGGTAAATGCGCACATCCACGTCAGCGTGCGCCTGCTTGAATGCTTCAACCCCGTCCAGCGGAATCAACGGGTCCTGATTGCCAAAATGCGCCAGCACCGGGCATGCCGGTGTGCGGGCGATCTCCGTGGTACGGGTCATACCGCCATCGTAGTAGGGCACGGCAGCACTCAGGCTGGAGAGCAGGCAGGCCGCGCGCCAGGTCAGCAGACCGCCCCAACAGTAGCCGACCATGCCGACCTTGCCAGTCAAGCCCGCTTTGGCCGCGTAATCGATGGCGGCTTGAATATCCAGCATCACGCCGGGTGGCGCTAGCGCTTCCACGGCTGCCTTCAAAGCTACACCGTCCGCCACGTCGTCCGGGGTATAGCCCAGTTCAATGCCCTGCTTCACCCGGTGAAAGGTGGCCGGTGCCAGCGCCAGATAACCCTGGGCGGCATAACTCTCGGCCACGGCGCGGATGTGCGCATTGACGCCAAAAATCTCCTGCAGCACCACAATCGCCCCTTTGGCCTGGCCTGCTGGCCGTGCCTCATAGGCGGTAAATTTGAGGCCATCCGCTGCCCTCAATTCAATGAAGTTAGCCATATTCATCCCCTTTTAAAGTTTTTGTTCAGTCTGGTTTCAGTTTGCGCTCAAGGAAATCAAGCCGGTCCTGACCCCAGAAAATCTCACCGTCCAGACAGTAACTGGGCGCACCAAACACGCCGGCCGCAATTGCCGCCTGGGTGTTGGCGTCAAATTGGTCCTGCACCGTCTGGCTGCACGATTGCGCCAGCCGCTCTGATGGCAGGCCGCATTCGCTTAACAGTTGCGCCAGCGTTTGCGCATTGGCAATGTCGCGCTGCTGCGCCCAAACGGCGGCGAACACCGCGCCACTCAGGCGCATGGCGGCAGCAACACCATCGTGCAAATCGACGGCGATGATCAGGCGCGCCGCATCGTCCGCCGCCACCGGAAAGTACTGGGGTTGCAAATGCAGGGGCAGTTTCAAAAAATCGCGGAAACGGGCCAATTCAAGCAGCCGGTAGGCTTGGCGCTGCGGTGCGCGTTTGGGCAAAGGCAATCCGCCCGAAACCGCAAAGACTTTGCCAAAGTCCACCGGCAGCACGCGAATGACGGCCTGCGATGCCCGGGCCATCGCTGCAAAACGGGCGTGGCCTAGGTAGCTCCAGGGGCTTTGTGGGGCAAAGTAGTAATCGATGGTTTTATTCAATTTCTTTCCTTCTTGGAAGTTTGGGGGTGTTGGCGCTAACATGGCCCGGCTCAAGTGTCCATTTTTACTCCGAATTTTCCAAGCTTGCAGGAACCACCGTGAACCCAACCCTCCTGATCACCGGCGGCTCGCGCGGCATTGGCGCGGCCACCGCCCTGCTGGCCGCGCAACAGGGCTATGCCGTGGCCGTCAATTACACCGCCAACGAAGAGGCGGCGGACGAAGTGGTGCGGCAAATTCGCGCCCATGGCGGCTACGCCATCACGGTGCAGGCCGACGTGAGCGTGGAAGCGCAGGTGATGGCGATGTTCGACCAAATCGATGCCGGGCTGGGGCGATTGACCGCACTGGTGAACAACGCCGGGGTGCTGGACGTGGCGGCCCGCGTCGATGAAATGGGCGTGGCACGGCTCAGACGCATGTTTGACATCAACGTGCTGGGCAGTTTTTTGTGCGCACGGGAGGCTGTTCTGCGCATGAGCACGCGCCACGGCGGTGCCGGCGGCGCGATTGTCAACGTGTCCAGCGTGGCGGCGCGCTTGGGTGGTGCGGGCCAGTATGTGGACTATGCCGCCAGCAAAGGCGCCATTGACGCTTTTACCGTGGGGCTGGCCAAAGAAGTGGCGGCCGAAGGGATTCGCGTGAACGCCGTGCGGCCCGGCATTATTGAGACCGACATCCATGCCTCCGGCGGCCAGCCCGAGCGGGCACGCCAGATGGCGCCGCTGGTGCCAATGCAACGCGCCGGCAGTGCACTGGAGGTAGCGCAGGCAATTGTCTGGCTGCTGTCGGAGGAGTCCAGCTACACCACGGGTTCGCTGCTGGATGTGGCGGGCGGCAGGTAAACACGGGAGAATTTGCATGGATTTCAAACCCCTCCTCACCCTGCTGGCGATCGTCAACCCGCTGGCCATCGTGCCGTTTTTTATCCACTACACACAGGATTTCAGCAGCGCCCAGCGGCGGCGCACGATCTGGATTTCCTCGTTCAGCGCTTTTGTGGTGATTGCCGTCAGTGCCCTGATGGGCCTGCACATTCTGAAATTTTTTGGCATCTCGCTGGCCAGTTTTCAGGTCGGTGGCGGCATGCTGCTGCTGACCTCGGCCCTGGCCATGCTCAATGCCCAGCCGGCTGAAGCCAAATCGAACGCGGAAGAAATGCATGACGCCGCCACCCGCGCCAGCATTGCCGTGGTGCCGCTCACGATTCCCTTGCTGACCGGTCCCGCCACCATGTCCACCGTGGTGATTTATGCCGAAAAAGCCAAGACCTTCTGGCAGTTGGGAACGCTGGTGGGCTACGGCGTAATTATTGCCTTGGCCACCGCCTTGTGCTTTTCACTGGCGCAGCCGATTGCGCGGGGCTTGGGCAAAACCGGCATCAACGTCATGACGCGGCTGATGGGCTTGATTCTGGCCGCACTGGCGGTCGAGGTGATGTCGGATGGACTGATCAAGCTGTTTCCCATTCTGGGAAAATAGACACTAGAGAGCGTTCCAAACGTGCGGCCGCAGGGGCCTGAGTAAAGTTGAGGGGCGCTGCGTGTTGGTGGAAATTTATTCTGTTACCGATTTTGCAAAATCGGTGGAGACTTTCAAAGACATGGCCCGTACCATGAGTTTTTTAAGGAAATCTTATGGCCATATCCCCTCACTTCTTCAACAAACGCGAACCCGAACCGACGCCTGTGCGCCAAGGCACCAGCACGCCGAACGCCAGCGGCTATGGTACCTCGGGCACCGCAAGCGTCCAGCAAACAGCAGCGCCCAGTGCGACCAATTCTGTCAATGCCAGCGCAGCGGCGAAGGAAGGCGGCAGCAAGCTGACGGTGGGGCCCAACATCAAACTTAAAGGGGTGGAAATTACCGATTGCGACACACTGGTCGTCGAAGGTCTGGTGGAGGCGACGATGGATTCACGGGTGATCCAGATTGCGGAGCGGGGCGCCTTCAAGGGTTCGGCCGAGATCGACATCGCCGAGATTCATGGCCAGTTCGATGGCAACCTGACCGTGCGCGAGAAGTTGACGATCTTTGCCACTGGCAAAGTCACCGGCAAGATTCGCTACGGCAAAGTCGTGATCGAAGAGGGCGGCCAGCTCACCGGCGAGATTCAGTTTGGTGCCATGCATGTTGCAAAAACCGGCAGCCTGGAAAAATCGGGTTTGTCAGTGGCGGGGTGAGGCTGACATCGCGGCTCCAGGCATCTCTCAAAGGGCGGGCTGCAACTTGAAGGCGGGCTTGCGCTCGCCCACCTGCAGCCCGCGCGCGTTGACCAGTGTCCGCGCGCGCCACGGCTCAAGAATTTCCCGCTGCGCATCGTCAAGCCAGCCGAGCTGCTCCAGCACTTCCACACTCGCAGCAAACAGGGCCGGTTTGTTGGCGTCGATGACCTTGATAGCAAAAGCCTCGCCGCGACTCTTGCTGCCCAGCACCTGCACGCCGTCGGCGCCGACCTTGCTCACCCAGTCACCGCGCCCGGCCTGCATGAAGGCCAGATCGTTGCGGCCGGTGCCCGACACCAGGTCGGGGTGCGTGCTCATGGCTTCGCTCAAAAGCCCAAAACTCTCGCCAAACTCGGCGTCTCTGAGCCCACTGGCGAGCCGGGCATAGCCATACGCCAGCTTGGACAAGGGCAGCGCGTAGTTGGGGGCCGAACAGCCGTCGATGCCCATTTTTAGGTCGTTGGCGTCCATGCCCACGGCGCGCGCCACGTCACGCCGAATGGCTTGCTGCAGCGGGTGGGTCGGCTCGGTGTAGTCCTCCAGGCTCAGGCCATGCTGCACGCAATAGGCCAGAAAACCGGCGTGCTTGCCGCTGCAGTTGTTGTGGCGTTCATCAAACACCAGGCCGGGCGGCGCTGCCTGGTCGAGCAGGGTGAACAGGCCTGGCACGTGGCAGCCGCAGCGCAGGGCTTTGTAAGTCAAGCCCACCTTGTCCAGCATGCCCTGGGCCACCGCGACGTGGCGCTCCTCGCCGTTGTGGCTGGCGCACAGCAGCGCCACCTGCTCTTGCGAAAATCCGAATTGACGGGGCCCATCGGCCTGCATGAAGGGCAACGCCTGCAAGGCCTTGAGGGTGGAGCGCGAGAAGGTCAGCCAGTGCGGATCGCCCGCCTGCGCCAGCACCTGGCCGCGCGTGTTGACAAGGGCCACGGCACCAAAGTGCAGGCACTCCAGCGTGCCGCCACGGGTAAGTTCGATCAGGGGGGTGAGGTTCATCGCGGCATTGTCGCCCAAGGCCGTGTCACGCGCTTGGCCGGGCAGCACCTGCGCGCATGGGCGGGCTGCGGAACATGTCAATGACTTTGCAACACCTGGCGTTATAAATTTACTGTGCAGGGTTGTTGACTGAGCGCGTGCAACTTCGATGCAACCCTATTTTTTTATAGCATTTCCAGCGCCACAGCGGTGCCCTCACCGCCGCCAATACACAGCGTGGCCACGCCTTTCTTGAGCCCGCGTGCCTGCAGCGCATACATCAGCGTCACCATGATGCGGACGCCGCTGGCACCAACCGGATGGCCCAGCGCGCAGGCGCCGCCGTTGACGTTGACGATCTCGTGGCTCAGCCCCAGCTCGTGCATCAGTGCCATCGGCACCACGGCGAAGGCTTCGTTGATTTCCCACAAATCGACGTCTTTCACACCCCATCCGGCTTTCGCCAATGCCTTGTTCACGGCGCCCAGCGGGGCGGTGGCGAACCAGTTGGGTTCCTGCGCGTGCACGGCATGGCTGACGATGCGGGCCAACGGCTTGAGACCGAGCCTGGCGGCGGTCGAGGCCCGCATCATCACCAGGGCGGCTGCACCATCGTTGATGGACGAACTGGAAGCGGCGGTGATGGTGCCGTCTTTCTTGAACGCCGGTTTGAGCGTCGGGATTTTTTCCAGCTTGACTTTGCCAGGGCCTTCGTCGACGGCAATCACCGTATCACCGGCGCGACCCTTGACCGTCACCGGGGTGATCTCGGCGGAAAACGCACCGGATTGGGTCGCAGCTTGCGCCCGCGTGACGCTGGTGATGGCGAACTGGTCTTGGGCCTCGCGGCTGAAGCGGTACTTGGCAGCGCAATCTTCGCCAAAGGTTCCCATGGAGCGGCCGGCCTCGTAGGCGTCTTCCAGGCCATCGAGCATCATGTGGTCAAAAATGCGCTCGTGACCAATGCGGTAGCCACCACGCGCCTTGGGCAGCAGGTAGGGCGCGTTGGTCATACTCTCCATGCCGCCGGCCACCACGACATCCGCGCTGCCTGCAGCCAACATGTCGTGCGCGAACATGGCGGCGCGCATGCCGGAGCCACACATCTTGGACAAGGTCACCGCGCCCGCACTGATCGGCAAGCCGCCCTTGAACGCCGCCTGGCGGGCCGGCGCCTGGCCCTGGCCGGCCATCAGGCAGTTGCCAAACAGCACTTCATTCACCAGTTCACTGGCAACTCCCGAGCGCGCCACAGCGGCCTGGATGGCGGCACCGCCCAGATCATGAGCAGCCAGAGAAGAGAAATCGCCCTGAAAGCTGCCGATGGGGGTGCGGGCGGCGCCGACGATAACGATGGAATCGGTCATGGTGTTGATCTCCTGTCAAATGGGTCAAAAAAACAATCAAAGCGGGTCGGGCTCAATCATCCTGCGTGGGGTTGAACCGCTTGTCGCGGTCATACGGAAACACATCAAACACATGGCCCGCCAGAATGCGCTCTTTGTGACCTTGCCAAAAGGCCACGTCCAGCAAATCAGCATGATGTCTCATGAACACTTCGCGTACTGTCGGGTTGCCCAGCAGAAAGGGACCGAAGGTCTCGGGGAACACGTCTTTGGGGCCGACGTTGTACCAGACCTCGCCCGACATCTCTTCCTCTTCGTTGCGCGGCGTCGGCACATGGCGGAAGTTGCAGTCGGTGATGTACTCGATCTCGTCGTAGTCGTAGAACACGACCTTGCTATGGCGCATGATGCCGAAGTTTTTGTACAACATGTCGCCCGGAAAAATGTTGGCGGCCACCAGGTCCTTGATGGCATTGCCGTACTCGATGACGCCACGCTCGATCTGCTCGTGCGCCCGTGCGGCGGCCCCTTGCGGGTTCGGTTCTGCGCCGCCAGCGTCGAAGGCTTCCTGCAAATAGATGTTCAGCGGAATCATGCGCCGCTCGATGTAGACGTGCTTGATGATGACTTCAATCCGGCCATCGCCATCGCGGTCACTGATCTCGAGCTGGCTGGGCGCGAACTTCTCGATCTCAAGAATCAGTGCATCATCAAAGCGCTCGCGCGGGAAGCCCACGCCACTGTACTCCAGCGTGTCGGCCATGCGGCCGACACGGTCGTGCTGCTTGACCAGCAGGTACTTGCCCTGGATCTGTTCACGGCTAGTTTCCTTTTGTAGCGGGAAATAGTCTTTGATGACCTTGAACACATAGGGAAAGGATGGCAGGTCAAACACCAGCATCACCATGCCCTTGATGCCGGGTGCGATGCGGAACTGGTCGGTGGAATGACGCAGGTGATGCAAAAAATCGCGGTAGAACAGCGTCTTGCCCTGCTTGGCCAGCCCCAGCGCGTTGTAGATTTCGTTGCGTGGCTTGCGCGGCATCATGCTGCGCAGAAACTGTACATAGGCCGACGGAATTTCCATGTCAACCATGAAGTAAGCCCGTGCAAAGCTGAACAGCATCAGCAAGTCATCCTCACCAAACAGGGCCGCATCGATCGCCAAATTGCCGGCCCGGGTGTGCAGTACCGGCAGCGCAAACGCAAATTCGTTGAAGCCATTGATCAGCTTGCCCACGATGTAGCAGCCCTTGTTGCGAAAAAACAGGCCGGTCAGCACCTGAATCTGGAAATTGGCGCGCAGCTTGGCATCGCCCAAGCGCTCGGCCATGGCGGCCTGCACCAGGGTGACATCGCGCTCCAGGTTGTCGAAAGCGCGGCGCAGGTCAAAGTCTTTCACCATCTGCACCAGTACCTCGCCCATGCTGTCACGCGTAGGGTAGTAAGCGCGGTAGGTGGGGCGCGACTCGGGCTCGTCGTTTTCAATGTACTCGGTGCTGACGGCGGGGCGCACAAAGATAAAGTCGTTCTGGAAATAGCTGCGGTGCAGTATCTTGGTAGTGACCGAATTGAAGAAGGTCTCGGCCAACTCCGGCTGGTGGTGGTTGACCAGCAGGCCGATGTAATGCAGCTTGATCTGTTGCCAGATGTTCATCGGCTGCTCACCGGCCTTGAATTCGCGCTCCAGACGATTCGAGCACTCGCGCACCCGCAAGTCATAAAACTCGATGCGCTCGCGCTGGGCGCGTTGCTGGCCATGCCAGTCAGCCGTCTCAAAGCGGTGCTTGGCGCGGGCCGACTCGGTCCTAAACAGTCGGTAATGGCGGTTAAAACCATCCATCATGGCCTTGGCAATGTCGTAGGCGAGAGTGGAGTCAAGACGCTGCGGGAACATGATTGGCGTGAACTCTTTTACTGCGAATGGACCCGACGTTAACGCCGGGCACTCGACACACCCGCAATGGCGGCACGGTACAGGGGCGCCATGTCCTCGATGCCATCCAGCGTAATGTGCAGGTCCTGCAGGAGCCCGTCCTTGAGGCCATAAACCCAGCCATGCAAGGCTACGCGCTGCCCCCGCGCCCACGCATCTTGCAGCACCGTGGTGTGCGCCACATTCATCACTTGCTCAATGACATTAAGCTCACACAGCACATCCAGGCGCGCCGAAGGCGGTGTTGCGTCAAGGATCGTGCCATGGCGGTCCCGCACGTCCTTGATGTGGCGCAGCCAGTTGTCGGCCAGTCCCACACGCAAATTCTCCAGCGCGGCGTGCACGCCACTGCAACCGTAGTGGCCCACCACCATCAGATGCTCTACCTTGAGCTGGTCCACCGCAAACTGGATGGTGGACAGGGCGTTCAGGTCGGAATGCACCACCACATTGGCCACGTTGCGATGCACAAACACCTCACCCGGCTCCAGTCCGGTGATCTGATTGGCCGGCACCCGGCTGTCGGAGCAGCCGATCCACATGTAGCGCGGATTTTGCTGGGACTTCAGGTTGGTAAAGAAACCGGGGCGCTCGCGCTCCATCTGCGCGGCCCAGGCGCGGTTGTGGGTGAAGAGGTCTTGAAGGGATGGCATGGGGATATCTTAATCAAAGGAAGCATTCACAAAACTTACCCGGCAAGAGGGATGAGTCCTGCTGCCGCTCAGTTCGGGCCCGATCAGAACTTATCCGGGCGGATAATTTCGACGTCCTGCAGAAAGGACACCATCGCATAGTTGTCGTAATAGCGTGCCTGAAAGTCCAGCAGCACGGTTTCTGCCAGTGCGCGCGAGCAGATCACCTCAATCTGGATATTGGCGGCCTCTCCCCAGGCTGCGTCACGCACGCCACGGCGCCCCTTGCCGCGGGCATCCAGCACGGTGTAACCCGCCACGCCCAACTGCTTCAAGTCGCGCAGCAGATTTTTTTCGATGGCAGCTTCGGTGATCACGGTCAGCAGGGTTCGTTTTTCAGTCAGCAGGGTCATGGGGTCGCTCCGACGAGTTGCAAGGCCAGCCAATGGTAAAGCGGAATGCCAACCAGGATGTTGAAGGGAAAGGTCACGCCCAGCACGGCAGCCAGCGACAGCGTCGGGTTGGCCTCTGGCACCGCCAGACGCATGGCGGCCGGTACCGCAATATAAGACGCACTCGCGGCCAAAGTGGCGAGCAGCGTGACGCCACCGACCGACAAGCCCAGCAGCACGCCGCAGCCCAGCCCCAGCAGCGCCGACAAGAGCGGCATGAGCAGGCCAAAGGCGACCATGAACACGCCGCGCTGGCGCAACTCACCCACCTGGCGGCTGACGATCAGCCCCATCTCCAGCAGGAACAGCGCCAACGCGCCTTTGAACAGGTCGTAGAACAAGTCCTTGACAGGCGCCAGACCCTCCGGGCCAGCCGCCCAGCCGATCGCCATGCCGCCCAGCAGCAGGGTCACGCCCTTACCCAGAAAGGTCTCGTGCGCCAGTCCGCGCCAGTCGGTTTGGTTGCCCACGCCGCGCGCCAGCACAATGCCGACCATGATGGCCGGGACCTCCATGACGGTGAGGAAGATCGCCATTTGCGGCTCGAACGTGATGTTGCGGGTCATCAGCCAGTTGACGCCCACCGCGAAGGTGGCCACGCTCACCGAGCCGTAGTGGGCCGCCATCGACGCGGCGTCGGCTCGGCCCAGGCGTCCCGCAGCGCGCAGGATAGCGAAGGCGATTAGCGTTAGCGCCACCCCCAGCAAGATCACCGCACCGAGTTGCGGCAGCAGCGGGCCGAGCGCCTGTTGCGCCAGGCCTTCGCCGCCCTTGAGACCAATGGTCAGTAACAGGAAAACCGACAGGGTTTCATATAGGCTGGATGGTAGTTTCAGCTCCGAGCGGACCAGGCCCGCCGCAAGTCCAAACAGGAAGAAAAGAATGACGACGTCGATCATGATGTATGGGTGAGTCTACTGTTCTGCAAAAACGTGTGGGGCTCCAGCCCGGTGATCTGATTGGCCGACACACGGCTGTCGGAGCAGCCGATCCACATGTGGCGCGGATTTTGCTGGGACTTCAATTGGGTAAAGAAACCCGGGCGCTCGCGCTTCATTTTGGCCGCCCAAGCGCGGTTGTGTGAGAAAAGGTCGCTCAAGGATGATGTCATGGCGTTATTGTGCCGTGGTGTCGATTGACTCTGTCTGGCCGCAAAATGGCCCACTGCACACGGTCGATGACTTGACCGGCCTTGATGGCGCTGCGCCGCAGGTCAGCTTCCTTGTAGTAACCGCACTTGCGGGCCACGCCTTGAGAGCCTGCGTTCCAGGCGAAGATGGGGGCAAACAGACGCGTTACTTCGGGAAGTTGGGCCCATACCCAAGCCGTGACCAGGCCGAGTGCATCGGACGTGACGCCGCGTCCCCAGCAGGCCTGCCCGATCCAGTAACCGACCTCGGCGTTGCAACGCATCCAGCCGCTTTCAGGACGCACCGAAATGCAGCCCACAATCTGCCCTTCCAGCTCAATACCCCAGACGAAGCCCATGGCGGGCGAATGCGAAGTGACAGCGCACCAGTCCTGCGCGTCTGCCAGGGTGTAGGGCCGGGGGAAGCCTTCAAACAAATTGCGCCATACTAATTCGTTATCGGCGTAGCGCTGCAGGTCAGGCGCATCGTCCAAGGTCAGCGCCCGCAAACGGCAGCGACTGCCTTGCAAGACCGGCACCGGCACAGACTCCGAGGTGGAATGCATGCTCAATTTCCATCCTTCATGGTGGGAGCCGGCTGCAGCGGGCGCATTGCGGCATGTTCAAGAGCAGCGTTCGACGCGGCGTCGGCACTGCGGCGCATGCACAGCGGGCCACCGGCCAGCGTGGCGGGTCGGTCCTGCACCGCCTCGACCCACTGCTCATTTTCATACAGCACGCACACGTTCTCTCCCGCCCCGGCAGCCAGCCCCTGCGTTGCCGCCAACATCGGCTGGCGCCAGGTCTCGCTGTCCAGGTGCGGGCAAAAGGTGCCGGGCAGCAAGCCCAGGCCAGCCTGGGTGCCGCCACCGGGAATGCTGTCGGTGATGTAGTGTTCAAACCAGCAGTTGGCCCCGGCGCTGATGCCCGCCAACACGGTTCCGGCTTCGTAGGCTTGTCGCAGCACGGCATCAAAGCCGAACTCGCGCCACACCGTCAGCATGGCCACGGTATTGCCACCGCCGACGTAAATCAGGTCAGCGTCCAGCGCGGCAGCGGCATAGTCACGTCGCATGTCAAACGGGAAAAAGGCCAAAGTGGACGGTCGGCAACCCAGCTCGGTGAAGGCCCGATAAAACTTTAACTGGGCGCGCTCGCTGTCGCCGGCTGCCGTACCCAGAAACAGGACCCTCGGCTGGGTGGCCCGGCACAGCGACTTCAGATAGGCCTCTTGCAAGAAACGGGTGTCGTCCAGCAAAAAACCGCCGCCGCCCACGGCGACAATTCTGCGTTGGGCTGATTGAATCATGTCATTAAATCCCTGATCAGTTGGGGACAGAGCTTGTTCGCTTCGCGTAACTGCGGTCTGTCCCGCTTGCGCCCGGCATCGGCGATGCCCGGCGGGGTGGACTTCCGACATCCCGTTTCAAGTTGAGGACAGAGCTTGCCCACTTCGTGTGGCTGCGGTCTGTCCCACAAAGTCTCATGAAGTCTCCGCAAACAACTCCCGTCCGATGAGCATGCGGCGGATTTCGCTGGTGCCGGCGCCGATTTCATACAGCTTGGCATCGCGCCACAGGCGGCCCAGCGGGTAGTCGTTGATGTAGCCATTGCCGCCAAAAATCTGCACGCCCTCGCCCGCCATCCAGGTGGCTTTTTCGGCGCACCACAGAATCACGGAAGCGCAGTCCTTGCGCACCTGGCGTACGTGCTCCACGCCCAGTAGATCGAGGTTCTTGGCCACGGTATAAGCAAAGGATCGTCCGGCCTGCAGCGTGGTGTACATGTCGGCCACCTTGCCCTGAATCAACTGGAATTCGCCGATGCTCTGGCCAAACTGCTTGCGGTCATGAATGTAGGGGATGACGTTGTCCATCACCGACTGCATCACACCGATCGGCCCGCCGCAAAGCACTGCGCGTTCGTAGTCCAGCCCGCTCATCAGCACTTTGGCGCCGTTGTTGAGGCCGCCCAGGATGTTCTGCGCTGGCACTTCGACGTTCTGGAACACCAGTTCGCCCGTGTGCGAGCCGCGCATACCGAGTTTGTCGAGCTTCTGCGCAACGGAGAAACCCTTCATGCCTTTTTCGATCAGGAAAGCGGTGACGCCGCGCGCGCCAAGTTCGGGTTCGCTCTTGGCATAGACCACCAGCGTGTCGGCGTCCGGCCCGTTGGTGATCCACATCTTCGCTCCGTTGAGCAGGTAGTAGCCGCCCTTGTCTTCGGCCCTGAGCTTCATGCTGAGGACGTCGCTGCCGGCACCCGGCTCACTCATGGCCAGTGCCCCCACATGCGAGCCCGAGATCAGCTTGGGCAGGTATTTCTTGCGCTGCGCGTCGCTGCCGTTGCGCTTGATCTGATTCACGCACAGGTTGCTGTGCGCACCATAGCTCAAACCGACCGAGGCCGAGGCGCGCGAAATTTCTTCCATCGCAATCATGTGGGCCAGGTAGCCCATGTTGGCACCGCCGTACTCTTCGCCCACCGTGATGCCCAGCACGCCCAAGCTCCCCATCTTGCGCCACAAGTCCATCGGGAACTGGTCGCTCTTGTCAATGTCAGCGGCGCGGGGCGCGATTTCAGCCTGCGCAAATTCGCGTACCGTATCGCGCAGGGCGTCAATGTCCTCACCCAGTTGAAAGTTGAGTCCTGGCATGTTCATCTTGAATCTCCTCAAGGCTTCGACAGGCTCAGCCCGAACGGGCCATGTTACAAACCGTTGGGCATTGTTAAAAACCGTTCGCCCTGAGCTTGTCGAAGGGCTGGCGGCTGTAGTTCAATACGTTTTGGGCACGACCATCAGCGTTTGCTGCATCACGGCGCAAGCGCTTTCCTTGCCATTGGCATCGACGTGAATGACGTCTGCGGTGGTCACGATAAGGCGCCGCCCGGCCCTGACCACGTGACCCGTGGCGCGCAGTTCACCGTCTTGAAAAGCCGCCAGAAAATTGATCTTGTACTCGACACTGGTGACCTCCATGCCCTGCGGCGCCAGGGTCAAGCCCGCATAGCCGCCGGCAATATCTGCGATGGCACCGATCGCACCGCCGTGAAAACCGGCCTGTTGCTGCGTCACTTTGTCAGAGTAAGGCAGCAGCACCGCGCACAAGCCGGGCTCGACCCGCGCCAGCCTGGCGCCCAAGTGCTGCATCAGGCCCTGGCGGGCAAAACTGTTTTGTACGCGATTGAGCGGAGTTTCATTCTGTGACATCGGTTTTTTTTCCTTTGTTGGTGCTGTTTTTTGCGTCAGTTTTACTGATACTCTTGGTCAGCAGGGCGCGGGCCTCGCGCTGGTGTACCTTGAGTTCATCCAGATTAGCCTGCAGGTCCGTCATCTGGTCTTCCAGTTGTTTCTGGTGGTCGGCCAGCACCAGCAGAAATTTTTGCAACTGCGGCCCGGTGTCGCGCGGGCTGTCGTACATATCAATAATTTCTTTGGCCTCGGTCAGGCTGAAGCCCAGACGTTTGGCACGCAGCGTCAGCTTCAAGCGGGTGCGGTCGCGCCCGCTGTACACACGGTTACGCCCGCCCGGGCCGGAACGCTCCGGCTGCAGCAGACCCATGTCTTCATAAAAGCGCATGGCCCGGGTGGTCAGGTCAAACTCCCGGGCCAGATCGCTGATGCTGTAGGTGATAGTCATAAGTTGTAATCGACAAAGGTGACTGCGCAAGACGGCAGACGCCCCTACAATGACACCCCTCAATTGACGTTTACGTAAACGTCAATTATGTCGCAAATCAGGAGCCCGCTTGAACGAACTCGAAAAACATCTGCACTATCCACTAGGCGATACGCTGCCCGCCCCCGGCGCGGCCCTGACGGTGGCACCGGGTGTGAAGTGGCTGCGCATGGCGTTGCCGTTTGCGCTGAACCACATCAACCTGTGGTTGCTGCGCGACGAGATCGACGGTCGGCCCGGCTGGAGCGTGGTGGACTGCTGTATCAGCACGGAGGAGGCCAAAGCCCAATGGGAACAGGTGTTCACCAACGCGCTTGAAGGTTTGCCGATCCTGCGCGTGATCGTGACCCACATGCACCCCGACCACATCGGACTGGCACACTGGCTGTGCCAGCGCTGGAATGTGCGCTTGTGGATCAGCGCTACCGACTACACCATGGCGCGCATTGGCACTCAGGGACCGACTGGTTTTGGCGGTGACACGGCGGCCGCATTCTTCGCCTCTCACGGCCTGAATGGCCCTGATTCGATCGAGAAAATAAAGGGGCGTTCCAGCTATTTCCCGAAGCTGGTGCCCTCGGTGCCGCACCAGTACCGGCGCATGATGGACGGTGACTCTCTCACCATTGGCGGGCGGCACTGGGCCTGCATCAGCGGCTACGGCCATGCGCCCGAGCACATCTCGCTGTATTGCAAAGAAACCCGGGTGCTGATCGGTGGCGACATGATGCTGCCGCGCATCTCCACCAACGTCAGTGTGTACGACCAGGAACCCGAATCGAACCCGCTGAAGCAGTTTTTGGACTCAATCGATAAATTCAGGGCACTCGATGCGCAGACACTCACCCTGCCCGCCCATGGCAAGCCATTCACCGGCCTTTATGAGCGCATTCAACAGTTGCATGAGCACCATAGCGACCGTCTGGCCGAGGTCATGGCGGCCTGCACGGCCAGGCCCTGTAGCGCGGCCGACATGCTGCCGGTGCTGTTCAAGCGCGTGCTGGACCTGCACCAGACCACCTTTGCCATGGGTGAGTCGATTGCCCATCTGCATATGCTGTGGTTTGAGGGCCGCCTGCAGCGCACGCTGGACGAGGATGGTGTGTATCGGTTTCAGGCGCGCGCTTGCGCTTGACCTGCTGCGTGGCGGACTACAGCAGGACAGCCAGCGCAACGGAAACACCTGACTCGTTGAGTTTTACTATTTCTTGTCTTTCGTGATCGGTCGCGCCACGCGACGATAGCTTGCGCCCTTGTGTGTTCCGTGAACGTGCCCGGCTGTGCCAGAGCTCCGCTCAGGGCCCCGGCGGGCAGCTTGTGTGAGCTCTGTCAGGATGCCGCAATGCGCTGCATCCTGGGTCTCCTTGCACAGTTCACGCAGGCTTTTGAGCTGTTTTTCTAACTGACGCAACTCACGCACGCGCTCTTCGACATGACCGATATGCTCATCCAGCAGAGCATTGACCTCTGCGCAGTTTTCCATCGGTGCATCCTTGAAACGCAGCAGAACGCGAATTTCGTCGAGCGTCATATCCAGACTGCGGCAGTGCCGGACAAAGGACAGGCGTCCGGCGTGGGCATCCCCGTAGATACGGTAATTGCCCTCCGTTCTGGTGGTCTTTGGCAACAAACCTTCGCGCTCGTAGTAGCGGATGGTTTCAATTTTCGTCCCTGTAGCGAGGGCCAATTCACCGATCTTCATGATGGAGTTCCACTGCCCAGATAGCTGGGCCCAAGAAATAGTATGACAAATTATAGGGACTTGACTCTTTAGTGGCTACAGGGTTTCCAATCTGCTATCTGAAAGAAAGTACACCATGTCTGCTCATTGCTGCGAACACCAAACCACTGGCGTTGACAAGATCGACAACCTTCCACGTTATCGGCGGATTTTGTGGATTGCTTTGATCATCAACGCAGCCATGTTCGTTGTGGAATTGACTACAGGGTATAGATCGGGGTCACTCTCCCTGCAGGCGGATGCGATTGATTTTGCAGGCGACGCCATGAACTACGGCGTTTCGCTGGCTGTGTTGTCCAAGGCACGGGCATGGCGTGCCCGTGCAGCACAGTTGAAGGCGATCAGCATGATGGGTTTCGGGTTGTTCGTTCTTGGCAGAGCTACCTGGGGAATGATGAATGGCGGTGTGCCCGACGCGGCAACCATGGGCGTGGTCGGTCTTTTAGCGCTCAGTGCAAACCTGACCGTGGCCTGGATGCTGTATGCCTTTCGTGAAGGGGATGCCAACATGCGAAGTGTCTGGTTGTGCTCCCGTAACGATGCCATCGGTAACATTGCCGTGATGGGGGCCGCGCTGGGGGTTTTGGGTGTCGGTAGTGCCTGGCCCGATCTGGCGGTTGCGGTCATCCTGTCGGTTCTGGCATTGCATGGTGGGTGGCAGGTAATGCGGCAAGCACGCAGTGAGTTGGGGAAGAATGATCATCCTATCGAAAGTCAGACCCAATCGGAGCGGCGGACTTTGATTTGAATTGCCTTCTGTGGGGAACCGCTTGTCGCTGTGCACAGGCGCTAAGCCCAGCGCGGCACCGCCTCGTCCTTGAGCTGCCCGCGCAGTGCGGCGTAATCAGGCACAACCGAACGCACCGTGTCCCAAAAACGCGGGCTGTGGTCCATCACGCGCAAATGGCTGAGCTCATGTGCCACCACATAGTCAATGACGGGCGACCTGAAATGAATCAGGCGCCAGTTGAGCCGGATGGCGCCGTCGATACCGGCACTGCCCCAGCGCGTACCGGCATTGCTGAGTGACAACTTGCGCCACTGCACCTGCAACTGCGGCGCAAAGTGATCCAGCCGCTCGATAAAGACCCGCCTGGCCTGGCGCATCAGCCAAGCCTGCACGGTGTCACGGATTTGCTCCGGCGTGGCACTGTGCGGCAGGCCAAGCTGCAGGCTCAGGCATGGCGCATCGGTCTTGAGTTCTGCACCTGCGCCGCCAAAGGCGTGCCGCGAATTCAACACCACCGTCACCGGCGCGCCCAGAAAAGGAAAACGGCTGCCGTCACGCCATTCGATGCGGTTGGCGGTCAAACGCTCGTGACGCTCCCGCGTTTCGCCCAGCTTGCGGATGATCCAGTGCGATTTTTCCTGCACGGCAGCATCCACCTCATACAGTGGCACCCATTTGGGCGCGCTCACCACCAAGCCATCGGGCCCAACAACAAAACCAATGGTGCGCCGCTTGCCACGTTTGAATTCATACGCTACCAGCGCGTCGCACAGGCGCGACTCCCGGTTGGCGCGGGGGTGACGAAACGCAAGCGGTGCGATGGCATCAGGCAGTGAGCCGGGGAGTAACGACGCCTCGCCCGCTTTTGATTCAGTAACGCCTTGCGCACTATCGACGCAGGTTTTAGGCCTATTTGACCCCTCAGGACCTGCGATTTTCGGCGCTGGTGCGGCTAGCACACGAGCAGGAGGCCACGCCGGGGGTTCGGGATCAAACAGATCGAGCGTGAATTGCAACAGGCTGCGCATGAACGGGCAGTTTACCTTCGCTTCGGTAGCTTTTTTTGCAGGCAGATATTGATCATCTTCTAAAAGCAGTAGCGGAGTATTGAAGAAAACCTGTTCACCCCCGATAATAAATCCATCGGCGTTTCCCCCAAGTCAAACACACTATGTTTTCTTATATCCTGCGACGCATCTGGCAAATGGTCCCCACCCTGTTGGGCGTGATCCTGCTTATTTTCTTTCTGTTCAAGTTCTTCGGTGGTGATCCGGTCGAGATCATGGCTGGCCTGAAGTCCTCGCCCGAGCGGATCGCCTCGCTGCGGGCGCAACTGGGCCTGGACAAGTCGGTGTGGGAACAGCTCTGGGTCTTCATCCAGCAGATCTTCACCTTCAACTGGGGCAAGAGCTGGACCACCAATGAGTCCATCGCCACCATTTTCGCCACCCGCCTGCCGGCCACGCTGACCATCATGATTCCGATCCTGCTGCTCGAAGTGGTGCTGGCCATCATCGCCGGCCTGGCGGTGGCCTATGTGCGCGGCAGCCTGACGGATCGGGCCATCATGGTCATCACCACCGTCGCGCTGTCGGTGAGTTTTCTGGTCTATATCATCGTCGGCCAGTATCTGTTTGGCTTTGTGCTGGGCTGGTTCCCGGTGCAGGGCTGGAGCAACAGCGTCTGGACCAACCTGGTGACCTATGCGCCGCTGCCGGTGTTTCTGGCGGTATTGGTCAGTCTGGCGCCGCAGACGCGGCTGTACCGCAGTTTTTTCCTGGATGAAATCAGTCAGGACTATGTTCGCACCGCGCGCGCAAAAGGCGTCACGGAAAACGTCATTCTGCTCAAACATGTGCTGCGTAACGCCATGATTCCGATTCTGACCAACGTCGGCACCAGCTTGCCGGGCGTATTCATCGGCTCCTTTCTGATCGAAGTTTTCTTCTCGATTCCCGGTTTGGGCCGCGAGATTCTGACCGCCGTGAATCGCAGTGACTATCCCGTCATTCAGGCCGCCACGGTCTATCTGGCCGCGCTGACGATGGTGATCAACCTGATCACCGATGTCTTGTACAAATTTGTTGACCCGAGAGTGACCCTGAAATGACGACCGATATTTTGCAGGCCCTGCCCAAATCGCCCGGCGTCTGGGCGCAGGCCTGGAGCCGCCTCAAAACTGACCGGGTCGGCATGGTGTCGCTGTATGTGACACTGTTCTTCATTGTGCTGGTGCTGCTGGCCCAGCTTGGCCTGGTTGCCAGTAACTGGCAAAAGGAGGTCGGCACGCCGTTTGCGCCACCGCACTTCGTGGGCAAAATCACCGACGGCTCGCAGACCGCCGTGGTCGACACCATCGCCGGGCCGAATGTGGACATCAGCGACGTCGATCCGCTGGCGCCGCGCTACCAGGAATGGCAGCAGCGTGCCGCCCAATTCAAGACCACGACCACGGAAAAGTCCGACACCTTGCCTTTTGGCGGTGACCAATTGGGCCGCGACGTCCTCAGCAAAGTGATCAAGGGCGCGCAGGTCTCCATCACAGTCGGACTGGCGGCCGCCTTGTTTGCCACCCTGATCGGCACCATCCTGGGCGCCATCGGCGGTTATTTTGGCGGGCGGGTGGGTGACTTGCTGGAGTGGGTTTACAACGTGTTCACCGCCATTCCCTACATCCTGCTGGTGTTCGCGCTGGCGGCCGTGCTCAAGTCGGGCCCGCTGGCGGGCACGCTGGGCAGCGGCGTCTGGACCGTGGTCATCATCCTGAGCCTGGTCGGCTGGACCGGCATTTACCGGCTGGTGCGCGCCGAATACATGAAGCACCGCTCGCGCGAGTACGTGCGGGCGGCTGAGGCCATCGGCGCTTCGCACGCTTCGCGCATGTTCACCCACATCCTGCCCAACATCAGCCACGTGGTGCTGGTCCAGTTGAGCCTGCACGTGGTCGGCTTCATCAAGGCCGAGGTGATTCTGTCCTTTCTTGGCTTGGGCGTTCCAATTGACATGGTCAGTTGGGGCACCATGCTGTCAGAGGCCCAGACCGAACTGGTCCTGGGCAAGTGGTGGCAACTGGTGGCTGCCACCACCTTCATGGCCGCCTTCGTCACCGCTTTCGCGCTGCTGACCGATGCCTTGCGCGATGCGCTCGACCCCAAACTACGCTAGGCGAACCAGCTCTGTCCCCAACTGAATAGGAAACCGACCATGAGTCCATTGATTAGCGTACAGGACCTGCGCGTGTCCTTTCGCATGAGCAAGACCGACACCACCGAGGCGGTCAGGGGCGTGAGCTTTGATATCCCGGCCAACACGACGGTCGCCTTGGTCGGTGAGTCCGGCAGCGGCAAGACTGTGAGTGCCATGAGCATCGTGCGCCTGCTGCCCGAAAATGCCATCGTTGATGCCCGCAGCAAAGTACTCTACAACGGGATTGACCTGTTGGGGGTTCCTATTGAGGACATGCGTCGTTTGCGCGGTAAGGACATCTCGGTGGTGTTTCAGGAGCCCATGAGCTCGCTCAACCCGGTGTTCACGGTGGGCGAGCAGATCGCCGAGGTGCTGCGTATTCACCTGAAATTGAACGCCCGCCAGGCGCTGGACCGCACGCTGGAGTTGATGACCGAGGTCGGCATCCCCAACCCCAGGGAACGGCTGAAATCCTACCCGCACGAACTCTCGGGCGGACAGCAGCAGCGCGTGATGATTGCGATGGCGATTGCCTGCGAGCCCAAGCTGCTGATTGCCGATGAGCCCACCACAGCCCTTGATGTGACGGTGCAACGGCAGATCATGGAACTGCTGGCGCGCCTGCAGGAGCGCCAGAAGATGAGCATTTTGTTCATCAGCCATGACCTCGGCCTGGTCGGTGAAATCTCCAGCCAGGTGGTTGTGATGCGCAGCGGTGAAGTGCGCGAAGCGGGCGACGTGGCCCGTATCTTCAATGCCCCGCTTGATGCCTACACCCAGGCGCTGCTGGCTTGTCGGCCGCGGCTGGACTCGCGTCCGCGTCGGCTGGCGGTGATTGACGACATCGTGAACAAGCGCCCCCCGATCACCGAGCAACGCGTTTGCGCACCCATCAGCGGCCCGGCTCTGATCGAGGTCAAGGGCCTGCGCAAAGACTACACGCTCAAGACCGGCCTGTTCAAGCGCCGCGTGTTCAGTGCCGTCAAGCAGGCCGACTTCTTCCTGCACAAGGGTCGCACGCTGGGCGTGGTGGGCGAATCGGGCTCCGGCAAGACGACCGTGGGCATGATGCTGACGCGCCTGACCGACGCCACCGCCGGCAGCATCATTTTCGAGGGCATTGACCTGGCAACACTGAGCGCCGCCCAGATGCGGGTCTACCGCAGCCGCATCCAGATTATTTTCCAGAACCCCTACGCCAGCCTGAACCCGCGCTTCACCGTCGCTCAGATCCTGATTGAGCCGATGCGCATTCACGGCATCGGCAAGGACGAGAACGAGCGCGCGCGCAAAGCACTGGCCCTGATCGAAAAAGTAGGCTTGACCCGTGATGCGTTTGGCAAATACCCGCATGAGTTCTCCGGCGGCCAGCGTCAGCGTATCGCGATTGCGCGCTGCTTGACGATGCAGCCCGAGATCATCGTCTGCGACGAAAGCGTGAGCGCGCTGGACGTGAGCGTGCAGGCCACCGTGCTGAATCTGCTGCTGGACTTGCAGGAAGAATTCGGCCTGACCTATGTCTTCATCAGCCACGACCTGGCGGTGGTGAAGTACATGGCCGACGAGATTTTGGTGATGAACCAGGGCGAAATTGTCGAACGCGGCAGCGCCGAAGAAATCTATGCCCGGCCACAACACCCCTATACACAGCAGTTGCTGAGTGCCATTCCACGCGGCTTCGCTGCATCCGCTTGAGTCATCAGGCCAGTGGAATAAAAAATACATCGTGCCCCAAGGAGGCTTCAGCATGAACCGATTGACTGCTGCGTTGGCCGTGGCCCTGCTCTTGCAGGCCTGCTCCAAGGCGCCGGAATCCGCAACTCCTGCCACCGCCCAACAGACGCTTCTGATCAGTCCGGAAGACCTGGTCACAGTGCAGAGCGGCGCTCTTTCATCAGGCCCGCTCATCACCGGCTCGATTCAACCCCAGCGCCGTGCCGACTTGCGGGCTGAAGTATCCGCAGTGGTATTGCAGGTTTTGAAAGACAATGGCGATCGTGTCCGCCGCGGCGAGCTGTTGGTGCGCCTGGATGACAGCGTGATCCGCGACAGTCTGGCCTCCGCCGAAGAGGCGGTACGCGCCGTCGGCCAGTCTTTTGAGCAAACCGAGCGGCAGTTGCAGCGGCAGAAGACCTTGCGCGAGTCCGGCATGGCCTCAACCCAGCAACTCGAAGATGCAGAAATCCGCCGCAACAACGCCCAGAGCGACCTGTCTGCGGCCAGAACGCGTGCCGCACAGGCGCGCCAGCAACTGGAGCGCACGCTCTCGCGGGCACCGTTTGACGGCGTCGTGAGCGAGCGCAAGGTGTCGGCGGGTGACACCGCCCAGACGGGCAAGGAACTGCTCAAGGTGATCGACCCGGCCAGCCTGCGCTTTGAAGGGCTGGTGTCGGCCGATGCCATTGGTTCAGTCCTGATCGACCAGGCAGTGATTTTTCGGGTCAATGGTTACGGGCCACAGGAGTTCGCAGGGACTGTCAAACGCATCAATCCGTCGGCCAATGCGAACACGCGCCAGGTCGAAGTGCTGGTGGAATTTGCCAATGACAAGCAGCCGCAACTGGCTGGTCTTTATGCGGAAGGCCGGATTGAGGCGGTGAGCAAATCCGGCCTGATGGTTCCGGCCATGGCCGTGGTCCGCGAAGGCGACCAGGCTATTGCCTGGCGCGTCAAGGACAGCAGCGTGCAAAAGGTCGTGCTGGAGCTGGGCGAACGCGATCCTCGCCAAGGCGATTTTGTGCTGCGCAGCGGATTGAATGAAGGTGACAAATTGATTCGCAACCCCACTTCTGCCCTCAAGGACGGCCAGAAAGTGCAATTCCAATCTGCTGCACCCGGCGTTCAGCCGGCCGCCTCTGGAACGGGCAAGTAAGCATGTTTCTTTCCGACTTCAGCATCCGCCGGCCGGTCGCGATGGTGGTCATCATCATTGCGTTGATGTTGTTGGGTTTGCTGGCACTCAAGAAGCTGCGCGTCAATGAAATTCCCGATGTCCAGAACCCGGTGCTGGTCATCAACATACCCTACCCCGGGGCCTCGCCGGAGACAGTGGAGCGCGAAATCATCAACCGCGTCGAGAAATCGCTGCAAAGCATCTCGGGCGTTTATCAAATCCGCGCCACCGCCAGCGAAAGCATCGCCAGCATTGTCATTTTGTTCAACTTCAAGAAGAACATGATCGAGGCCTCCGATGAGGTGCGCAACGCGATTGCCTCGGTGCGCTACAAGCTGCCGGTGGAAATGCGCGAGCCCATATTGCGCCGGGCCGACCCGTCGGCGCAGCCCATCATGCAGCTCGCCCTGTCATCCAAAACCCTCAGCCATGCCGCTATTTCGCGGCTGGCCGAGGATGATCTGGCCAACCGCCTGCGCGCCATCGAGGGGGTTGCGGTGGTCAACGTCTCGGGCGCGCTGCGCCGCGAGTTGAGCGTATTGTTGCGCTCCGAGAAATTGCGCGAGTACAACATTGCCGTGATCGACGTGGTGGCGGCGCTGCGCAGCCAGAACACCACCTCGCCGGTGGGGCGCGTCACCGGCGCGCTACAGGAGCAAAGCATCCGCCTGATCGGGCGCATCGAGTCACCAGCCGAGTTCGAGCAGATAGTGATTCGCCGCCGCGGGCCCGAGGTGGTTCGCCTCGGTCAGGTCGCCAGCATCGCTGACGGCTTTGCCGAGCTCTCGAGCTTGAGCGTGCGCAACGGCAATCCGAATGTGGGGCTGTCCGTCGTGCGTTCGCGCGAAGCCAGCACCGTCACGGTGGCCAACAAGGTGCGCAGTCTGATGACTGAAATCAACAAGACGCTGCCACCGGGCACGACGCTGGAGGTGACACGCGACGGCGGCAAAGAGGCGCAAAGCAACCTCAACAACGTGATCGAAGCGCTGCTGTTTGGCGCGCTGCTGACGATCTTTGTGGTGTACGCTTTTTTAAACTCCTGGCGCTCCACCCTGATCACGGCCCTGAGTCTGCCGACCTCGGTGATCGCCGCCTTCATCGCGGTCTGGCTGAGTGGTTTCACCCTGAACTTCATGACCCTCTTGGGCCTGTCGCTGGCGATTGGTGTGCTGATCGACGACGCCATTGTGGTGCGCGAAAACATCGTGCGGCACATGGCCATGGGTTCAGACCGGCTTACGGCGGCCAGAGAGGGCACCCGCGAAATCGGTCTGGCCGTGGCTGCCACCACCTTCTCCATCATCGCTGTGTTCATTCCGGTGGCCTTCATGGGTGGCGGCGCCGGTGAGTGGTTCCGGCCGTTCGCGCTGACGGTTGCCAGCTCGGTGCTGGTCAGCCTGTTTATTTCCTTTACGCTGGACCCGATGCTGTCGGCCTACTGGGGTGACCCGGTGGCCCAGCAGCAACAGCCCCGCCGGGGATTGGGCTTGTGGCTGGCGCGCTTCAACACCTGGTTCGATCATCAGGCCGACCGCTACGGCCGAGTCATTGCCTGGGCCTTGCAGCACCGCCGCTGGATGGCCGCGATTGCGGTTCTCAGTCTGGTGGCTGCGATCGCCTTGCACCTCAAATTTGGCGGCTCAAGTTTTCTGCCGGCGTCGGACGGCGGCACGCTAGCGATCGAGGTGCGCACGCCGTCGAGCGCCAGCCTGGAATACGCCCGTCTCAAGGTGGAAAGCGCCGCCGAACTGGCCCGCACGCTGCCCGAGACCGTGGCCACCAACAGCAATGTCACGGCGGGTGGCGGTCGCATCTTTGTCGACATCGGCAAGAGCACCCAGCGCCAGCGCTCGGCGGCTGACATTGCCGTGGATTTGCGGCGCGAGTTGGCGCGGCTCGTGGGGGCCGAATTCGTGGTGCTGGACGATCTGAATAATGGCGTACGCAAGCCGGTGCAGATCCAGTTCTCCGGTCCCGATTCACGCCGCCTCATGGCCATCACCAGCGCCTTCATGGAACAACTGCGCCAGGTTCCAGGTGCAGTGGACGTGGGGCTGTCAGAGCGGGACCCTAAAGACGAGCTCCGAATTGAACTCAACCGCGGACTGGCCAATTCGCTGGGTATCTCGGTGGCCGATGCAGCCCAGGCGCTGCGGGTGGCTTTTGCCGGCATCGAGGTCGGCGACTGGGTTGACCCCACCGGTGAAGCGCGCGACGTGGCCGTGCGCCTGCACCCGGATGACCGCGTTAGTGCCGCCAATATCGAACATCTGCCGATTGCCGTCAGTGGTGGCACTGGCCTGATGGTGCCCTTGAGTCAGATAGCGACCGTGACCATGGGCAAGGGCCCGGCGCAGATTCAGCACCAGGACGGCAAACGCATGATCGCTGTGTCGGCCAACGTGCAGGGGCGCTCGGCCGGCGAAGTGACTGCAGATGCCATGAAAATTGCCAAAATGATCGAGTTCCCCAGCGGTTACGGCATTGAACTGGGGGGCACGGCGCGTGATCAAAAGGAGTTGTTCACCGAGATGGCCACTGCACTGGTGATGGGCATTGGTCTGATGTACCTGATTCTGGTCATGCAGTTCGGCTCCTTCACGGCACCGCTGGCGGTGATGCTGTCCTTGCCCCTGAGCCTGATTGGTGTCGTCATCAGTCTGCTACTTACTGGCGGCACGCTGAATCTGATGAGTTTTATTGGCGTCATCATGCTGATGGGTTTGGTCGCCAAAAACGCTATCTTGTTGCTGGATTGCGCACGCAAGGAAGAGGCGCAAGGGACCGAGCGCGAGGCGGCGCTGATGCACGCCGGGCGCTTGCGTTTGCGCCCGATCCTGATGACCACCTTTGCCCTGATCGCCGGCATGTTGCCGGTGGCGATTGGGCACGGCGAGGGCGGCGAGTTCTATCGCCCGCTGGCCATTGCCATCATCGGCGGCACCATCACCTCGACGCTGTTGACCCTTTTGGTGGTACCTACTTTCTACGACAGCATCGAAATCACCCGGGACCGGGCTATCGCCAAGTTCCATGCGCGTTCAGCGCGTCGCAATCCCTTCGTGGCCTTTGTGCTGACACTGGTGGAGGCGGTGCTGGCTTTACTGCTGTTGCGCTGGGGCTACCGGACGCTGAAGACTACGGTGCTTTGGGGCAAGCATCGCATGGGCAACAACTAAAGGTTCAGGCACGATCAATGTGAATTGTTCGCATAAGTCAATCGCCCCCGCCTTTTTTACCGACACGCGCCGCTTTGGTGGAATTCTTCTCAAAACAGCGTTGCCGCTGAAATAAGTCATTGAAAATCAATGACTTATAGGGGTATGGTGGAGCTGGCGGGATTTGAACCCGCGTCCGCAAGCCTTCTTCGAGCAGATCTACATGTTTAGTGGTCTGATTTGAGTCTCGCCACCTGTGTCGCGCAGCCACACGCTACACAGGACGCCAGCACCCTATTGTCTCGCCCCAGGTTAAGGTACCCAGCCCGGAGCCAGCCGATGTGTATGACCTTACAGCCGGGAGCCCTTAACTTGCGTTAAAAACCCCTTGCCCAGCCCATCGGCCTGCTGTTGTAAGGCTCACTGGTGTTTAAGCAGCGAGTGCGAAACGTTCGTCGTTTGCAGTTAGTTTGTTTGAATCTGTTTTACGAGCGCATTCAGCTCGACATGCACCACAGCGATTCCGTACCCACGTCGAAACCAGTGCAGCCCCAAGCCTGTTATTTTAAGCCATGGGCAAGCAATTGCAATAGGTCCCCCGGAGAATTAATAGTGGCATGTGCGCCCCACCGGGATGGATCGGATTTTTGGCCAAGGTAACCATAAGTGGCGACCACGGTACCCATGCCGGCGGCAAGGCCGGCCACGATATCGCGTTCGTCATCGCCCACATAGAGGCAACGCTCCGGTGCAATGGCAAGCCGCCTGGCAGCTTCAAGCAGGGGCTCTGGGTGCGGCTTGGCGTGGGGCGTGGTGTCACCACTGATCACGGTCCGTGCCGATACAAACAAGGGCATGGCGCGCGTCAAGGGATCGGTAAAGCGGGCCGCTTTATTGGTCACGACACCCCAGGGAAGATCAAGTGCCCTCAAATCGGCAATTAATTCAGGTACACCCTCAAAGGCATAGGTGCTTTCTGTCAAGCAACGCTCGTAATTCGCAAAAAATTCTTCACGCAAGGCGGCAAAATCGGCGTGCTCGGGCGTCAGGCCAAACGCCACGCCAATCATCCCGCGTGCGCCTGCGCCAGCCATCGGGCGGTAGCACGCCAGTGGCAAGGAAGGCAGACCCCGATGCACCCGCATTATGTCGGCCGCCGCGCCCAGGTCTGGCGCGCTGTCAATCAGGGTGCCGTCCAGATCGAACAGCACAGCCTGCACATCCGCAAACAGTCCAGTGCTCCCCGTCACAGAATCTCACCTGCCGGCTTTTGGCTTGCAAACAGATAGTTCACGCTGGTGTCGGCGTTCAACCAGTAGCGTCGGGTGAGCGGGTTGTACGCCATGCCCCGCGTGTGCCGCAGATCAAGGTCGGCGGCTCGGCAGTAACTGGCCAGCTCGCTGGGCCGGATCATCCTGGCGTACTCATGGGTGCCACGCGGCAGCAGATTAAGCATGTACTCGGCACCCACAATGGCCAACAAAAACGATTTTGGACTGCGGTTCAGTGTCGAAAAAAATACCCACCCCCCCGGCTTGACCAGCGTTGCACAGGCTTGCACGACCGACGCAGGATCAGGCACGTGCTCGAGCATTTCCATGCAGGTGATCACGTCAAAACTTGCGGGCACCTGTGCTGCGAGACCCTCGGCGCTGACTTCCTGGTACTGGACGTTGGGGGTTTGCGCCTCCAGTGCGTGCAGTTGCGCCACCCGCAAGGCCTTGGTTGCAAGGTCGATACCCAGCACCTGCGCCCCCTTGCGTGCGATGGAATCGGCCAGAATACCGCCGCCACAGCCGACATCGAGCACCTGCTTGCCGACCAGGGGGCAAAGACCGTTGATCCAATCCAGGCGCAAGGGATTGATGTCATGCAGCGGTCGGAACTCGCTGTCTTTGTCCCACCAACGGTGCGCGAGATCTGAAAACTTGGCCAACTCGGCTGGGTCAGCGTTCAATGTTGAAGTCATGGGGAGATTATCGACAAAATACAAAGCACATTGCGCACAGAGGCAGAACCAGATCGACAGAAACAAAAAAACCCCGCCGCGGCGGGGTTTTTTGAAGCAGTCTGGGCAGACCGCTTTCTGGCGCAGAGGCCAGCTACTTGTTGGCGCGGGTACCCACCACTTCGATTTCCACACGACGGTTTTTGGAGCGACCTTCTTTGGTCTTGTTGTCAGCCACCGGCTGCTTCTCGCCCTTGCCTTCGGTGTAAACCCGGTTTTTCTCGATGCCCTTGGACACCAAGTAAGCCTTCACGGCTTCCGAGCGGCGGACCGACAACTTCTGGTTGTATGGATCACCGCCCACCGCGTCGGTATGACCCACAGCAATGATGACTTCCAGGTTGATGCCCTTGACCTTGCCAACCAGGTCATCCAGTTTGGCTTTGCCTTCGGGCTTGAGTACGGACTTGTCGAAATCAAAGAACGCATCAGCCGCGTAGGTCACCTTGGTGGCTGCGGGTGGCGGGGGTACCGGTACCGGCTTGGCTGCTACCGGGGCGGGAGCAGGCTTGGGCGCCACGGGAGCAGGTGCAGGTGCAGCTACCGGGGCAGGAGCAGGCTTGGGCGCCACGATGGCACCGTCGCAGCCGACGGCCGCAGTGGCGGGCGTCCAGAAGGCATTGCGCCAGCACAGTTCGTTGGTGCCGTTTTTCCACGTCGTGCCATCGGAACTGCGCCAGTTGTCAATCGATTGTGCGCCAGCAACAGTTGCGAGTGCTGCGGTAGCAATCAGCATTGCCACTTTATTTAATTTCTTCATGGTTCTCCTTATGGGGAAAAAAAGCCGCAGCAGCGCTGCGTATATTTGTGAGACGCTCTAAGTGCCCATCACCTAAAGCGTAGATACCATTGTGCCACAGCCCCATTCGACGCTAAACCCGGAAAAGAGCCATCGGCATGTCTGCCTACAAAAGTACGGCATAAATACGCCTCGATGTTGCCGAGAAGCCACACGGCCAGCTTGCTGGACGCCCATTAGAATTAGAGCTTGCCTTTGACACAAGCCAGATACGACTGCCCTATGACCCAATTCGCCAAAGAAACCCTGCCCATCAGCCTTGAAGAGGAAATGCGGCGCAGCTACCTCGATTACGCCATGAGCGTGATTGTGGGCCGCGCCCTGCCCGATGCCCGGGACGGCCTGAAACCAGTCCACCGGCGCGTGCTGTTTGCCATGCATGAGCTCAATAACGACTGGAACAAGCCGTACAAGAAATCGGCCCGTATCGTCGGCGACGTCATCGGCAAGTACCACCCGCACGGCGACCAGTCGGTCTATGACACCATCGTTCGCATGGCGCAGGATTTCTCGATGCGCCACATGCTGGTGGACGGTCAAGGCAACTTCGGATCGGTGGACGGCGACAACGCGGCGGCCATGCGTTACACCGAAATCCGCCTGTCCAAGATCGCGCACGAACTGCTGGCGGATCTGGACAAGGAAACCGTTGATTTCGGCCCCAATTACGACGGTTCGGAAAAAGAGCCGCTGGTCATGCCGACCCGGCTGCCCAATCTGCTGATCAACGGTTCGGGCGGCATTGCGGTGGGCATGGCCACCAACATTCCGCCACACAACCTGAATGAAGTGGTCGATGCCTGTCTGCACCTGCTGCGCCATCCGGAAGCATCAATTGACGAGTTGATGGAAATCATCCCGGCGCCCGACTTCCCCACCGCCGGCATCATTTATGGCATCAATGGCGTCAAGGACGGCTACCGCACCGGCCGCGGCAAGGTGGTGATGCGTGCCAAATGCCATTTCGAGGACATCGACAAAGGCCAGCGCCAATCCATCATCGTCGATGAACTGCCCTACCAGGTCAACAAAAAAACGCTACAGGAGCGCATGGCCGAGTTGGTACACGAGAAGAAAATCGAGGGCATCAGCCACATCCAGGACGAGTCCGACAAGTCCGGCATGCGGCTGGTGATTGAACTCAAGCGCGGCGAAGTGCCCGAAGTGGTGCTCAACAATCTGTACAAGCAGACGCAGTTGCAGGACACCTTTGGCATGAACATGGTGGCGCTGATCAACGGCCAGCCCAAACTGTGCAACCTGAAAGACCTGATTGAAGTCTTTTTGCAGCACCGCCGCGAAGTGGTGACGCGGCGCACGGTGTTCAACCTGCGCAAGGCGCGTGAGCGTGGTCATGTGCTCGAAGGTCTGGCAGTCGCCTTGGCCAATATTGACGCATTCATTGCCATCATCCGCAACGCCCCGACACCCCCCGTGGCCAAGGTCGAACTGATGGCCAAGCCGTGGGACAGCAAATTGGTGCGCGAAATGCTCACCCGCACCCGCGCCGATGGCGCCATGGTCAACGCGGACGCCTACCGCCCGGACGGTCTGGAGAGGATGTACGGCATGGGCAGCGATGGCCTATACCGCCTGTCCGACACGCAGGCCCAGGAAATCCTGCAAATGCGTCTGCAGCGCCTGACCGGGCTGGAGCAGGACAAGATCGTGGCGGAATACAAAGAGGTAATGACCGAGATCGACAACCTGCTCGACATTTTGGCCACGCCGGAACGGGTCTCCACCATCATCAGCGAAGAGCTCACGCTCATCAAGACTGAGTTCGGCCTAACCAAGCTGGGCGCACGCCGCAGCCTGGTGGAGCACAGCTCGTTTGACCTCAGCACGGAAGACTTGATCACCCCGACCGACATGGTGGTGACGCTCTCGCACAGCGGTTACATCAAGAGCCAGCCCTTGGGTGAATACCGGGCGCAAAAGCGCGGCGGCCGTGGCAAGCAAGCCACCGCCACCAAAGAAGATGACTGGGTCGATCAGCTCTTCATTGCCAACACGCACGATTACATCCTGTGCTTCAGTAACCGCGGCCGCCTCTACTGGCTCAAGGTCTGGGAAGTGCCGCAGGGCTCGCGCGGTTCGCGTGGGCGCCCGATCGTCAATATGTTCCCGCTGGCCGAGGGCGAAAAGATCACCGTGGTGCTGCCACTGACGGGCGAGAAACGCAGCTTTCCGGCCAACCAGTATGTGTTCATGGCCACCCGCATGGGCACGGTCAAGAAAACGGCGCTTGATGAATTCAGCAACCCGCGCAAGGCCGGCATCATTGCCGTTGACCTGGACGAGGGCGATTTCCTGATTGGCGCCTCGCTCACCGACGGTCAGCACGATGTCATGCTGTTCAGCGACGGTGGCAAAGCCGTGCGCTTTGACGAAAACGACGTGCGCCCGATGGGTCGCCAGGCACGCGGCGTGCGCGGCATGATGCTCGACGACAGCCAGAGCGTGATTGCCATGCTGGTGGCCGAGGACGAACAGCAAAGTGTATTGACGGCGACCCAGAATGGCTACGGCAAGCGCACCAGCATCACCGAGTACACGCGCCACGGACGCGGTACCAAGGGCATGATCGCCATCCAGCAGAGTGAACGCAATGGCAAAGTGGTGGCCGCCACACTGGTGCATGTCGACGACGAAATCATGCTGATCACCGACAAGGGCGTGTTGGTACGCACCCGGGTCAGCGAGATTCGCGAACTCGGTCGCGCCACGCAAGGCGTCACTCTGATTGGTCTGGACGAAGGCTCCCAGTTGAGCGGTCTGCAGCGCATCGTCGAGAATGACGCGAACCCGGTAGCCGATGACAGCACGGGTGAAACGCCTGATGAACCGACCCTTTAACGACTCCGGCGGACCGACCGCCTGCCAGCCGAACCCAGGCCTGAAACATGACAAATTCCGCCCTCCCCCTGTCCAGTCTGTCTGACTTGCGCGTCCAGATTGACGCCATTGACCAGCAATTGCTGTTGCTTCTCAATAACCGCGCTCTGGTTGCTGAAAAGGTGGGTGAAGTCAAGAAGCGCGAAGGTACGGCATTTTTCCGGCCTGATCGCGTCGCTCAGGTGATTGAGAAAATCCAGTTGACCAATCCCGGACCGCTCAAGAGCCCCCATGTAGCGGCCATCTGGCGCGAAATCATGTCGGCCTGCCTGGCACTTGAAGCGCCGCAGCGGGTAGCCGTGTTGGGGCCGGCTGGCACATTTTGTGAGCAAGCCGCGATTGAGTTTTTTGGTGGCGCCGCCGACCTGATCTACTGCGCCAACTTTGATGAAGTGTTTCATTCCACGGCGGCGGGCAGCGTGCAATTCGGCGTCGTGGGGGTGGAAAACTCGACCGAGGGCATGGTGACTCGCTCGCTCGACCTGTTTTTGCACTCCCCCACCAAGGTGATCGGCGAAGTCACGCTGCTGGTTCGTCACAACCTCCTGCGACTGGAGAATTCGCTCGAAGGAATAGAAGCCGTGCTGGCCCATCCTCTGGCGCTGTCCCAGTGCCAAGCCTGGTTGACCAAGCACCTGCCGCATGTCGAACGTCGCCCCGTCTCCAGCAACGCCGAAGGCGCCAGGCTGGCCACGACCAACCCCGCATGGGCGGGCTTGGCGAGTGAGCGTGCGGCAAGCCAGTTTGGCTTGCACATCGCCGCGCATGCCATCCAGGACGAAGCCTACAACCGCACCCGCTTCGCCATCATATGTCTACCGCAAACCCTGGAAACCCCGCCCCCGTCCGGCAACGACTGCACCAGCCTGATTGTGTCCGTGCCCAACCGTCCGGGCGCTGTACACGACCTTCTGGTGCCCCTCAAAACGCATGGTGTGTCGATGACGCGGTTCGAATCGCGGCCGGCGCGCACGGGTCAGTGGGAATATTATTTTTACATCGACCTTCAGGGCCACCCTTCGCAGCCTCATGTCGCTCTAGCGCTCAAGGAGCTGCAGGGACTTTGTGCGTTCTATAAAGTGCTTGGCACCTACCCCGTGGGTGCATAATGTTTGAACAACTGGGCCTCATTGGTTGTGGTTTGATGGGCGGCTCGTTCGCTCTCGCGCTCAGGCGCGCCGGGCTGGTCAAACGGGTGGTCGGCTACAGCAAATCTCCCTCCACCACGGAGCGTGCCTGTCAGATGGGCGTCATTGATGTCGCGGCTCCTTCTGCCTTGCTGGCGGTGTCGGACGCCGACATTGTCCTGATCGCAGTCCCCGTGGCGGCCACCGAAGCCACCTTCAAGGCCATCAAACACCTGGTGACCCCGCAGATGCTGATCATGGACGTCGGCTCGACCAAGCGCGACGTAATTGATGCTGGCCGCCGGACCCTGCGCGAGCAAATCGGCTCGTTCGTCCCGGTCCACCCGATCGCAGGCCGGGAAGTTTCGGGGGTGGAACATGCAGATGCCGACCTGTACCACGGCAAGCAGGTGATCCTCACGCCGATTGAACGCACCTTGACGGTCCAATTGCAAAAGGCGGTTGATGTCTGGACCGCGCTGGGTTGCCGCGTGGTCCAAATGTCGCCCGAGGCGCATGATGCGGCGTTTGCTGCCGTCAGTCACCTGCCGCATCTGATTTCATTCGCCCTCATGAATGCCATCGCGGGCCAGCCCCAGGGCAAAGACTACCTGTCACTGGCCGGTCCCGGCTTTCGCGACTTCACCCGCATTGCCGCCAGTGACGCCAAAGTGTGGCGTGACATCATGCTGTCCAACCGCGAAGAGCTGCTGGCCCAGTCCAAAATTTTCCAGCGCAACCTCCAGGCGCTCGAACTCATGATCTCCAGTGGCAACGGCGAAGCCCTTGAAGGGCTGATTGAACAGGCCAGCCTCGCCCGTGCCCACTGGCGCATGGCCCAGCACCAGAAATAATGTTTTCCACCGCGTTTCTTGATATCCCGCCCCTCAACAGAGCGGGCGGCACTGTCGTTCTTCCCGGCTCCAAAAGCATTTCCAACCGGGTACTGCTGTTATCCGCCCTGAGCCAGGGCACGACCACCCTGCACGATCTGCTGGACTCCGACGACACGCGCGTGATGCTCGACGCTTTGCGGCAACTCGGTTGCGGCGTGCGGCAACGCGGCACCAGCGTAGAAATCGACGGTCTGGGCGGCCACCTCAGCAACAGAAAAGCCGATCTGTTCATGGGCAATGCCGGCACGGCGATTCGTCCGCTCACTGCCGCGCTGGCGGTGATGGGGGGCGACTATGAACTGCGCGGCGTGCCGCGCATGCACGAGCGCCCAATTGGCGATTTGGTTGATGCGCTGCGCCAACTCGGCTGCCGTATCGATTATCTCGGACAAGATGGCTACCCGCCGCTGAAAATCGGCGAACCCACCCTGAAACTGGACACTCCAATTCAGGTGCGCGGCGATGTATCAAGCCAGTTCCTCACTGCGCTCTTGATGGCGCTGCCCTTGGTAGCCCGGCAGGACATCGTCATTGAGGTGGTGGGCGAACTGATCTCACGCCCTTACATTGAAATCACGCTGAACCTGCTGGCCCGCTTTGGCATTCAGGTGCTGCACCCAACGGGTGAAGATCGCTGGCAGCGTTTCACCATTCCAGCGGGCAGCCGGTTCCGATCCCCTGGCACACTGCATGTCGAAGCCGATGCTTCGTCAGCCAGCTATTTCATAGCTCTTGGCGCCCTAGCTGCGGTGACTAGCGACCAAAATGGCTTCAGGATTGAGGGCGTAGGCGCGGACTCCATCCAGGGCGACATCCGCTTCATCGACGCCGCGCAAATGATGGGCGCACGGGTGCTGAGCGGCCCCAACTGGCTTGAGGTTTCACGCGGCAGTTGGCCACTCAAGGCGATCGACCTGGACTGCAACCACATTCCCGATGCGGCGATGACGCTCGCCGTGATGGCCTTGTACGCCCAGGGCAGCAGCACCCTGCGCAACATCGCCAGCTGGCGCGTCAAGGAAACCGACCGCATTGCTGCCATGGCCACCGAGTTGCGCAAGCTGGGTGCCACGGTGGAAGAAGGTGCGGACAGCATTCGTATCACACCACCGGCCTCCCCCGCCGACTGGAAAGCCGCCAGCATCCATACCTACGACGACCACCGGGTGGCCATGTGTTTTTCGCTGGCCGCCTTCAACCCGGCCGGTCTTCCTGTGCGCATTGAAGACCCGAAGTGCGTGGCCAAGACTTTCCCCGACTATTTCGAAGCGCTGTTTTCCCTGGCGCAGACGCCTGCTAAGGCCATTCCCGTGATTTGTATCGATGGCCCGACCGCATCCGGCAAGGGCACGCTGGCGGCGATGTTGGCCAAAACGCTGGGCTACCATTTTCTGGACTCCGGCTCGCTCTATCGCATCACGGCCCTGGCCGCCATGCAGGCCGATCTGGCGCTGGAGGCCTCAGATGAGCAAGCTATCGCGGACTTGGTACAACTTCTGTCCATCCAGTTTACCCAAGGCCGGGTATTGCTCAACGGCACCGATGTCAGCGAGGCCATCCGCACCGAAGAGGCGGGCATGAACGCTTCCAGGGTTTCGACCTTGCCCAAGGTTCGATTGGCACTGGTTGACCTGCAACACGGTTTTCGCCAGTTGCCAGGCCTGGTCGCCGACGGGCGCGACATGGGAACCGTGATCTTCCCCGACGCTCCTCTCAAGGTGTTTTTGACCGCCAGCCCAAAGAGACGGGCACAAAGACGCTATAAACAATTGATTTCAAAGGGAATTTCGACTACACTCCCCTCTCTTCGCGCCGATTTGGAAGCACGCGATGCCAGGGATTCGTCCCGTAGCGTCGCGCCTCTCAGGCCAGCCGCAGACGCCCGGTTGCTGGACAACTCGGATTTGACCGTTGAAAAATCAGTCGATCTGGTGTTGTCCTGGTGGCAGGGCAAACAGCCTTTCAGCGCAATCTGAAAGGCTGCAAAGCAAAAGCTGAACGCTTTTGCGCACCGGTCCACACAAGTCCTATCGCGCAGCACATTGCGCACCGCTTGTGTGGTTCAACCAACTAACCCGCGGATAAAACCGCAAACTAACCTGCGCTTAATGCCGCATCAAAAAATGTCAGAATCTTTTGCCGACCTGTTTGAAGAGTCCTTGCAACGCACCGAAATGCGCACGGGCGAAGTTATCACTGCTGAAGTGGTACGTATCGAGCACAGCTTTGTCGTTGTCAACGCTGGCCTCAAGTCTGAAGCCTATGTGCCGCTCGAAGAATTCAAGAGTGACAAGGGCGAAATCGAAGTCCAGGTTGGCGACTTTGTGTCGGTGGCCATTGGCTCTATCGAAAACGGCTACGGCGACACCATTCTGTCGCGCGACACCGCCAAGCGTCTGGCTTCGTGGATGAGCCTGGAAAAAGCCCTGGAAACCGGCGAGTTCGTCACCGGCACCACCAGCGGCAAGGTCAAGGGCGGCCTGACCGTGTTGGTCAATGGCATCCGCGCTTTCCTGCCCGGCTCCCTGGTTGACACCCGTCCTACCAAAGACCTGTCTCCGTACGAGAACAAGACCCTCGAATTCAAGGTCATCAAGCTCGACCGCAAGCGCAACAACGTCGTGTTGTCACGCCGTGCTGTGGTCGAAGCCAGCATGGGCGAAGAACGCGCCAAGCTGATGCAAACCCTCAAAGAAGGCTCCGTGGTACATGGTGTGGTCAAGAACATCACCGAATACGGCGCCTTCGTCGACCTAGGCGGCATCGACGGTCTGCTGCACATCACCGACATGGCATGGCGTCGTGTCCGTCACCCTTCCGAAGTGGTGACAGCGGGACAAGAGATCACCGCCAAGATCCTGAAATTCGACACCGAGAAAAACCGCGTGTCACTGGGTCTAAAACAAATGGGCGACGATCCCTGGATGGGCGTCAACCGCCGCTACCCGCAAGGCACCCGCATGTTCGGCAAAATCACCAACATCGCCGACTACGGCGCATTTGTGGAACTCGAACCCGGCATCGAAGGCCTGGTGCACGTGTCCGAAATGGACTGGACCAACAAGAACGTGGCACCTTCCAAAATCGTTGCTTTGGGTGACGAAGTCGAAGTCATGGTGCTGGAAATCGACGAAGACAAACGCCGCATTTCACTGGGCATGAAGCAGTGCAAAGCCAACCCATGGCAAGAGTTTGCGCAAAATACCAAGCGCGGCGACCGCGTCAAGGGTCCGATCAAGTCGATCACCGACTTCGGCGTGTTTGTCGGTCTGGCAGCCGGTATCGACGGCCTGGTGCATCTCTCCGACCTGTCGTGGAACGAGACGGGTGAGGTCGCTGTGCGCGAATACAAAAAGGGCCAGGAAGTTGAAGCCCTGGTGTTGGCGGTGGACGTGGACCGCGAGCGTATCTCCCTGGGTATCAAGCAGCTCGATTCCGATCCATTCACGACCTTTGCGACGCTCAACGACAAGGGCCAGGTTGTCACCGGCAAGGTCAAGACGGTTGACGCCAAAGGCGCTGAGATCGATCTGGGCGATGACATCATCGGCTACCTGCGCGCCTCTGAGATCTCCCGCGACCGCGTGGAAGATGCCCGCAACGTGCTCAAGGAAGGCGACGAAGTCACCGCTGTGGTGGTCAATGTGGATCGCAAGACGCGCAACATCCAGTTGTCCATCAAGGCCAAAGATGCTGCCGACCAGAACGAGGCCATGGCCACTTTGAGCCAGTCGTCGGCCCGTGAAAATGCGGGCACCACCAGTCTGGGCGCCCTGCTGCGCGCCAAGCTGGACAACAACGAAAAGTAAACGCCCAACCTACTGCAAAGCCCTATGCCCTTGTTACTCCTCGCTCGCCATCCTGATGGACCACAAGTCCATTCCGGTGGCTCGCTGCGGGGCGCCTAGGCCTAGGGCTTTTCGCTACGGTTATCGAGTACTTCCTGCCATGACGCGCTCCGACCTTGTCGCAGAACTGGCCGCCCGCTTTGGCCAGCTCACCCACCGCGATGCCGAATTTGCCGTCAAGGCCATTCTTGACGCGGTGAACAACGCCCTGGTGCGCGGACACCGCATTGAGATTCGGGGTTTTGGCAGTTTTTCGATCAACCGCAGACCCCCCCGCATGGGACGTAATCCACGCAGTGGCGAAAGTGTGGCTATTCCCGAGAAGCGTGTGACCCACTTCAAACCCGGCAAAGCCCTGCGTGAAGCGGTGGATCAACGCACCGCCGAGCTTGAGCAGCAGAACAAGGCCTGACTTAGAATCGGTGCGTCACTGGGGAGACAAGATGAAACACCTCATGTGGCTGCTTAAGTGGGTACTTAAGGCAGCCATTTTTTTTACCCTGTTTGCCTTCGCTCTGAACAACCAACAGGACACCACTGTGCATTTTTTCTTTGGCACCCAGTGGCGCGCGCCGCAGGTGTTGGTCGTGCTGAGCACTTTTGCGGTCGGGGTCGCCGTCGGCGTCCTGGGCATGGTGCCGCGTTGGTGGAAGCAGCGCCGCGCCGCCAGCCAGGCCGGCTTGACGACCTTGACCACGTCAGATGCTGCCCCATCGCAAGCCACGTCACCGCCCGCGCCACATGGACTTTGACCTGAGCTGGATACTGCTGGGCCTGCCGCTGGCATTTGTGCTGGGCTGGCTTGCCTCGCGTCTGGATCTTCGTCAGTTGCGCATTGAAAATCAGCAAGCCCCGAAAGCTTATTTCAGGGGTTTGAACTTTTTGCTCAATGAGCAGCAGGACCAGGCGATTGACGCTTTTATTGAAGCGGTACAGAGCGACCCGGATACGTCGGAATTGCACTTCGCGCTGGGCAACCTGTTTCGCCGTCGTGGCGAATATGAACGTGCAGTGCGCATCCACGAACACCTGCTGTCACGTGGCGACTTGAGCCTGGCCGACCGTCAGCGCGCGCAGCATGCACTGGCGCTGGACTATCTCAAAGCCGGCCTGCTCGACCGTGCTGAAGAAGCTTTGCGCAAGCTTGAAGGGACGCCTTTTGAGGCGCAGGCGCGACTGGCCCTGTTGGCCAACTATGAACGCAGCCGTGACTGGACGCAGGCCGCGCAGATCGCCCAAAAACTGGCCCATGCCAACCAGGGCAACTTCGATGGCCGTCTGGCGCATTACCTGTGCGAACAGGCTGCTGCGTGCCTGGTCCTACAAGAAACTGAACCAGCCCGGTCCTTGCTGCAAGAGGCGATAGCCACGGCACCTGCTGCGCCACGTGCACGCCTCGATCTCGCCCGCTTGCTGGCCAGCCAGGGCAAACCAGAAGACGCCTACACAACACTTGCGCAATCTCTTCAATTTTCGCCCGCTGCCATACCCCTGATCGCCGGACCTTTGGTCGAGTTCGCTGTTCACTCAGGGCACGCGCCCGACGCACTGGAACTGCTCAAAACAAATTACGAACTTTCCCCCTCACTGGATGTTCTGGAGGCCATCGTGACCCTGGAAGCCAGCGTGACGGGCCCCTCTCCCACGGCGCGCGACTGGTACGTACGACATCTGGAACGTGAGCCGTCGCTGGTCGCCGCCGCCAAATGGATTGCCGGCGAAAAGCTCGAACACGAGCAATTTCATCCGCAAGTACAACGGGCGCTGGACCATGCCGTCAAACCACTGACACGCTACCGCTGCGCGGCTTGCGGCTTCGAAGCCAAGCAACACTTCTGGCACTGCCCCGGCTGCCAGGCGTGGGACAGTTACCCAGCCCGGCGGGTGGAGGAGCTATAGGATGACACTCCCCCCCGTTGCTTGCCCACTTCGTGTGGCCGCCTCCCCCCTCAAGGGGGCAACGCCAGTGGCCCGGCAAAGCCGGTTCCTCGGCGTTCCTCGTATCGGCCACCTCGTGGGATACAACTAACATGCCAGAGATGATGAATATTTCCAAAGAAAAAATGGCAGCCGCCCGCGTATTGGTGGTCGGCGACGTGATGCTGGACCGCTACTGGTACGGTGCCGTGGACCGCATCTCGCCAGAAGCACCGGTGCCAATTGTGCGTATCACGCGCGAAGAAGAGCGCAATGGCGGAGCTGCCAACGTGGCCTACAACGTGGTGACGCTGGGGGCACAAGCCTCGCTGCTCACCGTGGTGGGTGAGGATGAAGCCAGCCATAAACTGGAGGCGCTGCTCGTTGGGACCGGCATCCGCACACACTTTGGCCGTGACGCTGAACTGAAGACCACCGTCAAACTGCGGGTGATTGGCCGCCAGCAACAATTGCTGCGCCTTGATTTCGAAAACACGCCCAAGACTGAGGTGCTGGCCTCGCAAAGCGCCGCCTTTGCCAAGTTGCTGCCGGAACACGATGCGGTCCTGTTTTCAGATTACGGCAAGGGTGGCCTGGCCCATGTCAGCGACATGATCGCGCGCGCCCGCGCAGCGGGCAAGCCGATCCTGATCGACCCCAAGGGAGCCGACTATTCACGCTACCAAAATGCCAGCCTCATCACCCCCAACCGGGCCGAGTTGCAGCAGGTCATTGGTCCCTGGCTGGACGAGTCTGAGCTGCAGACTAAAGTCCATCATCTGCGCCAGCAGCTTGGGCTGGACGCCGTGCTGCTGACCCGCAGCGAAGAAGGCATGACGCTGTTTGATGCCCAGGGACAACTGCACGTCAGTGCCCAGGCGCGTGAGGTGTTTGACGTGACCGGGGCCGGCGATACCGTCATTGCCACCATGGCCGCGTTGGTGGCGGCCGGCATGAGCCTGCGCGAGGCCCTGCCCTTGGCGAATCGGGCCGGCGGGCTGGTGGTCGGTAAATTTGGCACGGCCACCGTTTCTTACGAGGAGTTATTTTCATGACCCGAATCGTCGTCACCGGGGCTGCGGGTTTTATTGGCAGCAACCTCATCAAAGGACTGAATGCGCGCGGCATTGACGACATCATCGCGGTGGATGACCTGACGCAAGGTGACAAGTTTCGCAACCTCGCTGATCGACAAATTTTGGACTACGTGGATGCCGGCGTGTTCTATGAGCTGTTCGCCCAGGGCTCCTTCGGCCAGGTCGAGGCCGTGTTTCACGAAGGCGCCTGCAGCGACACCATGGAATCCAATGGCAAGTACATGATGGACAACAACTACGCCACTTCCATGAGCTTGTTCCACGCTTGCCAGAAACACGGGGCGCGACTCTTGTACGCCTCCAGCGCTGCGACCTACGGCGGCGCCGACACGTTCAGGGAAGACCCGGCGTTTGAGCGACCGCTCAATGTGTATGGCTACTCCAAGCTGCTGTTTGACCAGCGTATGCGCCGCGAGTGTGGCGTTGATTTTCAGCGCTCGGTCGCCGGAAAAACTGGCCAGGTGGTGGGCTTTCGCTACTTCAATGTGTATGGGCCGCGCGAGCAGCACAAAGGCCGCATGGCCAGCGTCGCCTTTCACCAGTTCAAGCAGTTTGCAGTCGATGGGAGGGTCAAACTGTTTGGTGATTACGGCGGCTATGGCCCGGGTGCGCAAATGCGCGATTTCATTTTTATTGACGACGTGGTGGCGGTCAACCTCTGGTTCTATGACCATCCCGGACACTCCGGCATTTTCAATCTGGGCAGCGGCCGTGCTCAGCCCTTCAACGACGTGGCCAGTGCCGTGGTGAACGCCATGCGGAGCCTCCGGGGTGAGGCCGCATTGTCGCTGGAAGCCATCACCACAGCCGGCCTGATTGAGTACATCCCCTTCCCGGATGCCCTGCGCGGCAAGTACCAGTGTTACACCCAGGCCGACTTGACCGCCTTGCGTACCACCGGCTGCGACCACCGGTTTGCCGATGTACAGGCCGGCGTGTCGAAATATGTACAGTGGATGGCCAGCCAGGCCTGAGCGTTCTTGTACTATTAACCTTCAGGAGTTGATTCATGTTGAAAAAAATCCTGGCCCTGGTGACCCTGTTGTACGCTGCCGCCTGCTTTGCCGCAGTGGACGTGAACCAGGCAGGCGCTGCCGAACTGGACAGCATCAAGGGCATCGGCCCGGCCATGTCCAGCAAGATTCTGGACGAGCGCAGACGAGGCAACTTCAAGGACTGGAATGACTTCGTGGCGCGCGTCAAGGGCGTGGGCGAAGCCAATGCAGCCAAGTTTTCCGCCGAAGGCATGACCGTGAACGGCGCCGCCTACAAGGGCGCAGCAGCGGCACCGGCTGCCAAGAAGTAACAAGGCAACTTCAGCTCCAATTCAAGCATCCCTGATGCAGATTCATTACTCTGGTGACTTGCACTCATACAGGGCTTGATCGGCGATGCTCAGCAAGTCATTCATATCGGCACCATCATCCGGGTACACAGCCAGACCTACACTGACACCGTTATTCACAACCACACCATTTTCCAAAACGATCGTAGCGGATACCTTGTCAATCAGTTTTTGGCCAATATGAACGAGTACTTGCGGATCTTCGATGGATTCAATCATCAGTACGAACTGGTCCGCGCCCAGCCGGGCAACCGTATCGGTACCCCTTACCGCACCGACCAGGCGTCTGGCCATGGTAATTAGAACCGTGTCTTCGGCAGCACGGCCGTAGTTATCTTTGACCGTCTTGAAATCATTCAAAAAAATCATCAAAATGGCAAGCGACTTGCCGCTACGCTTGGACCGCTCCACCGCAAAATGGAAGCGGTCTGCCAGCAGGTTGCGATTGGCCAAGCCTGTCAGGCTATCGTGATGGGCCTCAACCTCCAGCAACTTCTCTCTGGCGTGAAGGTCTGCAATCTCGTTTTGTAACTCTTGCGTCCGCCGCGCCACACGCTGATCCACTCGGAGATCATAGTTTCGCTGCAGGTCCGACATCTGCCGCTCTGTCGCACTGGACCGCGCCAACGCGCGGTCTCGTTGCTCGCGTACAAGCTGCAGTCGGACACTCAACACGATAGGCATACCGACCAGCACCATCGCGCAGACCGCCAGCAGTGCGGCCATGGCTGGCTCGGCCAGCACATGATTGATCCAGGCGTAAGAGCCAAGGCCCAGCACCAGCATGACGCTGAACACCAGCCAGTACCGCTGAGGTCGATTCAGATATTTTGGCTGATCTCCAAGCGCCGACATGGCCTTCTCCAAAATCCAGATAACTTGACAACTCGATGCCCTGATGCACCCGGCTCAGCGAGGGTACACATCGCCCGCCAGCGTGCCAGTTTACCTTACCCGCCGAAGCCACCCCCGCCCGGCGTGCAAATCTCGAACTAAAGTGGACCCCAGATTTGAGACAGCAGTTTAAGCAGGACACTGTCGCAAGAAATGGGGAATCATGAGTGAAACGAAGAAACGCAAAGTTCACCTGCCGGAGTTCAAGGCGAAGGTCGGACTGGAAGCCTTGCGGGGAGTCAAGACGATCAATGAGATTGCTCAGGAGTACGGTGTCCATCCGGTGCAGGTCAGCCAGTGGAAGAAGGAAAGCCAGGAACAGGCCAAGTCGCTGTTTGAGGGCAAACGGGGGCCCCAACCGGTGGCTGCTCATAGCGAACCGGATCGACTGTATGGCGAAATCGGGCGCCTAAAAATGGAGCTCGACTGGCTCAAAAAAAATCGAGGCGGTACAAATAACGGACGGTAAAACTTTGATCAGGTTGACCGAGATGACGCCCGCCCAGAAGTCGCTGTTTGCCGCCCTGGAATTGACACCACCGACACCCTCAGACCTCGTTAAGCCCGTTTCTAATGAAATCAAGGACTTGCGCGCCGGAAGTGTCGAACTTGAGTGGACAAATACCGCACCGTACAGGGACTCCCAATTGCGCTGCGCTCCACAGGGACTGCGTTCGAGGAAGATAGATTGGAAATATCAGGAGTACCGAATGCAAAAAACCGGGGCAGCGCCGTCCAGCTGTGTGTGCAATCGAGTGCAACTTAAACTGAGTTCAAAATTGTCTTGACTCAGGGGTCCACTTTACTTCTTGATGTGCGCCGCCGTGGCTCTGATCTAAGTCCTCCCCGGTATCGTCACCTGGTTGCCGGTCAAGATGTAGAGAAAAGCCACCCCTTATGATGGTGGCCTCATGATCTCTGTCCTCGCCATTTGTATCGGTGCCAGCATCGGCGCCCTGGCGCGCTGGGGTTTGGGCCTGTGGCTTAACCCGGGCGCCGTCATTCCCTTTGGCACCCTCGCCGCCAACCTCATCGGCGGCTACCTGGTGGGCCTGTGCGTCGCCGTGTTTCAGGCTCTGCCCCATCTGGACCCGGTCTGGCGCCTGGCGCTGGTGACGGGTCTTCTGGGCGGCCTCACCACGTTTTCGAGCTTCTCGGCGGAAGTGGTTGGCCTGTTGGGGCAGCAGCGCTATGCGCTGGCCTTTGGCACCGCCGCGCTGCACCTGTTTGGTTCGCTGCTGTTAACGGTAGCGGGCATCAGGACGGCTATGTTTTTCATATCGCAACGTGTTTGATTGACGATGGCCAGGGTTTAAGAATGGCAGCACAACCCGAATCTATTCAAGCGCGCTGTCAGGCCAGCCCCAGCGCGTGGAACACGCGAATGGCAGCGTAGGCGTCATTGGCTGCATAAACCAGTTGGGCCTGACTCAGGCTGGGCAGGGACCAGTTGGACGTGGCCGCCTTCTTTGATTTGATGAAGCGCTGGTTGAACAGCACCGCCACGGCCCCTTTGACACCCATGTCTTTGCGGTAGCCGCGCTGGCGAAACACGGTGTTGAGTTCCAGCACATCCACCGCCTCCACGGCCAGCTTGGACTGGATACGCTTGCGGTCATCACCCAGGCCAAAGCCGGCCTTGGTGAAACCCGGCAGGGCCAGCAGTTGCGCCACCACCACGCGGCACGCCGGGTCGTGCAACTGAAACACCCAGGCCTTGTCCAGCGTAGCCAGTTGCACAATGTGCGGCCCATCGGACACCTGGTCTTTGACAAAGGTCGGTTTGGATTCGGTATCAAAGCCCCAGACCGTCGTGAGCCTGAGCTCGGCCTGCGCCTGCTGCGCTTGTGCGGCGGTGGCGACGAGCGCAATGCGGTCTGGCCCCAGACGGTCGAATTCCGGGAGCAGCGCGATCTGTTCTTTGCTGGGGGTGGCGTGGAGGGTGTGCAATGAATCAGCGCGAGCGAATCATCGTGCCAAAGGCCTGGTCCGTCAAAATCTCAAGCAAAAGCACATGCGGTACCCGGCCATCGATGATGTGCACCGAGTTGACGCCGCTTTTGGCTGCCTCCAGCGCACCACTGAGCTTGGGCAGCATGCCGCCACTGATGGTGCCGTCGGCAAACAACTCATCAATTTCGCGCGCTGACAGATTGGTCAGCAGCTCGCCGGCCTTGTTTAATACGCCGGGTGTATTGGTGAGCAACATCAATTTTTCGGCCTGCAGCACCGTCGCCAGCTTGCCCGCCACCACGTCGGCATTGATGTTGTAGCTTTCGTTGTTCTCGCCAAAACCGATCGGGCTGATCACCGGGATGAAGGCATCGTCCTGCAAGGCCTTGACCACACTCGGGTCGATGCTGACGATATCGCCCACCTGACCCACGTCATATTCCTTGCTAAGGTCGTTGTTGTCCAGCATTTTGAGCTTTTTGGCGCGAATCAGGCCACCATCGCGCCCGGTCAAACCCACCGCCTTGCCACCCGCCTGGTTGATCAGGCCCACGATGTCCTGCTGCACTTCGCCCGCCAGCACCCACTCCACCACCTCCATGGTTTCGGCGTCGGTCACGCGCATGCCCTGGACGAACTCGCCCTTTTTTCCCAAGCGCTTGAGCGCCGCCTCGATCTGCGGTCCGCCCCCGTGCACCACGACCGGGTTGATGCCGACCAGCTTGAGCAGCACCACATCTTCGGCAAAGTCGGCCTGCAAGTGCGGATCGGTCATGGCGTTGCCGCCGTACTTAATGACCATGGTCTTGCCATGGAACTTGCGGATATAGGGCAGCGCCTGGGCCAGGATTTCGGCTTTGTCGCGGGGGAGGATGTTGCTAACGTCGGTCATGGTGTGAATTGTGCCGCATGTGTTGCCACCATGGTCAGGGTCATCGTCATGGTGGGCCCGCCCCATAGCCCTGCACACAGGTCTGCAGCACCGCCTTGATGGCGGCCACATCGTTGTTGTCAGCGGCGTGGCGCAGAGTCTGCAGGTGCAAGTCCAGCATCGGCCAGGCCAGGTGGTCTTCGTGCGCTTTCATGATGCGTGGGTGGGCCGTGCGCTCGGGATTGTCACCAATCAGCAACTCCTCGAACAGTTTTTCACCAGGGCGCAGACCGGTGATCGCAATTTCAATGTCGCCGCTCGGGCAGGCGTCGTCCCGCACGCTCAAGCCGCTGAGCTGCACCATGCGCCGCGCCAAGTCCATGATCTTGACCGGCGCGCCCATGTCCAGCACAAACACATCGCCTCCCACCGCCATGGCCCCCGCCTGCAGCACCAGCTGCGCCGCCTCCGGAATGGTCATGAAATAACGGGTGACCTCGGCGTGCGTGACAGTGAGCGGCCCGCCAGCGGCCAGCTGCCGGCGAAACAGCGGCACCACACTGCCACTCGAATCGAGCACATTGCCAAAGCGCACCATCGTGAAGCAGGTTGGCCCCGCCTCTGCAGCCAGCGCCTGCAACACCAACTCGGCCATGCGCTTGGTGGCGCCCATCACGTTGGTAGGCCGGACCGCCTTGTCGGTGGACACCAGCACAAAGCGTTTGACGCCACTGGTCTGCGCCGCGCGCGCCAGGTTGAGCGTGCCAAACACATTATTGGCCACCCCTTCACCCGCGTTGTGCTCGACCATCGGCACATGTTTGTAAGCGGCGGCATGGTACACCGTAGCCGGGCGGTACGCGGCGCAGATGGAGAGCAGGCGCTCATAGTTGGCGACACTGCCCAGCAGCGGCACCAATTCGACGGACAGGCCTCTGGCCGTGCAGACCGCCTGCAACTCCTGGTGGATGCTGTACAGACCAAATTCATTGTGGTCCAACAGCAGAAGCTGGCGCGGGCCTTGCAACACGATTTGGCGCGTCAACTCGCCCCCGATGCTGCCCCCGGCACCGGTTACCAAAACCACCTGACCGGCCAGGTCGCGCGCCAGCAGCCCGGCATCGGGTGGCACGGGGTCGCGGCCCAGCAGGTCTTCTACATCGAGTTCATGGAAATCCTGCACCGTGACACGGCCACTGGCCAAGTCAGCCAGACCGGGCAGCGTTCGAATATGAACCGGCAGCGCGCGCAAGCTGTCAATGATGCTGTTGCGCCGATCTCTGGAAGCACTGGGCAGCGCCAGCAGAATGTCTGTCACACCTTGCCGCGTTACCACAGCAGGAACCTCTGACGGTGCAAAAACCGGTACGCCGTTAATGCTGCGGCCGACCTTGGCGGCGTCGTCGTCGACAAAACCCAGCAAGACAAATTGCCCTGATACCCCCATCGCCAAAGCCGTTTGTACACCCGCCGTGCCAGCGCCGTAAATCAGCAAGCGGTCCTCGGTCTTGTTCCGAGCATTGCCCAGATCGGCCAGCCAAAACCGTGCAAAAGCCCGGCTGGCGCCAACCATCAGCAGGAATACCAGGGGTTGCAGCACGCCCAGGCTGCGCGGCACACCCAGCCATTTTTGCCACAGCAACACGGCCAGCAAAACCATGCCGTACACCACCACCGCCTGTCCCGTGGCCTGCAATGCTGCCTGTCCCGTATACCGGAAGATAGCCCGGTATAAACCGAACTTGACGAATATCGGTATTGCCAATATCGGCGCCAGAGCGTACACCCACCATTGCGCGCCGGTGGGCCAATGCAAGGCGTCCAGCCGTAGCGTGAAGGCGATCCAGGTGGCTACCAGCGCCATGACCACGTCCAGCGCCACCACCACCGCGCGCTTGACCGCGCGCGGCCAGGCAATAACTCTTTCTTGCATCCAGCACCCTTGATTCAATTCAGCTCTTGATGGCGAAGTCCTCCCTGGCCTGCCCTTGTGCCACCAGCGCCACCAGCCAGCGCGGCATCAAACCACGGCCGCTCCATGCTTCGCCATTGGGGCCGCGGTATTTGGGAGCCACCACCGTAGCGCCTTTCTTTTTCCCCTTGCTGCCAGCGCTTTTTGCTGTTGCCGCAGTTTTGGATTTGGCTTTGGCTTTAGCACCACGCACCTTGCCGGGCTGTAAATCTTTGAAAGTGATGCCAAACGCCTGCATTTTGACCAGAATCTCCTGCACCGTTTTGGCAAACTCTTTGACTCTGATTTCACCCGCTTGTTTTTGCAGCTTCTGAATCTGGCTTTGAATATCAATTAAATTACTCATGATTTGTTTCTCTGGTATAAAAAATAAAAATCCCTGGCTATTTTCAATTATTCTAATGGCTCACATTATCACGCCTGATTACTTTTGTGAAAGTTAAAAACACTATTTTCACATCAAAGCAAAACGACTTTTGTTGCAAATATTCCACATCCAGCGCCACTTTCTGTGGCAGTAGCAACTCGTCCCGCCCATTCACCTGCGCCCATCCGGTTAAACCAGGCACCAACGCATGCACCCCCTGCTGCGTTCGCAGTGCAATCAAATCGTTTTGATTGAACAAGGCCGGTCGGGGCCCCACAAAACTCATGTCGCCTTTGATAATGCTCCACAACTGGGGCAATTCATCCAGACTACTTTTGCGCAGAAAACTGCCGATCGGTGTGAGGTAACCATCGGCATCGCCCAGCAAATCGGTTGCAACCGAAGGAGTGCCCACTCGCATGGTCCGAAACTTGGGCATTTTGAAAATGGTGTTGTTGCGCCCCACCCGGTCGGACCAATACAGCACCGGGCCCTTGGAGGTCAAGCGCACCCATAGCGCGACCAGCAGCACGGGCACCCATAAAAGAATGCCTGCCAAGGCCGCCAGTACCAGGTCGAATAGTCTTTTCATGGTTTTTGCGCACCAGCAACTGCCTGCCGCAAGCCCTCTTCTACCGAAATGGGCGGAGTCCAGCCCAGCAGGCTGCGCGCTTTTGAAATATCCACCTGCAAATTGCCGCACAGGCGCTGCACCGCGTCGCCCTTGCCCAGCAAGGCTGCGCCGGCTTGCAGGGCCCAAACTGGCACCGGCAGCAGACGTGCAGGTACCCCGGCGGCACGCGCCAGGCCCCGTACCAGCTCGGCGGTGGACAGGTCGTGCCCGTCACTCACCAGAAAAGTCTGGTTGGCGGCCTGCGGATGGGACAAGCAGGTGACGATGAAATCCACCAGATTGTCCAGCGCCACCAGGCTGCGCTGGTTGTGCACCGCGCCCAGCGGCAGGGGCCAGCCACGCTGCACGGCCCGCATAAGAGTGGCAAAGTTAGCCTTCACTCCCGGGCCATACACCAGAGGCGGGCGGATGATGACCACCTCCATGCCGGTTTCAGCCGCAATTTCGCGCAAGCCCTGCTCGGCCTCGTGCTTGCTCAGGCCATAGGCGTCCTGCGGGTCGGGCGCATCCGCTTCGGTGAACGCCCGCCCAAGTTGCGTGTATTCGCCGTTGACCTTGACCGAACTCACAAACACAAAACGCTTCACGCCTGCTGCGGCAGCCTGGCGGGCCAGGTTCAGGGTGCCCTGCACATTGACGGCACGAAACGCAGCCAATGGGTCGACCGCCGTGTCGTGCATGACATGCACGCGGGCGGCGAGGTGAATGACCACCGTCACTTTATCCAGGGCAGCAGCCCAATTTGTTCCCTGATCGATTGCGCCAACCACGGCAGGAGAAAAACCGTGAAGCGCTGCGTCAACAGAACGCATTACGGCAACTACTTCATGCCCTCGCTTGAACAAGGCCGCGCAAAGCGGCCTGCCCACAAAACCGCTTGCGCCTGTTACCAAGACCCGCATAGTCACCCTTTATCCAGCCTCGGGTTTCGCAGAGACTTTGCGAAACTGCAATCGCCAGTAAACAGGCGAGAGAAAAAAACGCAGCATGCTAGTCAAATGCCAGCGCAAATACCGGACGCTGCGATGACTGGTGCGCCGCGCGTGGTGAATGACTTTGGCCTGTGGGCATAAGACCACCCCATAGCCAAGCAAGCGCAACCGGGCACAAATGTCCACATCTTCGTAATAAAGAAAATAACGCTGGTCAAATCCGCCTAGGCTTTCAAAAACAGCGCGAGGAAACAGCATGAACATCCCGCCCACCCAATCAGGGTAGATTGGCGCATCGTTTATCGCATAGTCGGGACCCCCGCATCTACCAAAGACCTTGCACAGTATTTTGAACGGACTCGGGAAATGGCGGGCACTGTCCTCAACTTCACCATCTTCACCCAGTACAAGCGGCGCCACCACACCAACAGATGAATCCTGAAAGCACGCAAGCAAAGCGTTCAACGGGTTACTGCTCAGGCGGATATCCGGGTTCATCACACAAAAATATCGTCCAGTCGCATGGGTGAATGCCTGATTATGGTTAGCGGCAAAACCAATAGGCATAGCGTTGCGGACAAGCTTTACAGGGTACGAAAAGCTGTCCAAGGCAAAAGGCAAGGCTTCATCCAGATTCAGGGTGAGAATCAATTCGAAGCTTGAATCCCTGCAACGCGCATCCAGATCTCCCAGTAGCTGGGCAACCAGGCCAATCTGTGAGTGGCTGACAACAGAAATTGAAATACCTGTCGTGCACCGATCAGCTAATTTTTCCATCGCAAATGACCCCAATAGATGAGCAGTCTACGCACATGCCACAGAACATGACCTAGCACCACACAGAAGTACAGGTCTACTGCGGAAAGTTTGGGCACTCATTCTTTTCTTCCTGCCTTTGTTGGTAGCACTAGCTTGTTCAACTGCCGCCAAACTTCACCGATTGATGCAACGCGAGTTTTTTGAATATGTTGACGCTTGCGCCACATTTTCGGCAAACCCAACAAGGCATCGCGCTTGGCTCGTAGAATTACCCCGCCCCGCCCGCGCAGCGCGAACCAGATGATGCTCGCCAGATTCAGCGACACATGCAGCGGCAACAGCACCCAGAACAACAGGCCCGGCATATTCTTTACAAAGGTCCATACTAGATTACGGTGCCCGTGATATGTAGAGAAATCACTGTGTTGCCCACCAGTTGTGCCTGAGCCCACATGATGCGCGATGGATTGTGGTACATAAAGGCAACGGTATCCCGCCAGCCGCAAACGGAAACCCAGATCTACATCCTCCATGTAGCAAAAGTAGTTCTCGTCAAATCCACCTATTTCGCACAATGCCTTACGCCGATATAGCGCTGCTGCAGCGCACGGCGAGAACACTTCCCGTTCATTTTCTATAGGAGTCGGCACAGGTGCGCCATGGGCCATGCGCCAGACACGACCGCTCAAGTGATAGGCATCGCCAATGCCATCCAGCATTGTCGGGTCAGCCGCGTTGACGAGCTTGCTACCGAACACGTCGAACTCAGGGTTTGATTCTGCCGCCAGCAGCAATGCCTCCAACCAGCGCGGTTCAGCAAACGCGTCGGGGTTAATTAGCGCAACCCATGCCGACTCCAAAGAGGCCCCCTCAATTGCCAGATTGTTACCCCGCGCAAACCCGGTGTTCTGACCCGGCAGCATTAGGCGCATGGCAGGAAACCGTTGAACGATTTCGACTGAACCATCAGAGCTCGCGTTATCCACCACAATGATCTCGTGTGGCTTGACCGTCTGAGCCATCAATGCAGCCAGGCATCGCTCAAGAAACTGCTTGCCATTCCAGTTGACGACAATCACCGAGACTCGGTTATTGTCGTCAACCTTCCTGGGCATCTCGCACCACGTCAGCTGTTGATTTTTATCCATGTCGCCCCCTTTCTCTGCGTTCAGAGTTGCAGTTCATACCGAAACCTTTCCAACTATTACCACCTCGACTTCAGGCAATGGAAAAACCAGTTTCATACCTGCAAACTTCTTGTTCGTTGTAAAAAACGTCCTGAAATGCCACGGCAGCACGATCATATAATCCGGCTTCTTGGTGAGCAGTTCTTGTTCTGGAATGATCGGAATCCATGTTCCCGGGGTGAAGCAGCCGAATTTTTCAGGGTGGACCTCACCCACAAATTCAATATCTTCTGTGGTCAACCCGCAGTATTGCAACAGCACATTGCCCTTGGTTGATGCACCGAGAACCGCCACAGACTTACCTTCAGCGCGCGCTGTCTCAATGAATTTCAATAAATCACGCTTGGTTTGAACCACGCGTTCCGCAAATTCCTGGTAAGGCGTCAACGTATCCAGCCCCTTAGCACGCTCATCGTCAAGGCTCTTCTGTACCGAAGGAACGACGGTCAAATCTCCTAGCGACTTCGATACCGTGACCGAGAAACTGCCCCCATTAATGTCGTTGAACTTCACATCGAGAATCTTGAAGCCCACCCGATCTGCCATCCATTTGATCTGGCGCAGCGCATAAAACTCCAGGTGCTCATGGCACACCGTGTCGTATGAATTCGTATCCAGCATGGTCGGCATGTAGCTTTGCTCAAATACCCATACCCCATCGTCTGCCAGCACGTCATACACTTGGCGCATAAAATCCATCGGGTCTTCCAAATCGTAGAACATGGAAAATGATGTGACGACTTTTGCCTTCTGCCCGGGAAAGCGCGCTTTCACCAGCGCAGCAGAAAAGAAATCGGGGATCAGTTGAATGTGTGGCGGGTAATAGCTGTGAAATTTAACGCCCGTCGGATCAACCCCCACCAGCACGGGGCCTGAGGAGGGATAGGCTTGCAACGTGGTGCTGTCATTACTGCCAATATCGATAACCAGATCCCCTGTGCGCAACTCAACCAGGCCAAGAATTCGCTTCACCTTGTTGTTGAGATGCGCCACCATGCTGGCATTCAGGCCGGAACGATAACCATAGTTTTCGCCGTACATCTCGCCTAGGTCGTAGGAATGCTCCAGTTGCAATAACCCGCATACCTCATCCCCCCCCATGCACTTCACCAAGCGCAGCGGACCCGTCGTAACCTTAGCGTCCTTCTCGCGCGGAAAGATTCCAGTGAGCATTTGCTCGCCCAAATCCAGCACACGCTCCAGATGCGTATTGCCACAAATTCTGCATTTTTCAACTTTTTTGTACATCGCCACTTCTCTCATTAACGTTTTAAATTCTTCGTTAGTGTTTGCAAATCTGCATCCACCATCATGTGCACCAGCTCTTTAAACTCGACTTCAGGCTTCCGGCCCAGTTTGCGATTGGCCTTGACCGCAGAACCAACCAGTAGCGCTGGCTCCACGGGCCTATATGCCGATGCATCCTCACGCACATAATCGCGATAATCCAGTTCCAATCAACTAAAAGCGAATTCACATAATTCACGCACCGAGTGCGCTTTACCTGTCGCCACCACATAATCATCCGCGCATTCCTGTTGCAGCATCAACCACATGGCGTGCACATAGTCGCCTGCAAAACCCCAATCCCGCTGTGCATCCAGATTGCCGAGGCGCAGCTCATTGGCCAAACCCAGCTTGATCCTCGCTGCTTCGTGCGTGATCTTACGCGTCACGAATTCCAAGCCACGGCGCGGGCTTTCGTGGTTGAATAAAATCGCCGAACATGCCCGCACCAGTGGAATATGCGGCGAAGTTGTATAGCTCCATAGGGCGATAATATGAAAGTGTTTCCATCATCTTCTGCTGGTCCAGCATGTCCCATTCGACCAACTCGACAGCTCCCACCCATTGCACTGGGAGCTTCGCAACGGCCTTATGCACATCACGCACAGCACCAATAACTCGATACCCTTTCCTCAACAATAGCTCGGTCAAGTAGATACCATCTTGACCTGTTACACCGGTAATTAATGCCACCTTCTGCATCAGCAAGCACCCACGCTTCTTGCTGCCCAACGAGTGATTGCATTTTTATGTTGCCCGCTATTTAGGCTGTACATAACCATCCTCGAACCACGTCCACCCAGAATTACAGAGTATATACACGCAAAAAAACCAGCTAATACCACCGGTACCACTGCCACAAATTTTGATGCAATGCGTGTCAATCCGGAAATCTTTGCACACAAAATTTCGTTATATTCTTTAGTGCTATAAGCCCCGGTTGCACGATAAAACACCAGCCTTTTAAAAAGGTGCCAGCCCCCACGTGGGCACACGGCTGATTTAGCTTTATCAGAAAAATCCACAAACGACCAAACCAACTCCGGCCATTTAACTATCCAAATCTCCAAGCCGCGAGGAGTCCACATTGCATTGCCGTACCGGATAGTTATTAGCGGCTCAGCTATTAGCGCAGCGTGAGTAATCGGCAAATGCTGGAAAATGACCCCCACGTGAACAAACAATGAACCAAAATACGACCGACGATCGCGAGCAAGCCACACATCACGCCTAATTACTACACATCCTATGAATGATAGGCCCTGTGTCGCTTCCAAAAACAAGCTTTCTTCGTCACCAGCCCGGTATTCTTTGTCAAATTCAAGCTTAATTAATTTTTCGTCCAGCACCCTAGAGAAATCAACATTCCTGATCTCTGCATTAACCACAACTAAATCGTAAACGCCATCAAGCTTGTCCAGCACCCGCCTAACGGCTCCAGGTCGCAATAGATCATCATCTGTCATAAGCCAACAGTACTCGCCCGTTGCGTAGCCTATGGCCTTGTCATAATCGCCGTCTATCCCAGAGTTTTCCGTTTCACGGTAATAGCGAAGCGCCGGATATCGCAACGTATATTCCGCCATCACCTTTGGGGTGTAGTCTGGCGAAGCACCGTCCACGACGACAAGTTCAACGCCCGGCCCCATCTGACTTAGAATCGACCCTAGCGTTTCCCCAATAAATTCCGCTCTATTGTATGTCGCAATGCAGATGGATAATTTTGGAGCTGCCATGTCGTCAGGCTGTTCAAATTTATTTTCCATTGTTCTTACGCGCCACGTCATTCGGACAAAACACGCTCATATAACGAACGGTGCTCGTCAGCGATTTGCTGCCATTCATCTCTATCAATATCAGCATCATATTCCCTCCGCACTCCAGCATAGACGCTGAGAGCCGACCGCATTTCTTGAATGCTATCAACTTTTGCGAAATACACATTACGCTTTTTGTCATACCCGCTTTGGGTGAGCGATGTTGTTATTACAAACGCCCCATTTAACACAGCTCCATGAATTGAGGTATTCCATTCCCCTCCCCCCATCCGGAAAGGCAGAATCACCGCATCCGCAACCGTCAATAATGCCGCCACTTCATCCACGGGAAGAAAACCCGTGATGGTTACCTTTCCGAGCCACGACTCAGCCGAAGCATGCCTCATGATTTCGTGCGAATAACCCCCTTCCCTGTCAATTTCTCCAGCGATCACAATCTGGTCTGAAACAGGATCGGCAATTTCAAACAACAATTCAACACCTTTGCTGGGATACACAAAACCGAAGAAAACAATCAACCGTTTCTGACGCTTTAAATACAGACCTTTTAATGCAATCTTTTTCGGTTCGTCTAAATCAATTCTAGGAATAGTTGATGCGTTTGGTATGAATGCAGACTTTTTCTTCCAGAAAGCCCAAAGTAACATGGGATGTAAATTTTCCTTATACCGAGGGCGCACAAAAACCAATTCACTGGGAATAATTGATATTAAAAAAAGCTTCAACACACCACCCAAGCTATAACTTTCGTGCCAAGTCTGCACAACCTTTTTTTTCATCAAGAAAGCAATCATCGGCAACACCCAGGGCAATAAACCCTTGCCATAGTCCTGAGTTGGATATTGAATGTGCACAATGTCTGGCGACCAATGCCGGATGATTTTTATGGCCCTCAGTGCTTCTGTAAGACTCCACTTTTTAATGACAGGAAATATTTCAATCCTATCTGCCTTATTCTTACCTGTACCAGAAATACTTGTCAGTATGCCAACATGAAGCTCGTGGGCAGCTGCGAGTGCTTCAGCCAAATTTTGGCTATAATCACCAACGCCGCATCTCATTGGTGGAAAGGAGCCTGTGACCAACAACACTCGCATATTCAGGCGGACTTTGTAAGCGCAAGCCATCCGAAAGTATATTGCTTTCCTGTACAATCAATCGGCTTATCTTTGCCACCATATTTCATTTCACCGGCAGGGAACAATCCATATTCTGCAGCTTCATTAACAAAATTAGTCACTTCATCTTTTGAGAAAATCTTCCAGTCCATCCCAAAAAATTGGGTACCCGTTGTATTAATTTTCTCCGGCCAATAATCAAATGAGGCAATAAAATAGCCACTTGGCTGCAAAAGACGCGACATTTCTTTCAGCAATGCCTGCCCATCAAATCCGTGCTCAATAACTGAAATGGAGGTGATTGCTTTAAATGAAGCATCCGCAAACGGAGTCTGCATGAAGTTGGTGGTTTCATAACGGATAATGCCCTGACATGGCATTTGTTTCAGATCAGGGTTCAAATCCGCACCTGTCAAATTTGAATAGCCTAATTTGCTCAGCGCAACGATCACCTCAGATGCATAGCAGCCAATATCCAGTATCGGTTCATTTTTCTTTACATGACCATCAAGGAAATTTATCGTGGCGAGTACATCCCAGCTCTTCACCATGTCCCCCATTTTCACACCGCTTATTAACCCTAATTTCCTCATTACCGATCGTAGGGGAGAATCGATAAAAGACGCCCCTTTGTTTATCAATTCTTGTCGTGCCTTGCCTATTTGTAACTTATTTTGCAGAACTTCCATAGTCATCAGATTCTCCTTGCTAATTAATTCAAAAATTTCGTCTCAAAAATTGAGATTCTTTCTTATCTGGCCAAAACTGTTTGCGCGGCAAACCTTAGACGCGGCGACAATAAAATAACCAACAGAAAGGCAAACATCGCTAATCCACCGCCGATAGATAATTCCACAAAATATGAATATCCCAGATCACGAACCTCGCTTCCCACAACACCTACCACCAACAGCGATAAACCAAGCGGCATTCCAACGTCGCATATTACCCACTTCAAACCAACCCCTTTAAGTAGTGACCGGTGCGTAAGTAATGTACCAATTAATAGGTAAATACCATTCAATATCGCCCAAGCCGCAGCACCCCCAACGGCTCCATACTGCAACGAAAGTAGAATTGTCGTTGGTATCATAATAATAACCAATATGGTATTAATCGTAAGAGGCAAGCGCGTCATTCCATAAGCCAATTGCAACGCATAAGGGAAATGCATAGCACCGTTCAGTGCTGTGCCAATCAAGAACAGCGCGACTACAGGTGCGGTGCTTGACGCAAGTGAGGGATTTCCAGTCCACAAGAAAAGTATTGCTTCTGAAAAAATTGCAGCAACAGTTGCTATTGGAAATAGGACTGACAAAAGCAGACGAGTCCCCGTTCGATATAAATCGATTAGCTTTTCCAATTCCCCAGTCACAACCAGCGCTGACAAACGCGGATATATCACATTAAAAGTTGGTGTAAGCACGATATATAAACCACTTGCAACCACCCCAGCAAGCGCATAACGTCCAAAATCTTCCAGGCTAAGCATCTTGCTCAACAGCACCTTGTCCAACTGCATCAGGATGATTGCCGAAATTGCAACTCCACTCATACCCGCAGAAAAGCGCCATACACTTTTCAACTTATCAACATCGAATCTAATCTGATTTAATTTCCCAATAATTCGCCAAGCAGCCGAGCGTATGGTGATCGCATAGACAAGACCTACGCAGGCCTGCCAGATGAAGAAGGCCTCAATAGTGGGCGATACAAAGGCAAGCACCGCCACGGCACCCAAGCTGCCAATGGTTACCATGGCCATATTGATACCGCTCGATATCGCCAACCGTTGCGCCCCAATCAATGCCCCCTGATACAAGCCGATTGGCCAGCGGCAAGCCACCACTAACCCCATCATCATCACGGCATGCGAAATAGTTTGCGGTGAGAGTTGTTTGGATTGCAGCCAGTATCCCGCAATCAATGGCGCAAGCGCCATGATCAATAAAGCGATCGCCCCAGCCATACACCAATAGACAACGGCAAGGGTGTGCAACAGCTTGCCCGCTTCTTTCAAATTCCCCAGTGCCGAACAACGCGCGACTTCACGGTTAATGGTTGGCGCCATCCCCATATCTAGCAGACTCAGCACCGCTTGTGTCGTTACAAAAAAACCTATTAATCCATAGGCTTCTATACCAAGATACTTTAGGTAAAACGGAACAACCGCCAACCCGATCAGTGCGGACCAGATCGAATTAGTTAAGCCTGCCAGCAGATTGCGACCTGGCGTCACGTAAACTTACTCATGGTAAACGTTCGTGTAGTACCCATGCCGCTTCACCAACTCATCGCGTTCGGCTGATTTGAGGTCTTCCCGCACCATTTGCTTGACCAACTCGCCAAAGGTGATTTTGGGCTCCCAACCAAGTTTCGCCTTGGCTTTGGACGGATCACCAAGGAGCGTTTCAACCTCAGTAGGGCGAAAATAGCGCGGGTCAACGGAGACGATGCATTTGCCAGTGTCGTCAAAACCCTTTTCGGTCAGACCTTCGCCGTCCCAACGCATAGCAATACCCAGCTCTTTTGCAGCAATATTGACAAAGTCCCGCACGCTGTACTGCACCCCGGTGGCAATGACAAAGTCTTCTGGCTGCTCTTGCTGTAGCATGAGCCACTGCATTTCTACGTAATCTTTGGCATGCCCCCAGTCGCGCAATGCATTGAGGTTTCCCAGGTAAAGGCGCTCTTGCAGGCCCAGCTTGATTCGCGCTAAAGCACGGGTGATTTTTCGGGTAACAAAGTTTTCACCGCGAACAGGTGACTCGTGATTAAAGAGAATACCGTTGCACGCGTACATGCCATAGGCTTCACGGTAATTCACGGTGATCCAGTAGGCGTACAGCTTGGCTACGGCATACGGACTGCGAGGGTAAAAAGGGGTTGTCTCCTTTTGCGGGGTTTCTTGTACCAAGCCATATAGCTCAGAGGTAGAGGCTTGGTAAAAACGCGTTTTCTTTTCAAGCCCCAGGATACGAATGGCCTCAAGCATGCGCAACGGACCTATAGCATCTACGTCTGCGGTGTACTCGGGTGACTCAAAGCTGACCGCCACATGGCTCATAGCCGCCAGGTTGTAAATTTCGTCTGGCTGAGTTTGCTGAATAATCCGGATCAGATTGGAAGAATCGGTCAGATCACCATGATGCAGGAAAAAGCGAACTCCCTTTTCATGGGGGTCATGGTAGAGGTGATCAATCCTCGCCGTGTTGAACGAGGAGGCCCGTCGCTTGATGCCGTGGACGATGTAGCCCTTAGCCAACAACAGCTCTGCAAGATAGGCGCCGTCTTGGCCAGTGATGCCGGTGATTAGGGCGGTTTTTTGGTTTGTCATGGGGTGTTGCGCAGACCTATTTCGGCTGCTTTAGCTTCAATGGCGTTGACGGTGTGGAAAAGCATTTCTGTGGCTTCGCGGGCCGTTAACAGGGCTTGCAGGAACAGTTGCGTATCAGACAAGTATTCGTGTACCAGCAGGTTTCGAAGTCTTCTGGCACCGATAAAGATTTCTGCACTTTCAATCCATTGCATCTTTTCGGCGTAGGCAAGCACGTCAAGCAGGGTCTTGGGTGATTCGCCCAACAGGGCGGCAAAACGCGGGATCAATTTTTCACCAAGATGGTCTTGCAGTCGCCCAAAGCGACTCACAAAAGCTTCTACCTTTTCTGCGAGATCGTCACGCTGACTCAGTTGCTGTACCCAAATGGTGTCGATGGATTGCGCAAAAAGCGTTCGGTGGCTGTAGCGTAGATGTGCAGTCTCTTTGTGGGCAAGTTCCAGTGCCAGCAAGGCGTTTTCGGTGTGTTCTGGCAAATAAAGAAGGCTCATAGCGGCACCCCTGTACGTTTGGCGATGTCAAAGACCCGGGCGGGTGGTGTATTGGCGTCTTTGAGCAAGATGTCAATCTTGCGCTCACCCAGCGCCAGTGTTAGAGCCCCGGTCAATTGGCAAATCACTTTGGCTCGGTTGTCAAGCTGGGCATCGGTCTCGAAAAACAGATCAATATCGCCACCTTTTTGATCATCCAGCGCCCTGGAGCCAAACACGCTTACTCTTGCGCCGACACCCAACACGCGCTGTGTGGCGCGGTGGATGGCTTGGACTTGTTCGGTGTTTAGACGCATGGTTTGATTATTCAACACTTACATTGACGTTATAGCCGCTGTTTGAGCAGGGCTTCGACTTCGGTGGGGCGGAAGTAGCACTCACTTCAAAACGCTCAGCCAAGCCGCGCTGACTGGCTGCTGGCTCGTGGGTGAGCTGGCGTAGCAGGTAACAAGGCAAGTCTTGAGGAGGCATTGTTGACATTGCTATGTATATGCTCATGAATTGAACGAATTGTAGGTGCAGGCAGGGTGCAGTGACGGTCCTTGTCGCGTCACCACCCTGTAGCGATTTAGGATGCGCCACCTACACAGCGATTCGGCAGCCGCTTACAGTGCACTCATGAACTGGCTTGCGTGGTGCAACAGTGTCCAATTTTCTGTAACTTACTCAGGAGTGTCCCATGGTCAAAAAGCTGCAAAAAATCAATCCTTCGAAGAAAACCGGCATGCCTTTGACGGGCTCGGTCAAAGACTCGGCCCAGCTCATCTGGCAAGCGGGCTTGGGCGCTTTCAACAAGGCCCAGGCCGAAGGCAGCAAGGCCTTTGAAGCGCTGGTCAAGGAAGGTGTGAGCTTCCAGCGTCAAACGAAATCGCTTGCCGAAGAGAAACTCTCGGAAGCCACCAGCAAAATGTCCAGTATGGCCAGCGACATTTCATCCAAGGCGTCGGGTCAGTGGGACAGGCTGGAGAGCATTTTCGAAGACCGCGTTGCCAAAGCCCTGAACAAACTGGGTGTGCCCTCGGCCAAGGATGTCAATGCCCTGATCGCCCGCATCGACGAGCTGAACAAAAACGTTCAGAAACTGTCGGCCAAAAGCGTTGCGCCCAAAACTGCTGCTAAATCTGCGCCCAAAGCGGCGGCCAAGAAGGCACCTGTTAAAGTGGCAAAGCCAGCCGCCAAGCGGGTCACGTCGTGACGTCAGCGGCGCACAAGGAAAACGCAGCATGGTGAAAAAGGCGCCCCGGCGCACGGCCGAGCGGATTCTGGAAGTCACGCTGGAATTATTCAATCGCTTTGGCGAGCCCAATGTGTCCACCACCTTGATATCGGCCGAACTGGGTATCAGCCCGGGCAATCTTTACTACCATTACCCGGCCAAAGACGAGCTCATCAACTCGCTGTTTGACCGCTATGAACGGGGGCTGAACGAGTTGCTCAATGCCAGCGATGGCGTGCGCAACGTGGAAGACGCCTGGTTCTTCATGCACGCCCTGTTTGAACTGATCTGGCAATACCGGTTTTTGTACCGTGACCTGAACGACCTGCTGAGTAAAAACCGGCGCCTGGAAACGCATTTCCAGTCGGTCCTGAAAAACAAGACCCATGCCGTGAAAGCATTGCTGAACGGCATGAGCCGCGCAGGGGCGGTTCATATTGATTCGCGTGAGGTTGAGGCCACCGCCACCAGCATGGTGGTGGTACTGACCTACTGGCTGAGTTTTGAGTATGTGCGCGACCCACGCAAGGCACTGGAACCTGAAAACGCGCAAGCAGCCCTGCTGCGCGGCGCGCAACATGTATTGAACCTGCTGGCGCCCTATCTGGAACAGGGCCAACGCATGCATTTTCTGACGCTGGCGGGTGCCTACAAGCACGCCGACAAATAACAAATTACCCGGAGAAAACCATGTCTGACCGACAAATAAAATTTGAAGCCGCCGTTGCCGATTCAAAAAACCTGAGCGAGCGCCCCGACAACGCCACATTGCTCAAACTTTACGCGCTGTACAAGCAGGCCAGCGTAGGCGACAACACGGACAAGAAGCCCGGCTTCAGCGACATGGTGGCACGGGCCAAGTGGGACGCTTGGAATGGTGTCAAAGGCACATCACAAGACGATGCCATACAGCAGTACGTGGACCTGATTAAGTCACTGAGCTGAATCTTCTGGCCCATTTAAAGGCAACAGTAGGACAATGCGCATCGGGCCGTAGTTTACGATCTGCATCCATGCTCTACAAATTCAAATCCAAAATTACGGGTGATGTCATCATGTTGCAGCCCAATGGACGGCGCGTGCTGGAGATCATCGGTAAAGACACCCAGTCCGGTACGGGCGACAAGGGCATCATCCTGCCCGAACAGATGCCTGCGGCCATCGCGGCCCTGGCGGCGGCCATCGTCAGAGAGGAGGCCGACAAAGAAACCGCCGTGGCCGATGCGCTGGCCCGCTTTGAGCCGCCGCCCCGCTTTGAGGCGGTGTCCCTGCGCCAGCGCGCTCTGCCCTTTATCGAAATGCTGCGCCGCTGCGAAAAGGCCGGCTGCGAAATCGTCTGGGGCGTGTAAGCGGCAAATTCAGGTCAATCAACCTTGGCCCCGGACGCCTTCACCACCGACGCCCATTTCCTGATTTCAGCATCGATGAAGCGGGCGAATTCCTGCGGTGTGTTGCCGCTCGGAATGGCGCCCTGGGCCAGCAGCTTTTCCTTGATGGCAGGAGAATTGAGTGCCTTGGCGGTTTCCTGCTGAAGTTTCAACACCACATCGGCCGGGGTGCCCGCCGGCGCCAGCAAACCAAACCAGCTACTGGCTTCAAAACCCTTGAGCTTGCCCGCCTCTTCAATCGTGGGCAGCTCGGGCATGGCGGCAGAACGCTGCCCACTCGTCACCGCAAACGCCTTGAGCTTGCCACCCTTGATCTGCGGCATGGCGGACGGCAGGTTGTCAAACATCACATCCACAGTGCCGGAGACCATGCCCATCATGGCGGGGCCCGAGCCGGTGTAGGGAATGTGCGTCATGAATATGCCCGTCATGGACTTGAACAGTTCGCCGGCCAGATGAATGGAAGTGCCATTGCCACTGGAGGCCATGTTGAGTTGACCCGGATGGGCTTTGGCGTACTGGATGAAATCCGGCACGTTATTGATGCCCATTGCCTTGGCCTTGTCGGCGTTCATCACCATCACATTGGGAACACCGGCCACCAGCGTAACGGGGGCAAAGTCTTTTTGCGGGTCGTACGGCAGTTTGCTGTAAAGCGACTTGTTGATGCCGTGGGTGCCCACCGTGCCCATCAACAGCGTGTAGCCGTCTGCCGGCGCCTTGGCCACGATGTCTGCCCCCACGTTGCCCCCGGCACCGGCCCGGTTGTCCACAATGAAGGGCTGACCGAACGCCTTCGACAACTCGGGTGCGACAGCACGCGCCAGGATGTCGGTGGTACCACCGGGCGCGAACGGCACCACGATTTTTACCGGCTTGGACGGCCATGGGGCCTGCGCCCAGGCTGGTATTGCTATTGAAATAATAGCTACTCCCGCACCAAGGGTGAGGACCAGTTGCCGAAAAATATTGAAGTTTGCGGACATGGATCAATCCGCGAACTTGCCTGCGGCTTCTATCAGCGGCTTGAGTTTGGCTATTTCGGCCGCAACGAAAGCCTTGTGACCGGCGGGTTCCATGCGTTTGTCAGTGACGACGATCGCGCCCAGACCTTCCTGTTTCTTGATGAATTCCGGGTCTTTCAAGGCCAGCTTCAAGGCATCATTGAGTTGCTTGAGCACCGGTGCCGGGGTGCCCTTGGGTGCGTACAAACCGTGCCAGATCGTCAGGTTGAAACCTTTTAGACCCATCTCCTTCAAGGACGGGTAGTCCTTGAGCAATTTGTGACTTGAGAGACGGTCGGCGGTGGTGACGGCAAAGGCCCTGACCCGACCGGACTCAATCTGGGCCGTGGTGCTGGTGGTTTGGTCACACATCAAGTCAACCTGGCCGCCGATCAGGGCGATCATGGCCGGCCCCGTGCCACCATACGGGATGGTGGTCATGGCTTCCTTCATGGGCTCCTTGGCGTTGATCGCCGACTGCCACATGAGGCCACACAGGTGCGAGGCAGAACCCAGGCCGGCGTGGGCAAGGTTCAACTTGCCACTGTTGGCACGGATGTAATTTTCAAAATCACGGTAGGTGTTGGCTGGTAGTTGCGGCTTGCCAATCAGGGTCATCGGGACATCGTTGACCATGCCCAGGTATTCAAAATCTTCCAGTGGCTTGTACTGTAGATTGCGGTACAGGCCAGCGGTGGCAGCCATGCCGATATGCCAGAGCAGCAGCGTGTGCCCATCCGGGTTGGCCTTGGCGACCTTGGTCGCAGCGATCGTGCCACCCGCGCCGGCGGTATTTTCAACCACGAAATTGCCGCCGGGCATGGTTTTGCGCATGGCCTCGGCCAGATCGCGCGCCACCCGGTCAGTCGGTCCGCCGGCCGCAAATGGAACCACAAAGGAAATCGGTTTCGCTCCAGGGTAACCCTGGGCATTGGCAAACAGTGCGGTCACAGCGGTGGCCAGAACCAGTAAACGTTTCATATCTCAACTCCTAATGAATAAGTGCCGTAAGCGTAGGGCATTGAAGCCCGCTGTGCAATACGGAAACTACCTAGAAAAACGCCGATTCGAAGACTTGTTGACAAATCTCACTTGTAACTGCGTGCATCTTCGATCACCTTGCCATCATTGGGCAGGCTGCCGGGCAAGACCAGTTCAACCTGAGCACGCAACTTGGTCACATCGCGAATCGCCTCGCCAATCTTGGTGGCAAGCGCATCCGGACCACTGCACGCGGTCTCGACCTTGAGCGTCATGATGTCATTGGCCATCTCACCGGTCACCACCAGGCGGGCGCGCGCCACTTCAGGGAATCGCCGGACGATATCAGCGACCTGGCCCGGGTGTACAAACATGCCCCGGATTTTGGTGGTCTGGTCGGCCCGCCCCATCCAGCCCTTGATACGGGTGTTGCTGCGCCCGGTCGGGCAGGGCCCGGCCAGCACCGCCGACAGATCGCCGGTTCCAAAACGGATCAGAGGATAGACTGGGTTCAGCGTGGTCACCACGACTTCGCCCACTTCACCTGGGGTGACCGGGTCGCCGGTGCCGGGTCGCACAATCTCGACAATCACACCCTCATCGAGCACCAGGCCTTCTCTAGCCTCGGTCTCATAGGCAATTGAGCCCACATCGGCGGTGGCGTAGCACTGGTAACCGGCGATGCCGCGCTCGGCAAACCAGTCGCGCAGCGACGGCGGAAAGGCTTCGCCGCCCAGCATGGCTCTCTTCAGGCTGGGCAGTGGCACGCCCATCGAAGCCGCCTTGTCGACAATGATTTTTAAAAAACTGGGCGTACCGATATAGCCCGCCGGCTGCAACTGAGCCATGGCTTGTACCTGCTGCTCGGTCTGGCCGGTACCGCCCGCAAACACCGTGCAGCCCAGCGCATGGGCGCCAGACTCCATCATCGAGCCGGCCGGCACAAAGTGGTAGCTGAAGCAGTTGTGAATCAGATCGCCGGGGCGAAAGCCGGCGGCAAACAGGGCGCGCGCCATGCGCCAATAGTCACGTGCCAAGCCTTCCGGTTCGTAGATCGGGCCGGGGCTGGAAAAAATGCGCGGCATCTGGCGGCCGTAAGCCACCGTGCTGAAACCGCCAAACACATCGACGCCGACGCTCCGGCTGGCCTGCTGGCGCTCCTGCAGTTCATGCTTGCGGGTTACGGGCAGGCGCGCCAAGGCCTCGCGGCTTGTCACCCCCGCAGGGTTGACGTCTTTCAAAATCTGCTTAAGCGCCGCCGACCAAGTTTTGGCATGGGCCACCTGGCCCGGCAAGACCGCCATCAGCGCGGCTTCGCGCGCAACGGGATCGCGCGTTTCCAGCGCATCAAAGAACTGGGCCCCCACGCTTGTCACAGGGTGTACTACGCTGCCCCCCTTGGGGGCTATTTCGTCTTGGGGCGGCCCGGCGTCGAAATGTTTATTCATGTCATTGTCCTTAAGCCAGCCAGCGCTTGCGCCGCTTGTAACTCTTCACATCCTTGAAGCTCTTGCGCTCGCCACCGCCCATGCCCAGGTAGAACTCCTTGACGTCTTCGTTGTTGGCCAGGTCGCTGGCCACGCCGTCCATCACCACGCGGCCAGACTCCATGATGTAGCCATAGTCGGCGTACTTCAAGGCCATATTGGTGTTTTGCTCCGCCAGCAAGAAGGTGACTTTTTCCTTCTGGTTGAGGTCTTTGACGATTTCGAATACCTCTTCAACGATCTGCGGCGCCAGACCCATCGAGGGTTCGTCCAGCAGCAGCAGGGTCGGGCTGGCCATCAGGGCCCGGCCAATCGCACACATCTGCTGCTCACCGCCTGATGTGTAGGCCGCCTGGCTGGTGCGCCGTATCTTCAAGCGCGGAAAGTAGGCGTAGACCTTTTCCAGATTGGCCGCTACCTCCGCCTTGTTCTTGCGGGTGTAGCCGCCTGTCAGCAGGTTTTCTTCGATGGTCAGGTGGGCAAAACAGTGGCGTCCTTCCATCACCTGCACCACGCCACGCTGCACCAGATCGGCGGTCGTGAGGTTCTCAATGCGCTCGCCGCGCAGCTCGATCGAGCCCTTGGTGACCTCGCCGCGCTCACCTTTAAGCAAGTTGGAGACGGCGCGCAAGGTCGTGGTTTTGCCGGCGCCGTTGCCGCCCAGAATAGTCACAATCTTTCCTTCAGGCACATTCAGGGAAACCCCCTTGAGCACCAGGATGACGTGGTTGTAGATGACCTCGATGCCATTGACGTTGAGAACGATGTTTTTTGGGTCCATAAATTTTTGCCTTTACCCTTGCGCACAATTGGCAGCGCTGCACGCAATGCTGCCAATTGCGCTGTCATGATGATGTCTGTCATTGCGGGCTTGACCCGCAATCCATGACCCCGCACCCTGTTGTGCAAAAGTCATGGATCCCGGATCAAGCCCGGGATGACAAAGCTACTACCTCACGATGACAGCCCTAAATCAGGACTGGCAGTCCGCAGGTGTGCGGGGAGTCAGCTTCTTGTCGGCGGCGTACTTGGCGGCCGTGGTTTTGACCAGCGGCTTGAGAATTTGCTCGTCGGCCTGCATCCAGTCGGACGAGAATGCCCATTTCTTGCCATCCCAGGTGTGAAGGCGTGCCCAGTTAGAGCCCATGTGGTCAACACACGAGGTGCTGATCGGACGCATCACGCCGGCAAATCCCAGCGCATCAAGCTTCTTTTGATCGAGCGCCAGATTTTCATAGCCCCAGCGTGCCTGCTCGCCGGTGACCCACTTGCCTTTGCCGTAGCGATCCTGTGCCCGGCGCACGCCTTCGACCGCCAGCATGGCACTCATGGCGCCACGCATGTACAACACCTGACCCACCTCTTCCTTGGGTCCGGTGCCCTGGCCTTTGTCATGCACCATCGCCAAAATGTCCTTGACCACTTTGGAGTTGGGTTCCGCCCCGTGTTGCATGGTGACGGCGTTGTAGCCTTTGGCACCTTCACCCACGTCCTTCACATCGGGCTCGGCACCTGACCACCAGACACCGTACATTTTTTCCCGTGGGTAGCCGGTGGCTTGCGCCTCCTTGAGGGAGGTGGAGTTCATGACACCCCAACCCCAAAGCAACACATAGTCCGGTTTGGCCTGGCGAACTTGGAGCCACGTTGCCTTCTGTTCAACACCGGGGTGCGCTACCGGCAGCAACTGCAAGCTGAAACCATGCATGGCCGCGCGCTCCTGCAACAGGGCAATTGGCTCCTTGCCGTAGGGTGAGTCGTGATAGACCAGCGCTACCTTCTTGCCCTTGAGCTTGTCCAGGCCACCCTCTTTTTTGGCAATCGCCTGCACCAGGACATCGGCCGCCAACCAATAGGTACCGGCCAACGGGAAGTTCCACTTGAAGACGGTTCCATCCTGGCTCTCGCTGCGGCCATAGCCTGCAGTGATCAGTGGAATCTTGTCATTAGGCACCTTCTCGGTCAACGCAAAGGTAATGCCGGTCGACAGCGGCTGGAATACCGTGGCACCGCCATGCTTGCCCTTGAGCCGCTCATAACACTCCACGCCGCGTGCCGTGTCATAGCCGGTTTCGCACTCTTCGTAAATGATCTTCACGCCGTTGATGCCGCCGCGCGCGTTGGTCAGCTTGAGGTAGTCGGCATATCCGTTGGCCCAGGGCACGCCGTTGGGCGCATAGGGACCGGTGCGATAGGGCAAACCGGGAAAGAATTGTTCCTTGGCCTGGGCAATGGCACCGGCACTGACCGCAGCCAGCACGCCAGCCAAAACGATGTGACGAATTTTCATGAATGTCTCCTAAAGTAGGGGCACTTGCGTGCCCGTGGTTAACGAACGAACGAAAACAAAATTTCAGCAAAACCTGACTTCGGCCCAAGTTATAGCGCGGCTGAAAAAACAGTCCATCAAAAACTCAATGCGGGAACGGCCACAGCCGCATTTTCTGCTTGCCGATGGACCACAATTTGGCCAGGCCATGCGGCTCCACAATCAGGAACCAGATGATCAGCGCCCCAAAAATCACGAATTCGGCGTGCGAGATACCAGAAGTTGAAATCTCGACCCCAACCAGCCCGGTCAGCAAGGGCAGGAACTGGTTCAGGGCGATTGGCAAAATCACAATGAAGGCGGCGCCAAAAAAACTACCCATGATGGAGCCCATGCCGCCAATGATGACCATGAACAGCAGTTTGAATGACAGGTCCACCGAAAACGCGGCCGGCTCCCAGGCACCCAGATAAATAAAGCCCCACAGCGCACCGGCCACACCGATAATGAAAGAGCTCACGGCAAAAGCGGTGAGCTTGGCATACATCGGCCGGATGCCAATCACTGCGGCGGCGACGTCCATGTCGCGGATGGCCATCCATTCACGGCCAATGGCGCTGCGCACCAGGTTCTTGGCGAGCAGCGCCAGCACCACCAGAATCGACAGGCACAGCAAGTATTTGGAGGTCGGGCTTTCAATTGGCATGCCGAAAACCTGGAGACCCGACACCGACACCGATCCCGACGGCGAGTCATTGGTAAACCACTTGATGCGCAGGAACATCCAGTCACTGAAAAACTGCGCGGCCAGCGTCGCCACCGCCAGATACAGCCCCTTGACACGCAAACTGGGCAAACCAAACAGGATGCCGAAGGCGGCCGAGCACAAGCCCCCCAAGATCAGTGCCGCCAGCAGCGGCATGCCCGGTACCCGCACAAAAAAATTAAAGGCAGCATAGGCGCCAACGGCCATGAAGGCCCCGGAACCCAATGAAATCTGCCCGCAGTAGCCGACCAGAATATTGACCCCTAGCGCCGCCAGCGACATGATCAAAAAGGGAATGAAGATCGCCCGAAACATGTAGCCGCTGCTCAACATGGGCACAACAATAAACGCGGCGGCGATGAGCAGCAACACCACCCAGCGATCCTGCGCAATGGGAAATATCTGTTGATCGGCGCGATAGCTGGTCTTGAACTGACCGTTTTCTCTGTAGAGCATTTTTATCTCAATACTTTTTTAGCTGCGACACGCTGCGCTTAACTTTGCTTCGCTCGTCGAGTCTTCGCTGAAAGATCATCGTTCGTGTTACACACGATCGATGATCTTTTCACCAAACAGCCCTTGCGGTCTGAACAACAAAAACAACAGGGCCAGCACATAGGCAAACCAGATTTCGATCCCGCCGCCCACATAAGGCCCCAAAAATACTTCTGACAGCTTTTCACCCACGCCAATGATGAGTCCGCCGATGATGGCGCCCGGCACCGATGTCAGCCCGCCCAAAATCACCACTGGCAGGGCACGTAGCGCCACCGTTGTCAGCGAAAACTGCACCCCCAGCTTGCTGCCCCAGATCATGCCGGCCACCAGTGCCACCACCCCGGCCACGCACCAGACAATGAACCAGATGCGGTTCAGTGGAATGCCAATACTTTGCGCCGCCTGATGGTCGTCTGCCACGGCGCGAAGCGCCCGCCCGGTGGTAGTTTTCTGAAAGAAAACACTCAGCAGAACCACCAGCACGGTGGCAATCAAAGCCGAAAAAATATCTTCCTTATTGATCAGAATTCCGCCCTCAAATACGCTTTCAAAGGCAAACACCGGGTCTTTGGGCATGCCAATATCAATTTTGTAAATATCACTGCCAAAAATGGTTTGGCCAATACCATCCAGAAAGTAGCTGATCCCTAAAGTGACCATCAACAGGGTGGTGGCCTCCTGATTCACCAGGTGACGCAACACCAGGCGCTCAATCAGCCAAGCCACCACAAACATAATCACGCCGGCGACCAAGAAAGCGAGCAGATTGGTGACGATCGGGTTGGCGATACCGGTCATGGCCGGAATCCACTCGGCAAAGCGCGCCATCGCCAGCGCGGCAAACAGCACCATGGCGCCTTGGGCAAAGTTGAACACGCCGGACGCCTTGTAGATCAGCACAAAACCCAACGCCACCAGCGAATACAGCATGCCGGCCATGAGGCCGCCCAGCAGTGTTTCAAGAAAAAATGCCATTCTATTGACTCCCCCCCGTTGCTTGCTCGCTGCGCGTAGCCGCATACCCCCTCAAGGGGGCGATGCCAGTGGCCCGGCGGAGCCGGTTCCACGGCATCCCTGACGAACATCCTTGCGGCGCTGCCGCTACTGGTAATTGGTGTTGCATGGTTGCGGGTTCCATCAATGGGAGGTGCCCAGATAGGCTTTGATTACTTCCGGGTTGTTGCGCACTTCATCGGGTGTGCCGTCGCCAATTTTTTTGCCGTAATCGAGCACCACCACGCGGTCGGAGATGTCCATGACAACGCTCATGTCATGCTCGATCAACACCACGGTGGTGCCGAACTCTTCGTTGACATCGAGCACGAAGCGGCACATGTCCTGTTTTTCTTCCACGTTCATGCCGGCCATCGGCTCGTCCAGCAGCAGAACCTGGGGTTCCATGGCCAGAGCCCGACCGAGGTCCACGCGCTTTTGCAGGCCGTAGGGAAGTTGCCCCACCGGCGTTTTACGGTAGGCCTGAATTTCAAGAAAGTCGATGATCTTTTCAACCGCTTCGCGGTGCCGGAATTCTTCTTTTTGGGCTGGTCCGATGCCTAGCGCCTGCAGCAGCAGGTTGCTTTTGATCTTCAGGTTGCGGCCCGACATAAGGTTGTCGAGGACGCTCATGCCCTTGAACAGCGCCAGATTCTGGAAGGTACGGGCCACGCCCATCACTGCCACCTGGTGGCTGTTCATGTGCTTGAAGGTCTGGCCGCGAAAAGTGATCGAACCGTGTTGCGGGGTGTAGACGCCGTTGATGCAGTTGAGCATGGAGCTTTTGCCGGCACCGTTGGGGCCGATGACGGCGCGGATCTCGTGCTCCTTCACATTGAAAGAGATGTCGGCGAGCGCTTTGACGCCACCAAAACTTAAAGAGATGTTTTTGACATCAAGAATGACGTCGCCTATCTTTTTGTTCATACCAAATTCCGCTCGCACTGAGCTTGGCCTGTCCTGAGCTTATCGAAGGGTCGAAGTGCTGGTGCCATGTTGGTGAGGAGGGCTTCGACAAGCTCAGCCCGAACGGTGAAAGGGGTCATGCGGCAACCTTCACCGGGGCAAAAGTTCTGCTGTCACTGATTTTCAGCGTGGCACTGACGCTGCCGCTGCGGCCGTCTTCAAACTTCACAATGGTTTCAATGAACTGCGCGGTCTTGCCACTGTACAGCGCATCAATCAGCGGCTGGTATTTCTCGCCGATGAAGCCGCGCCGCACCTTGTTGGTCCGCGTCAGCTCACCATCATCAGCGTCGAGCTCTTTGTGCAGCACCAAAAACCGGCTGATCTGCGAGCCCGCCAGCAAAGCGTCGACGCTCAGGTCGGCATTCACTTTCTCGACGCACTCCTTGATGAGCTGGTAGACCTCGGGTTTTTGCGCCAGATCGGTGTAGCCGGCATAAGGCAGGTTGCGCCGCTCGGCCCAGTTGCCGACTGCGTCAAAATCGATATTGACCATGACGCAGACTTTTTCACGCCCATCGCCATAGGCCACCACTTCCTTGATGTGCGGGAAAAACTTGAGCTTGTTCTCCACATACTTGGGCGCAAACATGGCACCGTCATTGGCGCCGCCCTTGATGCGGCCCACATCTTTCACGCGGTCGATGATCTTGAGATGACCATGCGCATCCAGAAAGCCTGCGTCACTGGTGTGGTACCAGCCGTCGGCGGTCAGCACTTCGGCGGTAGCTGCCGGGTTTTTGAAATATTCCTTGAGCAGGCCCGGCGACTTGACCAGAATCTCGCCGTTGTCGGCGACCTTGATTTCGACCCCGGCGATCGGGATGCCCACCGTGTCGGCGCGGGCCTCGTGGTCCGGCTGCAGGCAGACAAACACGGCGGTCTCGGTGGAGCCGTACAACTGCTTGAGGTTGATGCCAATGGAGCGGTAAAACGTAAACAGGTCCGGGCCAATCGCCTCGCCTGCGGTGTAGGCCACGCGCACGCGACTCATACCGAGGTTGTTGCGCAGCGGGCCGTACACGAACACATTGCCCAGCGCATACAACAAGCCATCAACCCAAGAGAGTGACTTGCCGTCCATTTTGGCCGGGCCGACCCGTTGCGCCACCGCCATGAAATAGTGAAACATGCGGCGCTTGATCGCCCCGGCATCTTCCATGCGGATCATGACACTGGTGAGCAGCCCTTCAAACACCCGGGGCGGTGCAAAGTAATAGGTGGGGCCCACTTCCTTGAGGTCGATGGTGACGGTGGCGGCCGACTCGGGGCAATTCACCACGTAGCCGCAGGCCAGCCACTGCGCGTAGCTAAAGATGTTCTGCCCAATCCAGGCGGGTGGCAGGTAGGCCAGCACCTCTTCCTTGTGGGTTAACTTATCAAAGTCAGCGCCGGCCTTGGCCCGGTCCAACAGCGAGTTGTGGGTATGCACCACGCCCTTGGGGTTGCCGGTGGTGCCCGAGGTAAAAAACATGGCCGCCACATCATCCGGCTTGAGCTGGTTCACTGCCGTTGTCAGGAAGTCGGCGTGCAGGGCAGTAAACGCCTTGCCCGCAGCCAGCAGCTCATCCACCGACGCCAGACCCGGCTCGTCGTAATTGCGCAGGCCACGCGAATCGTCGAAGTAAATGTTGGAGAGCTGTGGGCACTGCGCGCGAATTTCCAGCAACTTGTCGACCTGCTCCTGGTCTTCGGCAAAGGCAAAACGCACGTCAGCGTTGTTGATGGGAAACACGCACTCCAGCGCAGCAGCATCCTGGTACAGGGGGATCGGGATGGCACCCAGAGATTGAACCGCCAGCATCGTGGCGTACAGACGGGGCCGGTTGGCACCCACCACCACCATGTGTTCGCCCCGGCGCAGCCCGGCCTGATGCAGGCCACAAGCCAACTGCTCGACCAGCGCGGCCAGCTCAGCCCAGGACAGTGCCTGCCAGATGCCATACTCTTTCTCACGCATGGCGGGCTCAAGCGGGCGCTGGGCGGCGTGATTTAAAAGAAGTCGAGGGAAAGTGGACTGCATCCCGGCACCTTGTCTTCAAACTAATGAACTTGCGGGACAGGCCCTTAGCTCTGTCCCCAACGAATTTAAGGAATAGTAGACATTCGTTTGACGCCAAGTTGTCGTTTGGACGACAATTGCGACTTTTCTCGGTAGGTGTTTTCCCTCCGCTTTCCGCCAACTTACAGCGCATCCGCCATGGTCCCAGATACCTCCCTGCACCAGCGTCGCCGACCCCTGACTGCGGCCGAGCTTGACACCATTCCGTGGCTGCACCTGCTGGTGCCGGCTGAACGCGAGCGCGCGCAGGACGACCTGAAAATTGCCGATGCCGGCCCCGGTGACTACGTGTGCCGCATCGGCCGCCCGGTGACCTACTGGTTTGGCGTAGTGGACGGCTTGCTCAAGATGAGCAGCGACAACGCCGAGGGTGTGACCATTACTTTTATGGGTGTGCCGCCCGGTGGCTGGTTTGGCGAGGGCACGGCCCTCAAGCGCGAGCCCTACCGTTACAACATCCAGGCCCTGCGCAAAAGCAGAGTGGCCGGACTGCATGTGGACACCTTTCACTGGCTGCTGGACCACTCGATTGGTTTCAACCGCTTTGTGATGAACCAGCTCAACGAACGGCTCGGCCAGTTCATTGCCGGGCGCGAAATCGACCGCATGACCAACCCCGACATCCGCGTGGCGCGCAGCCTGGCCGCACTGCTCAACCCGGTGCTGTACCCGGGCGTGGGCGAGGTGCTGCGCATCACCCAGCAGGAGCTGGCCTATCTGGTGGGTTTGTCACGCCAGCGCGTGAACGAGGCCTTGACAGCGCTGGCCAAGCAAGGCTCAATCCGGGTCGAATATGGTGGCCTGCGGGTGCTGAACCTGCAGGCCCTGCGTTTCCCGATTTTTTTCAATAAATTGACCGATAGCCCACGTAAAATAGCGCTTGGCAGCTAGAAAATATATAGCAAATGACAGACTCCCACAACCCTCCCATGTTTCGCCGCGCCGCAGCACCCCCCGGCCGGACGCCGTCCACCACGGCTGGTGCGGGTACAGCCACCGCCAACGGCACCCTGCGCCTGAACAAGCGCATGGCCGAGCTGGGAATGGCGTCGCGCCGCGAAGCCGACGACTGGATTGGCCGGGGCTGGGTCAAGGTCAATGGCGAAATCGCTACCATGGGCATGCAGGTCACACCGGATGTGCGCATTGAGGTGAGCAAGCAGGCCCAAGGCCAGCAGGCCAACCAGGTCACGATTTTGCTCAACAAGCCAATCGGGATTGTGAGCGGCCAGGCCGAAGACGGTCACCTGCCCGCCATCACCCTGATCCAGCCACAAAACCGCTGGGCCGAGGACAACGCGCGCTTCTTTTTTCACCCCAAGCAACTGCAAAGCCTGGTGCCTGCCGGACGCCTGGACATTGATTCGATTGGCCTGCTCGTTCTCACGCAGGACGGCCGCGTGGCGCGTCAACTGATTGGCGAAGACGCTGTGATGGAAAAGGAATACCTGGTACGGGTGGTGTATCTCGGTCTGAGTCCGACCGGCTTGAACCAGCTTGACCCCCATCCCAGCCAGCTTCAGCGCATCGACGATGACGACCCCATCACCACCAATGTGCAAGCCGTCTTTCCACCGGCGATGCTGGCCCGCTTGCGCCACGGCCTGAGCCTGGACGGCCAGGCCCTGAAACCGGCCAAGGTTAGCTGGCAAAACCCCGAGCAACTGCGCGTGGTGTTAACCGAAGGCAAAAAACGCCAGATTCGCCGCATGTGCGAACTGGTCGGCCTGAAAGTGGTGGGCCTTAAACGCGTTCGCATCGGCAATGTGATGCTGGGCAATCTGCCAGTGGGTCAGTGGCGCTACCTGGCGCCGCATGAGAAATTCTAAACATTGTGGGACAGACCGCAGTTACGCGAAGCGAACCAGCTCTGTCCTCAACTGATACCTGGATGTTGGAAGTCACATTGTGGGACAGACCGCAGCTACAAGCCGAACAGATTGTGGGACAGACCGCAGTTACGCGAAGCGAACCAGCTCTGTCCTCAACTTGAAACGGGATGTTGGTTGTCTGCCAGCTCTGTCCCCAACTGATACCGGGATGTCGGATGTCCACTATGCCAAATGATGCGGCCCAAGTCGCTGCGCTTACTCCGCCTTGATGTTGGCTGATTTGGCCAGATGGGCATAGCGTGCAAGATCAGACTTGATGAGTTTGGCCAGGTCGGCGCCATTGCCTGCGTACGGTTCAACCCCCGCACTGGAGAGATTTTCCTTGATGGCAGGCTCAGCCAGCACTTTTTGGACGTCTGCATAAATGCGGGCCACCGTCTCCGGCGGCAATTTAGCCGGCCCCATCAGCGCGAACCAGATGGAAAAATCCAGAGGCTTCAGCCCCTGTTCTTCAAACGAGGGGATTTGCGGCATCAGCTGATAACGCCCGGCCGTCGACACGCCAATGCCATTGAGTTTGCCGGTCTTGATGTGTGGCGCCACCAGATTGGCGCTGAGGATGGCCAGCGGAACCTGCCCGCCCACGACGTCGGTGAGGCCCGGCGCGCAACCCTTGTAGCCCACGTGCGTGGCGTTCACGCCCGACTTCTGTTTGACCAGCTCCATCACAAAATGCTGCGGCGTGCCTATGCCGCAGGAGCCGTAACTCAGGGCCGCCGGGTTGGCTTTGGAGTAATCCACCAGCTCTTTGAGCGTCTTGATGTTGCTGCTCTGGTGGGCGACCAGTGCAATCGGCGTCAGGCCCAGCAGCATGATGGGGGTCAGGTCTTTTTCAGGGTCGTAATTGAGCTTGCCTGCCACGGCCGGATTGACCACCATCGTGCTGTTTTGCAGCAGCAGTGTGTAGCCGTCTGCCGGGGACCTCACCACCGCCTCGGTACCGATATTGCCCGAGGCCCCGGCCCGGTTCTCCACCGCAATGCCCTGGCCCCAGATGGTTTGCAGCCGCGCGCTGATCTGGCGCGCCAGCACGTCGGAGCCACCCCCGGTGCCGTAAGGAACAATGATCCTGACGGAGCGCGACGGATAGGTATCGGCCCAGGCCAGCGGCGCTGCAAGGTGGGCGACAGCGACCAGGCCGATCAAACTCAAGAGTGTGCGTAGCAACATGAGCGTCTCCAATTTCTTTAACTACAAGTACCCGGATTTACTCGATCGGTGCAATCCGCTGGCACCACAAGTCCCAGGCCCTCACGACCTGTCCTTCCGTGCTGGCGGCGGCCAGTGCGGCTTCTTCTTCATTCAAAAAGTTGATGGGGCCGAGCGCTGCGGCCTGGAGTTGCAGCTTGGCATTCACCTCTGCATAAATAGCCCGGTACACCGCCAGTTCAATGGAGGGCGCCACGGTGGTGGAGCCATGGCCGCGCATCAGTACACAGTTGTGCTGGCCCAGTGATTGCGCCAGTGCCTTGCCCAGGCCGCTGTCGCGAATCAGCATATCGGTGTTGCCGCCGGCATCACGGATCTCAAACAGCGCAGAGCCGCTGCCCAGAAAGCCGCTCATGTGAAAAATCGGCCGCAGGCGCTGGCCCGTGGCACCAAACGGAATCACATTTTGCGAGTGACTATGAACCACGGCCACCACGTCGGGGCGGGCCTTGTAGATTTCGCTGTGAATGAAGCGCTCAAGGTAAGAGCGCTTGTCAGACGCCACCGCCAGGTCGCCATTGAGGTCATAGCTCAGGATATCCCCGGCGCTGACCAGACCGGGCGCGCGGTTGCATGACAACAGGAAATGCGCGGGCGATTTGTCGTGACGTACGCTAATGTGACCGAAACCGTCGACGACACCCTGGTCGTAAAGAATGCGATTGGCAATGGCCAGTTTTTCAACCAGCGCAGGATCGGGTTTGGGAACCGTCATGATGTTTCCTCCTTCTTTGTATGACTTTTACGCCGTCGCAATAATATATCTGATTGCAGCCGCCTCCAATAACTCAACCGCGAGCCGCGAGCGATAAAACCACCCGTAAAACCCGCTACGGGCTTGAAACGCGCTGATGCGCCCATAATTTGGTCTGGCCCGTCGCGGTTTCATGCGCAGGCCTTCTGTTTTCAAAAACTTCAATACCAGTATGACCAAGCAAACCCTTTCCTTCCAGGCCGAAGTTGCGCAATTGCTGCACCTTGTCACCCACTCGCTGTACTCCAACAAAGAGATTTTCCTGCGCGAGCTGATCTCCAACGCATCGGACGCCTGCGACAAGCTGCGTTTTGAGGCACTTGACAACAGCGCCCTTTATGAAGACGCGCCCAACCTTGAAGTACGGGTGTCTTTCGACAAGGCCGCCCGGACGCTCACCATTTCTGACAACGGCATCGGCATGAGCCAGCAGGAAGCGATCGAGCACCTGGGAACGATTGCCAAAAGCGGCACCAAAGACTTTATGTCCAGACTCTCGGGCGACCAGAAGGCCAATGTTTCCGAGCAAGGGCAACTGATTGGCCAGTTTGGCGTCGGTTTTTATTCCGGCTTCATCGTGGCCGACAAAATCACGGTCGAGTCGCGCCGCGCCGGCATGAAAGCTGACGAGGGCGTGCGCTGGATCAGCGGCGGTGCTGGCGACTTTGAGGTCGAGACCATTGAGCGCACTGCACGCGGCACCAGCGTTACCCTGCACCTGCGCGAAGACGCGATGGACTACGCCAGCGCCTGGAAAGTCAAGGGCATCATCGCCAAGTATTCCGACCACATCAGCCTGCCGATCCTGATGGAAAAGGAAGAGTGGAAAGACGGCGAGCTGATCAACCCGAGCGATGAAAACGGCGGTCGCCAGCCCGGCGCCATGGTCAAGACCGGCGAGTGGGAAAGCGTCAACAAGGGCAACGCCATCTGGGCCCGTGCCAAGAAGGACATCACGCCCGAGCAGTACACCGAGTTCTACAAACAGATCAGCCACGATTTTGGCGCGCCGCTGGCCTACACCCACAACCGCGTGGAGGGCAGCACCGAGTACACGCAATTGCTGTACATCCCGTCCAAGGCGCCGGTCGATTTGTACAACCGCGAGAAATCCGCCGGCGTCAAGCTCTACGTCAAACGCGTCTTCATCATGGACGACGCCGAGGCGCTCCTTCCCACCTACCTGCGCTTTGTCAAAGGCGTGCTGGACTCGGCCGACCTGCCACTCAACGTATCCAGGGAACTGCTGCAGGAAAGCCGCGACGTGAAAGCCATTCGCGAAGGCTGCACCAAGCGTGTGCTGTCGATGATCGAAGACTTGGCCGCCAACGAACCGGAAAAGTTTGCAAGCTTCTACGCCGAATTTGGCGCCGTGTTCAAGGAAGGCTTGGGCGAGGACTTTGGCAACAAGGAACGGCTGGCCAAGCTCTTGCGCTTTGCTTCCAGCACGAACGACAGCGTGAGCGTCGGTTTTGCCGACTACAAGGCGCGCATGAAGGAAGGCCAGGAGTCGATCTACTACATCACCGCCGACACGTCTACGGCCGCCAGGAACAGCCCGCAGCTTGAAGTGTTCAAGAAAAAAGGCATCGAAGTGCTGCTGATGACCGACCGCGTGGACGAATGGGCACTGAACTACCTGCACGACTTTGACGGCACGCCGTTGCAGTCCGTAGCCAAAGGCGCTGTGGACCTGGGCAGCCTGCTGGACGAGGCCGAGAAAAAAGCTGCCGAAGAAGCCGCCGAGGCCTTCAAACCCTTGCTGGCCAAGCTCAAGGAAGCGTTGAAAGACAAGGCCGAAGACGTGCGCGTCACCACCCGCCTGGTGGACAGCGCCGCCTGCCTGGTGGTGCAGGACCACGGCATGAGCACGCAACTGGCGCGCATGCTCAAGCAGGCCGGACAGAGTGCGCCGGATGTCAAACCGGTGCTGGAAGTGAATGCCGAACACCCGCTGGTGAAAAAACTCGACGGCTCGGTGCACTTCAACGACCTGGCGCACATCCTGTTTGATCAGGCGCTGCTGGCCGAAGGCGGTCTGCCGGCCGACCCGGCGGCTTATGTGAAACGGGTCAATGCGCTGCTGGTTTAAAGCGCTCTTACTAACCAACCCAGCAAGCTCTCATGAAAACAGTTCTCCGCGTTGCCACCCTCGCCACCACTCTGGCAACCCTGCCCCGCGTTGATAGTCTATGGCGAACGTGGCGCCGGTGGCGTGATTCCGCCCAACGCCACACTGCTGTTTGAAGTCGAGCTGCTGGCGATCAGCGGTAAATAGGCGGCCTGCCCGGGTAGCTCTGCGCCCGGGCCTGGCCTCTGCGGCAGCAGCAGCCAGGCCCGGCACAACGTTTCAAATCAGTTGTGAGGCGACTTCATCTTCACAGCAGCGCCGCAAATGTTCGACGCGCTGCTTCGAGTTCAGGCAACAATTTGTCATGGACCTCGCGGTGAGTCATGCGTGCTGTAGCGACTGACAAACTCATCGCAGCAATCATCTCGCCACGCGAGTTGCGCACGGGAACCGCAATAGAGCGCACTCCGATTTCAAGCTCTTCATCGACCTGGGCAAAACCGCGCTCACGGGCATTGGCAATCTCCTTCATCACATTGATGACGCTGGTCTGCGTTTTGGGGGTCAGCGCGGAACGCGACATGCGATTAAGCATGAACTCAACGTCTGCAGTCGGTTGCGCGGACAGCAGCACCCTGCCAGTCGCACTGCAGTAGGCCGGCAAGCGTGCGCCGACGCCCAGCCCGAAGGACAGGCTGCGCCGGTGCGTGGAGCGGGCGACGAACACAACATCTTGCGAGTCGAGCACGGCCAGTGACGACGACTCCTGCGTGCGCTCGCTCGTCAACTCAAGAATGGGCTGCGCAACCCTTGTCAGAGGAATGGATAACACATAGGCATGCCCCAGTCTGAGTGCACGGGGTGCGAGGGAAAAATGCCGGCCTTCCTGCGTGGCATAGCCCAGCTTGACCAGTGTGAGCAGGCACCTGCGCGTGGCGGCCTTGGTATGGCCGGTAATCTCTGCCGCCTCGCTGAGCGTCAAAGGGGATTTTTTGAGACCGAACGCCTCAATGATGGAGAGCCCCTTTTCCAGGCCCAGGATGTACTCTTTTTCTTCATTGCTCATTGCAGGCCGCTTTCAAACACAGGTGTGCTGACGTCGAAATAGTTCGGTATCCGCACAATATATACGAATTCATTGACGCTGATCGAGCTGGCTCATAGACTTTGGCTTCTATGGGAGGTCTTTTTTAACCCTCCAATCGACAACCACCCAAGGAGAAGTACATGGCACACAAGGATTTCCGCAGCTTTCTGGCTGCCATTCAGTCGTCAGGCGACCTTGTCACGATCGACGATCAGGTTGATTGGGACCAGGAGCTGTCCGGAATCGGTCGCCTCAGTTGCGAACGGAACGGTCCGGCGTTCATGTTCAACAACATCAAGGATTACACGCCACATTGGCGCATCGCAACCAACCCGATCGCGACCTGGAGACGCCTGGCGGTGGGACTGAACCTGCCGGCGGACACGCCGCTCCGAGACCTCTATCAAACGTACGCCGAGCGTGAAGGCAACATGATTCCCCCGGTCTTCGTCAAGGATGGTCCATGCAAGGAAGTGATCATTTCCGGAGACAAGGTAAACCTTTTCGACCTCCCGGTGCCCATGGTTCATGAAGGCGACGGCGGCCGCTACCTGGGCACATGGGACCTGGTCGTCTCAAAAGACGCCAACACGGACTGGGTGAACTGGGGCATGTACCGGTTCATGATCCACAACGAGCGGCTGCTAACCGGGTATCCGCGGCCAACCAGCCATTTGGGCAAGATGCTGCTCGAAGGCTACGTTCCGCGCGGGAAACCGATGCCGATCGCGATCGTGATTGGAGCCGATTTGCCGAGTCATATTGCGGCGGCTGCTACATTTCGCATCGCAGGTAATGAGGCGGATCTCGCGGGCGGACTCGGTGGGCACCCGATCGATCTCGTGAAGTGCGAGACATCGGATTTGTTCGTCCCGGCGTCATCCGAAATTGTCATCGAAGCCGAGGTTTATTGGGACCGGATCGCACAGGAAGGCCCTTACGGCGAGTACCCGGGCTATCGCAGTGGCGAGATGGGTAACGCCATCTGCGCCCGTGTAACGGCAATTACGCATCGTCGCAACCCGATCCTGACACTCGACACCACGGGATTCATGGATTCGAGCGCAACGACGACTTCGATTTCCGGCGCGATCGCGATCAAACGGCGGCTGGAGAAGTACGGCGTGCCGGTGGTCGATGTCTACATTCCCCCCGAGGGCGGGGTCCATCTTGCCGTCGTCTCGGTGCGTCGCGGCGGGGCAGCGATCGCCCAGCAGGTGGTTGAGCTCCTGACGGCGCGGCGCGCGCTGATGTCGAAGATTATCATCGTCGACGAGGACGTCGACGTGTTCAACATGTCCGCCGTGATCCACGCATTCGCGACGAAGTGTCATCCCGACCGTGGCACGCACATCCACCGTTACGAAGGACGCGCGAATGCGCTGACACCGGCCTACAGTCTGGAGGAAAGGGTCGCACGCGCCGGGGCGACCGTCGCATTTGACTCGACCTGGCCCCCGGAATGGCCGCGGGAATCTACGCCAATACGCGCGACGCTCGATGCGATGTATTCGCCCGATGTGCAAAAGCGCGTTCTGGAACGCTATAAATCGCTTGGGTTGTGACTTCAAGGAGAAACAGAATGGCAAATGAATACGAAACTTTTTTACGGGATGCCGCGCGAGTCCTCTCGGGTCGTGAGTGCGTGATGACGCTGCGCGATCTCACTCCCGGCCGTCAGAAATACCGCGGCCTGAACGTTCGGGCGGTGGTGTCCCGGCCGCCTCGTCCCGGCGAGCCGGTACTATGGATCCGCTCGGTAGTCGGGTTAAAGGATCCGCAACCGTGCAGCGTGCGCATAGTCGCGGAGTTGCCCGAGACGTTCAAAGCGGTCCCGTACAGCGACTTCTTCGATGCGATGGAACTGGCAGAACGGGAGTGATCGAAACCATCACCGAGGCCGTCGCCCGGCAAGCGCGCGAGCGGCCGGCGGCCACGGCGCTGACCGACGGCCACACCGCGCTTACCTGGCTTGAGGTCAAGTCCTGGATGGACCGGGCGGCAGGCTGGTTCCTGAGCCGCGGACTCCCGCGCGGTACACCGGTCCTCGGGTGGTTGCCGAATTGCCTTGAGTGGTATCTGGTGCGGCTGGCGTGCGAGCAGGCGGGATTGTTCTGGGTTCCGGTGTCGGCGAGCCAGGGAAAGCGCGAGCTGACATCAATTGCCGGGCGCGTGCGGCCGACCGTGTTGGTGACAAAAGGGCGCTTCAGGGGTCGTGACTACAGCGCCGAAGCAGACGAGATTTGCGGCCAGCTCGGTCTCGAACCGCTGCGCGTCACGGTGCCGGACGAGGGGCTGCTCCGCCTGGACGGACCGCAAGCGGACGCGTGTGCTGCGATGCGGCTTGAAGAACCCGTGCATGCACTGCCGACAACGGGCTCCGAAGGGATTCCCAAGCTGGCGATCTATACACTTGCGGCAGCTTGCGAGCGCGCCCATGCGCAGGCGCAACTGCTTGGATTGACGGCTGATGACGTTATCCTCGTGCTGTCTCCCGGTACGGGGCCGGCCAGGGCCGCTTGGCTCGCCGCGCCGGTGGCCGGCTCATGCGTGGTCGCAATGCCGCAATTCGGGACCGACGCCGCTCTTGCTTTGATTCAAAGCACGCATGCGACGATTGTTTGCGGAACGCCGGCGCAACTCGCCATGCTGGCAGCCAAGCTCCATGGCGGCGACACTTCCACAGTACGGATCTGGTACACGGCGGGTTCGGTGCTGCCGCCTACGCTGGCCGAGGACTTGGAAGCACGCACGCGCGGGATTGTCGTATCGACGTACGGCGGCTCCGATTTCGGTGGCTGGGCGGCGCCGCATCCGGACGCCCCCGCGGCAGTGCGTCATCGCACGGTTGGTCTGCCACGAGGTGGTACCGAGATGAGAATCGTAGACGGCGGGGGCGACAACGTGCCCCAGGGTCAGGTGGGCGAGCTGATCGGGCGCGGCCCCTGTTGCGTGAACGGCTTTCTAGGCGAGGAAGGACGTCAGGCATGGCGCGACGGCTGGTTCCATACGGGAGACCTGGCGTCGCTCGACGACAGCGGCAACGTAGTCATCGTGGGGCGGTTAAAGGAAATGATTGTGCGGGGCGGAGACAAAGTGAGTCCGGCCGAGATCGAGGCTTTGCTGCGCACCCATCCCGAGGTCGCACAGGTTGCAGTGATTGGTGTTCCGGACTCGGTGCTCGGCGAGCGCATATGCGCGTGCGTAGTCCCTCCGCCGGGAACACGGCCGCCCGACCTCGAGACGTTGCGGCAGCATTTGGGTGGCCAAGGGCTCGCTCAGTACAAGGCGCCCGAGCGGCTGGTCGTTCTGGATTCGTTGCCGATCGTCGG
>JAUXOA010000103.1 GCA_030682475.1 Rhodoferax sp. | reverse complement strand
GGCGATTCAGCGCGAACACCCAGCAATCAGGAAACCATCAAGTAAGCTTGCAAACTTCGGGCTTCTGGAAAATTGATTGGTACGGGGATTGGGGGCAGGTCAGGAGAAGCGAGCATGAAGGAAGCAAAGCACGATTGGTCCAGCCACATCGAGGCAATCAAAACCCAAGGGATCAGCACAAGGGCATACGCGAAGCGGCATAACCTTGCGCTGTCGGCCCTGTACTACTGGCAACGCAAACTGAAGTCGGCGCCACCCGTTCACACCAAAGCTGGGCCACTGGCTGCGACCAAGCAGTCCGCCAAGTTCGTCGCCTTGCGTATCGATGAGCCTGAACGCGGGGGGTGCCACAAGCGCCCACGCACTGCACCCTGGTGCTCGCTGGCGGCAACATGAAAACGCATACGCGCGGGCATCAAGGTTTCCGATGAAGAACTTGCCACGCTGGTGATTGAACGCGATGAGTTTCACGGGGAGTGGAACTACCGATTACGACCGCACAATCAGCACGTCTGAATCAAATTGTTCAAGTTATTTTTGCTCGACTCCTAAGGAACATCTGCATAAGTCCGTTCGCATTGAGCTTGTCGAAATGTTTCCGTTATAAATCAATAACTTAAAGAAGGCTTCGACAAGCTCAGCCCGAACGGGAAGGGTTATGCAGAGTTTCCCTAACTACTTGTAATTGTCGTCCGAACATTCAATGGAATTAGTTTTGAGGAAAAACATAGCCACCTTTGATGCCGTTTTTGCTGAATACAAACTGCCATAATTGTATTTTACGTGCCTCAAAACCTCCGATGCATGACAATAAATAGTAACGCCAAGTTCTATAAAAAATATCGTTATATTTCACAGGGTCATTGCGTTGCACCTCCGCCCAATGTCTCTCAAAATTGTCATACCAGCAACGCAAAGTCTTAGCGTAACTATAACCAATATTCTCAACATGCTCCAGAACGAATAGTCCCTCATAAGCTTGACCAATCTGCCGAATGGAGGGCACATAGCAGCCTGGAAAAATGTATTTATCAAGCCATGGGTTGTTATAGTCGGATGTATTAAACCCAATGGTGTGGAGGCAAAAAATGCCGTCATCCTTCAATGATTCAGAAACTTTCTCCATAAAACCGCGATAGTATTTTTTACCGACATGTTCAATCATGCCAATGGTAGAGATACGGTCATATTTCTCGTGGAGATCGCGGTAGTCCAAATACCGAATATCAATCGGTAGTCCGGCACAAAATTCCTTCGCCTGCTCGATTTGTTTTTGACTGATGGAGATGCCGGTGACATGCGCACCGTATTTCTCTGCGGCATATTTCGAAAAGCCCCCCCAGCCACAGCCAATATCGAGCAATGTCATGCCGGGCGATAATTTTAATTTCTGACAAATACGTTCCATCTTATGCAACTGTGCCTGTTCCAGATTTTCTGCGCCTCCTTGCCAATAGCCGCAGGTATAGTTCCAATAAGGATCCAGGATTTTTCCATACAATTCATTTCCGATATCATAATGAAACTTTCCTATCTCAGACGACCGCCCCACGCTACCATAGGGCATGATTTTGCTCAGTAGCACTCGGGCGAGTGTCTCAGGTGTTTGAACATGTTTAATAATTGTCTCTTGAGCAGACAGGATCTTAAAGAGCATGACATCGATACGGTCACACTCCCACCAACCATCCATGTACGATTCACCAAGACCCAAACGCCCGTCGGTTAGAAAACGTCTATAAAATGCAGGATTTTTTACTTCAATATCTCCGAGATTCGATCCACCCACCTGGATACCAGAAGCGTTTAATAATTGTCGAACCTTCTTTTCAAAAAAATCCATACTTTGCCTCGTTAATTATGTGATTGGAAACGGATGCGGGTAGGAAATTCAACCGCGCCTGAGTAAGTATCTAACTTTGGGTATGCTCTGCACAACTCTCACCGCCCATTGGGGGTAGCGAGTCATTAGTTTTAATATAGTCATATTTTAAAAGAAATCTCCGAAATTTTGGTCGTTTCCGCTGGCCACACGGGCATTTTCAGTCATCTTCAGGGCCTTTGCCGTGTTTTTAGGTGCACTCATGTCTGCACCGCCATCAATTTGCCCCGCACCACCCACAAGTTGGACAGACAGAGCAAACAGCGTGATGAGCTGGGCCGTGTTTTTTGAGTCCGCAATAGTGAACCTTCACAAAGCCGAACTGTCGCTTGATCACCCGAAACGGGTGCTCTACTTTGGCGCGGATGCTTGCCTTGAGTTTCTCGGTCTTGTCGGTTATTGAATCGACTTCGTTTTCTTTGTCCAGTGCTTTTTGCTTTCCGGGCGCATGGCCACGTGCCAGGTGACGTCCACATTGGCACCTGGGCGTTTCTCGACTCCCTGGGATCGGGCAGAAGAAGGCGACGGCTTCCTTTCCGTGCAGCAACGTGTTTGGAAGACATCATGCTGGGGCGCAATCCGACCGACCCGTTCAGCCACAAGCCGGAACTGGGCCTTGAATTGAAGCGGGCTTTGAGGGCTGATGAAGGGCCGGGCAACAGCGCCACAGTGGCGCGTCGGGGTCAGTGCGCATTGCGCAGGTTGACGGCGGTGCTCCCATCGGAAAACAGATCCACTTGCGCCAGCACGGTGTCGTCTGACTTCCCAATCAGGTCCACATATTGGGCCAGTTCCTCGTCCTGAATAAAGTCGGCCGACGATTTGGCTGAGAGCATTTTGTCAGGGTGCTGAGACCGTGCCACCGCATATCCCTGTACGTAATCGACCCCAATCTCGGTCAGCGTCTGCACCGTCGCGTTGTCCTCGGCCCACTCGGCAATCACCTTCATGCCCAGGTTCTTGGCCAGGTTGACGATGGCTTCGACAATGGCGATGTTGGCCGGGTGCTGGTTCATGTTGACGATGAAGCTGCCATCGATCTTGAGCAGATCGGCCGTGAATTCCTTCAGGTAGGAGAACGAGGTGTAACCGGCGCCGAAGTCGTCCAGCGCCACCTTGGCCCCATAGCCCCGCACCTTGTCGACGAAACGGCGGGTATTTTCCAGATCGTGCAAGGCCACACTTTCGGTGATCTCAAGGCACAGCTGGCCGACGATATGCAGGTTTTTCTCCAGCATGGCATAGACATCCTGCAGGAATTTCTCGTCGTTCAGTGAAGCGCCGCTTAAATTCATACAGACGAATTTGGTGTGCTGCAACTGCGTGTGATGGGTGTTGAGCCAGGCCAGTGTGGTCGACAAGACCCAGCGGTCAATCATGCCCATGCGACCACTGGATTCGCCGGCCGCAATCAGCCGGTCGGTCGGCACCACGTTGCCATCGGCGTCGCGCATGCGCAGCAGCACCTCAAAGTTGAGCGATTCATGCGGCTTTGTGAGCGACATGATGGGCTGCATTTCAAGATACAGGCCATCGGTGGCGGTGCTGGTGGAAAGCAGCGTAATCAATTTGAGTTCGGCTTCATGTTGCTGGAACGCAATGGCGTGCTTTTCATACACCACCAGGCCGCCATGGTTGCCGGCCTTGGCTTGGCGACAGGCGCGGTCGGCAGTCGACATGGCGTCATTGAACTGCATGCCGGCGCTGACCTCGATCAGGCCGATCGAGCCGCGTACATGAAACGCATTGTCGCCAACGCGGTAGGGCTGGCTGCCAATGCGGTCGATGATGCCGCGGCACATGAGCGCGGCCAGCGCGATCGGCATTTCAGGAAACACGATGACGAACTCATCGCCGCCAACGCGGCCAAATTGAAGATCACGCGAGAGCATGGCGGACACGCGCTGGCACACCTGCTGCAACACTTCATCGCCGGCACCATAACCAAACAGGTCATTGATCAGCTTGAAACGGTCGAGGTCCAGGTAAGCCATGGCCGCCAGCGCGTTGCCTTCGGCGAGCTTCATAATGGCGCCGTTGAGCGCTTTCTCGATACCGCGCCGGTTCAGTACCTTGGTCAGTGAATCATGGTTGGCCAGGAAATACAGATCCTCGGTGGCCCTGGATTTTTCGGTGACGTCCTGCAATGAGCCCTCGATCTTGTAGCGGGCTAGCGTAGCCTTGACGAGAAAGCGTTTTGAACCCGTAAAACCAAGCAGGGGTCTGCCCTTGATTTCCATCTCATCCTGGTTTTTGTTGTACACCATGTGATGCAACCGCGTCCAGGCACCGTCGGTGAAATACTGCTGCCAGGCATTGCTTCCTTCTGTCAGCACATTCGGGCCCAACATGCCGAGCAGGGCGGGATTGGCGCTTATGAACCGGCCGCGCAGGTCGAGGGTGAAAAGGCCGATCGGCATGGCCTCATAGGTGTGCGCCAGCTCGGCCTGAACTTCCAGGTGTTGCACACGCTCCTGCCGCATTTGTTCCGCAATCGCCAGTGCCGCCAGCAGGCTTGACGACAGGGCTGCCGTGACGCTGTTGACCGATCCAATCAGGCCTTTGAGTCCCAGCGCCGCAGCAAGAACCTCATAAAGGCTGGAGACCAGCGCGATGCTGATGGAAGCGCTGTACCAGATGGCGACGCGGGAACGGGTCTTCATCAGAATACGTGTAAGGTAAAACACCAGAACACCGATACTCAAGCCGGTCGACACCCAAAGAAGGGGCAGGAACGACTGATAAGTCACGGACACAGACAAGAGCAACAGAGGCACGCAGGTCCATTGCATAATCTGCAGTGGCAATAGGGAGCCGACCTTGGTCAGGTCATCTCGAAATAGAGTCTTGAACAGGGTTACCGACAGCACGTAGTACACAGCGATCGTAATTGCCCGAATATGCAGCAGCCATTCCTGCGGCACGGAATTGCCCAACCATTGCGTGTCCCATCCGGCAGAGAGGGCGCCCATCCTCAAATTAACCACCAGCCAGGCGGCGAACAGCACATACAAGCCGCTGCGGTTGATCAAGGCGGTGATCAGCACAAACAAGGCCAAAATCACAATTCCGCCGTCGAGCAGGCCGGACTTGCGGTGAAACGCCTGGGCCGCCACCTGCAAATCGGGCGCTTGCCACTTCAGGACTGACAGGCGAGCCGGACCGATGGCGCTGGTGCGGCACAGCACCGCTGTGTCCTTGACGGCGGGGCCTAGTTGAAGCGCAAAACCGGCCTTGACGGCAGCAATGCCGCCAGCCGTGCCCTGGCGACTGCCGCTGCCCAGCGGGCTCAGCGTGCTGGCGTCCCAGCACGCGATCTCCATGGCATGGCGCGACGGAAATTCGACCATCAGCGGCCTGGCCTTGACGTCTTTGGGGACAACAAAGGAAAGCCAAACGGGAAGCTCGGACAACCGTGTGTCGTGGAATGGCGCGACCGGGCGTTCCCTCAATTGCGCCAGTGCCTGCTGCGGCTCCACCACCTTGGGCGAGCCTTGGAGCACCTGAATTTCCAGTGGCTGCGGCTCGGCGAGCGGGTATTGTGGTTCCCAGGCCAAAAGGGCCAGCAGCGACACCAGCCCGATAAGAATGGGCACGGCATAGGTCGAAAAGACATACAGCAGCGAATCGAGGCCCTGATTGAGCCGCTCAAAGCGTTGCTGGAAAAATCCAGATGGTTTAGGCATTTTGTTCATTGGTCTGTGCTGGAATTTCTTTATTTCACGCTTCAGCGAGCGTTGTGAAGAACAGACGGTACACCGGCCGAGCGTGAACCGCAAGCCTATTTACAGACAAGGGTGAATAAAAAACAACATATAGATCATAGACTTGCCGCAAAAATATAATGTGTTACTTCCGATTACAAGTTCGGATCACCCGGATTTTGGGATGGTCAAGACCGCTAAAAAACGCCACAGGACGACAGTCTTGGGTCTGTTACAGGCAGGCGAGAGGTGCCGACGCGCCGACCCGGTGGGGTGGCTGGCTGACGGGTCTGGAGAAGGGGTAAGGGAGACGGCGCGGGTCCGCCGTGCGAAACGAAGGGGGTGAGCGGCTGCCGCGCAGGTCAGCCGCTCATCCTGCATGCTCACATGGGAAGCATTGCTCCATGCGCCGGGAAGACAAACATGGCCATTGGCGGGAGGTAGGGTTGACGCGTGCCGCCAAGTTGGATGTCTGGATGATGCGTGCGGAAGGCGAAATTAAACAGTGGGTGTTTGGCTGCAGCCCAGCGTTCCTCCGCAGTCTCGACATTGGATGACATCACGCGGTGCGGCAGGTTGCCAACGTGACTAAAGGGAATGTAGCCCAAGCCCGGAAAAACGTCAGCGAACAGCAGACGCTCATACTGCCGGTCGATCGGTGCGCGCCCGGTGATGACCATCCATTCGATGCCGATCTGTTGACAGTATTGAAAAAAGGCCTTGAACAGCACGGTGGTAACGAGACGTCCACCCTTTTCGTTGGTGACACCCAGGCGGGTGGCCTCCGCCAGCGGCCGTGCCTTGAGCCAGCCAGGCAACACAACCGACTGCTCCAGACTGAGGGGTTTGAACTGGTTGGTCTGGATGCGCATGGTGCCCAGCGGCGAGCCATCGAGTTTGGATTCGGCCAGCAACACCACCACGCCATTTTCGGCGTCAGCGGTTTCGGGGGATTTGAGCGTTTGGGCGAACTCCGGCAGATGCCGCGCATAAGCCGAGTGCCGGATACTGACCGCCTTGCTGAGATCGTCTTGGTCGCGCACCAGCCGGACGGTGAACGGCAGCAGTTCCTCGGACATGGCGGGTGCGTTCAGTGCGCCGACGCGTGAAGCCAGCGTCTTGATACGATAAGGCTGGAAGGCTGCAGACGTAACTGGCTCAATCATGGTGATACTCCTCGGAAGCTTGGTTGGACCCATCGGAGGGCCCAATCTGGTGCAGCCGACGTGTTGAAGTTCACTGTAAATGCGCCCTCCAGAAAGTTGTGTCAGCACCTGGATAAAGCACGTGTAGGCGTTTTTCCTACAGGCACGCCGCTGACACGTCGTGTGGCAAACTCGTGCCCTTCATGCCACAGTTTTTACTCGACGCCAGTTCGATCGCTCCCACAGCCATGCAAAAAATCATCACGCAAATCGCGCAGGAAATCCGGGTTCAGAACAAACAGGTGCTGGCTGCCGTCGAGCTGTTGGACGGCGGTGCCACCGTGCCCTTCATCGCCCGCTACCGCAAGGAAGTCACCGGCGGGCTTGATGACATCCAGTTGCGTGAGCTCGAAGCCCGGCTGAGCTATCTGCGCGAGTTGCGGGACCGCCTGGCGGCCGTGATCAAGAGCATTGAGGAGCAGGGCAAGATGACGCCCGCGCTGCTGGCGGCGCTGGCAGCGGCAGCCACCAAGCAGGAGCTGGAAGACCTGTACCTGCCGTTCAAGCAAAAGCGTCGCACCAAGGGGCAACTGGCGCGCGAGGCCGGGCTGGAGCCGCTGGCTGACGCTCTGTTTGCCAACCCTGCGCTGGTGCCGGCTGACGAGGCGCTGGCGTTTGTGATTCCACTCAGAGTGGTGATGGAGGGCGAAGACAAACAGCCCGATTTTTCAAACGTGCCGGCGGTGCTGGACGGTGTGCGTGACATTTTGAGCGAGCGCTGGGCCGAAAATGCGACGGTGGTGCAAGACTTGCGCGAATGGCTGTGGACTGAGGGCCTGCTCAAAAGCAAACTGATGGACGGCAAGGACGAGAACAATGCCGATGTAGCCAAGTTTCGTGATTATTTTGATTACGAGGAGCCGATGGGCCGCGTGCCATCGCACCGCGCATTGGCAGTGTTCCGGGGTCGGGGGCTGGAGATTCTCGATGCCAGGCTGGTGCTTCCAGAGGCCGCTGCTCGCCCTGCGCCTCCCTCCGTTCGCCCTGAGCCTCCCTCCGTTCGCCCTGAGCCTCCCTCCGTTCGCCCTGAGCTTGTCGAAGGGCAGGCTTCGACAGGCTCAGCCCGAACGGTAGCTGGCCCAGCCCGAACGGTAGCTGGCCCAGCCCGAACGGTAGCTGGCCCAGCCCGAATGAGTCCGGTCGTATCACTGGCGGAAGCGCGCATCGCGCTGCGCCTGGGCTGGAGTCATAAGAGCCGCGCCGCCGACGATTTGATTCGCAAGTGCGTCGCCTGGACCTGGCGCGTCAAATTGAGCCTGTCCACCGAGCGCGACCTGTTCACCCGATTGCGCGAGGACGCCGAGAAGGTGGCCATCAAGGTGTTTGCCGACAATCTGCGGGATTTGCTGCTGGCAGCCCCCGCCGGGCCGCGTGTGGTGCTGGGGCTGGACCCCGGCATCCGCACCGGCGTGAAAGTGGCTGTGGTCGATACCACCGGCAAACTGGTGGAGACGGCTACTGTGTTCCCGCACGAACCGCGCAAAGACTGGGAAGGTTCGCTGCACACTCTGGGCAAGCTGTGCGAGAAGCATGGTGTGAACCTGATCGCCATCGGCAACGGCACCGCCAGCCGCGAAACCGACAAACTGGCGGCGGATTTGATCAAGCTGCTGGCCAAGCACGCCGTTCGGACTGAGCTAAGCACCGTTCGCCCTGAGCCTGTCGAAGGGCAGGCTTCGACCGGCTCAGCCCGAACGGAGAGGGACTCAGCCCGAATGGAGACAAGCTCAGGGCGAACGGGAATCGAAAAAGTCGTGGTCAGTGAAGCCGGGGCCTCGGTTTACTCCGCCAGCGAATTGGCTTCGCAAGAATTGCCGGACGTGGATGTGAGCCTGCGCGGCGCCGCCAGCATTGCGCGGCGCCTGCAGGACCCGCTGGCCGAACTCGTCAAGATCGACCCCAAATCGATTGGCGTCGGCCAGTACCAACACGACGTCAATCAGAGCGAGCTGGCCAAGACGCTGGAAACGGTGGTGGAAGACTGCGTGAACTCGGTCGGTGTGGACCTGAACACCGCCAGCGTGCCGCTGCTCGCGCGCGTGTCGGGCCTGAGCGGCAGTGTGGCCAAGGCGGTGGTGTGCTGGCGCGAGGCTCATGGTGCGTTTAACAACCGCCAGCAGTTGCTACAGGTGACCGGCCTGGGCGCCAAGACCTTCGAGCAAAGTGCCGGCTTCCTGCGTATTCGCGGTGGCGACAATCCGCTGGACATGACCGGTGTGCACCCCGAGACTTACCCGGTGGTGGAGAAAATCATGCTGCATACCGCCAAGCCGGTGGCTGAACTGATGGGCCGTTCCGACATGCTCAAAACGCTGAAGCCCGAGCTGTTTGCCAATGCGCAATTTGGCGTTATCACCGTCAAGGACATTCTGGGCGAGTTGGAAAAACCGGGTCGCGACCCACGCCCGGACTTCAAGGTGGCGCGTTTCAATGACGGCGTGGAAGACATCAGGGACCTGAAAGAGGGCATGGTGCTGGAAGGCACGGTAAGCAACGTGGCGGCCTTTGGCGCATTTATTGATCTGGGCGTGCACCAGGACGGTCTGGTCCACGTCAGTCAGTTGAGCCACAAGTTTGTGACTGACGCCCGCGAGATCGTCAAAACCGGCGACATCGTCAAGGTTCAGGTGGTGGAGGTGGACGTGGCACGCAAACGCATTGCGCTGACCATGAAACTGGGGGCGGCGCCCGGCAGGCAGAGTAGCGCGGGCGACAACCGCTTTCAGGGTGTTGCCAACAAGCAGCGGGGCAGACCCGGCGGACAAGGCGGCGCATCGCCCTCCAATACCCCGCAATCCAACGCCATGTCGTCTGCCTTTGCCAAGCTCAAGGGTGTGGACCGCTGATACATAATGTGACGCTCAGGTTCATCAATCAATGGAGTTTTATTGCCATGGAACTGAAGGCCCTGCTGGCGTCACAGTTCGAGTTGCCCAGCATTCCCAAGGTGCTTGCGCTCTTGCTCAGCGAGCTCGAGCGTGACGAACCCGATCTGAGAAAGATAACTCAACTCGTCAGCACCGATCCGGCATTGACGACACGCCTGCTAAAGCTGTCCAACTCCGGGTTTTTCAAGCTGTCGGGCAAGATCAACAGCGTACCTGAAGCACTGGCGATTCTGGGCTTGGGCCAGGTACGGGCGATGGCTGCGAAGGCCGCCTCAGGCACCTCCTTCAGGGCGGTGCCGGGCATCAATCTGCAGCAATTCTGGGCCTACAGCCTGAACGTCGCCAAACTCTCCCGTTCCCTGGCTGGCGTGGTGCGGCAGAACCAACAGGCGGCTTTTACCTGTGGCCTGATCCACGCGGTGGGCGAGCTGGCCATGCATATCGGCATGCCCGAGGAGATGGCCGCGCTGGACCGTGAAGTCCCCCCGTTTGATGTGAGGCGCGCGCAAGCCGAAACAAGTTCTTTTGGTTTTTGCTATGCCCAGGTGGGCGCCGGTTTTGCCGGCCAATGGCAGTTTCCGCCGCCGATTGTGGAAGCGCTCGAGTATCAGGACGCGCCGTTTGAAAATGATGTTTTCGAACCTTTGGCGGGCGTCATTCATCTGGCCACCTGGCGGGCCCGCGCCAAGGAGGCCGGCCTGTCAGACAAAGCCCTGGCGGTGACGTTTCCGGGCTCGGTGGGCGAGGTGCTGGGGCTGGACATTGACATGGTGCTGCAGCAAGACCCAATCGACTGGACGGCCCAGGGGTCGAGGCGTAGCCTGCGGTAGTGGCGTACCCCCCGCTCATTAGCGCAGGGATGGCCCGGCTGATTTTCCCGGTGCTGTTGGGCTTTGTGCTGGGCACCGCCTTGCAGTTGCAGCAGGTGGCTTTGTATGCCTGGCAGATTTATGGGTGTTTTATCCTGCTGGCCCTTGTGTCAGGGGCGCTAGCAGTTACTAAATTATCAGCAACCCGTTGGCGCCTCACGCTGGCTGCTTTGGCCTTTGGACTTTTGGCATTCGGATTGACCGGGCTGCGCGCCTCAGTTTTTTTGGACGCTGCGCTGGATGCCGGACTCGAAGGGCGCGACGTGGTGGTGACCGGAGTGATCGCCGCCATGCCGCAGCGCAACGAGTCGGGCTTGCGCTTTCGCCTGGATGTTGAATTGGCGCAGTTGCAAGGCCAGGCGGTGCGCTTGCCCCCCCGCATTTACCTGAGCTGGTATGCCGGCGTTTTCGGTAACGGTGGCGCAGGTGGGGTCGGTGAACTACAGCGCCAGCCTGCACCCATCGAGGCCGGCGAGCGCTGGCAGATGACGGTGCGCCTGAAGGCGCCGCACGGTGCCCGCAACCCGCATGGCTTTGACTATGAACTCTGGCTGTGGGAGCAGGGTTTGCAGGCCACCGGTTATGTGCGCGCCGGGCCCAAAGATCCGACGCCGCAGCGGCTGGCTCAAACCGGTTGGCACCCGGTGGAGCGCGCCCGCCAACAGGTGCGCCAGCAGATTTTTGAGAAGGTGAGCGAGCGCCGCTACGCAGGCCTGATTGCGGCCTTGGTGGTAGGGGACCAGAACGCCATTGAGCGTGTCGACTGGGATATTTTTCGGGCCACCGGTGTGGCGCATCTGATGTCCATCTCGGGCCTGCACGTCACCATGTTTGCCTGGCTGGCCGCGCTGCTGGTGGGCTGGTTGTGGCGGCGCTCAAGCCGTCTTTGTCTGCAGGTGCCGGTGCCCAGCGCTGCTTTGGTGGGTGGCGTGCTGCTGGCCACGGCTTACGCTGTGTTCAGCGGCTGGGGTTTGCCCTCGCAGCGCACGGTGTTGATGCTGGCCACGGTCGGCCTGCTGCGCCTGTCTGGCAAGCGCTGGCCCTGGCCGCACGTGTGGGTGCTGGCCTGTGCGGTGGTGGTGGTGATCGACCCGTGGGCCCTGCTGCAGGCCGGGTTCTGGCTGAGTTTTGTCGCGGTGGGTGTGTTGTTTGCTACAGATTCAGGAGAGCCGCAGCCTGCAAGGCCTGGCGCAGCACATGCAATGGCAAGCCCCGGAACGAGCGGGAGCGCGGAACGCATGGGGGCGATGTTCCGCCAGCAATGGGTGATTACCCTGGCCTTGACACCGCTCACTCTGCTGCTCTTTGGTCAGGTCTCGGTGGTGGGTCTGGTGGCCAATGCGCTGGCCATTCCGTGGGTGACGCTGGTCATCACACCGCTGGCCATGCTGGGGGTGTTGGCAGCACCACTGTGGGATGTGGCTGCGTGGGCTATCGCGGCGCTGGCCGTTTACCTGCAGATGCTGGCGGCGCTGCCATTTGCTACGGTCTCTATAGCGCAAGCACCGTTGTGGGTGGGAATTGCCGGTATTTTCGGTGGCTTGTTGCTGGCCCTGCAGTTGCCCTGGAGCCTGCGCCTGGTGGGCCTGCCCTTGATGCTGCCAGTGCTGCTGTGGCAGGCACCGCGTCCGATGGAGGGTCAGTTTGAACTGCTGGCCGCCGACATCGGGCAGGGCAACGCCGTCATTGTGCGCACGGCCACCCATGCGCTGGTGTATGACGCCGGACCGCGTTTCAGCCGGGAGAGCGATGCCGGCCAGCGCGTGCTGGTGCCGTTGCTGCGCGCGCTCGATGTCGCGGTCGATACTGTGATGCTCAGCCACCGTGACAGCGATCACGTCGGCGGTGCGCTGGCGGTGCTGGCGATGCAAACCAAAGCTGAGTTGTTGAGCTCCATTGAAGACGACCATGAACTGCAGGCCGTGCGTAAGGCTAAACGATGCGTAGCGGGGCAGCGCTGGCGTTGGGACGGGGTAGATTTCGAAGTGCTGCACCCGCGTGCAGTCGACTATGACGCGGCTAACAAAACCAATGCCATGAGTTGCGTTCTGCGTATTTCCAACGGCGTGCAGTCGGCGCTGTTGACGGGCGATATTGAGCAGGCCCAGGAAGCCCGGTTGGTGGGCGAGGGGGCCAGTCTTAAATCAGACGTGCTGCTGGTGCCGCACCACGGCAGTAAAACTTCCAGCAGCCCCGCCTTTCTGGATGCCGTACAGCCGCAAATTGCGCTGGTGCAGGCCGGTTACCGCAACCGTTTTAGCCACCCGGCAGAGCCTGTTTTGCTGCGTTATGCGCAGCGTCACATTCGCGTGTTTGATTCGCCGCGTTGTGGTGCTGTCACCTGGCAATCGGCTCGGCCGCAAGACGTCAAATGCCAGCGCACTCAAGGCTTGCGCTATTGGCACCATCGTGTGCCCTAGGGACTGCACCAATCTATGGCGAGGTCAGCCCTTGTTATTTGTTCACGATGGATGCCACTTCCCGCCCCAGTTCAATCACGGCAAGTGCGTAGTAGCTGCTCCAGTTGTAGCGTGTGATGACGTAGAAGTTTTCGGTGCCCGCCACATAGCTGGGCGGTGCATCGCCGTTTTGCAGTTCCACCAGCGCCAGTGGCCCTTTGTGTTGCAGCGCTACGCCTTCGAGCACTGCACCTTTGGCCACAAAGCTGGCGAGGCTGAAGGTCGGCAGGATGTCGGGCGCCAGCAGCGCGTCAAGGTCGAGCTTCTGTGCATCAAAGCCGACCGGGTAATGGGTCGGCATACCGGGCTGCCAGTTGAAGGCCTGCAAATAGTGGGCAACCGAGCCAATCACATCGGCCGGGCTGTTGAACAGGTCAACCTTGCCGTCGCCGTCAAAATCAATCGCGTACCTCACCCAGCTTGAGGGCATGAACTGGGGCATGCCCATGGCCCCGGCAAAACTGCCGCGCAGGGCCAGCGGATCAATGTTTATGCGCTGGGTCAGGCTTAAAAACTGTTCCAGCTCGGCTTTGAAAAACTCGCTCCGTTCCCGGGCGCGCGGGTGCTTGGCCGGAAAATCAAAGGCCAGGGTGGCCAGCGCGTCCAGCACCCGAAAGCTCCCCATTTGCTGGCCGTAAATGGTTTCTACGCCGATGATGCCGACGATGATCTCAGCCGGCACCCCGGTTTCGGCTTCGGCCCGCGCCAGCGTTTCACGGTTCTCCTGCCAGAACTTCACGCCCGCCTTGATGCGAATCGGGTCAATAAAGCGGCTGCGGTAAACACGCCAGTTTTTGGCTGTGCCAACCGGTGGCGGTTGAATCAGTTTGGCAACCTGGGGCAAGTAGCGGGCCTGTGCTATGGCCTGGCGCACCCACTCAAGGTCCAGATCGCGCCGCGCCGCTATGTCATCGGCGGCGCGCATGACATCTTCGCGTTCGGCGTAGGCCGGGCCGGGCCGGGCCGAAAGCGGGGCGTGACCAGTCGCCACGGTTTTTTTCTTGAGGCTTTTTGTGGCCTGAGCCGCCGTGGACAGTGCGCAAGACGCCATCAAAAGCGTGAGGATGAAGAGAAACTTGGAAGTCACGTGGGCCAGACCAGTTGTTTGAGTTCGCGTTGCAGTGTAACGAGGCGGGTGCTATGGGTGCCCGGCGGCGCGTAGCGCTGGGCTTCCAGGCGCAACAGCCAGTCGTGCATCGCCATCGCAGCAGGGTTCTGCCGGCCGAGCTGCTTTGCCAACTGCTCAGCCATGCGGCGCGGCGGACTCTGGGGCGCGAGTTGGATGCCCGCTTTTTGCAAGCGTACTGCAGCCGTCCCCAGCAGCCGCAGCCAGGGGTCCTGTCGGCTGCGCTCCCACAGGGTCCAGCCCGCGCCGCCCAGGCTGGCCAGCACCACGATACCGATCAGCAGGTAGATCAGGTCTTCCCAACTGGGCGACTGAAAGCCGATGTTCTTGAGCAGATTGAGCTGTTTGCCCTGCGTGTAGTTCAGGACCCACTGGTTCCAGCCGTTGTTGACGGCGTCCCATAGGGCGCGCAGGTTCAGGGCGATCACCGGGTTGACATTGCCCAGCAGGGCCTCGGCAAACACCCCGCGCGGCGACTGCAGGCGTTGCAGTGTGCCGATGCGCCCGGGTGCCACGGCCGAGGTGGGGTCCACACGGACCCAGCCACGCCCGCTAAGCCAGACTTCGGCCCAGGCGTGGGCGTCGCTCTGGCGCACGACGTGAAAACCGTCCACCGCGTTTTTCTCGCCGCCTTGGTAGCCGGTCACGATCCGGGCCGGCACATCGAGTGAACGCATCAGGATGACGAAGCTCGATGCGATGTGTTCGCAAAAACCCTCTTTGCGGTCGAACCAGAACTCGTCAGCGCTGTGCTGGCCGTAGACGCCGGGCTCCAGCGTGTAGCGGTAGCCGCCACTGCGCAGCCGCTCCAGCACGGCGGCCACCAGTTGCGCGCCGTCGGCACTGGCGTAGCGCGGGTCGCGCCGCATGTCAGTGGCGAGTTGCAAGGTGCGCGGGTTGAAGCTGGCGGGCAGGTCCAGATAGTCTTGCAGGCCGGCCCTTTGGCGTAGCGGGCCATGACGGAAGTCGGGGTAGCTCTGGGCCGTGTAGCGCACCAGGTCGGTGATCGGGCGCTCGGTCAGCCATTGCAGCTCGGATGTCATGGTGGCCTCGAAGCCGCTCAATGCGGGTGCGCTCGGGGTGGCGTCCAGCACCAATAACCAGGGGCGGTGGTTGGGCTCCAGCGTGACCTGGTAGTTGACCGGTGCACCCAGCACCTGCAGGTTGGCAGCGGGCTGCATGTGGGGTGGAAAGCTGGAGCGCAAGGGACGCCATTCGCGTCCGTCGAAGGTGGACAGCACCGGCCCACGAAAGTACAGCGCTGACTGCGGCGGCGCGGTGCTTTCGAAGCGGATGCGCATGGCAATGCTGTCGTCCAGTGCCAGACGGGCGATGTTGCCGATCTGCATGGTGGCGGACAAGCCGCTGCGCCCGCTCATGGCGTCACCCGGAATGCCCCACAGCGGCGCCATTCGGGGAAACAGGAGGAACAGCACGACCATGATGGGGGCCCCCAGCAGCGCCATCGTGCCGGCCGTTTTGGCGGCCTGCAGCAAGGGTGGTTTTCCGACCGGCATGTGGGCGTTGACCAGCGCTGTGAGCAAGCCCAGCAGTGTCACCAGCATGGCGGCAGCCGTGAGCAGCGATTGCGAGAAGAAGAAGTTGGTCAGCAGGATGAAGAAGCTGAGGAAAAATACCACGAAGGCATCGCGCTTGGCCCGCAGTTCCAGCGTCTTCAAGGTCAGCAAGACCACGATCAGGGTGACACCGGCATCGCGCCCGAGCAGGGTCTTATAGTTGAACAGGGTGGCGGCGACCGTCAGCACCAGCAGCATCAGCAGCCACCAGCGCGATGGCAGTGGCCGCACCGTCATGGCCAGCCAGCCCCGCCACAACAAGACGCCGGCGGCCAGCCCACTGCACCACAGCGGCAGATGGCCGACCTGCGGCAGCAGCACCCAGGCAATCACCACCAGCAAAAACAGGGTGTCGCGACTGTCCCGGGGCAGGTTGCGCAGTTGATTCAACAGGTTCGTAGCCATCAGGTCAGTGCAGGGCCAGTGCTTTCAGACAGCGTTTTTTGTGGGCTTCGCCGTGGCCGGGTTTGATTTCCAGTGCGCTCAGGCGCAAGCCGTAATCGAGCCCGAGCTTCTCGGCCTGCAGCACCCAGGCGCACAAGCGGGACAACTGTTGTTCGGGCTGGGCGGTGCCGCTGTGGTGCTGGTCCAGCCACAACTCAAAGCGCTGCACTTGGGTTGCATCCCGGCTCACCAGCTCGTCTGCTTTGGCGGCTTTTTTCCAGACCACCAGTTTTAGCGGATCGCCCCGGCGATAGGTGCGCACGCCGTCATATTCGCCGGTGGCATGCTGCTGCGCAGTTGTGGCACCGCCAGCGCGTGGCTCACCTGGCGGCAAAGGCGGCGCAAAGGGTTCGGGCGACGGATACACCAGCACCTGGGCGGCCGGCCGCCACACCGTCCAAACCCGAAAAGTACCCAGCGGAAAGCGTGTTTCGGCCGTCAGCGCAGGCACCCGGTGCCGGCCGCGCCGCTCGGGTTTGAAGGCAATATGCACGGTGGCGCTGCCCTGGGCCGGCACATCGGCCCAGACCCAGTGATCAGAACCCAATACGGCCAGGCCAATGCCATATCGAATGCTGCGCCGCTGACTCTGGAGGTTGATGCCAATAACGGCACTGGCCCCTGCGAATTGGTCGTCAGGCGCTATTAAATTCATGGTGAGTCCACGCAGCGTGGCGTGGCACACATGCATGCCCACCACGGCGCTGCCGGCCAGCAAAAAGGTCAGCAGGTAGCCCAGGTTGAGTTGGTAGTTGATCGACGCCACCAGCAGCAGCAATAGTGTGGCGCCGAGCATAAAACCGGGGCGGGTCGGCAATATATAGACGTTGCGCTGCGTCAGGGTGATGACGTCGCTCAAGGGTAGTCGCGCCACGAACCAGCGCTGGAACCGGTTCACGGCAGCGGTACGGCGTCAAGCATGGCGCGCACTTGTTCGACCGAGCCGCGGCCCGCATCAGCTACTGGCGTTAATCGGTGCGCCACGGTTTGCGGCAGGACGGCCTGCACGTCATCAGGGGCCACATAATCGCGTCCGCAGAGCAAGGCCTGCGCCTTGGCCGCACGCAGCACGGCAATGCCGGCCCGCGGGCTCAGACCCATCAAGAACCACTGGCCGGTGCGGGTCGCGGCAATCAGGTCCTGTACATAGTCCAGCAGGGGCGGGGCGGCGTGAATGGCCAACACCTTGTGCTGAAGCGCTTGCAGCTCAGCGGCGTCAAGCAGGCTGGGCAGCGCGTCCACCAGGTCGCGGCGGTCTTGGCCCGTCAGCAAATCGCGCTCAGCCGCGCGGTCGGGGTAACCGAGCGAGATACGCATCAAAAACCGGTCCAGTTGTGACTCCGGCAGTGCATAGGTGCCGACCTGGTCGTGCGGGTTTTGCGTGGCGATGACGAAAAATGGGGTGGGCAGGGGCCGGGTTTCGCCTTCCACTGTGACCTGTTTCTCTTCCATCGCTTCGAGCAGCGCGCTCTGGGTTTTGGGGCTGGCGCGGTTGATCTCGTCGGCCAGCAGCACCTGCGCGAAGATCGGACCGGGGTGAAAAATGAAGGCTTCCTTGCCCCGTTCATAAATCGAGACACCTGACAGATCGCTGGGCATCAGGTCGGAGGTGAACTGGACGCGTGAGAACTGCAGGCCGAAGGTTTTGGCCAGCGCGTGCGCCAGCGTGGTCTTGCCCACGCCGGGCACATCTTCAATCAGCAAGTGGCCGCCCGCCAGCAGACAGGCCACACAATCTTGCGTTTGCGTCGGCTTGCCAACAATCACCGTGTTAAGCTGATCAACCAGTGATTTGAGTTTTTGTTGTGCATCCATAGCATGACCTTACCTGAAAATTTTAGAGGCGGGCGCGTACTGTGACTATGACCGGATACTTTACCCACCGCGATTGCTGGAAACATGAAATGGGTGCCGGGCACCCCGAATGTCCCGAACGGCTGGATGCCATCGAAGACCGTCTTCTGATCTCGGGCTTGGGCCTTGCGCTGGATCGGCGCGAGGCGCCGCTGGCGTCCTTGGGCGATATCGAGCTGGCGCATGGTCGCCTGCACGTGGCTGCACTGCGGGGTCTGAGCGACGGCCTGAAAGATGAAATCAAGGCCGGTGGCCCGAGCCATGCCCAGGTCGACCCGGACACCTCCATCAACACCAATACCTGGGACGCTGCCTTGCGTGCGGCGGGCGCGGCGCTGGCTGCGACCGATGCCGTGATCGCGGGCGAGCTGGAGAACGCTTTTTGTGCCGTTCGCCCACCGGGGCACCATGCCTGCCGCGACAAAGCCATGGGCTTTTGCTTTTTCAACAACGTGGCGATTGCGGCCAAGTACGCGCTGGAGCGCCACGGCTTGAAGCGGGTGGCAATTGTGGACTTTGATGTGCACCACGGCAACGGCACGGAAGATATCGTGGCGGGCGACCAGCGCATCCTCATGGTGAGCTTCTTCCAGCATCCGTTTTACCCGCTGGATTGGACGCATTCCAATGCCAGCAACCTGGTCAATCTGCCGCTGCCGGCCTACACCAAAGGCATGGAGGTGCGGGAACTGATCGAGAGCATCTGGATGCCGCGTCTGGAGGCGTTCCGGCCCGAGATGATTTTCATCAGTGCCGGCTTTGACGCCCACCAGGAAGACGACCTGGGCCAGATGGGCCTGGTCGAACAGGACTACGCCTGGATCACCCATCGCATCAAGGACGTGGCCCGACGGCATGCCAAAGGACGCATCGTTTCCTGTCTGGAAGGGGGCTATGCCTTGAGCGCGCTGGCGCGCAGTGTGGAGGCGCATATCCGGGTGCTGGCCGATGTCTGATGCCCGTTTCACCGATTTGGACGCCTGGCTTGCGGCGCTGGCCCAAACTGCCGCCCTGATGGAGCTGGCGGCACTGGCCGTGTGTGGCGTCGCGGCCTGGGCGCTTGCCGCGCTGATTCACCGGGCCGTGGGCTCGCAGGACAAGACTTCCATCCTGTTTGGCGGACGCATTGTGGACGGGGTGTTGTTCCCCTTGCTGCTGCTGTGCCTGGCTTACGTGGCGCAGGCCTTGGTGCTGCGCTGGGCCCCCCTGGCCGTTTTCAAAATTGCGATTCCGGTCCTGATCTCCCTGCTGGTCATTCGCCTGGGGGTCAAGGTGCTGCAGGCGGCATTCAGCACGACGCCGCTGGTCCGCTTGCTGGAGAGAAGCATTTCCTGGGTGGCGTGGCTGGCGATGGTGTTGTGGGTCAGCGGGCTGCTGCCGGTGCTACTGGAGGAGCTCGACCAGATCACCTGGAAAGTGGGCGACAGCACGCTGTCGGTACGCACCATGATAGAAGGGGTGCTGACGACGGGGGCGGTGCTGATCTTCACCCTGTGGATTTCAGCGGCGATTGAGGCCCGCCTGTTGCGCTCCGCCACCGGTGGCGAATTGTCACTGCGCAAGGCCGTAAGCAATGCCACGCGTGCCCTGCTGATCTTTATGGGCCTGTTGCTGACACTGTCGGCGGTGGGTATTGATTTGACCGCGTTTTCGGTGCTCGGTGGCGCGATCGGGGTCGGGGTCGGTTTTGGTTTGCAAAAACTCGCGGCCAACTATGTCAGCGGTTTTGTCATTCTGGCTGAACGCAGCATGCGCATCGGCGACAACGTGCGGGTGGACAATTTTGAAGGACGCATCACGCAAATCAACGCGCGTTACACCGTCATCCGCTCGCTCACCGGGCGCGAGTCCATCGTGCCCAACGAAATGCTGATCACCAGCCGCGTGGAAAACCTGTCGCTGGCCGATGCGCGGGTCTGGCAGTCGACCGTTGTTTCGGTGGCGTATGACAGCGATGTCGAGTTGGTGATGCGCCTGTTGAAACAGGCCACCCTGAACCAGCAGCGTGTACTGCGTGAGCCCGAGCCTACGGTGGCGCTGTCATCCTTTGGTGTCGACGGGCTGGAGTTCACCGTGGGCTACTGGATTGTCGATCCCGAGAACGGGAGCCTGAATCTGAAATCGTTGATCAACCTGGATATTCTCAGGTTGCTGCGTGAGAACCAGATTGAGATTCCCTACCCGCAGCGGGTTGTGCATACCCGGGTGGGCTGAGGCAGTTGAGGTGCCGTTCAACCAGGCGTTTTACAAGCTGCTCCGTGAGGGCGTGCCGGTGAGTTACCGAGATGCCCAAGGTCAACTTCGCCATGCACAGGCGGCGCCGATCTGGTGTGCTTCGTCAACGGCTTACGCCTAATGGGCAAGGGCTAGAGGTCAATTTTTCTGGAAAGGTCATCGCATGAGACTGTCTTTACGTTTCATTCTTCCCCTGTTTCTGGTTCTGGCAGGTATCGCCTACGCCGTCGCACCCTTGGTTGACCGATTGACGTTGGGTTGGTTCGTGCGCGATCTCGCCCTCCGGTCCTCGCTCATCGCCAACACCCTCCAGGAGCCCCTGCAGGAACAGCTCGCGGCCGGCAAGAAAGCCAAAATCGGGGAATTCTTCAACCGCATCACGCAAGACGAGCGGCTCTTTGCCGTCGGCTACTGTGCTGCGCCCACGGGCACAGTATTGGCCAGCCGCTCGCTGCCGGCGGAGATCCGTTGTTCCAATCTCAACCGCTGGGAAGGACCAGATGATCACCTGTTGCCGAGCGCCAAGGGGCCCTTGCACGTGGCGGTAAAACCGATGGTCAGCGAGGCGGCGCCAGCCGGTCAGCTCGTCGTGGTACACGACATGAGTTTTGTCACCCGGCGCAGTGAGGAAACCAAGCGCTACGTGTTCTACGTCTTCATGGCGCTGGCGGCCGTGGTCTCGCTGCTCACAGTAATCATTGCCCAGCTTTCGTGGCACGGCTGGATAAGCGGTATGCGCTCCCTGCTGCGCGGCGAGGGGCTGTTGCGGCAGCCGGAGTTCGCCGCCCAATCCACCCTGCCCGGCTTCAAACCCATCGCCCGCGACCTGCAGCGGCTGGTTCGCGAACTGGAGGCGGAGACGCGCGCGCGCGACGAGAGCCAGGTCACCTGGACGCCGGAGGCCCTGCGTACCATCCTCCATAGTGAACTGAGTGGCGAGGACGTGATCGTCGTTTCCAACCGCGAACCCTACATCCACCAGCGCCGTGGCGAGCGTATCGAGCTTACGCGGCCAGCCAGCGGGCTGGTCACGGCGCTGGAGCCGATCATGCGCGCCTGCTCGGGCACCTGGATCGCCCACGGCAGCGGCTCGGCCGACCGCGAGGTGGTTGACAAGACTGACCGCATCAAGGTGCCGCCGGAAAAGCCCGCCTACCAGCTCCGTCGCGTCTGGCTGACTGCGGAGGAAGAGGCTGGCTACTACTACGGTTTCGCCAACGAAGGGCTCTGGCCCCTGTGCCACATCGCCCATGTGCGGCCCACCTTTCGATCGAGCGACTGGGCGCATTACGTCGCCGTCAACCGCAAGTTTGCCAAGGCGATGGTGAGCGAGGCCAAGACCAAGGCCCCGATCGTCCTGGTGCAGGACTACCACCTGGCGCTGTTGCCGAAGATGATCCACGAAGAGCTGCCGGATGCCACCATCATCACTTTCTGGCACATCCCGTGGCCCAACCCGGAGTCCTTCGCCATCTGCCCCTGGCGCGAAGAGGTGTTGGCGGGGCTGCTGGGTAGCAGCATTCTGGGCTTTCACACCCAGTCCCATTGCAATAATTTTGTCGATACAGTGGATCGGTTTCTTGAGGCGCGGGTGGACCGGGAATCCTTCAATGTCTCCTTCGGGGCGAAGCTGACCGCCGTGCGTCGCTACCCGATTTCCATCGCCTGGCCGCCGGAAGCGGAGATGGTGCAAAAGACCGTGCCGGACTGTCGCAGCAGCATCCGCCAGATGAACGACCTACCGCCCGAACACAAGCTCGGCGTCGGCGTCGACCGCCTGGACTACACCAAGGGCATCATGGAGCGCTTGCGGGCGATTGAGCGTCTGCTGGAGTTGAATCCGGACTGGGTCGGCCGCTTCAGCTTTGTCCAGATCGCCGCACCGACGCGCTCGGGCATTGACGAATACCAGCATCACGAGGCGCAGGTGCGGGCCATGGCCACGCGCATCAACGCCCGCTTTGCGCGCCAGGGGCCGCCACCGATCGTGCTCAAGGTCGAGCACCACGAACCGCAGGCGGTGTATGAATACTTCCGCGCCGCCGATCTTTGCTTCGTCAGCAGCTTGCACGACGGCATGAACCTGGTGGCCAAGGAGTTTGTCGCAGCGCGCGACGACGAACGCGGCGTCCTCATCCTGTCCGAATTTACCGGTGCGGCGCGCGAATTGCCGGAGGCCTTGATCGTCAACCCCTACGACGCCGACCAGTGCGCTGCCGCCCTGCACCTGGCGCTAAGCATGCCGGCGGCTGAGCAGCGTGACCGCATGCGCTTGATGCGCGGGCTGGTGGCCGAGTTCAACGTCTTCCGCTGGGCTGGCCGCATGCTGCTGGATGCGGCCGCCATGCGCCGTCGTAGCCGGTTGACCGACAAGACGGGTCGCGGGGCAACGTGACGATGCCGCACCTCGATTTCCCACCACCTCCCTCGGTACTGGTGGCCGATGTCGGCGGCACGTTCGCGCGCTTTTGCCTGGCGCAAGGCTGCCGACCGCTCACAGATGTGGTCACCTTGGCACGCGCCAGCGCCAGCGACCTGCCAAGTCTGTGCGTGCGGGCACTGCGGGATTTCAACCGACCCATCAACGGCGCCGTGATCGCTGTAGCGGCCCGCCTGTCTGGTGGCCGGGGGCGCATGACCAACGCCGATTGGGAAGTCGACGAGCGCACTCTGGCACAAGCCCTTTCGGTCGAGCGCGTACTGTTGATCAACGACTTCGCTGCACTCGCCTTGTCCTTGCCGACGCTGGAGGCAGGCGATGTCCTGTCGATTCCACCCCGTGACTGCGTAGCCGGGACAGGCGATCCCGAAGCCGCGTTGGACGCACCGCGCGTCGTCTTCGGCCCGGGCACAGGACTCGGCGTCGCCGCACTGTTCCACCTCCAGGGTCGCCAGATACCGATCGCAAGCGAAGGTGGACACATCAGCTTCGCACCCGCAACGCGCTTCGAGCAGATGGTGTTGGAACAGGCGGCATCGCGTTTCGAACGGGTTTCCTGGGAACGCATACTCTCCGGTCCAGGACTCGAACTGATCGACGAGATCAGCCTGCGCGAGCATGGGTGGCCCGTCGCGCGGCGCAAGGCAAAACAGATTGTCGATGCCGCGCGCGAAGGAACGTGCCTGGCGGCGACCCACAGCGTCGCCTGCTTCGCCGGCCTGCTCGGCAGTTTTGGCGGCGACCTCGCGCTGATGTTCCAGGCCAGCGGCGGTGTCGTCATCGGCGGCGGTATCGCCGCGCGGATTGCGCCACTGATTTCGCCTCAGAGCGTGCGCGAGCGCTTCTGTCAAAAGGGGCGCTTCTCGTCCTGGCTGGGCGCGCTACCGCTGTCCATCCTGGTGAGCCCGAACGCGGCCTTGACCGGCGCAGCGCGCGCCTTCGCCGAGCGATTTCCCGAACCCGTCGGCAGGGCCCATGACTAAGTGCAATGCGGCCGCACGACCCGAATTCAACGTTTTCCGAGGGGAGACGTGACGATGCGGCACCGCTATTTCCCACCCGCACCCCGCGTCGAATGGGCCTATTTTCTCGATGTCGACGGCACCCTGATCAACCTCGCCGACACGCCAGATGCCGTCCGCGTCGATACCGCGCTGCTCGAGCTGATCGCGCGCTTGCATCGGGCCAGTGGCAACGCCCTGGCATTGGTCAGCGGCCGCATGATCTCCGATCTGCAGAGCCGCCTTGGCATGCCCCATCTGCCGCTGGCCGGACTGCACGGGCTGGAGCGACGCGACAGTGCCGGACGCCTGTGGATTCACGCCGCAGCACCGGCTGCCAAGTTCGCTATCAAAGAAGCGCTGGCACCGGTGCTGGCGCGCCATCCCGGCCTGTTGCTGGAAGACAAGGGCCTGACGCTGGCGCTGCACTACCGAAAGGCCCCAACCCTGGCCGCCTACGTGCATCAGCTCATGGCCCGTTTGGTCAGTTCGGCGGGACCAGGCCTGGAGCTGCAGCGCGGCAAGCGCGTGGTGGAGATCAAGCCGGCCGGCATCGACAAGGGCACGGCGGTGGCCGAATACCTGGCGGAGCCGCCCTTCAAGGGACGACGTCCGGTGTTCATCGGCGACGACCTCAACGACGAGCATGGCTTCGCCGAGGTCAACAAGCTGGACGGGATTTCGATCAAGGTCGGCAAGGGCGCCAGTTGCGCGCGCTTTCGCCTGCCCGACGTGGCAGCGGTACACCACTGGCTGGGCGATGCCCTGAAAGGTAGGCAATGAAAACTCTTGATCTGGCCCTGATCGGCAATTGCAGCATCGGCGCGCTGGTTGATGCGCAAGCCAATATCACCTGGGGCAGCTTCCCCCGTTTCGATGGCGACCCGATGTTCTGCACCCTGCTCAAGGAGAGCGACGACTACGGCTTTTTCGCCGTTGAACTCGCGGATTGCGAACGCACCGAGCAGCACTACCTCGAGAACACGGCAATTCTGGTGACGCGTCTTTACGACCGGCAGGGCGGTGCCATCGAAGTGACGGACTTCGCACCACGCTTCGGTCAGCATGGGCGCACGTTTCGACCCATGATGCTGGTGCGCCGCATCCGGCGGCTGGGTGGCAGCCCGCGTGTGACCCTGCGCCTGCGCCCGGCCTGCGACGACGGGGCGAGCCGACCGGCGATGACCTGGGGCAGCAACCACATCCGCTATGTGGCTCCAGCACTCACGCTGCGACTCACCACCGATGCCTCGCTGACGGCGATCATGCAGGAAACGTCGTTCTTTCTCGAGGACACCGTGACACTGCTGCTGGGCGCTGACGAAACCGTCAACGAGGCCACGGGCGAGGTCGGGCGCCGCTTCCTTGAGGAAACCACGCAGTACTGGCGCGAGTGGGTGCGCAATCTCGCCATCCCCTTTGAGTGGCAGGCGGCCGTGATCCGCGCCGCCATCACCCTCAAGCTCAACGCCTATGATGACACCGGCGCCATCGTTGCCGCCATGACCACCTCGATTCCCGAAGCGGCGGGCAGCAGCCGCAACTGGGACTACCGCTACTGCTGGCTGCGCGACGGCTACTTCGTCGTCAACGCACTGAACCAGCTCGGCGCGACCGGCACCATGGAACGCTACCTCGCTTACATCGTCAACATCGCCGCCCATGCCGCCGGCGGGCCGCTGCAACCGGTCTACGGCATCGATGGCCGCGCCGAGTTGGACGAACGGGAGCTTGCGTCGCTGGCAGGCTATCGTGGCATGGGGCCGGTGCGCATTGGCAACCTGGCCTACCGCCAGGTGCAGCATGACGTCTATGGCTCGGCGATCCTCGCCGCCACCCACATTTTTTTCGACCAGCGACTGACCCGGCGCGGCGACGAAGCCTTGTTCCGCCGCTTGGAGCCGCTGGGCGAGCAGGCCCGGCGCTGCCATGACCAGCCGGACGCGGGTCTGTGGGAGCTGCGCGGCAGCGCGCGCGTGCATACCTTCTCGGCCGTGATGTGCTGGGTCGCCTGTGATCGGCTGGCCAAGATCGCGCTTCGGCTGGGGCTGGCCGAGCGCGCCGGGTACTGGCAGGATCACTCGCAGCAAATTCACGAAACCATCAGTCGGCGGGCCTGGAACGAAAAGCGCCGCGCCTTCGCCTCCACCTTCGAGGGCGAAGCGATGGACGCCAGCCTGCTGCTGCTGGTCGAGATCGGCTTCCTCGATGTGGGCGACCCGCGCTTTGCCAGCACCGTACACGCCGTGGAAAAGGATTTACGCCACGGTGATTTCATTTTCCGCTACGTCGAAAAGGACGACTTCGGCGAGCCGGAAAACGCTTTTCTGGTCTGCACTTTCTGGTATGTGAACGCCCTGGCCACACTCGATCGTCGCGCGGAGGCGCGTGAGCTGTTTGAAAAATTGCTGGCCTGCCGCAACCGCCACGGCTTGCTGGCCGAACACATCGATCTGCGCAGCGGCGAACAGTGGGGCAACTTCGTGCAAACCTACAGCATGGTGGGCTTGATCAACGCCGCCATCCGGCTGTCGATACGCTGGGACCAGGCGTTCTGATTGATTGTCAAATTCCATAAAGGTGACGGCTGCCAGCAGCGCATGGGTCCAAACCTGGGCGGTGTTGTTGGCTTGTCATCGCCACCGAACTCGGGCTCCCTCAGACCGAAAATTATTTAAGAGGCGTCACTTTGACGGAGGATCGAAAAACACTTCTAACCGGTTAGACCGCACTGTTTGCATTGAACCTTCTACTGGAGGGGCAGAATCTTGTTCGGGTCATGGACGGTCATTACCGCAAGCTTCCACCCATCGGGCACATGGCGCCAGACATAGGTGATTCCGAATGACGCCAACTGCGTGCCATCCGTTTTGTATCGGATGCCCATGCCACTGATGATCGCGAGTCCCTTGCCCAGCGACTGCGATCGAAGGTTTGGGAACTCAGTTTTCGCATAGCCGCTCTGTTGCAGCGCCTTGAACCCAGGCTTCAAGAACGCTTCGACCTCGGCACGGGTCGCCACGGTCACCGTATTTGCTGCGGAGACAAACATGAACGGTTCATCGTAGTACGTTGCTACACGTTTCTCGTCCAGGCTGAAACTTGCGAGCAGATATTCCTCGAATGTCTTCAGCACGCCTGACTCATCGGGTGACCTTGCTGGAGTGTCTGAGTGCATTGCTTTTCCTGGAATCATGAGGGAGCCGGATTGTGAGGCCTGACGAATGGAAGGGACTTCCCCGTCCCAAGCGAGCCGCGCGCCGTGAGGCTTGCGGTTGACGGCAACTGAGTGCCAAGATGGAGAGGTTCGCTTTTTAGCTCCGACGTAACTTGAATACAAGTTAGTCTACGCTGAAGCCGCGCTTTCATCAACTCACCTGGAAGGGGAAATCATGGCTATCGTAACCGTTGGAATCGACCTTGCCAAGAACGTCTTTGCCGTGCACGGCGTAGATGAGTGTGGCAAACCCGCACTGGTGCGCCCCGAGGTGCCACGGGCCAAACTGGTGGAGCTCATCGCCAATCTGCCCCCGTGCCTGATCGGCATGGAAGCCTGCTCCGGCGCTCACCACTGAGCGCGTGAGTTCGCCAAGTTCGGGCACACCGTTCGCCTGATGGCACCGAAGTTCGTCGTCCCCTATCGCATGAGCGGCAAACGCGGCAAGGTTGTTTCTTGACAAGCCATCAATCAATTTGGCATACGAATCAACGCCTCAAACTCTTCAATTGGCACGGGTTTGCTAAACAAGTAACCCTGGTAGGCGTAACAACCATTGCGTTCAAGGAAATCGCGCTGCTGCTGCGTCTCCACCCCTTCAGCAATGACGTCCAGCCCAAGGTTGTTGGCCATTCCAATAATGGTCCGAACGATCGCCGCATCGCCTGGGTCGGTGGTAATGTCGCGCACGAAACTCTGGTCGATCTTGATCTGGTCCAGCGGCAAGCGCTTGAGATAGGTCAGTGAGGATTGCCCGGTGCCGAAGTCATCCATCGAGAAGCGTATGCCAGCAACGCGTAGCGCCTGCATTTTGTCGATACTGCTGGCAATGTTGTCCAGCACCAGGCTCTCAGTGAGTTCGAGCTTGAGTTTCTGCGGATTAGCACCCGTTTCTTTGAGCACTTCAAACACCTGATCGACAAAGTCCGACTGACGGAACTGTCGCGCACTGACGTTGACGGCAAGCTGTAAATGACAGGTGAGCGGGTCGGCT
>JAUXOA010000112.1 GCA_030682475.1 Rhodoferax sp. | reverse complement strand
GGTCGTAAGCCTCGGTCAGTCCTTGGTGCAGCCCGCCTGGGCCGTCGCGCACCAGATCGACGACGAAGCCGGCTTCGACCAGGCCCTGTTTCAGGTAGTCCCCGGTCTTGGGTTCGTCCTCGACAATGAGGATTCTCATGGCAGTACTCCTAATCAGTTGGGGACAGAGCTTGCTCCTTGAACGGTTGAGGACAGGGCTTGCTCGCTTCGCGTAGCTGCGGTCTGTCCCGCAAAGGTTCATTAATGTGACTGCCATTCTCCACTGCCTGGGCGATTGTGCGGCGTAGATAACAGGAATGTAATCTGGCGGTCAGGGTTCTGGCAGTGGCGGGGCAGTACATTACTTCAACCATTTTTGGTTTCGTTGTAAGTTTTCTTCTCACGATCTCCCCAACGTCAACATGCAAGGTTTTCATGTATTCATTCTCCCTTCACTGGCTCGTGCCAGTTGAGCTGATGGTTGCCATGGCGGCTCTTCGCCTGCACCCGTACTGCAAACCCGTCCGAACACGATACCAACGCTGCTCACTGAATAACCCCTCACACATTTATACCAACTCAAAGGAATCTCCATGAAAACCCGCATTGACCTCCAACGTCGCCACCTGCTGCTTGGGACACTTCTGCTGCCACTGGCCGGCGCGTGGGCGGCACCGGGCGGCACCGCGGTCGAGGTCTGGAAAGACCCCAGTTGCGGTTGTTGCAAGGACTGGATCGTGTATCTGGAAAAAGCGGGCTTCGAGGTGCGTGTACATGACACCGGCAACACCGGCGTACGGGCCCAACTCGGCATGCCGGTGAAATTCGGCTCCTGCCACACCGCCCGCATCGGTGGCTACGTCATTGAGGGTCATGTCCCGGTGCGCGAGATCCAGCGTTTGCTGCGAGAAAAGCCCAAGGCTGTGGGCCTGACGGTGCCAGGCATGACCATCGGCTCGCCGGGCATGGACGGCCCAGAATACGGCAAACGCAAAGATCCCTACGACGTGCTGCTTGTCAAAGCGGATGGCACCAGCACGGTTTATCAATCCTATCGTTAAAGGCGTAACTCTATGAACATCATTCAATCCCTGGTCGTTTCTGCTGCCCTGACGGCCGCTTCGCTGACCTCTGTCTCTGTCTTTGCGCAGGCGGGTATGGACCACAGCAAGATGGGGGGCATGAAGATGGAGGTGTCCCAAGACTTGTCCAAAGACATGACCGACGGCGAAGTCCGAAAGATCGACAAGGAGACCGGCAAGTTGACGATCAAGCACGGCGACATCAAGAACCTCGACATGCCGGGCATGACGATGGTGTTTCAGGTCAAGGACAAGGCTATGCTCGACAAGGTCAAGACCGGCGACAAGATCAAATTCAAAGTCGTGCTGAAGGATGGAAAAATGCTGGTGACCGATATTCAGGCGGCCAAATAAATGTGAGTTCGTGATGCGGCCAGGAACCTGTGCTTGCTGTGACTGAAAACCAGAATTTTGGAGCTTGTCCATGAAACAGATGCCTATCGAAAAAGAGCGAGCGCCGCCCCGGCGTCATGTTGAATATTCACGTTTGTATCAACTTGAAAAAATTATTCCCTTGTTTTCAATCAATCTCAGGAGTTCATCATGAAATTTATTCGTCCCCTTGTATTCGCTAGCGCCCTTTCTTTTCTGGGTTTCCCAGCCTGGGCTGAAGAGGCCCATCACCCCAAGGCTGCCGCCTCAGCCGCCAAGGCGCCCAAAGCCGCGCCCGGCAACGTCGCTGCAAAAGAGTCCATGGTCAAGATGGACGACAAGATGAAGGCCATGCGCGAGATGCATGAAAAAATGATGAACGCCAAAACGCCTGAAGAGCGTAGCGCACTCATGGCGGAACACATGAAGTCCATGCAGGGCGGCATGTCCATGATGGGCGGTATGGCTGGAGCAGGCAAAGACAGCATGAAAGGCGGCATGCCCTCCGACATGGCGAGCCGTCATCAGATGATGGAAAAGCGTATGGAAATGATGGAAGCCATGATGCAAATGATGCTGGATCGGATGCCAGCGCCGGCTGCCAAGTGATGAAGCCCCGCCAGGTGTGACGCCGAAATCTGCTTTGACCGCTTTTATCACCCTGATGTTGAGTAGGAGAAATTCATGTTGAACAGAAGACAGTTGTTTCAGTTTGCCGGTGTCGCGACCGTGGCCGGCGCTGGTGGGGCGGCCTGGATGTATTACGGATCGGGGCGTTTTAATGGGCTGGCCGGCGGGCCATTTCGCCACTACCCCTTCGATCCGGTGGCCGCCGCGAACTTCCAGCAAAAGCTGTTCATCCCGGTGGGCAGCGGGCCGTTCGGTGTACTCGATGTCGCCGGTCCCCTGAAAATCCGCGCCACTGCGGCTAGCTTCCCGCTGCTGCCCGGCCCCAAATCGCAACTCCCCTCGCCGTTCCTGCTGTACCAGACCGAGCAGGCGGGCAAGGCCTATCAGAACCCGATTTTTCGCATCGAGAGCGGCGCGCGCTTTACGGCCAGCCTGGACAACGCGCTTCAGGAGCCGACCATCATTCACTGGCACGGCCTGCACACGCCCGCTGCCATGGATGGCCACCCGGCCAGCACCATCGGTCCGGGCGGGCGCTATGCGTATGACTTCACGGTGCGCAACCGCGGCGGTACCTACTGGTACCACACCCACGCACACGAGCTGACCGCCGAACAGGCCTACCACGGCCTGGCGAGTTTCTTTTTGGTGGAAGACGACGACCAACGCAGCCTCAGCAAGGCACTCGACCTGCAGCTCGGCGTTACCGACCTGCCCTTGGTCATCCAGGACAAGCAGTTCGACGCGCAAGGCAATCTGCTGTACAAGCCGAGTGCCCATGAAGCCATGATGGGCTGGCTGGGCGACATCGTACTCGCCAACCTGACGCCCAACGCCGTGCAGACCGTCACCCCGCGCACCTACCGCCTGCGGCTGCTCAATGGCTCCAACGCCCGCATCTACCGGCTCGCCTTTGTCAAGGAAAAAACCGCGCTGAATTTCACCGTCATCGGCACCGATGGCGGCCTGATCGAGCGGCCCGAAACCGTGACAGAAGCTTTTCTGGCACCGGGGGAACGCCTTGACGTGCTGTTCGACGCCGGACAGGCCCAAGCCGGTGAGGGCATCTTCCTCAGGAGCCTGGCGTTCGATGCCATGGAGAACGAAGGGCCCGCTGGCGGCATGTCGGGCATGGGCGGCATGGGCATGGGGCGGATGATGGCCAGCATGAGCTCGTCACGGCTGCCGCTGGGCCTGGAGTTCAACGTCTTGAAGCTGTCGGTGACGGCTGGCGAACGTGTCGTCGCCAAGCTGCCGGCCACGCTGTCCCAGGTCAAGCCGATCCGCACCGAAGGGGCCGCGCAGCGCAAGATCGAACTGTCGATGGGGCAAATGCGCTTCCTGATCAACGGACGCAGCTTCCGCATGGACGAGATTGCGTTCGACGTCAAACGCGGTGCGGTAGAAATCTGGAGCATCAGCAACCCGACGCTGGGCATGCCGCACCCGATGCACAACCACGGCTTTTCGTACCAGGTGCTCGAACGCATCGGCAGCCCGCCCCAGGTCGCGGCCATGGCGCGTTTCGGCCAGGGCCGTACCGTGAGCGACCTCGGCTGGAAGGACACGGTGCTGGTCTGGCCCGGCGAAACGGTGCGGGTGGCGCTCGACTTCGCCCACGACTTCCCTGGCGACCAGACCTATGTGTTCCATTGCCACAACCTCGAACACGAAGACGCCGGCATGATGATCAACTTTCGCGTGCAAGGGTGACGTCGGATCGATCAACCGAATGTAAGCAGTTCAAGCCCTGGAGCTTCAAATGAACCACGACCACACTCAACAGCCCGGCCAGATTACCGCACCCCCGTTCTGGCGCTCCAGATACGGGTTCGGTCTGCTCGTGTTCGGTGCCATCGCCGCGTACTTTTTGCTGACCGAGCACCGTGCCCACTTCTTCGGTGCTCTGCCGTTTTTGCTGCTGCTGGCCTGCCCGCTGATGCACGTGTTCATGCATCGCGGCCATGGAAAACACGGTGGCGAGCAAGGCTCGAATACGTCGGTGCAACCGCGGACACCCGGCACCGGAGAACAGCCATGACCCACGATGCGCCCGCCTACGGATTGTGGCTACTGGTCTTGTTCAATTCAGCCATTTTCCTGATGTTCGCCTTCAGCTTCTTCAAGCCGCAGACCACTCGCGACTGGCGTACCTTCAGCGCATTCGCTGCCTTCATCGTCGCGCTCTTCGTCGAGATGTATGGCTTCCCCCTGAGTATTTACTTGATGTCCGGCTGGCTGCAGACCCAGTATCCGAATCTTGACCTGCTGTCCCACAACTCCGGTCACTTATGGTCGACACTTCTGGGCGAGAAGGGAGACCCCCACTTCGGAGCGCTGCACATCGCTAGCTATGTGTTCCTGGGCTTCGGCTTCTACCTGCTGTCCAGTGCGTGGAATGTTCTGTACCACGCGCAACGCAGGCATACGCTGGCCACCACCGGGCCCTACGCGCGCATTCGTCATCCACAGTACGTGGCCTTTGTGCTGATCTTGTTTGGTTTCCTGTTGCAGTGGCCGACGCTGCTCACCCTGGTCATGTTCCCGATTCTTCTGCTCATGTACGGACGTCTCGCAATCACTGAAGAAACGCAAATGCGTGCGCAATTCGGTGATGTCTTTGAGCGTTACGCGCAGAGTACCCCGCGTTTTATTCCGCATTTCCCTCGACAATCAGATGCTCATTGAGCGTTATTTCAACCCAACCCCTCTGGAGAAATTCATGACACATGATTCAAACACCCGGCTTGTTGATGGTGATGCCGCCTACGGCTTTCACCTTCACTTGCAACAAGCTGACTTTTCCACCGTTGTTAGTCAAACCATTGAAGCACTCAAGACCGAAGGCTTCGGCGTGCTCACCGACATCGATGTTAAGACAACGATGAAAGCCAAGCTCGGCATTGACGTGCCTTCTTATCGCATCCTGGGTGCCTGTAATCCACCGCTTGCACACCGTGCACTCACTGCCGAACCTGACATCGGACTGCTATTGCCCTGCAATGTTGTTGTGCGCGAGGACGTGGGCGGCACCATCACGGTCGCCTTCATGGACCCGGTGGCGGTGCTGCAGATGACCAAGCATCCGGAAGTAGCAATCGTTGCCCGGGAAGTGCGTCAACGTCTTGAAAGGGTGCGCAGCATTGTTGCGGCGCAAACCCATACAAGTTCCCCACGTTGATAGCCTGAATATGAGCACCATTGATCTGGAAGTCCAAGGCATGAGCTGCGGCTCGTGCGTCAAGCACGTCACGCAGGCGCTGCAACCACTGACTGGTGTCAGTGGGGTGGAGGTTGATCTTCAGTCCGGTCATGTCCGGGTGAGCGGTGAGCTCCCGCACGGCAGCAACCCCCTCGTTTTGGCCTTGACTGCTGCGGGCTATCCCGCAAAGCTGGCCACGTCTTCTGTATCGATTTCGCAGCCCAAGACATCGGGTTGCTGTAGCGGCAGTGGTGGCCGAGGCGGTTGCTGTGGATGATAAATCGCCCGACAGTGGAAGCTCGGCAACGCCGCAGCCCCTGAAAGACCCGGTTTGTGGCATGACCGTCACTGAGCAATCGGAGCATCGGCATGAATATGACGGACGGCTTTATTACTTCTGCAGCGTGAGCTGCAGGAACAAGTTCAGCGCAAACCCGATTCAATTCACTACCGCCAAGCCGGCTCCCGAACAAGAAAAGTCGGCCGCCGCCGGCACGATCTACACCTGCCCGATGCACCCGGAAGTGCGCCAGGACCACCCAGGCAATTGTCCCAAGTGCGGCATGACGCTAGAGCCCTTGTTGCCCGAACTCGAAGAGAGTGAGAACGCGGAACTCGTGGATTTCCAGCAGCGCTTCTGGTGGACGCTACCACTGACCGTGGTCGTCACGGTCATGGCAATGATCGGCCATAAGCTGAACTGGTTCGACATGGCCACGCAAAGTTGGCTTGAACTCGCGCTATCCTTGCCGATCGTGCTGTGGGCCGGCTGGCCGTTTTTCTCGCGTGGCTGGCAGTCGGTGGTCAATCGCAGCCCCAACATGTGGACGCTAATCGGTCTGGGCACTGGCGCCGCTTTCGTCTACAGCGTGGTGGCCACCGTGACGCCGCAGGTGTTTCCAGCCTCGTTCGTCGCCATGGGACGGGTTGCCGTGTATTTTGAAGCGGCGGCCGTGATCATCTCGCTCACCTTGCTAGGCCAGGTGCTGGAGCTCAAAGCCCGTTCGCAGACCTCGGCCGCGATCAAGTCCCTGCTCGGCCTTGCACCCAAGACCGCGCGACGCATCAGGGCCGATGGCAGTGAAGAAGATGTGCCTTTGAACCATGTCCATGTGGGCGACGTGTTGCGCATCCGTCCCGGCGAGAAAGTGCCGGTCGATGGGGTTGTGATTGAAGGCGGCAGTTCAGTGGATGAATCCATGCTCACTGGCGAGCCGCTGCCAGTGACCAAGCGTGTCGGTGACAAGGTGATCGGTGCGACCCTCAACACCAGCGGCGCGTTGGTGATGCAGTCCGAGCGGGTCGGCTCGGGCACCATGCTGGCGCAAATCGTGCAAATGGTGGTGCAAGCCCAGCGCTCCAAGGCCCCGATGCAGCGCATGGCAGACGTGGTGGCGGGCTACTTTGTCATGACTGTCGTGGCCATTGCCTTGCTGACTTTCTTTGTTTGGGGGTTTTTCGGACCCGCGCCAAGTTGGGTTTTCGGTCTGATCAACGCCGTGGCAGTCCTGATCATCGCCTGCCCTTGCGCCCTGGGTCTGGCCACGCCGATGTCCATCATGGTGGCCACCGGTCTGGGTGCAACACGGGGCGTGCTGTTTCGCGATGCATCGGCGATCGAGAACCTGCGCAAGATCGACACCCTCATTATTGACAAGACCGGAACCCTGACCGAAGGCCGTCCAACGTTCGACCGTGCCGTCCCTGCCCCAGGCTTTGAGGCCGACGAAGTGTTGCGTCTGGCCGCGAGCCTGGACCAGGGCAGCGAGCACCCGCTGGCCGAGACCATCGTGCGCGCCGCCCGTGAGCGTGGCATGACGCTGGACAAGCCGGAGAACTTTGAATCAGGTTCGGGTATTGGCGTGCGCGGACAGGTCGGCGGGCACCAGCTTGCCCTTGGCAATACCACACTGATGCAGCAGATCGGCGTCTCGGTAAGCACCTTGGTGTCTCAGTCCGAGGCCTTGCGCGCCGAAGGTGCCAGCGTGATGCACCTGGCGGTCGATGGTCAGTTGATAGGCCTGCTGGCGGTGTCCGATCCGATCAAGCAGAGCACGCCTGAGGCTTTGGCGACACTGAAGGCTGCGGGCTTGCGCATTGTGATGGCCACCGGCGACGGCCTGACCACCGCCAAAGCCGTCGCTGCCCGACTGGGCATTGACGAGGTGCATGGGGAAGTCAAACCGGCTGACAAGCTGCTTCTGGTCGAGCGTCTGCAGAAGGAAGGGCGCGTGGTAGCGATGGCTGGCGACGGCATCAACGACGCACCCGCGCTGGCCCAAGCGGATGTCGGCGTGGCCATGGGCACCGGGACGGACGTGGCGATGAACAGTGCGCAGGTCACGCTGGTCAAGGGTGATTTGCGCGGCATTGCCATCGCACGGTCGCTGTCGGACGCTACGGTGCGCAACATGAAGCAGAATTTGGTGTTTGCCTTCCTGTACAACGCACTGGGTATCCCGATCGCCGCCGGCGTGCTGTATCCGCTGACCGGCTGGCTGTTGTCACCCCTGATCGCGGCCCTGGCCATGAGCTTGAGCTCAGTGTCGGTGATCGGCAACGCCTTGCACCTGCGACGCAGCCGGGTGTGAGTTGCGGGTCTTGTCTTTTAAGGGAAAGCATATGCAATACGTTTTACGCAGTTGCGCCGTCGCAGCGAGCTTGGCGATGGGCGCACCGAGTGCTGCGCTGGCCAGCGAACCGATCGTCGGCGGCAGCGTGGAAAGCCTTCTCGACTATGCGAAGGAGCGCAATCCGGAGTACGCGGCCATGCAGTATGAGGCAGCAGCGGCAGACGAGCGTACCGCCTCGGCCGGTCGGCTACCCGACCCCAAGCTGCGCGTGGAACTGATGGAGATCACCTTGGCGGGCGATTCAAACCAGCTCTTGTTGCCGAACCGGGTAGACCGGGTCGGCAGCACCGTCTATACATTGATGCAAGACGTGCCCTGGTTCGGCAAGCGCGGTCTGCAACGCGAAATTGCCGCGCTGGAGGCCGACGGTGCGAAAGGACGTGCGGCGGGGACCTGGGCCGAACTTGCTTCCCGCATCAAATCCGGTTACGCGCAGTTTTACTACATCCATCAGAACGAACGCCTGAACAATGAAATCCTCGATCTCATGTCGCGCCTGGAGCAGGTGGCGCAAGTCCGCTACGCTGGCGGTCTGGCTGCGCAAGTGGATGCGATCCGGGCGCAGGTGGAGCTGACCAACCTCAAGAACGAACTGATTGCGCTGGAAAACGAAAAGCGCATGACCCAGGCACGTTTGAACATGCTGCTGGCGCGGCCTGCCGATGCGGCGCTGGCGGCACCGGAACGCCTGCGCGCCCTGCCGGCGCCGGTCAAGCTCGACTATGCGGTGCTGCAAGATCGCGTGCGCGCACGCAATCCGCAACTCTTCGCGGAAGATGCACGCCTCAAGGCCGCCGAGAAAAGCCGCGACCTGACCTACAAGAACCGTTATCCGGATTTCACCTTCGGCATCGCCCCCACCCAGTCCGGTAATTCGATCAAGGACTGGGCATTGATGGTGGAACTCAACATACCTTTGCAACAGTCGTGGCGGCGCGCGCAGGAGCGCGAAGCGCAGGCCATGCTGTCGGCGGCCCGGTCGCGCAGCGAAGCAACGGCTAACCAGGTGCTGGCCGAGCTGTCGGAGAACCTGTCCGGTCTTGATGCCGCACGACGCACCGAGACCGCTATCACCAACAGCCTGTTGCCGCAGACCGAACTGACGTTCAAGGCGGCGTTGGCCAGTTATGAAAACGGCAAGGTGGATTTCGTCACCTTGCTCGACGCGCAGCGGTTGATCCGCCAGGCAAAACAAAATCAGATCAAGGCGCAGGTGGAGGCACAGACTCGCCTGGCAGCCATCGAACGGCTCTTGGGAGAAGAACTATGAAACAACGCACCAACATCACGCTCGGCCTGATCATCGTCGCCCTACTGGCCGCTGGCGGCGGTTACTGGGCAGGCAATCGCGGCACGGGTGCCAGCCAGGATGCTGCGACCACCGGGGCCAACAGCGCCAAGCAGGAACGTAAACTCCTCTATTACCGCAATCCGATGGGCCTGTCCGACACCTCCGCGACGGCCAAGAAGGATCCAATGGGCATGGATTACATCCCAGTCTACGAGGGCGAAGCGGACGCCGAGCCGGCGTCCGCCAACCAGATCAAGATCAGCACCGACAAAGTCCAGAAGCTCGGCGTCAGGACGGAGGCGGCCAGCATGAAGGCGATTGACAAGATCGTGCGCGCCGCCGGACGCATTGAGCCGGATGAACGGCGCGTCTACATTATTGCGCCCAAGTTCGAAGGCTATGTGGAACGCCTGCACGTTAGCGCGACCGGTCAGGCGGTAGGCAAAGGGCAGCCGCTGTTCGAGGTCTACAGCCCCGAACTGGTGTCCGCGCAGCGCGAGTACGCCATTGCGGCGCAAGGCGTGCAGTCGCTCAAGGGCGCGGAAAGCGGAGCCCAGGCCGGCATGAAACAGCTTGCTGAATCGGCCTTGTTGCGCCTGAAGAATTGGGATATTTCCGAAGAACAAATCAAGGCGTTGGCGAAATCCGGGGAAGCAAAGCGCACCCTGATCTTCCGTTCGCCGGTTTCCGGCATCGTGACGGAAAAGAAAGCCTTGCAAGGCATGCGCTTCATGCCCGGGGAAATGTTGTACCAGGTCTCCGATCTGTCTTCGGTCTGGGTGTTTGCCGACGTATTCGAGCAGGACATCGGCCTGGTCAAATCGGGCGCCAGGGTCAAGGTGAAAATCAACGCCTATCCAGACAAGGAGTTTGCAGGTGCCGTCACTTACGTTTATCCGACCCTGAAGGCCGAAACGCGCACGATTCAGGTGCGGGTCGAGCTTTCTAATCCCGGCCAATTGCTCAAGCCCGGCATGTTCGCCCAAGTGGAGCTGGCCGTACCAGTAAGGAAAAATACCGTGACTGTGCCGCTGTCGGCCGTCATCGACAGCGGTACCCGCCGCATCGTGCTGGTGCAGGTGAAAGAAGGACGATTCGAGCCGCGTGAAGTCAAACTCGGCGCGCGCAGCGATGACTATACCGAGGTGCTGGAGGGCGTCAAGGATGGCGAGCTGGTGGTGGTCGCCGCCAACTTCCTGATCGATGCCGAAAGCAACCTGAAAGCGGCGGTCGGCAGTTTCGGTCAAACCGTCCCTGGCAGTGGTGCCGCTCACAAGGCCGATGGCACGGTCGATGCAATCGACGCCAAGGCCGCTACCGTCAGCATCGCTCACGGCCCGGTCGCCAGCCTCAAATGGCCGGCCATGACGATGGAGTTCAAGGTCGCGAATAACGCGCTGCTGAAAGACTTGAAGCCGGGTGCGGTGGTCGCGTTTGAGTTTGTCGAGCGCCAGCCGGGCGAATGGGTCATTACCGGCATTCAACCGGCCGCAACCGGCAAGACCAGCACCAAGGCGGCCCCAGCCAATCTGCCTGCCGGCAATTGACTGGGACACGCCATGCTGAACAAGATCATCGATTGGTCGGGCCGGAATATTTTTCTGGTCCTGCTTGCGACCCTGTTCGTCACCATGGGCGGCATCTATGCTGTCGTCAAAACGCCGATCGATGCACTGCCCGACCTGTCGGACGTGCAGGTGATCGTCTACACGGAATACCCGGGCCAGGCGCCGCAGGTGGTGGAGGACCAGGTCACCTATCCGCTCACCACCGCCATGCTGTCGGTGCCCAAGTCCAAAGTGGTGCGCGGCTTCTCGTTTTTCGGCGCGTCCTTTGTCTACATTATTTTCGAAGATGGCACCGACATTTACTGGGCGCGCTCGCGCGTGCTGGAGTACTTGAACTTCGCATCCGGGCGCATGCCCAAGGGCGTGGCGCCGCAGATCGGACCCGATGCGACGGGGGTAGGTTGGGTCTATCAGTACGTGGTACTCGCCAAGGACAAGACGCTGGCCGAACTGCGCACGCTGCAGGACTGGTATTTGCGCTACCAATTGACCAAGGCGCACGGCGTGGCCGAGGTGGCCTCCATCGGCGGCTTTGTGCAGACCTACCAGGTCACGGTCGATCCGGTCAAACTGCGCGCCTACGGCATTGCGCTCAACAAAGTCTCGCAGGTGATCCGCGAGTCGAACCGCGATGTCGGCGGTCGGGTGATCGAAATGGCCGAAACCGAGTACATGGTGCGCGGCAAGGGCGATATCGAAAACCTGGTCGTGAAAAGCGAAAAGGGCACGCCAGTGCTGGTGCGCGACATCGCCCGGGTGGAACTGTCCCCCGACGAGCGGCGCGGCCTGACCGAACTCAATGGCGAAGGCGAAGTGGTGTCCGGCATCGCCATGGCGCGCTACGGCCAGAACGCGCTCGAAGTCATCCACAACCTGAAATTGAAAATCGATGAAATCAGCGCGGGACTGCCGACCGGCGTCAGCATCCAGGCGGTGTACGACCGCTCCGACCTCATCTACCGCGCCATCAAGAGCTTGACGGTCACGCTGATCGAGGAAAGCATTATCGTGGCGCTGGTCTGCTTCGTGTTTCTGCTGCATGCGCGCAGCGCGATGGTGGCGATCCTGATGTTGCCGGTGGCTATTCTGATGGCCTTCATTGCGATGCGCCTGCTCGGCATGAGTTCGAACCTGATGAGCCTGGGCGGCATTGCGATTGCCATCGGCGCGATGATCGATGCGGCGATTGTCATGATCGAAAACGCGCACAAACACCTGGAGCGCTTGAAGCAAGACCATTCGAAGCAGCAGCGGGTGGAGGCGATTCTTGCCGCCTGCAAGGAAGTGGGTCCGCCGCTGTTCTTTTCGCTGCTGATCATCACTGTGTCGTTCCTGCCAGTGTTCACGCTGGAGTCACAGGAGGGCCGCCTTTTCTCGCCGCTGGCCTATACCAAGACCTTCGCCATGGCGAGCGCGGCGCTGCTGTCGCTGACACTGGTGCCGGTGCTGATGATTCTGTTCATCCGCGGCAAGATCATGCCGGAAGCGAAGAATCCGGTGAACCGCTTCCTGATCTGGGTCTACCGGCCGATCATCGAGGGCGTGATGCGTTGGAAAAAGCTCACCATCGTTGCCGCACTGATTGCCTTGGCCGTCTCGTTTTATCCGGCATCGAAGCTTGGCAGCGAGTTCATGCCAACCCTCAATGAAGGCACTTTGCTCTTCATGCCGTCCAGTCTGCCGGGCATGTCCATCACCAAGGCGGCGGAACTGATGCAGACCCAGAACAAGATCATCAAGAGTTTTCCGGAAGTGGTGTCGGTCTGGGGCAAGGCAGGCCGCGCCAATACCGCGACCGACCCGGCCCCGACCGAGATGTTCGAGACCGTCATCAACCTGAAGCCGCAATCCGAATGGCGGCCTGGCATGAACACCGACAAGCTGATCGCTGAGATGGACAAGGCGCTGCAGTTCCCGGGTGTGTCGAATGCATGGACCATGCCGATCAAGGCGCGCATTGACATGCTGTCGACCGGCATCCGCACGCCGATCGGCATCAAGGTGTTCGGCAAGGATCTGAATGAGATGGAAAAGCTCGCCAAGCAGATCGAGGCGGTTGTCAAAACGGTGCCGGGCACCACCTCGGCCTTCGCCGAGCGCATCACCGGCGGCTTTTACCTCAACATCGAGCCGGACCGCGCGCAACTGGCGCGCTACGGCTTGTCGGTGGGCGAACTGCAGGATGTGATCGGTACCGCCCTGGGCGGCGAGATGGTCACCACCACCGTGGAGGGGCGCGAGCGCTTCGGTGTCACGGTACGCTATCCGCGCGAATTGCGCAGCGACCCCGAGCTGATTGCGCGCGAAGTCCTGGTGACAACCATGAACGGCGCCATGATTCCGCTCGGCCAACTGGCCAAAATCGAAGTCGCCAAGGGCGCGCCGGGCATCCGCACCGAGAACGCGCTGCTGTCGGCCTACATCTATGTGGATATCCGCGACCGAGACATCGGCAGCTATGTGGCCGATGCGCGCAAGGCGGTCAATGCGCAAGTCAAGTTCCCGCCCGGTTATTACGCGACCTGGAGCGGTCAGTTCGAGTACATGGAGCGCGCCATCGAGAAGATGAAGGTCGTGGTTCCTATCACGCTGCTGTTGATCTTTCTGCTGCTGTATCTGAACTTCCGGCGCCTGACCGAAACCCTGATCGTGATGCTGTCGGTGCCGTTTGCGCTGGTGGGCGGCGTCTGGTTGATGTGGATTCTGGGCTACAACATGTCGGTCGCGGTCGCGGTCGGTTTCATTGCGCTGGCCGGCGTGGCTGCATCGACCGGAGTGGTCATGCTGATCTATCTGGACCACGCCTGGGAAGCCGTCAAAGCCAAGTGCCAGGCCTCTGGCACCACGCCCAATGCTGGCGACCTGTACGCGGCGGTGATGGAAGGCGCGGTCGAGCGCGTGCGGCCGAAGATGATGACGGTGGTCGCCATCATGGCCGGCCTGCTGCCCATCATGTGGGGGACAGGAACCGGTTCCGAAGTCATGAGCCGGATCGCCGCGCCGATGGTCGGCGGCATGATTTCGTCGACCGTACTCACGCTGGCCGTGATTCCGGCGATCTACGCGCTGGTCAAGCAGTGGCGGTTGAAGCGGGGGATGGAGAAGTAAATCGGTGCGTGAGCATTGAAACGAAAACTGCTACGGTTTCCGGTTGACTTCATTTTCAGCTTACGACTGAGGAGAGGGCTTCTTTAAGGTCGCATTTTGCGACCTTAAAGAGCGGGCGAGGTGGTATATTTGCATCTACGGAGTTCGCTTCTCAGTTGATTTCGTTTGGCGCCATGCCGTAACCCCTACTCTTCGGAGGTCTCTGTGCTCAAAGCATTCCAGCTCACCTGTCTCATCGCCATCCTCTCCCTGACGGGATGCGCCCAAGAACTGCAAAAACTAAACACTGATCTGAAGACGTTGAATCAAGCTTTGGCCGGAAATGGCTCAAGCAATGCGGGCAGCACCACAGCGCCAAACAGCCCGGTCTTGGCCCAACGGGTGGAAACCAGCAGCAGCACAGCAACGCAATTAATCGTGCCCAGCGACAAGTCCACCGCTGATGCTTTGGATGCGGCATTGCCCACGCTGAAAAAGGTTGTGGCAATTCATCAATGTATCAAGACCAGTGACGGCATTCGGCTTCTGAATTTTCATGCGGTTCCAGGAAAAGAAAATTCGATAACGCCTTATTGGATGAACGACTATCCCAATGCCAAGATGCGGTACCACGACAAAAACAAGTGCGTTAGTGTCCGGGCCATCGACCAGGTCACCTTGCTCGCATTGAATACGCTGCGGGTGCGCGTGATTTATTTTGCCGAGGACAGTGGTGAAGCTGCCAACTTTTTGTTCCAGTTTAAGAAGGTTGACGACGGCACATGGAAGCTTGACCAGATAAACGGAGTTTAAAAAAATGGATTTTAACTCCGGAAATTCACCGCCATGACTGCGCTGTTCAAAAACACTTTCTTCTTCGTCAGCGCCTACTTGGTGCTGATGATCCCGACCTACGTTCTGCCGTACTTCGGATCAAACTCATTCCTCGTTAACGGCTTGGGGGCGGGCTTGGGGCGCGGCATGACGCCCATGTGGTGGACGCACGCCTGGTTCCTGGTGATGCTGATTGTGATTGGCAGCGTCAGGGGCAAACTGATCGGCAAGCGTTATTTGATGCTGTTCCCCGCTCTGGCCACCGTGTTTGACCTGGTGCCAGGCATGAATCTGGTGCCGCTGATTCCGACCTTGATGCATCTTACCGCGATCATTCTGGGCGCGATGGGAAAGGCGGCTGCATCAGATACCAGCGCGGTTGAAGCCGTACCGGTTCAAACGACTCGCAGCGAAGCATGGGGCGCCGGGGTGATGACATTGGCCGCGGTTTTGGGTAGCTGGCAGTTCACGCACAACGTCAAACAGACGATCAGCACCGCCACCACGCCAAGCGTCGAAAAAACAAATCAGATCAAAGTGAATTCAGGCGAAGGAAGCCCCAAAAATTCGAGCCTGCCGCAGACCTCGTTTTCTGTAGATAAAGAGCAAGCGCCAATCAAGCCATTACCCAAAGAAAGCAAAAAACTGGCTGTCACCAGTCAACCCAAACCTGCCATCAAAACCGGGGCCGAGCAAACCAAAAAGCCGGCTGACACCGCGCCCATAGTGCGGTTAATCAACATCAACGACTAGCGAAAATCTGAAAATCAGCCACTCCAGGCTATTGGGTTGGTGTGGTTGAAATCAGCTTCGGCACCGCACTGGCCACCATGCTCGGCAATGGGGGGGGTCAGAGGCAGGGATATCTCGCGGCCGGAATGAGTGAAACGCAAGTTACCGGATGGCTCATCACTCTGCCAGGATCAAGCAAAATACAACGCAATACGGTCGGTCGTCCACGTCGCCACGCCAGAGCCAAAAAAGTCTGCATCTTCCGTCCAGACAGGGCAGCCAATTGACATTGCGCAGGCAAGCACCGGCCAGTCATCGGCATCGCGAACGGCAATTCGCTGGAGGGCTTGTTGTTGCAGCCCGGCGTAGAGATCAAAGTCGATCGGTTGAACGATGGACTCAAGATTGTTCAAAACCGTCATTGCCGCTTCGCTTTTAATGCCACGTTGGTACCACACCACTCCAATCGCAACGGCGAACCCAAAAAACTGAACCACTGTTCCCAATCGAATTTAGGGTCGAATTCAAACATCGTGACGATGACCTGACACACAATGAAGTTAAACCGCCGCGCGCTTGCGCGTTGACGGTCTTGAACGACCAGCTATGCCGGTCGTCAACGTCGCAACCGCCAAGAAACCACGTAACGCCTCATTGACAGCCCCTGATGGCCACTTCAAATTCCCCCACCTTTGGCCAGTCAAATTCCCCCAGGCAGGACGGCTAAATTATCAACTTTTTGGCCAGCCTGGTTCTGACTTCCTTTCTTGGTAATTTCTCCCTGACTTTTTTGGATTTTTT
>JAUXOA010000111.1 GCA_030682475.1 Rhodoferax sp. | reverse complement strand
TGAAAGAATGCGACGATTTCGAGGGTACCGTTTACCCTTCCCGAGACCACGATCGTCGAATACAGCGCATTCTGAGAGGTCAATTTTTCCGTCATCATGTATCGATAGTAACGGTGAGACTTTTTTTACAGCCTCAACGTTTGAATTCACCGGGCTGCGCGGCTTTTCACGCAGGTCTGGTAGAAGGGGTTAGGGCTCGGACGCGACATACTCGAAAGCCCAGAAATACTTCCATGCTGTGAGTTTTCCGTGCACGCCAGCAGTTGCAAGCGACCCATGCAGTTCTTCTTCTGTTGGGAAGTTCTTCAGCACGCGATGGGTGGAGCCATCCTTGAGCTTGCGAATCTGATACGTGTTGCCCTCGGCGTCCGTTTCGCTGATTGGCGAACTACTGCCCTCAACGAAGCGATTGTCGAGAAGCACGACTCTTGAGCCGCGACTGAGCGATGCATTGAGCCCGCGCAGAAACCGGCTTCGCCGACCAAGGGGAACATGGGAGAACCAGAATCCGGCAAACGCTGCGCTGAACTTCCCGAGGCGAAGTGGAACGCTGTAGGCATCGCCAACGACGAAGCTCACGTTCTCGCCGAGGACTCGACCGCGCGCGAATTGCAATGTTTCGGGCGATGCGTCTAGCCCTACGACGCGAGATGCGGCCGGAGCAAGGAATTGCGTCCAGTACCCAGTTCCGCAAGCGACTTCGAGGACGGTTGCCTTCGCAAAAATGGGCGGCAACCACTTCTCGATGTCACGAAGATCACGCTGGCGCTCAGGCTTCAGGTATACGTCGTCGTATTCGGAGGCTCGACTCGCATAGTAGAACTCCATTCGCGCGGCATCAACGGTCATGCTGGGCCCGCTAACGATTAGCGTTTATCCGCCGCGCTGCAATGCTGATTGAAACCAAGAACACCTCCCGCGGCTGATAAACCATGTTGGACTGAAGCGCCTGCTGAGGCGGTCGCGCTAGGGGTTTGAAAGCTTCGCCCCATTTGTTTGATCGGATTATGACCGGACTTGCGCTGCCCTCAGCCTGCAAGCGTTGCGGCGAACGCACACCGGGGCCGCTGTCACGCCGTCATGCGGAGGTGTTGTGCTCCCCCGGCAAGGTTTGACCAAGGCAACGCGCAGCGCGGCGGCGTTGAAACACCGCATGCGCTGGAGCAAAAGTATTCAAAGGTGGGCCAGACTTGGGATCAAAATTTGTTACATGATCCAGGGACGCTGCCCGCAGAGATTGGGGCGTGGGTCCCCGCCGATTTCTGGGCATTTGACAGTATGAGGCGGGGGCCCATACCCCGGTCTCTGCCACCACTCACTTCAAACGATGCACAGGAGAGGACGAATTTTTCAATGTCAGCGTGGCAGGTCGCTATACCCCATGAGGAATTCATCCACAGCACGCGCGGCCTGACGGCCTTCGCGGATGGCCCACACCACCAGGCTCTGACCACGACGAATATCGCCGGCGGCAAACACCTTGGCCACGTTGGTGGCATAACCGCCGGTGAAGTCGGTGCTCGCTCTGGCGTTGCCACGGGCATCCTTCTCGATGCCGAAGGCCTCCAGAACGGAGGCCACCGGGCTGACAAAACCCATGGCCAGCAGCACGAGATCGGCCTTGAGTGTTTGCCCGGATCCCGCAACCTCCACCATCTTGCCGTCTTTCCACTCAACCCGAACGGTTTTCAAGCCCGTGACCCGGCCTTTGTCGCCGATGAACGCCTGGGTGGAAATGGCAAATTCGCGCTCGCAGCCTTCTTCATGGCTGGAACTGGTGCGCAGCTTGAGCGGCCAGTTGGGCCAGGTCATGGGCCGGTTTTCTTCAACCGGGGGCTGCGGCATCACCTCAAACTGCGTGACGCTGGCGGCGCCATGGCGGTTGCTGGTACCGACGCAATCGGAGCCGGTGTCACCGCCGCCGATCACGATGACGTGTTGGCCATCGGCCCGCAACTGGCCCTTGAGTTTGTCACCGGCATTGACCTTGTTTTGCTGCGGTAAAAACTCCATTGCAAAATGGATGCCGGCCAGTTCACGGCCTGGCACCGGCAGATCGCGCGACTGCTCGGCACCGCCGGTCAGCATGATCGCGTCGAAATCTTTTTGCAGCTGCTCGGGCGTGATGGTTTCTTTGGCCCAATTGGTGACCTTCGAGTCCTTGCCCAGCGGGTCTTTGGCCGTGCCAACGATGACGCCGGTGCGCAAGGTGACGCCTTCGGCCTGCATCTGCTCGACGCGGCGGTCGATGTGCGACTTTTCCATCTTGAAGTCCGGAATGCCATAACGCAGCAGGCCGCCAACGCGGTCATTTTTTTCGAACAGCGTCACCTCATGGCCAGCGCGCGCCAGTTGCTGCGCTGCGGCCATGCCGGCTGGGCCTGAGCCCACCACCGCCACTTTTTTTCCGGTTTTGTGTTTGGCCAACTGCGGTTTGACCCAGCCTTCGGTCCAGGCGCGGTCGATGATGGCGTGTTCGATCGATTTGATGCCCACCGCGTCGTCATTCACGTTGAGCGTGCAGGCCGCCTCGCAGGGCGCGGGGCAGATACGGCCGGTGAATTCCGGAAAGTTGTTGGTGCTGTGCAGCGTGTCGCTCGCGCTTTTCCAGTCGGCCTGAAACACCAGGTCGTTGAAATCTGGAATGATGTTGTTGACCGGGCAGCCACTGATGCAAAACGGCGTGCCGCAGTCCATACAGCGTGCCGCCTGTTTGTTGGCCCGGGCATCGTCCAGCCCGATCACAAACTCTTTGTAGTTTTTCAGGCGCTCGGGCACGGGCTTGTAGTCTTCCTCGATGCGCTCGTATTCCATGAAACCTGTTAGCTTGCCCATGATTCCTGTCCTGGTTAATTGAGACTGCCCGACCGATCAGGCGGGAGTCACTTCTTTTTTTGTCGCCGCTGGCGCACGCAGGTCCAGGGCGAGCGCCTCTTTTGGCAAAACCCCAAGTCCAGGCAAAACCCCAAGTCCATGGGCATGGATCTGACCCAGGGCCCGCTGGTACTCCAGGGGGAACACCTTGACGAATTTCAGTCGGGCAACATCCCAGGTATCAAGCAATTCGCGCGCGCGCTTGCTGCCGGTCCAGCGGTTGTGCTCTTCGAGCAGCTTCTTCAGTTGCGCCTCATCGCTTTGGCCGCGATGCCAGAGACTCAAGCCCATACTGGTTTGCTGCTCAGCCATTGTGAGCACCTTCTCCATGGACACCATGGCGGTGTTGCAGCGCTTGGAAAACTGGCCGTCTTCGTCATAGACATAGGCGATGCCGCCGCTCATGCCGGCCGCAAAATTGCGACCGGTCTTGCCCAGCACCGCCACCGTGCCGCCGGTCATGTATTCGCAACCGTGGTCACCCGTGCCTTCCACCACGGCAGTGGCGCCTGACAGACGCACTGCGAAACGCTCACCAGCCACGCCACTGAAGAAGGCCTCGCCGCTGGTGGCGCCATACATCACCGTGTTGCCAACGATGGTGTTGCGAACCGCCTCGCCCCGGAAATCAATGCTGGGGCGCACCACGATGCGCCCTCCGCTCAGACCCTTGCCGGTGTAGTCATTGGCGTCGCCAATCAGGTACAGGGTGATGCCGCGCGCCAGGAAGGCGCCGAACGACTGACCACCGGTACCTTCGAGCTGGATGCGGATCGTGTCATCGGGCAAACCTTCAGGATGAACCTGGGTCACGGCACCCGACAACATGGCACCGACCGAGCGGTTGACGTTGCGGGTCACTTCCATGAACTTCACTTTTTCACCCTTGTCGATGGCGGCGCGGCTCTTGGCAATCAGCACATTGTCCAGCGCACGTTCCAGGCCATGCTGCTGGCGCTCGGTCTGGTAGCGCGGCACGTCGGCGGGCGCATTGGGCAGTGCAAACAAACGACTGAAGTCCAGGCCGCTGGCTTTCCAGTGCGCAATGCCCTGGCGCATGTCCAGCAAATCGGCGCGGCCAATGAGGTCGTCAAATTTTCGGATACCCAACTGCGCCATGATTCTCCTCGCTTCTTCGGCAATGAAAAAGAAATAGTTGACGACGTGCTCGGGCTTGCCCGAGAACTTCTTGCGCAGCGCCGGGTCTTGTGTGGCCACCCCCACCGGGCAGGTGTTGAGGTGGCACTTGCGCATCATGATGCAGCCCTCCACCACCAGCGGGGCGGTGGCAAAACCCATCTCGTCGGCCCCCAACAAGGCGGCGATCACGACGTCGCGACCGGTCTTCATCTGGCCGTCGGCCTGCACCCGGATGCGGCTGCGCAGGCGGTTGAGAACCAGCGTTTGCTGGGTTTCGGCCAGACCGATTTCCCACGGACTACCGGCGTGTTTGATGGACGACCAGGGCGACGCTCCAGTGCCACCATCGTGCCCGGCAATCACCACGTGGTCGCTCTTGCACTTGGCCACGCCAGCCGCAATCGTGCCGACGCCAATCTCGCTGACCAGCTTGACGCTGATGCTGGCATGCGGTGCCACGTTCTTCAGGTCGTGGATCAGTTGCGCCAGGTCTTCAATCGAGTAAATGTCGTGGTGCGGCGGCGGCGAGATCAAACCCACCCCCGGCACCGAGTGGCGCAGGCGGCCGATGTAGTCGGACACCTTGCCGCCCGGCAACTGGCCGCCTTCGCCCGGCTTGGCGCCCTGCGCCATCTTGATCTGGATCTGGTCAGCACTGTTCAGGTACTCGGCCGTGACGCCAAAGCGGCCGGAGGCAACCTGCTTGATTTTGGAGCGCAGCGAGTCGCCGTCTTGCAGGGCCAGGTCCACTTCCACCACGTCGCTGCCGATCACGCTTTTGAGTGAGTCGCCTTTTTTGATCGGGATGCCCTTGAGCTCCTGGCGGTAACGCGCCGGGTCTTCCCCGCCCTCGCCGGTGTTGCTTTTTCCCCCGATGCGGTTCATGGCGACCGCCAGCGTGGCATGCGCCTCGGTCGAGATCGAGCCCAAGGACATGGCACCCGTAGCAAAGCGCTTGACGATCTCCTTGGCCGGCTCGACCTCGTCCACGGGGATCGCCTTGGCCGGGTCGATTTTGAACTCGAACAGGCCCCGCAGCGTCATGTGGCGACGGCTTTGATCGTTGATGAGCTGGGCGTACTCTTTGTAGGTATTCCAGTTGTTGGAGCGCGTGCTGTGCTGCAACTTGGCAATGACATCGGGCGTCCACATGTGCTCTTCACCGCGGGCGCGCCAGGCGTATTCACCCCCGGCATCCAGCATGGTGGCAAGCACCGGGTCATCGCTGAACGCGGCCTTGTGCATGCGAATCGCCTCTTCGGCAATCTCGAACACGCCGATGCCCTCGACTCGGCTGGGCGTGCCGGTGAAGTACTTGGAAATCGTGGCGCTGTTCAGGCCAATGGCCTCGAACAACTGAGCACCGCAGTAACTCATGTAGGTCGACACACCCATTTTGGACATGATCTTGGACAGGCCCTTGCCGACCGCCTTGACGTAGTTGTAGATTGCTTTGTCAGCGCTCAGATCGCCGGGCAGATTCTGGTGCATGCTGGCCAGCGTTTCCAGCGCCAGATAGGGGTGCACGGCTTCGGCGCCATAGCCCGCCAGCACGCCAAAGTGATGGACCTCACGCGCTGAACCGGTCTCGACCACCAGACCGGCCGTGGTGCGTAAACCCTCAATCACCAGGTGCTGGTGAATTGCGCTCAGGGCCAGCAGCGCAGGAATCGCCACCTGGGTTGGCCCCACCGCGCGGTCGCTGATGATGAGGATGTTGTTGCCGCTCTTGATGGCGTCCACCGCCTCGGCACACAGGGAGGCAAGCTTGGCCTCCACCCCTTCATGACCCCATGCCAGCGGGTAGGTGATGTCCAGCGTGTAGCTGCGGAACTTGCCTTGCGTGTGCTTTTCGATATCGCGCAGCTTGGTCATATCGGCGAAGTCCAGAATCGGCTGGCTGACTTCGAGGCGCATCGGCGGGTTGACCTGGTTGATGTCCAGCAGATTGGGCTTGGGGCCGATGAAGGACACCAGCGACATCACGATCGCTTCGCGGATCGGGTCGATCGGCGGATTCGTCACCTGCGCAAACAACTGCTTGAAGTAGTTGTAGAGCGACTTGTTCTTGTCGGACAGGACGGCCAGCGGGCTGTCGTTGCCCATGGAGCCGATGGCTTCCTCACCCGCCGTCGCCATCGGCGCAATCAGGAACTTGAGGTCTTCCTGCGTGAAGCCGAAGGCCTGCTGGCGGTCCAGCAGTGTTGGTAAATTGGGGGTCGTTGCAATGGGGGTCAGATCCGAATTACCGGAGACGACACCGACCGGTGGCGGCTCGGTAGATTGGGCTCTGACCCCCATTGCAACGTCATCAAGCCGGATGCGCAGGTTCTCAATCCACTGCTTGTAGGGCTTGTTGTTGGCCAGATTGGACTTGAGCTCTTCGTCGTCGATCATGCGGCCCTGTTCCAGATCAATCAGGAACATCTTGCCAGGCTGCAAGCGCCATTTGCGCACTATTTTGTTCTCGGGCACCGGCAGCACGCCCGACTCGGAACCCATGATCACCAGATCGTCATCGGTGATGCAGTAGCGCGAGGGACGCAGGCCGTTGCGGTCCAGCGTGGCGCCGATCTGGCGGCCATCGGTGAACACGATGGAAGCCGGGCCGTCCCAGGGTTCCAGCATGGCGGCGTGGTATTCGTAGAAGGCCTTGCGGCGCTCGTCCATGGTGCTGTGCTGCTCCCACGGCTCGGGGATCATCATCATCACGGCCTGGCTGATGGGGTAGCCCGCCATCGTCAGCAGTTCGAGACAGTTGTCAAACGTCGCCGTGTCGGACTGATCGGCAAAGCTGATGGGGTAGAGCTTTTGCAGATCAGCGCCCAGCACCGGGGAAAACATCACGCCTTCGCGTGCCTTCATCCAGTTGTAGTTGCCCTTGACGGTGTTGATCTCGCCGTTGTGCGCCACATAGCGGTAGGGGTGGGCCAGCGGCCACTCAGGGAAAGTGTTGGTCGAGAAGCGCTGGTGCACCAGACCCAGGGCCGAGACGCAACGCGGGTCTTCGAGATCACGGTAGTAGGTGCCAACTTGATCAGCCAGCAGCAGGCCCTTGTAGACCACCGTGCGGCTGGACATACTGGGCACGTAATATTCCTTGCTGTGCTTGAGCTGCAGGTTCTGGATGGCGGCACTGGCTGTTTTACGGATCACATAGAGCTTGCGCTCCAGCGCGTCCTGCACGATCACATCATTGCCACGACCAATGAAAACCTGGCGCAGCACCGGTTCTTTGGCGCGCACGGTGGGCGACATCGGCATGTCGCGGTTCACCGGCACGTCACGCCAGCCCAGCAGCACCTGGCCCTCGGCCTTGATGGCACGCTCCATCTCCTGCTCGCAGGCCAGCCGCGAGGCGTGCTCTTTGGGCAAAAAGATCATGCCCACGCCGTATTCGCCCGGTGGCGGTAGCGTCACGCCCCGGCTACCGGAGGGGCCTACGCCGTTTTCTGCCATCTCGGCGCGGTACAGCGCATCGGGCAACTGAATCAGAATGCCGGCGCCGTCACCCATCAGTTTGTCAGCGCCCACTGCGCCCCGGTGGTCGAGATTTTCAAGAATCTTCAGTGCGTTCTTGACGATGTCATGCGACTTGGTGCCCTTGATATGCGCCACAAAACCGACACCACAAGCGTCACGCTCATGCTCGGCGGAATACAAACCGTGGTTCTGAAGATGTTCGATTTCGGCAGCCGTGGTCATGGCGCGCTCCTTCTAAATGGCACTGGATAGCGGGATGGGAAGAATACTGCAACGCAACAAAAATTTCAAGCGAAATAATTGGGGTCAGATTCCAATTGTTTATATAAATTTGCTATCAACAAATAATTGGGGACATATCAAAATAAATAGCATCTTACCTAATGCCAACATAGTATATTGCTCTATCTGACTATGTTTTTTTGATTGAATACGGCCGTCCGGCGGTGCCTTTCGCCACGCGGCGCGGCGTTCTTTTTTGCAGATCAGCCACAAAATCAGGCTCGCCCAGCGCCCAACCGCGCAAGGCGGAGTCAGTCAACGCCGCCTGCTGCACCGGGCTGATGCCTGACTGCACCAATTCCGCGTAGGCCGCCTCGCGGGCAAAGGGTGTGTTGCCCAGCTCCCAGACCAGTCCGTGCGGCGTGATGAGTTTGTCGGTGCGCTGCCCGGTGTAGTGCCCGTGGCTGGACCAGGGATAGTCCCGCGCCTGGGCCACCAGAGCGGCACGCACCGGGTTGAGGTCGATATAGGCCATGCAGGCGAGCAAATAGCGCTCGGTCTGGATCAGGGTGGACTTGTAGCGTCCCTCCCATAAGGTGCCGGTGCGTTTTTGGTCGTCGTTGAAATGGCGCACATAACGTCTGCCGACCGCCTGCATCATCAGCGGCAAACCGTCGGCTGTTTGCGGCGTAGCCAGCAGATGAAAATGGTTACTCATCAACACATAGGCGTGAATGGCAACGCCGAACTTCTCCGCGTTTTCATCCAGCAAATCGAGCAGGGTCTGGTAGTCAGCCGCCGACGCAAAAATGGTCTGGCGGTTGTTGCCACGCTGGATGACGTGGTGCGGATAGCCGGGTAGCGTGAGGCGGGGTAGACGGGCCATGGCTCAAGTGGATCCCGGCCTTCACCGGAATGACAGAATCTGGATTTAATTGGAATCTGACCCCGATTATTCCTCAGACTGTGTCTGCGGGCAATGTAAAGCGGGTGTCCAGCAGTGTCGTCAGCCCGAATTCCTGCAACAGAGCACGCAGGCGCTGCGCTGCTGCACGCTGGGGTTGGCCGGTGTAGCGCGCGAGGATGAGCTCGTTTTTCATGCTGTGCTCCCAGCCCACCAGCTCAGTCACGCTCACCTGGTAGCCTGCGGCTTCAAGGTACAGGCAACGCAACACATTGGTGAGCTGGCTGCCCAGCTCGCGGGTATGCAGCGGATGACGCCACAGTTCGGCCAGTGGCGTGCGCGACAGGGAAATTGCTTTGTGCTGGCTCAAAGCGCGCGCCACTTCGGCCTGGCAGCAGGGCACCAACACCATGAATCGGGCGTGTTTTTGCAGGCCAAAGGCAATCGCGTCATCGGTCGCGGTATCGCAGGCGTGCAGCGCTGTCACCACGTCGATACGCTCGGGCAGTTCGCCAGTGAGCGCTGACTCGGCCACGCTCAGGTTCAGGAACGACATCCGGTCAAAGCCGAGCCTTGCGGCCAGTTCACGCGATTTCTGCACCAGTTCGGGACGGGTCTCAATACCGTAAATGTGACCGGCCTTGCTCGCCTTGAAAAACAGGTCGTAAATGATGAAGCCCAAGTACGATTTGCCGGCACCGTGGTCGGCCAGTGTGACACCGCCACTTTTGCCGTCCTCTTTGCCGGTCAGCTCAAGCAGCAGCTTCTCAATGAACTGGTACAGGTGGTAGACCTGCTTGAGTTTGCGTCGCGAGTCCTGGTTGAGTTTGCCGTCGCGGGTCAGGATATGCAGTTCTTTGAGCAGCTCGATGGACTGTCCAGGCCTGATCTCGGGTGCCATGACGCCGGACGCTTGCGCTATCGATGGCGCTGAGGCTAGCGGTCCGCTGCTGGCATAGCGATCCGTTTTTTTGGTTTTCATGGCATGTTCTGCTCAAGCAAACGGGCCGGGATTTGGGGAGAAGAATAATGTAAGGCGTCGTTCATGACAACAACTGGCAGCCGGTGAGTCGCTCATGCTCGTGGGCAGCAAAACGGTCGGTCATGCCGGCAAGGTAGTCCGCCACTACGCGGGCAGCGGCGCTGACTTCATCCGGCACTCCGCGCGCCGCATCGAAGCGCGCCAGAAAACCATCGCGCATTTCCTGCGGTCGATCAAGATAGGCAGCAAAAAGCTCTCGCACTACCTGCCCGGCCTGCCCCGTGGTATGCATGACTCTGGGATGACGGTACAACTGGTGCAACAGGAATTTTTTGAGCACTTGCGACTTCGCGCGCATCTCTTGCCCAAACTGCACTAGCGGCGCCAGTTGGCGGACCGCCTCCACGCTGGCTGGCGCGGCCGCTTCCAGTGCCTGCCGGGTCGCGGAAATCACGTCATAAACCTGCGCACTGAGCATGCGCCGAATGGTCTCGTAAAGCAGGCGCCGACCCTGTTCCTTGTCTTGCAAATGCGGATATTCGGCCAGCGTCTGGCGCCTGAAATCATCAAACAGCGCCACCTCCTGCAGTTGCTCCAGCGTGATCAAGCCGGAGCGCACACCGTCGTCAATATCATGGGCGTTGTAGGCAATTTCATCGGCCAGATTGCACAGTTGCGCCTCCAGACTGGGTTGGGTGCGGTCCAGAAAGCGCCGGCCCACGCCACCGGGCTCGTCCAGCTCAAGTGCTTGTGCATGGGCAGGGGAACAGTGCTTCAGAATGCCTTCACGCGTCTCGAACGTAAGGTTCAAACCGTCGAACTGGGGATAGCGCTCTTCTAGTCTGTCCACCACACGCAAGCTTTGCAGGTTGTGCTCGAAGCCGTCAAACGCGGCCATGCATTCATTGAGGGCATCCTGCCCGGCATGGCCAAACGGCGTGTGGCCCAGGTCGTGCGCCAGCGCAATCGCTTCGACCAGGTCTTCATTGAGCCCGAGGGAACGGGCGATCGAGCGCCCCAGTTGCGCCACCTCCAGCGAGTGGGTTAGCCGGGTGCGAAACAGGTCGCCTTCGTGGTTGAGAAACACCTGCGTTTTGTACACCAGCCGACGAAACGCGGTGCAATGAACGATGCGGTCGCGGTCGCGCTGGTACTCGCTGCGCGTGGGCGCAGGCGCTTGCGCGAAACGACGGCCGCGCGACTGGGCCGGATCGCAGGCAAAGACAGCAAGCGTCATGCTGATGCGCAGCACAAATCAATCACCTCGCGCACCAGCGCGTCCGGTGCGCTGCGCACAGCGGCGCGGGCGGGCCCGTCGATGACGACGAACCTGATTTCACCGCCCTCTGCTTTTTTATCCACGCGCATGAGCTCCAGGTAGCGCCCGGCGTTGTCAGCCCTGGACAGACGCGGCCCGGTCACGGGCAGGCCCGCCTTTTGAATCAGCACGGTCAGACGCTGGACCAAGGCCGCGTCCACCCGCCCCAGGCGATGTGACAAGTGCGCCGCCATCACCATGCCGCAGCCCACCGCCTCGCCATGCAGCCACTGGCCGTAACCCAGACCGGCCTCGATCGCGTGGCCGAAGGTATGGCCAAAGTTGAGGATGGCACGCAGCCCGGCTTCACGTTCGTCCTGCCCTACCACCCAGGCCTTGATTTCACAACTGCGTTTGACCGCATGGGCCAGTGCAGCGGGGTCGCGCGCCATCAAAGCATCGATGCGGGCCTCAATCCACGTCATAAATTCCAGGTCGGCAATCGGACCGTATTTGATCACTTCGGCCAGCCCGGCACTGAGTTCGCGCTGCGGCAGAGTCTGCAGCGTAGCCAGATCACACACCACCTTGAGCGGCTGATAGAACGCGCCAATCATGTTTTTGCCCAGCGGGTGGTTGATGCCGGTCTTGCCGCCGACGCTTGAATCAACCTGCGCCAGCAAAGTGGTCGGCACCTGGACAAACGGCACACCGCGCATATAGCTGGCCGCCGCAAAACCGGTCATATCACCCACGACGCCGCCGCCCAGTGCGAACAGCACCGTTTTGCGATCACAGCCGTTTTGCAGCAAAGTATCAAAAATCAGGTTGAGCGTTTGCCAGGTTTTGAATTCTTCGCCGTCCGGCAAGGTAACCGTGTGGATGTTCGGGTACTTGCCCTGCAATGCGGTTTGCAGACGCTGCGCGTACAGCGGCGCGACCGTGGTGTTGCTCACAATCAGCGCGCTACTGGTGCCGGGCAGCTCTGAATAGGTCAGTGGATTGTCAAAAAGCGCACCACCGATGGCAATCTTGTAGCTGCGGTCTTGCAGATTAATGGGAACAGTTGAACTTGGTGAACTTGCTTGGGGGTATAGGACATTCATACCCGTGAGTTTAGAGGCACTTTGTGGAAGTTTCGTACTGACCCCGTGCGGCACGACCTCACAACACCACGAAGTCAGGGACCGGACACCAGTCCGGCCAGTTCAAGCTGCATCATAATCATGTTGACCAGGGTGGCAACCGACGGGCGTCCGGTCTCAATAATGAAATGCACCGTCTCCCGACAAAGCCGCACGCGCAAGGCCAGCTCGGCATCGGCAAAACAAATTAGGCGGCGATCAAGCCTTTTGATTGCTTTGGCCGGCCACCTAATTTTCCGTTCTGGCGAGCCGCTGCTACCTTTGCCTCGGTGGAGGCTGTGCCCCCTGTTTTTCCAATCAAAGAGGCCATCCATCGCCTTGATCCAAGAAAGCCTTCCAACAGTGCAGGAATGTAGAGGTCTGCATCAAGCCGAGGAAAATGCACGCCCAGGCCCGAAGGTGTAATTTCAACATCCATGAGCTCGGCCGGGTGGGCGTTTTCCAACCCTTGCGCCGACTTGGGCGAGAACGCCAACTCCAGACCAGAGGAAAGTGCAATAACTATTCGAGCGATTCGGCGGTCATATTTGACTGAAATCACAGCCGGGAACGCAGCCCTCGCAGCGGCAGCACGGCGGTTGGCAACATCAAAAGTTTCTTCAGAAATTCCCATGTATTTTTCTCCATTCATGGCAAAGGCTCCCCAGATGGGTGACCAACTCATCAGCAATCTTCACCAATTCTTTGCGCGAGAACCGGTAGTTTTCGCGTAGCTCAGGGGCGGCCCACTCGGACAATTCCCTGATGGCCACCCAAATTCCCCCACTTTTGGCCACCTCAAATTCCCCCACCCTGAGGCGGTGAGATGGCGGGTTAAATCCGGCTGTTTCACCGCCTCGGTCGGCGCCAGGCAGGACGTTACCTTCACCCCCCTCACT
>JAUXOA010000110.1 GCA_030682475.1 Rhodoferax sp. | reverse complement strand
AAAAAATCCAAAAAAGTCAGGGAGAAATTACCAAGAAAGGAAGTCAGAACCAGGCTGGCCAAAAAGTTGATAATTTAGCCGTCCTGCCTGGGGGAATTTGACTGGCCAAAGGTGGGGGAATTTGAAGTGGCCATCAGGGCGCGGGTCGCATTATCTTCAGGGACTGCCTTCTCCCAGTGGCCGCGCAAAGTCCGACGATGAAGGAAAGTTCACGCTGACGGTTCCGCCTGGAAGCTACGTCTTAACTGCCAAAGCGGAAAGATTGGTCGGGGAACAAACGGAAAGTTACACATGGATGATCAGGGTTGGCGCACTCAAAGCCACTCAAAGCACCATGCTAAGCAATGACAATCTGTTCGGGCTTCAGTGTGATGAATGCGTGCAGCCAGAGGCCTTGCCTTGGAGCCTGTCAGAAATTTTGCCTTGAACGTGATTGGCCACGCATTTTCGTATATGAGACCGCCTCAGACTTGCATGCGCTGGGCTTTATTGACCAGCGCAAGATGCGCAAGTTTGACGTGCTTTGCCAGACGCCCATCCCGGATTACGACAGCGAAAAAATCCGTGCGCTTCGTGACCGATTCAAGCTCAGCCAGGCGGTGCTGGCCTCGGTGTTGAATACCAGCCTTTCGACAGTCCGCCAGTGGGAGATTGGCGACAAGCACCCAAGCGGACCTTCGCAAAAGTTGCTGAATTTGCTGGAGCGCAAGGGCCTTGATGCACTGATCTAAAACCCACCAGCCAGAACTCATGCTCCCATCGCTCTTAGCCCGTGACATCCAGCAAGGTCTCCAACAGATTTAAAAGCTGTGCCAGTGAACGCACAATGACGCCGACCGCATCATGGGTGCGGAAACCGGTGGCTGCCCGCACACCGCCATTCGCGAAGACGCCTCCATCAATTTGGAGGCCATTGACCGTATGCTGATCGACTTTCCCAATGCCGACATCGTGTTTATAGAGAGCGGCGGCGACAACCTGGCGGCCACCTTCAGCCCCGAACTGAGCGACCTGACCATTTACGTGATCGACGTCGCTGCCGGTGAGAAGATTCCGCGCAAGGGCGGCCCTGGCATCACCAAGAGCGATCTGTTCGTCATCAACAAAACTGACCTCGCCCCCTACGTCGGCGCTGATTTGGGCGTGATGGCGTTGGATACCACCCGCATGCGCACCACACCCCAGGGCCTCAAACCCTTTGTGATGACCAATTTAAAGACCCTTGCGGGCCTGGATAAAGTAATTGCCTTCATCGAAACCAAAGGCATGCTGAGATGACCGCTTGGGCTCGATGTTGCTACACGAGCTGGACCTCGGCATAATCGGTTTGGTGTCGGCATGATTCACTGCTCCGGCTCTACCATAATTCGGGCGCACAGCATACCCCGATACAAGGAGACAAAAATGATCAAGTATGGAATTTTCGCATTGCTCTGGGCCATCTGCATCTCGGTTACTGGTACCGCCAGTGCGCAATCGGCCCCATCCGAGGCAGTTGCCAGGTTCTACAAAGGTAAAACGGTCTACGTGATTTCCCCGTCCGGCACGGGCGGTTCCATTTATCTGTATGCACAGCTCGTTTCCAACCATATCGGACGGCATATTCCTGGCAACCCTAACGTCGTTGTTCAGGCGCGTCCCGGGGGGGGCGGTTTGACTGCCGCTAATTATGTGTCGAATGCGGCCCCGAAGGATGGCACCGTGATTGCCGAATTGCATCCCTCGTCACTTCTTCATCCCGTGACCGGCAAGGGGGCAAACTACAACCCGCGCGAATTCAATTGGTTAGGCTCGGTGGCGGTCCGTTCTTACGTCGGAGCGGTCTGGCACACGGTGCCGGTACAGTCGCTCGAAGATATGAGGGATAAGGAATATATATTCGGCGGCTCCGGCGTGGCGTCCGCCTCTTATCAATATCCCGTCTTCCTTTCTTACCTCACAGGTGCAAAGATAAAAGTGATAGCGGGTTACAAAAGCGGCGGGGAAACCAACCTCGCGCTGGAACGTGGTGAAGTTCAAGGGCGTGGCAATTACTACGAAGGCTTTCTTGCCACCAACCCCGACTGGATTCGCGACAAAAAAATAAAATTCATCTTCAAGATAGGCGCGGACCATCCCGACCTCGCCAGTGTGCCTGCGGCGACTCGGTACGCGACGACCGAAAAACAAAAGGCGCTGCTTCGTGTGCTGGAAGCGCCGCTCAGTGTTGGCCTGGCGTTTTATGTGGCGAAGGAAGTGCCCAAGGACCGGACGATCGCGCTGAGGGACGCATTCAAGAAGATGCTGGTCGACCCACAGTTCCTCGCCGAGGCAGACAAGTCAAAACTATTCGTGAACCCATTAAATCATGAGAAGATTGCCAAGGTAGTGTCGGAAGTCTTTGCAACCCCTCCACGGCTCTTCGAAGAACTCGAAGCGATCATCGCACCGAAATAACGGTAAACACCGACGCGTGTTGTCTCGCGCGAGCCCACGGGCAATTTGAGTTTAGAGGGATGGAATGATTTTCAGCTCCGGGATCCACATGCCGAGCAAGGTTTCCGGCCAAGGCACGACCAGCAACCGGTGAAATACCACATAAATAAAAAGTGTCAGGCAGACCGCCTGTCCGAGGACCAGCTTCCACGGTTCCCGGTTTTCAAGCCGCATGTAGGCCACTACAAACAGGGGGACAGTCGGAATTAATCCGATGGTGGCCATCGATCCCAAGAATGCCAGGAACCAGCCATAGAAAATGGCGGCACGAAGGATAACGGTCCGCTTGGAAATATGATCGGTGTCGGAGGCGATATCCATGTGAATCCTGCTCTGCACCTCGGCCTGCGCACGGTTTACCATCCCCATTGCAGAGGGCGTGGTGGGGCGCCTGAATACCGCGTTGAAAAAACTCAGCACCGCGCATACCAGGCTCACCGACCCTACGATCAGAGGAACGATCCGCGCTGCGTGATTCCACTGCAGCGACACCAGCAACATGGCCGAAAGCGTGGCAATGACAAGCACATAAGCAAGGTGTGACAGACGGAAAACCGGGGCACCGAAATTCGAGAGCATGTTGAGAACGCCTCCCTGAGCCTTCACGTCCTGCAGGAACGGGCGAAACAGGCCTATCAGTGCAAGAGCGAACAACACCATCACCAGTGGACGTGTGAGCCATTCCAGCCCATATCGCTCGGTCGAGATGAACAGGTAGCGTTCGAGCATGTCGCCCAGCACGAAGCCAAGGATCAGCGGCGGGCGGGGCCATTTGAGTTGCTTCATCACCCAGCCAAGCACGCCGAAAAAAAGAAGTGCGTAGAGGGCGCCCCAATCGCGCGAGCCCTCGAAAGCGCCAATGTAAATGATGCCGAGAACGGTCGGCAGGATCAGCGTGTATCGCAACGTCGCCAGCAACGCGAATTTTGCGCTGAGCATGTAGCAGAGCCCGGCACCGATGATATTGGCCAGAGCAATACTCCAGATCATCGTGTAGGTGACGCTCAAATTCTTGGTGAGCATTTCCGGACCGGGAATCAACCCATGTACCATGAAGGCACCAAGCAATACCGCCATGCCTGCGCTGCCTGGCACGCCGAAGACGACCGTGGGAATCAGCGCGCCGCCTTCTTTTGCGTTATTCGCGCTTTCCGAAGCGATCACGCCTCGAACGTCTCCGGTGCCGAAACTGTGCTGGGCTCCTTTCTCGGTTCGAAGCGCATGGCCATAGGCCAGCCAGTCAATGATGGCTCCACCGATGCCGGGTATCGCACCGAAGAACGCACCGATCCAGCTGCACCGCAGCACAAGCCACCAGTGTTTGAAGCAGTCTTTGGCTCCCTGCCACATCCCGCCTTTGATGTCGTACTTCCTGCCACCGGTGATCGAGGTACGAGAGATGCTGAGGTCGCACAGCTCCGGCAGGGCAAACAGACCGAGTACCAGGGGTACCAGAGGCAGTCCTTCCCACAGGAAGATGCTGCCCATGGTCCAGCGCTCTGTTCCGGATTGCGGATCGGTGCCGATCATCGCCAGCATCAAGCCAAATCCCGCGGCGACCAGGCCACGCAGGGGCGTATTGCCCGACAGTACCGCGACCATCGAAATTCCGAGCACCGCAAGCGCCAGCAGTTCCGGCGAACCCACGCCCAGCACAAACGGTTGCAGCAGGGGAATGGAAACACCCATCAGCGCAGCGCCGAACAGGCCGCCCAGGAGCGACGACATATAACACGCGCTGAGTGCGCGTCCCGCTTCCCCCCGTTTGGCCATGGGATGACCGTCCAGAACGGTTGCGGCAGATCCCGCGCCTCCGGGCACACCGAACAGAACAGCGGGGATAGGGTCCCCGGTTGCCGTGGTCGATGCCAGACCCAGCAGAAAGGCGAACGCCGTGTAGGGGTCCATGCCGATGGTGAAGGGAATCAAAATCGCGGTGCCGGCGATGCCACCGATTCCAGGGAGTATCCCCAATACCAGGCCCAACAACGCTCCGAGGACCAGGAACATGAGCCGCATCGGCTCGAAAAGCATTGACAGGGCCTGCAAGGCTGCATTTAGCGTGCTACCGTCCATCGGCAATCTCCTTTTTTGTAATTAGATTTTTTCAGGCGCTGCCGGCAAACTTCTCGCATGTACCGGATTTTCTTTAGTTCTGTTGAGCGGGATGGCTTCAGGATCCCTTCGCCATTGAGCGTTCGGCCATCGATTCGCGCAGGTGACGGCCGTGACCAGGATCGATATGCACGTCGATCAGGCAAGGGCGTCCGCCGCGGACGCATTCGACCCCGCGATAAATTGCGGCTTTCAACTCTTCCACGCTAGCTACCGGGCCAATCCCCATCAATCCCTGGCCTTCGGCCAGTTTCGCGATGTCCGGGGCAGGATGGTCGACCGATTGACCGATCCAGCGGTTGGCCGGATTGCGATTGCGATGGCGGGCCACTCCTTCCTGATGCAGCTCGTCGTTGTAATAGGAACGGTTGTTGGCAATGATGAACAGCACGGGGATAGCGTAGCGGGCTGCGGTCCAGAGCGCATTGATGCTCATGAGGCAATCGCCATCGCCCAATATCCCCACGGTCAACCGACCGCTCTCCTTGAGCGCGAGCGCGGCACCGATCGTGATGCCGGGACCCGAGCCGACGCCACCACCACCATCTTTACCGAGATAATCCAGAGGATGGCGATGCGGCCAAAGATCATGCGGCCAGCCGCGGGCAAGGCTGGCAAAGGTGACCGGCTGATCTCCGACGGCCTCGGCAAGCGCGCGCGCCACATGGTGCAGGTTGACAAGGTCATTGCTCTGACTGGCCTCTGCCTTGAAGGGCTTCTCTGCCTTCACTGGCGCCGCCGTGCCCGCCGGCCGACCTGCCAGAGCATCGAGCAGATCCGCCACCGCGGCATCGGGATCTCCCAGCAGATGGACATCGATTGGGGGCAACTCCATATGCTCTTTGCCCCAGCCATTATGCAAATGGATGTCGTCGCCGGCATGAATCACCGTCGCAGGGGCGTTTCCATATCCGAAGGCCTGACGCAGCGTGCCTCCCAGATCGATCCAGCCCAGGCTCAGTATCACGTCGGCGTCTTGCAGCGCGGCGCGCGCGGATTTGGTGAGCTGGTTGAACGGTTCGCCGACATGCAGCGGATGATCGGTGGGCACCATGGCGCCCGCTTTCAAGTCCGACATCATGAACGCACCGAGTTGCTCAGCCAACGCAACGCGGCGATCCCAATCTTCCTGAGTGCGGCGACCGCGGCCAAAGAGAATCACCGGACGCTTGGCCTTGGCCAGAATATCGGCCGCCTGCTGCAGCGCGGCAGCGGCCGGACGCGACGCCGGGGCCGGACCGAAGCGAGCGGGCTCCGGGATAGTGACTTCGTCAGTCACTTCCTGCTCCTGGATCGCCGCATCCAGGCAGACATAGACCGGGCCATGGGGTGCCGTTGCGGTCTGTTGCCAGGCGCGCAGAATGGACTCCGGCAAGGCGGCGATCGAACCGGGCTGATCGTCCCATTTGACGTAGTTACGGATGATCGCCCCCTGATCCTGCGAGGTATGGATCCAATCGATCCAGGGGCGGCGCAGCGTGGCATCGACCGGTCCGGTTGCGCCAAAGATCAACATCGGTTGACGATCGCACCATGCATTGAAAATTGCCATCGAGCCGTGCATCAGGCCCACGTTGCTATGCAGCGCTACCGCCATTGGCTTACCCGTTACCTTGGCATAGCCATGCGCAATCGCCACTGCGTGTTCCTCATGCAAGCACATCAGGATCTCCGGCATCCGGTTGCCCAGATAGTTGACCAGACTGTCGTGGAATCCGCGGTAACTGGCGCCCGGGTTGAGTGCAATGTACGGAATATTCAACTGACGCAACACCTGCGCCGCGACGTCACTGCCCCAGCCGATTTTGGGATCTACATCAACCGGCTCATCAAGCCGTGAACTCTGTGATTTGACGAGCTTCTCAATGGCAGCCATAGCACCTTTCTTTTCGGGGTTCTTGCGGGAACCGCTGAGCTCGCTGAAGCGGTTCATTTAGAGGTTCTAAAAACGCGCATTGCGTGCCAGCGTGGCCAGCCGCAGTGCGCATTTCGTAGAGAACAATAATGTGTCCGGGTTTATAGCATGTGCCGCCGGCGGATGTCAATTCAGGAATTACGCAGCCCAGGGCAAGCGCATGAAGCCACTTCTTCTTGACATGTTTCAAACCCACAGACTATGATCACTCAGCAGAAAATAGGTCACCGAAGACGGTGACAAACCAACTATTTCTCGGCAGCGAAACGCCCGCTGTGAACAATTGCTGGTGGTCGATGGCGGTTCTTGTCTGCACTGATCGATAAGGAATATTCATGAGTCTCAACGATGCATTCGGCCTTCAGGTATTGAAGACTGCCGAAGAAGAAACACGCGGCTGGAAAATGATGATAGGCGGGAAATGGGTTGAAAGCCGTTCCGGCAAGCGGATGACTTCGATGAATCCGGCTTACGATGAAGCGGTTGCTGAAGTCCCGGCCGGCAATGCTGAAGATATTCAACTGGCGGTAGAAGCCGGCAAGGCCGCTTTCCCGGCATGGAGCAAGATGCATGTGGACGATCGTGCCAAGCATTGCAGGCAGTTTGCCAATGCCGTGCGCGGCATGTCGCGCGAGCTCGGCATGCTGGATGCGATCGATAGCGGCAACGCGTTCCTGCCGATGGTGGACGATGCGAAAAAAGGCGCGTCCCTGCATGACTTTTTTTCCGGCCTCGGTATGGAAATGAAGGGTGAAACCATACCCACACCAGGGGGTGGGCTGGATTACACGCGGCCGCAGCCCTTTGGCGTAATAGGACGCATCATTCCGTTCAATCATGCAATTTCTTTTGCAGCCGGCAAAATTGCGCCAGCTCTGGTCGCTGGTAACACGGTGATTCTGAAACCGGCCGAGCAGACGCCGTTGTCAGCCCTCTGGATGGGCAAACTGGTTCAGGAATGTTTCCCGCCCGGTGTCGTCAACATCGTGACTGGCGACGGGCCGACTTGCGGCGGCGCGCTGGTGGCGCACAAGGAAGTGCGGCGTATCGCGTTCACCGGCAGCGTAGAAACCGGCCGCGCCATCATGCGTACCGCAGGCATCAAATCGCTCAGCCTGGAATTGGGTGGTAAAAATCCACTTATCATTTATCCCGATGTGGATATTGACAAGGTCGCAGCCGCAGCTGTAGCGGGCATGAATTTTACGGTATCGCAAGGCCAATCGTGCGGCTCGAACTCGCGCGTGTTCGTGCACAGCAAGATCAAGGAAAAGTTCATCGAGGCAGTGCTGGCGCGCACCGCGAAAATCAACATCGGATTGCCGGAGCTGGAGTCCACGCAAATGGGGCCCGTAATCACACGTAGACATTACGACCGTGTGATGAGTTACATAGATGCCGGAAAAATGGAAGGCGCGCGCTTGTTACGCGGTGGCACACATGCACCGGGCAAAGCGCTGCAGAAAGGGTATTTTGTCGACATCACTGTCTTCGATAACGTCAAGCACGGCATGACAATAGAGCGCGAAGAAATTTTCGGCCCGGTTATGAGCATCCTTTCCTGGGACGATGAAGCAATCATGTTAGAAGAAGTTAACGACAGTGATTACGGCTTGTGTGCCAATATCTGGACCAACGATATTTCGACCGGCATGCGCATGGCGGACGCAGTGGAAGCAGGGTATGTGTGGATCAATGGTCACGGCGGCAAGCGCTTCAAGGGCGCACCGTTCGGCGGTTTCAAGGATAGCGGTATCGGTCGCGAACATTCGATCGACGAACTGATGAGCTACACGCAAATGAAAAATATCAACATTGCATATTGAGGTATTGATGCACGGATATTCAAATTGGATCGCCTTGGAAAGGTGGCCAGCCAATAGATGGCGCGCTCAAAAACCAAGTGCAACATTTTTAGGAGAAAAAATGAACTGGGTACATTACATTCGGCATTTCGGACTTGCGCTGGCGGGACTGCTGACAGCTTTACCCAGCTTCGCACAAGACATGTCACTATTGCTATACGATGGTCCAGATCGTGACCAAAAGCTGATCGCGGCGGCACAGAAGGAGGGTGCGCTGACCCTCTACACGAGCTTTTCCGAAAAGGACTTGCCTACCTTGATAGGGCCGTTTGAACAGAAGTACGGCATCAAGGTCAAGGTCTGGCGTGCGGGGTCCGACAAAGTGTTGCAACGTACCTTGGCCGAAGCGTCCGGCAAACGCTACGACGTCGATGCGGTCCAATCCGCTGCGCTTGAAATGGAGGTCCTGCATCGGGAAAAAATCTTGCAGCCGGTCAAGTCACCGTACTTCAAGGAACTGATCGCAGGCGTACTACCTGCCCATCGTGAATGGGTGCCGACACTGCTGTCGGTTTGGGTGCATGCCTACAATACCAAGCTGATCAAGAAGGAAGATCTGCCCAAGACCTATCAGGATTTTCTTGACCCAAAATGGAAGGGTAAGCTCGGCATCGAGGCCAATGTTCTGGAATGGTACTCGACCGTGGTCTTGGACATGGGGGAAGAAAAGGGGGTGAAGTTGTTCCGCGACATAGTCGGGCGTAACGGCATGTCGGTGCGCAAGGGCCATTCGCTGCTCAACAATATGGTCGTAGCGGGTGAAGTACCGCTCGCACTGACTGTTTATAACTACATGCCGGAAGCCGCCAAACGCAAGGGGGCATCAATCGACTGGTTCGTGCTGGAGCCTGCGGTTGCACGCGCCAGCGGTATCGGCATTGCGCAACGTGCGCCGCATCCTAATGCGGCACTGCTGTTTTACGATTACATGCTGTCTGCCGAAACGCAGAAAATGTTGGTATCGATGGACTATGTCCCAACCAGTTCCAGGGTGCCGTCGCCGCTGGCCAACCTGCGCGTCAAGCTGGTGGATCCGGCGGTAACGCTGGACCAGTTGGACAAGTGGACCAAGTCTTACGAAGAAGTAGTGCTCAAACAAGCTATCCGGTAAACAATCGGTGGCCTGTTTAACTCTTTCAGTCAACCCGCGCGCCCGAGGCACGTATTACCGGCGCCCAGCGCTTCAACTCGGCTGCGACGAAAGCGGTAAACGCCTTCGGATCGAGATTGCCCGATTCGATACCTTCGGGCTGCAGCCGTTGACGTACTTCGGGAAGCTGAAGAATCCGGCGTACTTCGGTGTTCAGGCGCTGCACGATGTCCTGCGGCATTCCGGCCGGACCTGACAGGGAGAACCAGATCACGCCCGTCAGCTCCGGATAACCGAGCTCGGCGAACGTCGGGACATCGGGAAAGCCAGACACGCGCGAGGCCGAGGATACTGCGAGCGCTCGCGCTTTTCCGCCCTTTATTTGTTCGGCCGCTGTCGTCAACGTCGTCGAGATGAGAGGAATGTGTCCGGCCATCAAATCGTTGACCGCAAGACTCGCTCCCTTGTAGGGCACATGCACCATGTCGATTCCGAGCAGTTGCTTGAAATGTTCGCCAACCAGATGGCCTTGCGTGCCGTTGCCCGGGGAGCCGTAGTTCAGCTTGCCCGGCTGGGACTTGGCGTACGCGATGAATTCTTTAAGGTTGCGCGCGGGGACGTTTGGGTTTACCGCCAGCACGCTAGGCGGTCCGCCGAAAAGTGCAATATGCGTGAAGTCGCGCACCGGATCGAACGGGACTTTCTTCGACAGCGTTGGTGCAATTGCGTGCGAAGCGGCCCCGGATACGAGCAGCGTGTAGCCGTCGGGCGGTGCCTTCGCTACCAAATCGGAACCGAGCAGGCCGCCTGCGCCCGGCCTGTTTTCAATGACGAACGTCTGCTTCATGCTCTCGCTAAGCTTCTGCGCCACGATCCGTCCCAGCGTATCTGCGGTGCCGCCCGGAGCGAACGGTACGATGATGCGTACCGGTTTTTCAGGCCAAGCTTGCGCAGCCGCTGTCCCACAAGACAGTGTTAATGCAATCAGCAAAGCGCGTAGACCATGGTCAATGAGTGATGGCTTCATATTCATGGGAAAGATCCTAATAAAGAGTTATTCAAGCGTTTCAATTTAACACAAACTAAAGGGCACTTCTGACTCACCGCGCCCGCCCGTCGATGGACGAGGGCTGGAGCCGCCTTCTCCTTCTGTCATGCGGCCGTGGGCGGCGGGGATGCAAGGCGACCGGCCTGCGCGCGGCGGGTGTCGCGCAGCATGAAGAGGTAGAGACCTTCCACCTTGTCGCGGGCCCACGGCGTCTTGCGCAGAAATTTGAGGCTCGACGCGATGCTGGGGTCGCTGGTGAAGCAGCGCACCGGTATGCGCTCGCTTAAGGCGACCCAGCCGTAATGCGCGACCAGCGCCGTGACGATAGTCTCCAGCGTCAGGCCGTGCAGGGGATTACGGACTTGGGTGGAGGCTTGGTTGGGGGGCGAAGGAGGGTCTTGCATGCTGCGATTTTGGCACCATCTTCCAGCAGCATCGTCTTTCCATGCTTGCATCTCAGCCGCGCCAGGTCTATGCTCGCGTTGCGTTTCATTGAACCCCTTCCTCAAACAGGAGAAGTGCACCATGTACAAGCGAATCTTGCTGGCCTATGATGGTTCGGAGTGTGGGCAAAAGGCTTTGCTCGACTGTCAGGAGCTGGCGCAGTGGGCTCAGTCGGAGCTGACCCTGGTGGCGGTGATGCCGCAGCACATGGATGTGATGGGCATGGAGGGCGCTGTTTACGACCCCCGCCTGATGGCGCAGGAAAAGCAGGCGCTGCAAAGCGTGCTCGATGAGGGTATGCGCCGCCTCGCAGCCGCCGGTCACGCCGCCACGGGCGAGGTGCTGGTGGGCGAAACTGTGGACGAGATCACCAAACATGCACGCAAGATCTCGGCCGACCTGATCGTGGTCGGCCACAAACACCTCGATAGCTGGGCCGCACGTTGGTGGCGCGGTTCGATTTCCAAGGCCCTGATCGAGCATTCACCGTGCAGCGTGCTGGTGGCCATCACGCAGTAACAAGCACATGCGCCACGCCCGAGGTGCCATCCACTTCGTCCATCGAGCCGACTCTGAGCTACAGCATATGAACGGCAGTGGGCGCCCTTCGATCCGGTTTGACGATCAGCGTCAGGCCGTTGGACAAGGTGGGTCATTGTTCGTTTCATAGAATGCTGCGATTCCAAGAAACCGCGAAATGTTCAGTTTTTTCAAAAAGAAACCTCCACCAACACCCCCTGCCAGTCCCGCGACGCCCGTCGCACCGAGCACCGCAGTGGCGCCACCCGCCCCGCCAGTGCCGGGCGCGCTCGGCTCGCTGATTGGCCGTGCGCTGGTCACGCCGATTGACATTGCGCTGCCCAGCGCGGTGCCGGCCGAGCGGCAGAAATGGCTGGACAAACTCAAATCAGGCTTGGGTAAGACCGCCTCCAGCATCTCGGCGGTGTTTACAGGCAACCAGATTGACGAAGCACTGTACGAGAACCTCGAGAGTGTCCTGCTGATGTCCGACGCGGGTGTGTCGGCCACCGAGTACCTGCTACAGGAATTGCGCCGCAAGGTGCGCGACAGCGGCGTGACCCACCCGGTGGCGCTGAAAAACATCCTGGTGGCGACCCTCACCGAATTGCTCCAGCCGCTGGAAAAACCGCTGGTGATCGGGCTGCACAAGCCCACCGTCATCATGGTGGCAGGCGTCAATGGCGCCGGCAAAACCACCACTATCGGCAAACTCACGCGCCATCTGTCAAACCACGGTGCCACCGTGTTGCTGGCGGCGGCCGACACCTTTCGCGCAGCGGCGCGTGAGCAGCTCAGCGTGTGGGCCGAGCGCACCACGGTAGAGATCATCAGCCAGGCAGGCGGCGACCCGGCGGCAGTGAGCTTTGATGCCGTCAGTGCTGGCAAAGCGCGTGGCAAGGACGTGGTGCTGGTGGACACGGCCGGCCGCCTGCCAACCCAGTTGCACCTGATGGAAGAGCTCAAAAAAATCAAACGGGTGGTGCAAAAAGCCGATGCCACAGCGCCGCATGAAGTGCTGCTGGTGCTTGATGGCAACACCGGGCAGAACGCTTTGACGCAAGTAAAGGCGTTTGACGACGCGCTGCAACTCACCGGCCTGATTGTCACCAAGCTGGACGGCACGGCCAAGGGAGGGGTGCTGGCCGCGATTGCCCGCGAGCGGCCGGTTCCGGTCTACTTCATCGGCGTCGGCGAAAAACTGGAAGACCTTGAAACTTTCAATGCGCGTGAGTTTGCGCAGGCCCTGCTGGCCTAGGTCCAACGCATCGAATGCAGCCCATCAAACGCGCCCTGCCAGCCCCATCACTTTCACCACTTTCCTGACCGCATCACCATGAGCACACTACTGAGTCGCCTCGAACTTGAAAGCGCCCCCCACCCGACGGCTGCCGTCATCTGGCTGCACGGCCTGGGCGCGGACGGCAATGACTTTGCCGCCATCGTGCCGGAGCTGGATCTGCGCAGTTGCCAGCCTATCCGCTTTGTCTTTCCTCATGCGCCCAGCATTCCGGTCACGGTCAACGGCGGCTATGTAATGCCCGCCTGGTATGACATCCGTGGCGCCAACCTGGTCCAGGGCGAAGATGATGCTGGTATTCGCCACTCGGCCCGGGCCCTCGAAGCCCTGATCGCCCATGAAGTCGGGCGCGGCATCCCGGCGCAGCGCATCGTACTGGCAGGCTTCTCGCAAGGCTGTGCCATGGTGTTGCACACTGGCCTGCGCCACCGTAAACGGCTGGCCGGCATCATGGCGCTGTCGGGCTACCTGCCGCTGGCCGACACCCTGGCCGTCGAGCGCCACCCGGCCAATGCCCACACACCCATCTTCATGGCGCATGGCAGCCAGGACCCGGTAGTCGTACCGGCTCGGGGCGAGTCCTCGCGCGACTTGCTCGCCGCCCTGGGCTACCCGGTGCAGTGGCACAGCTACCCGATGCCGCACAGCGTGCATCCGCGCGAAGTGGCCGATCTCTCGCTCTTTCTGGCCCGCGTGCTGGGCCCGGGCCGCGACGCCGCCTGAAGGCCGCCCAGCAGCAAGACCGGGAGTCCGCATAATGGTGGCTTAAGGAGTACGGAAAACAGGGGCAACATCATTTTGTGGTAACGTACCTACATTATTCCCAGGCAGGAGTGTTGATATGCCCATCACAACCCTTTCCAGTCGCCAATTCAACCAAGATGCCAGCAAGGCCAAAAAGGCGGCCCAGGCGGGTCCGGTGTTTATCACGGATCGCGGCCAGCCGGCGCATGTGCTACTGACGTTTGAAGCGTACAAGAAGATTACCCGCATGCATACGAAAATCGCCGACCTGCTGGCGTTGCCCGGGCTCGACGATATTGAACTGGATATCCCGCCATTTCGCGATCTGGCGCAAACGGCGGATTTGTCCTGATGTACTTGCTCGATACCAATGTCGTGTCCGAGTTGCGCAAGGTCCGTCTGGGTAAAGCGGACCCTCACGTGGCAGATTGGGCCGACAGCGTAGAAGCCACCGATTTGTATCTGTCAGCGATCAGCATCCAGGAACTGGAAATTGGCGTGTTGCTGGCCGAACGCCGAGACCCATCGCAAGGCGCCATATTTCGGACGTGGCTGAATGCGCACGTCTTACCCGCCTTTGCGGGCCGTATCCTGTCCGTGGACACCGCAGTTGCGCAGCGCAGCGCCCGACTCCATGTGCCAGACCCGCGTCCCGTGCGTGACGGCCTCATAGCGGCGACAGCGCTGGTGCATGGCATGACCGTCGTCACGCGCAATGTGGCTGATTTTGAGTCCACCGGTGTGCTGGTCCTGAACCCATGGCGCAGTTCCTGAGTAAGGGCGGGAAGTGATCGGTCGGTGCTGCTGAGTGACTGACTGATTGGTGCCCGCTGCGACCTTTCAATGGGGCGAGTTGAATGTCTGGAATGCAGCGTAAAGAGTCGCTCACGACAGGCAGCTTCCCGGCTGCTCAGTTCGACTCCATTCAGCGCCTCGTAATCGCGAACAACGTGCCCACAGCAGACTCTAACGAGGTTGTAAAAAAACGCGGTTTCCAGGTGCCCCACTGTGGCGTTGCACCTTGCGCGGATTGACCATCGGGAATTGAGCGTTCATGCCTGTAGTGTGCCGCAATTTCGACACCCTCTGAGCCTGATGGCGGCTT
>JAUXOA010000107.1 GCA_030682475.1 Rhodoferax sp. | reverse complement strand
AAGCCGCCATCAGGCTCAGAGGGTGTCGAAATTGCGGCACACTACAGGCATGAACGCTCAATTCCCGATGGTCAATCCGCGCAAGGTGCAACGCCACAGTGGGGCACCTGGAAACCGCGTTTTTTTACAACCTCGTTAGAGAATTGGTACTTTTCCACTCTAGCCGCACTGAATGACATCCGTGTGTCAACTCAAATTCTGGCACCCTGCGCTTTGCAGCCCGGTTGTCACTCCCACAGAAAAAACGCAGTTACCCAGACCATCCGCACTGAAGCGGAGTAGTACCCCAGCAGGGATCGACTTTGGGCTGCCCTTGAGGCATGATTGCCAGCATTCGTCCGGGGAATCTCTCAGAAAGAGTGCAGAGGCGTCGAGAGGTCCGCATTCCTTCACCCCGTGTGAATGACTTGTTGAAAATTTGAACCGGGAAAATTGAATACCATGAAGCCAGATGCTCTGCGCCACCGTCCGGAAGAAATTGAACTCAAGCTGGCGCTGCCAACGTTTGATCCGCCGAGCCTGTCCAAGCGATTGGGCCAGACGCCAGCGTTGGCGCGGCGCAAGCCGGCCCGCCTGGATTTGCATAACGTCTACTACGACACGCCCGAGCAGCTCTTGCGTCGGGAGCGCGTCGCGTTGCGAATACGGCGCGTTGGCAGCGACACGAAGCCGCAGTGGCTGCAAACCCTCAAGATCGGTGGCCGTGGCGATTCGGCGCTGAGCCAGCGTGGCGAATGGGAAGTGCCGGTGCCCGGCGCCCGGTTGTCATCTAAAGCCCTTAAGGCCACACCGTGGCCAGACATCGATCCTGACGGCACCGTGTTTGCGGCGCTGGCACCGAACTTTGTAACGACCTTCGAGCGGACAAGCTGGCGGGTGCGCCGGCGCGATGGCAGCATGGTCGAGGTCGCGCTGGACATCGGGCAGGTCGTGGCGGGCGACAAGAGCGCCCCCATTTTCGAATTGGAGCTCGAACTGCTGGCGGGCCCGCCAGCGGCGCTGTTCAGCATCGCGCAGCAGATTGCCCGCACCATTGCCGTGCTGCCGCTGAACACGAGCAAGGCGGAGCGTGGCTATGCCTTGGCGCAGGATGCCCTGGACATGCCGCTGCGCGCCCAGCCGCCGGTGCTGACGTCCGACTTGCCATTGCCCGAGGCCGCAGGAAGCGTGCTGCGTGAAATGTTCTGCCAGTTCACCACCAACCTGAGCGCGCTGCGCAGCTCGGATGACCCCGAGGTGGTGCACCAGGCCCGGGTTGCCTGGCGCCGCTTCCGAACTGCATGCCGGCTTTTCAAGCCAGCCCTTGCGCCGGGCGCGGTGCCGTCCTGGCAGGCACTGCAAGCGCTTCTGAGCTGCCTGGGTGAGCTGCGCGACCTCGATGTAGCCCGCACCGAGACGCTCCCGCCGTTGGCCGACGCCTACGCGGCAGGGAACGAGCAGCGCGCAGCGTCGTGGCAGGCGATGGCACAGGCCCTGCTGGACGCCGCCGGCCTCCAGCGCAAAGCCGTGCGCTATGCGCTGCAAGAGCCCGCAGTCGGTGCGAGCCTGCTGGCAACCACACAATGGCTGGAAGGCTTGTCGGCGCTGCAAGAGCCAGGCGCGGCGAAGGTTGACCAGAAGCTGTCCCTGCGCTGCTGGGCCAGAGGCCGAATTTTGCACTTGCATGAGCAGTTGCAGCGCGCCCTGAAGGACACCGGCAAGCCCGACAGTCAGCACCGTGTCCGCATCTTCGCCAAGCGCATGCGCTACGGCATCGAGGCGCTGCACCCCCTTCTACCCCAGAAGCGTACGCAACGCTGGTACCAGCAGGCCACCCGCTTGCAGACGAGTATCGGGGCCACACGTGATGTCATGCAAGCGGGTGCACTGGTCGCCAAACTGGAACTGGACCGTGGACTGGTGGAGTTCTTGCGTGGCGTTGCAGTTGGACAAGCAAGCTCGGGATAACACCGGGCTGGCCGGGAAGAAATTCCTTTGATCGGCAGCAGAGCAACGCCCGGCTGTTCACGGAAAGGTTCAAATTTTTCCCGCTTTGCTGACTGATCGAAGGGACCGCAGGCGTTCCAGCAGCGCTTCATCGGGCACCATGACTGCCGCCACCGTACCGGGATAAATTGCGCCTTCGTTGCCGTCAAGGGTGATGACATCGCCTTCGTTGAGAACCCTGTCGCCCAGGCGCAGCGTACGGGCGGTCAGGTCGATGCGCAGGTTTTCACAGCCTACCAGGCAGACCTTGCCCAGTTGCCTGGCAACCACCGCCGCGTGTGAGGTGCGCGCACCGCGCTGCGTCAGCAGGCCAAGCGCCGACTCCAGGGCCGCGATGTCACTGGTCTGCGCGTCCTGGCGCACGAGGATGATGCTGGCACCCGCCCCGGCACGCGCCGCAGCGCGTTGACCGTTCAGCGCGATTTCACCGGATGCCACGCCGGGGCAGGCGGGTATGGCCCGGCCCAGAAGGTTGGCCTGGGTATCGGGTTCACCAAGCGACGCCAGTCGCACCGTGCCAAGGTCTTCTTCTTGCAGTTCCGCTGTGCGCTGTAGCGCGGTGACGGCATCAATCATGCCTTCGTCCATGAGATCAAGCGCAATGCGGGTCGCTGCCAGGGGTGTGCGCTTGCCCGACCGGGTTTGCAGCAGGTGCAGCACGCCGTCCTGCACCGTGAATTCAAAATCCTGCATGTCGGTGAATTCACGCTCCAGTGTCTGCGCTGCCTCTTCCAGCCTGAGCCACGCTTGCGGCGCCACGCTCGCGAGCACTTGGTGTCCGTGTGCGTTTCTACGACCAGAAACGACGTCTTCGCCCTGTGCATTGGCCAGGAAATCGACCCACAACCGCCGTTCGCCGGTCATCGGGTCCCGGGTGAATCCGACGCCGGCACCGGCGTGGCCGCCGCTATTGCCAAACACCATACTTTGAATTATCACGGCCGTGCCCATGGCAGGGTCAATCTGGTTGAGTTTGCAGTACGCCTGCGCCTTCTCGGCGTGCCAGGAGGCAAAGACCGCGCGAATGGCCCCCGACAACTGCGCGTTGACATCCTGCGGGAACGCCTGCCCGGCGTGCTGCTGGTAGAGCGACAGAAACCGGCGCGTCAAATCGCGTAATTCACTGAAGTCCAGCAGCCGCTCATCACGGTCCTGCGTGACGCGCTCGATCTCGTCTGCAAACAAGGATGCCGGCAGGCCGGCCACCACCTCGCCGTAGCTGGCGATCAGGCGCCGGTAGGCGTCCCAGACCAGCCGCGGATTGCCGGTTTGGCGCAGCAGACCCGCAATGGTTTGGTCACACAGGCCGATATTGAGCAGTGTTTCCAGCATGCCGGGCATGGACACAGGCGCCCCCGATCGGACTGACACGACCAAGGGCTTGCGCGGATCGCCGATCGCCAGACCCGCCGCTTCTTCCAGGGCTGGCAGTCCGACCGTGAAAACCGGCAGCATGCACTCATCGGGGGCTTTCGTATAGTGAGTCCCAATCACCAGCGCCGGCGGAACGGGAAGCCCGATGTTTGCCATGCGCAGCAGGTTGAAGGCTTTAGACCCCATGTTGTCCCGGTTTGGCTTGTGATGGGGGGGCGTGTTGCCGCTGGCAATCAGGTACAAATGTTTGGGAAAGTGGGTGGCGGATTTCATGCAGACATCCCTGTTTTGGTGAGCACCATCTGCCGCAGTGAATAGCCGGCTGCCAGCAGACCGTCCGACGCTTTCTCGATCATGGCGGCCAAGTCGTTGGCCAGGAGCAATTCAGCCGGTGAGGCATGGAGCGAGCGAATAATAGCCACGCGGGCTTGGCGTTCCAGCTCGTCACAGAGTCGCTCGGCACGCAGCATGCGCCAGAGTGCCTGCAAAAATAACTCGCTGTCAGCGGGGTCTCCTCGCTCACTGACCTGGCGCGCGATCTCGATCGCCTTGACTTGGTCCTGAATCGCCGCGAGCGTGGTGTCGGCCAATCGGCACAGCACCGCATTGACTGGTGCGGGCAGGCCAGACAGGGGTTCCGCGAGCGTCATGGAGTGGATGAAAATGGCCTCCTCCAGCGCATCCGCCACATCGTCTGACTTCTCCAGCAGCTCCACCACCGGCAGCCACCGGCTTTGCCGCTCGGCGCGCTGGCGCGCATCCATCAGCAGATGGTCTGCTCGTCTCTCCCAAGTCTTGGCGCGCACCACGAGGCGAGCGCTTTGGGCTGCGTCCACTACAGTTCCGTTTTCGAGCGCATCGCACAGTGCCAGAGCGAGCGCATGACAGTAGGCAGCGTGCTCGGCCAGCAGGTCGAACTCGAAAGTGCGCTGGCGCAGCACGCGCGCGAGCAGCATCCGGGCCTCATCCGCCAGCAGACCCACGGGCTGCTGCTGACGCAGCATGAGGCTGGAGATGCGCATGAGCTCCAGCAGAAACTCGGTCGCGGGTGCTTCGCCCAGCACCTCGTCAAGACGATCACCCACGCGAAACGCCTCGCTGTCCACCGCTTGCATGGCACTGAAAACGAGTCGTTCTCCTCCCGCCAGCAGCCATCCCATGTGCCCCCACTCCTCCTTCGCGGCACGTCGCAGCAGGGTGAGTGCCTGAGGCTTGCGAACGAAGTACTGCAGGCGCTTGCGGGCGCGGTTCCAGTCGATGACAAACACGATACGCGAGGCGACGGCTTCAAGACCGTCCATCAGCCTGTCATTTTCCCCGGCTTTGAGCGTGGCCTTGCCAACGAGGTACGGCTTGCCCGCATTGAGTCCGTCGGAAGTCATCGGGTCGAACACGGTCCACTCAAAACCGACTTCTTCCAGCATCTGGCGAAAAAAATCAAAGCGTTCGGTATGCAGGTCGGAATACGTGAGGCTGACCGTGTGCTGTTCCACCTCGATCACCAGCACGTGCACATCGTTGGTCCCGATGTCGTTCTGAATCAAAAGCTTCGAGCCATTGCGGGTCACCGCCGTGTCCGGGCCCGGGTGCGAAAACTTCAGTGGGGCCGTGCGGTGCAAGCCGCGCATAAACGCCTGGATCAGCGGCCGATCGGCCCCCTCGATTTGCCAGACGTGCGCGCCATCCAGGTTCTCGGTGGCAATCTCACTGGCCATGGTGTTGAGCTGCTTGTGCAGATCCATCACCAGAATATGGAAGCTGTCTCCCCTCTTGCGGCTCCCATGGGTCAGGTCCGCCAGCGACGCACGGCCAAGCCCTTCGTCATCCTCCATCGCATGAAGTTTTTGAAGCCACATGTCACGTCGGGCCATCAGGTCCGGGTGGCTTTCCCGGCCACCGTCACAGATGGGGCGGGCCATGATGAACAGATCAGCCGCCAGTGCCTCAAGCAGTTGGCCGAGTTGAGGAATGCACAGCGACTGGTCATCAAAGTACGCGGTCTTGAGCAGATACTGTAGCCAGCCCGAGTCGTGCAGGCCCACCTGGGCAATTTCACGACCCCAGTCGGCAAGCGGCGTCTCGGGTGACTTGGCATGCTGGGCGGCAGACTGAAGCAGCGTCAGATACAGCCTCAGGCGATCATTGGCCAATAGCGCCGCTTTGACCCAAGCGGGCATCAGCAGGGATGGCTGGCCCAATGAGGCGACAACTTTTTCTTTGAGCATGAGAATTCTCTGTTCGTGGCGTGATTCACGAGTGATTCTCAAAAAATGGTGTGGCGACTTGATGACAAAAAATGCCTTGCCTTTCAAATCATTGCCATCTTGATGAAGATCAAACTGCAACGGCGCCTGGTGGGTGTCAAACCGTTCACATCAAGGGCTGATCATGTTCTACAGAGCCTGTTCTACATGGCCCGACAGACAGACTTGACGGCCGCCCAATAAACGATATAAACTGTATCCCCCGTTTATTTAAAGGAAATATCATCATGGTTACAACAAAAAAGAAAATCGTCACTGCCAATTCCGTGAAAACAGTCGCAGCCACACCCGTTCTGCCCAGGGTGGCAACGACCCCGGCTACGCCAGTGGTGGTGGCAAAAATGGCTTCCAAAGTAACCGCGAAGCCGGATGCAAAAAAATCAGCTTTGATCGCCAAGGCATCGGTCAGGTCTTCGGCAAAGGCGCCCGTCAAGGCACCCGTCAAATCTTCGGTAAAGGCGACGACCAAGACCCCTGCCAAGTCATTGACCCAACCTTTGACCCAGCCCAAAGCCGAAAAACCCGTCAAGGCCAAAAAGCCGAAACTGGTGCGCGACAGCTTCACTATCCCCAAAGCCGAGTACACCGTGCTGGACGGCCTCAAACAACGCGCAGGCAAGCTGGCCAGCGCTGCCAAAAAGAGTGAATTGATCCGTGCCGGCGTCAAGGCGCTGGCCGCGATGTCGGACGCGGCATTTGTGGCGGCGTTGAAGGCCGTGCCAGCCATCAAGACCGGACGCCCTGCAAAAGCCAAAGCAAACTGATGGAGCACCGGGAGCGCAGCCGCAAGTGCGCCAGCAATGTAGGGGCTAAAGGACTTCGGGCGACTGCACCGTGACCACCACGGTTTGGGAGAGTGCTTCACGCTCCCGATGGCGCAGCCACCAGACAGCGCCTTTTTTTACCGGGCATTCGGTGGTGCTCAAAGCGAGCAACTGGGCGATGGTCTGCCCCAGTGTGGGCTGATGGCCCACCACCAGCACGCACCCTTTTGCAACCGGCCATTGCACCAGCTCGAGCAACTGGGCGACGCTGCCGCCGGGGGCCAGTTCCGGCCTTAGCTTGTATTTGCGGCCCAGCGCCACCACCGTCTGCTCGGTACGGCGCGAGGGACTCGCCAAAATGCGTGCACCTTCCGGCAACTGTCGGTCCAGCCAGTTGGCCATGCGGGCGGCCTGCTTCTCGCCGCGCGAAGTCAACGTACGCGCCATGTCATCGCAACCTTCAACCCATTCCTGCGCCTCAGCGTGACGCCACAAGACCAGGTCCATATTCAAACTCCCCCGCCATTAACTTGCCCGGCGTACCGTACCATCAAGGCCGCTTGCGCACCATGCGCCAAGCGACGGCCATCCGGCTTGACACGGGCATAGGTGCCATCCGGCAACAAATCCCAGGCGTCCACGCCGTCATGCAGATACGCCACCAGTTCTTCATCAATAATGCGTTGCCGCTGTACCGGATCAGTCACCGGCCAGGCGAGCTCCACCCGGCGCATCATGTTGCGGTTCATCCAGTCGGCACTGGAGAGGTAAAGTTCTTCCACATCGTCACGGCGAAAGTAAAAAACCCGCGAGTGCTCCAGAAAGCGGCCGATCACGGAACGCACATGAATGTTGTCAGTCACGCCCGGCACCTGGGCTGGCAATATGCAGGCACCCCGCACGATGAGGTCAACCTTGACGCCTTTTTGTCCGGCCCGGATTAGTGCATGAATGATCGCCTCATCGGTTAAAGCATTCATCTTGGCAACGATTCGGCCGACCCCACCTGAAGCGGCCACATTCGCCAGATCATTGATTTTCTGGATCAACTTGCTGTGCAAATAAAACGGTGCCAACAACACCCGGTTCAACTTGGGCAAACGACTGTGACTGGCCAGATGAATAAATACATTTTCCACGTCAGCCGCAAGTGCCGTATCGGCCGTCAGGTGGCTCCAGTCGGTGTACAAGCGCGCGGTACGGAGGTTGTAATTACCGGTGGACAAGTGGGCGTAGTGTTTGAGCTGTCTGCCTTCCCGGCGCGTGATGAGCATCATCTTGGCGTGGGTTTTGAGCCCCACCACCCCGTACAAGACCTGAGCCCCAATAGACTCCAGCATCTCAGCCCAGTTGATATTGGCCTCTTCGTCAAACCTGGCCATCAGCTCGACCACCACGGTCACCTCCTTGCCGCGACGTACCGCCTCACGTAACAAATCCATGAGTTCGGTGTCAGAGCCGGTGCGGTAGATGGTCTGCTTGATCGCCAGCACCTGCGGGTCATGGACCGCTTCACGCAGAAAAGCCAATACGCCGTCAAAACTCTCAAACGGCTGGTGAATGAAAACATCGCCCAATTTGAGCTGATCAAAGAATGAAACACCTGGCGCGAGCTGGGTCGGATAACACGATTTATAGGAGGGAAAGCACAGTTGCGGCGCGTGCACCAGATCGATCAATTGAGTCAATCGAACCAGGTTAACGGGCCCTGGGACACGGTACAGAGCCGGTTCCGGCAAATCGAACTGTTTGAGCAAAAAGTCTGACAGATGCTCAGAACACCCGGCCGACACCTCCAGCCGCACCGCCTGCCCAAAATGGCGGTGCTGCAAGCCCTGGCGCAATGCCGTGCGCAAATTCTTGACGTCGTCTTCGTCCACCGCAAGATCGGAGTGGCGGGTCACCCGAAACTGTGAAAATTGCCCAACGTCGCGGCCCGGAAACAACTCCGTCAGATGCGCACGAATGACACTCGACAACGAGACGAAAAAGTTGCTGCTGCCAGAGACCTTGTCCGGCATGCGGATCATGCGCGGCAACACGCGCGGCACTTTCACGATGGCAATCTCGTTTTCACGCCCGAACGCATCGCGTCCGCCCAGGCGCACGATGAAGTTGAGCGACTTGTTGGCAACTTGTGGAAACGGATGTGAGGGATCCAGCCCTACCGGAATCAACAAGGGGCGAACTTCACGCTCGAAATACTGCTTGACCCAGCGCCGCTGTGCCATGTTGCGGTCGCCGTGGGAAACAATTTTGATACCCTGCTTTTCAAGGGCCGGCATCAAGTCATCGTTGTAGAGCGCATACTGGCGCGCCACCAAGGTGTGCGCCACGTCTGCCAGCCTTTTGAAGGACGCTACCGAGAACAGACCTTTCTCGTCCTTACCCTGGTTCGCCGCCAAATGGGGTTCGGCCCGAACTTCAAAAAATTCATCCAGATTGGAAGAAACAATACACAAATAACGCAGGCGCTCCAGCAGGGGCACGTCCTTGCGGCAAGCCCAATCAAGCACCCGCTCGTTGAACGCGAGAATGCTGTCATCGCGATCAAGAAGCGCCACACCTGGAGAGGTCGGTGTCAATTTCAGTTGACGGAAGGAAGAAGACATGACGTGCCGGACCCATTTATTACAAATAGATGACTATTGTTTACCGGTTTAATGACACTCGTGTGACAGTAGCTGCTTGCTGCAACCCCTGCTCGACTGAAACAGCGCTTCGAACCGGGACCAGATTCCCCAAAAACAAGCGCGCGGCCTGTGCCCAACTGAAATCCAGCGCGCGGGTACGTGCTTCGTGCCGGGGCACCGCAAGCGCCCGATACCAGGCAATCAAAAGATTATCATGCAGCACACCCCCTTTCGCAGCGCCGCTGCTTTGCCCCAAAACCTCCAGCGGTCCATCTACCGGATACGCCACCACCGGTGTGCCGCAGGCCATGGCCTCCAGCATCACCAGTCCGAAAGTCTCCGCTTTGCTGGGAAGCACGAACAGGTCGGCGGCCGCATAAATTCGAGCCAGTTCGTCACGTGGCAAGTTGCCAAGCCAGCGCACCTGGGGATAACGCGCTATCAGGGAAGTCTCCAGCGGTCCGACCCCGCACACGACTTTGGTCCCCGGGATATCCAACTGCAAGAACGCTTCAATGTTTTTTTCACGCGAGAGGCGCCCCACAAACAATGAAACGGGGCGGGCCAGGGTACCCAGTGATGGATGAGTTTTGGCCTGTTCGTGATAGACAAACAAGGTCATGTCGACGCCATGCGTCCAACTGCGAAGATTTCTGAAACCCCGTTTATCCAGCATGCGCAGAACACCTTGCGTAGGCACCATGACACCCGATGAAGGCTTGTGAAATTGACGAAGCCAGGCGTATCCCCAGGCCAGCGGCAACTTCAGTGCCGCATTCAGAATTTCCGGAAATTTTGTGTGAAAGGCCGTCGTAAACGAGAGTTTTTTCTTGATGCAGTAAGCACGGGCCGCCCACCCCAGGGGGCCCTCGGTGGCGATGTGAATGGCATCCGGGGCCAGCGCGTCGAGCTTTTGATGCAGGATTCTTGCGGGACGCACTGCCAGATCGATACCCGCGTAGCCGGGACAGGGACGGGTTTTAAACAGTCCGGGGTGAATCACGTCAATCTGATGGCCCATGTTTTCAATCTCGCGCACCAATTCAAGCAGTGTCGTCACCACGCCGTTGACTTGTGGCTGCCACGCATCCGTGACCAGTGCAATTTTCATGTGCAAAGTTTGGCGACGTGAGGTGACATGGCGATGTCACTTCAATGGCATTTGTGTGACAGCCAAAGAAAAGCACTGTTCTATCGGCACGGTGGGCCTGCGCCCCTCTCAACGTCACGAAACCATCACCTGTTTTTCACACGGGTGTCACGGTGCGTCCCTATCGTTCGGTAGCGAGCCATCTTTTCGCTTCGAAACACCAAGGAAACCACCATGACCGATCAAATTGACTTCAACGATGAAAACTCCAACACCAGCGCCAACCCGAGCTTCGACTCGGTGCTACAGGCCCGCCTGAGCCGGCGCGGTCTGCTGCGCGGCAGCGTCGGTAGCGTAGGCACGGCCATGCTGGGTGGCCTGGGCGTTGCGGCCTGCGGCGGCGGTGACGTCGTCGCTGCGGTGCCCGCCGCCACGCTGCTGGGTTTCAGCGCCGTGGCCAAGAGCCTGGCTGATGTCGTGACCGTGCCGGCCGGTTACACCGCCAGCGTGATCTACGCCCTGGGCGACCCGCTCACGGCCAGCACTCCAGCCTATAAGAACGACGGCACCGACACCGATTTCGAGAACCGCGCCGGCGACCACCATGACGGCATGGAATGGTTCGGCCTCGATGCCAGCGGCAAGCCTTCCACCTCCGCCACCGAGCGCGGCTTGCTCGCCATGAACCACGAAGCCACCACGGACGAGACCCGCAGCTCTTTCTTCCTTCACGCCAACGGCGGCACGGCCACGCTGCCGCGCCCGGCGGTCGAAGTGGACAAGGAAATCGCGATTCACGGCATCTCGGTGGTCGAAGTGAAGAAGACCAGCGGCAAGTGGGCTACCGTGCAAAGCTCCGCGTTCAACTTCCGCCTCACTTGTCTGAGCGACATCGAAATCGCCGGGCCAGCCCGCGGCAATGCGCTGCTGGTCACCAAGTACTCGACCAACGGCACCCGCACCCGTGGCACGCTCAACAACTGCGGTACCGGCAAGACACCGTGGGGCAGCTTCCTGACCGGTGAGGAAAACTGGGCCGGCTACTTTTTCCGCAGCGCCACGGACGACACGGCGCACAACAACGACAAGAGCGTCACCGCGCTCAAGCGCTATGGCCGCAACCAGGGCGCTGCTTCGCGCCACGGCTGGGAAACCGGCGGCAGCGCCGACAAATACTTGCGCTGGAACAACAGCAAGACCGGCATCAGCAGCGACGGCAGCGACGACTACCGCAACGAGCTCAACACCATGGGCTACATCGTTGAGGTCGATGCCTACGACAAGACCCGCACCGCCAAGAAGCGCACCGCAATGGGCCGCTACGCGCATGAGAGCGCCTCCTTCGGCGTCCCGGTGGTCGGCAAGCCGCTCGCCGTCTACATGGGTGACGACGCGCGCAACGAGTACATCTACAAGTTTGTCAGCACTGCCAACTGGGATGCCACCGATGCCAGCCCCATCAGCGCCATGGCCACCGGAGACAAGTACCTCGACAGCGGCAAGCTGTACGTTGCCAGGTACAACAACGACGGCACGGGCTTGTGGCTGGAACTGTCCATCAGCAACGCCACGATCGCCGGCTACACCGGCTATGCCTTTGCCAGCCAGGCCGATGTGTGCGTCAATGCCCGCATCGCCGCCGACGCGGTGGGCGCGACCAAGATGGACCGGCCCGAGTGGTGCGGCGTCAACCCGGCCAACGGCGAGATCTACTTCACGCTAACCAACAACAGCAACCGCCGTGTCGATCCCGCCAGCAGCAGCCAGTTGGCACCCGACAGCGCCAACCCACGCTTCTACACCGACATGAAGGGCACCACGACGCAAAGCGGCAACCCCAACGGCCACATCCTGCGCATGAAGGAAGGCGCGGCCGGCTCCGCTGCCACCAGCTTCACCTGGGACGTGTACGCCTTCGGTGCCCAGTCGGACGCCGACGCCACCAAGGTCAACCTGTCCAATCTGACCGTCGATCAGGACTTCTCCAGCCCCGACGGCCTGGTGTTCAGCCCCTACACCGGCATCATGTGGATCCAGACCGACGACGGCGCCTACACCGACGTCACCAACTGCATGATGCTGGCCGCGCAGCCGGGCCAGGTGGGCGACGGCGGCAAGAAAACGCTGAGCTACACCAAGGCCGACAACAGCACGCTGAGCGTGGATACCTACGTCGGCAAGGCCCCCACGGCCAACACGCTCAAGCGCTTCCTGGTGGGCCCCAAGGACTGCGAAATCACCGGTCTGTGTGAGTCGCCCGACGGCAAGGCCATGTTCATCAACATCCAGCATCCCGGTGAAGGCACCAGGATGGCCGACATCGCCGACCCGACCAAGTACACCAGCCAGTGGCCCAGCAACGCCGGTTACGGCGCCGGCCAGCGGCCCCGCACCGCCACCATCGTCATCACCAAGAACGATGGCGGCAAGATCGGCACCTGATGCGTTGACACCTCAGTTCACAAATCGAAGTTGGTTCCGGCTCTGCCGGTTGCCCGGTCCCTGCAAGGGGACCGGGCCGTGTCTTGAACTGTCTGCGTGATCAGCGCCAGTTCATGCCACCAGCACGCTGATTTGATGACCCTGGCCTTGTGTTTCATGGGCTGGCGCCCACTGCACCAGCTCCAGGCGGCCGTCATGGTGCTCCACCAGAGCCGTGCGGCTTTCCACCCAGTCACCATCGTTGCAGTACAGCGTGCCATTGATCTCGCGCATCTCGGCGCGATGGATATGACCGCACACCACACCCTGATGACCGCGATGCCGGGCCTCGTTGGCCACCGCCACCTCAAAATCGGTGACATAGTTGAGCGCCTTCTTGACCTTTTGTTTGAGGTAGGCCGAGAGTGACCAGTACGGCAGGCCGATACGGGCACGCAGCGAGTTGAGGTAACGGTTGAGTTTGAGGGTGAACTCATACAGGTTGTCCCCCACATAGGCCAGCCACTTGGCGCACTGGATCACACCATCAAAGTAGTCGCCGTGGGTGACCCACAGATTGCGGCCATCGGCGGTGGTATGAACCGCATCGTTCACCACTTCGATGCCGCCAAATTGGTGTCCGATGAAGGCTCGGGCGAACTCATCATGGTTGCCAGGGACATAAATAATGCGACACCCTTTGCGCGCCCGGCGCAACAGCTTTTGCACCACATCGTTGTGCGCCTGCGGCCAGTACCACCTGCGGCGCAACTGCCAGCCGTCCACAATATCGCCCACCAGGTACAGATAGTCGCTGGCGTGGAACTTCATAAAATCCAGCAGCGCGCTGGCCTGGCAACCGGGGGTGCCCAGATGCAGATCCGAGATAAAAATGGCGCGGTACCTTCTGCTCTCCAAATCATCGTCATGGTCATCGACATCGTCGGCTGTGAAGCCACTGCTCCACGGCCCCATGGCGTCGAAGGTCACCCGCATTACGTACCCAGGAAATGTTTGCGGTAGCGCGGAGGCAGATCATTGATGCGCATCATCATGGGAAGATCGGCCGTATTGAAGTCCGGGTCCCAGGCGGGGGCACCCAAAACCTTGGCGCCCAGGCGCAGATAGCCTTTGATCAAGGCCGGTGGATCGACCATCAAACTGCTGTCCAACTGGTCAACTGGCAACGGCAGGCGCGGGCGCACGTGGTGCTCAATGGGCGCCAGGTGGCTCTGTTTGAGCTGGCGCCAGATGCTGGCCGCCACGTCGCCGCTAACGATACCGTTATGCAGCATGGGAATGCTCGCGCAGCCAATCATGGTGTCGAGTTTGTTGCGCACCATGAACTCAGCCAGCGCACCCCACAAAGCCATGATGACCCCGCCGTGGCGATAGTCAGGATGCACACAACTGCGCCCGAGTTCGACCATGCGCTCGCGCAGGCTGCGCAGACGGGTGAGATCAAACTCGATATCGCTGTAGGTGCTGCCCACGCGCCGGGCTTGCGCGGGCGTGAGAACCCGGTAGGTTCCCACCACCTCCCTGGTGAGCTGATCGCGCACCAGAAGGTGCTCACAGTAGCTATCGAACAAATCAACATCGTGCCCGGGCAAGCTCGTATTCAAGCGGGCGCCCATCTCGTCAGCGAAGACCCTGAACCGCAAGCGCTGCGCTTGCCGGACTTCGTCAATGTGCCGGGCCCACGAAACCGCCAGACCGCCGCGCTCAGTCGGCGGCACGGGGGCTTGACTCGCTCCCTGGCGACGTGTATGAAATCGGTGCAGCAAGCCCCTGGGCAAGGACACCGGGGACAAGGGAAAGGTGGGGTTGGGCAGCTCTTTCATTTTCTCTCCTTTTTTGTTGCATCCCCGAATATTGGCGGCCTTAGGTTACGGTGCGATGGCAATTGAATGACATTTACGTGACAGAGAAACCGGGACCTGCCATCAGCCATTCCTGAACCTGGGCAGCAACCCAATACCCGTTGTCCAGCGGCAGATCGTGCCCGGCGCCTGCATGGACAGGCAGGGGGCACTGCCAATGCCTGGCCAATGCTCTGGAGCATTCAACCGAGACCAGATGATCCTGCTCGCTGGCCAGCACCAATGTAGGCGCAGCACCCAACATAGCCAGCTTCAACAAAGCGCCATAGTTTGTGGGCCGAAGGCGCTGATAAAACGGACTGAAGGGTCGCGTGCTGGTGTTGATGAGCACATTGGCGGCCACTTCCTGCGGATAGGCGTCGGCCCAAGCCACCGCAACCATGGCGCCGAGCGACATGGCCAGCAAACCGTAGGGTGGCTCAATGCTGCGCAACGCGAGCTGAGCCCGACAGTGAGCCACCAGGTCCTGGACCCGCAGAGGGCTGCACTGCTGATGCAGGTAGCCGTTACCCGGCAGGTCCAGCGCCACCACCCGGCGGCCCGACAGAGCGTATTGAAATTGACCCATGAAGCCGCCCCAGGGCCTGCGCTCCCGGGTCAGGCCACGCAGAAAAATCCAGTAGCAATTGGTGCTGGCGAAGCACGCGCTGCGGCCGCGAATGCAACATTTGAGCGTGCTCGCGTCGTAATTTTGCACTGACACGAAGGTGTCATATAAGGTCCGTAACTTGAGTAGCTAGCAACTCTAGGGTTTCAAGCTCTCACACCATGTTACATAAAACCGCCTTCTTTCGCGTCATGGCAATCCCGGCCTGTATGGTCTGGGGTGTCCTCGAATTCCTTGTTTTGCAGCGTTTCCGTTTTCAGAGCTGACACGCTCACTTTTAACCCTGTGCCCGGCGTCATGGCCATTGCCAGATTGACTTCTTTGAGCGGCTTCCCGCTCGTCAAGCTTCTGCGATTCATGGCTGAGTTCATCAGGGGTGGTCTGGTTTTGTGGCTGCACTTTCCGCAGCTTCACCGGGACGACAAACTCGAGCAAATTCAACGCTGGGCCAGGAGGGTGTTGCTGATTTTGGACATTGAGGTCCAGTGCGATGGGTCGTCGTCCACTACCTGCGCTGGGCTGGTGGTGGCCAATCACCTGTCATGGCTTGACATTCTGGTCATCCAGTCGCTGATGCCCGGCGTGTTTGTCGCCAAAGCCGAAGTCCAACGCTGGCCGCTGGTCGGCTCGATGGCGCAGGCCTGTGAAACCATCTTTGTGGAACGTTCGTCACCGAGGTCTACCCGAGCGATGGTTGAGGGCACGATGAAGGCGTTCGAGCAGGGCTATTCGGTGGTCGCGTTCCCGGAGGGCACCAGCAGCGATGGCTCTGATCTGGCGGTCTTTCATTCCAACATTTTCGAGAGTGCGATCAAGGCCCAGACCCACGTTCAACCGGTAACTTTGAGGTATGTGCATGGAGCTACCGGCTTGCCCACTGATGCCGCACTTTTCATAGGTAACATGACGCTGGTGTCTTCGCTGCGACAGGTGATGGCAAGAACCACGATCAGAACCCATGTGCACATTGGAGAGCGCCTCTATTCACAGGGTCAGACCCGAAAATCGCTGGCCCATCAAGCCCATCAGAGCATTCGTGGGCAACTGGCACGTCACCGTTATGGCTTCGGTCCAAACTCGTGAGCATGCATGGCCGCCCGCAGTTGGGGCAACAATGCCTGCATCGCCACCCGACCCGCCTCGATCGCGCGGCGCCGTGCACCAAAATCCGAGCTCGCCACCCCGACCAGTGAAGGACGCACCACCACATCGGCTTCACGCAGTTCAAAGGTGTTGATGCTTTTGCCCATGATGGAGAAGGTTTGCAACAAAATTTGCAGGGAGTCGCTTGCAGCGTTGCCTTCTGGCGGGCTGGAAATATCGACGGCAATGACCAGCTCCGCACCCATCTGGCGGGCGTAGCGCACCGGCACTGGCGACACCAGTCCGCCGTCCACATACTCGCGGCCAGCTATTTTGACCGGCTGAAACAGGGCGGGTACGGCGCTTGAGGCACGCACTGCCGTGGCCGTATCCCCCCGCTGAAACAGCACGCCCTGACCACTGTTGAGATCGGTCGCCACAATACCCAATGGCAGAGCCATGTTTTCAATCAGCCGACCGTTGACCTGTGCGCTGACGTAGCGCGCCAAAGCCTCGCCGCGCAACATGCCACGACTGAAAATAGGCAAAGTCCAGTCGGCAAAAGTGGCCTCTTCCATGGTTTCAGCCACTTGTTGCAACTGGGCCCCGGTCTTGCCACTGGCATAAAAGGCCGCCACCAGACTGCCGGCGGAGGTGCCCACCACAAGGCTGGGGCGGATACCCGCCTCTTCCAGCACCTGAATCACCCCAATATGCGCAAAGCCCCGGGCCGCGCCGCCGCCCAGCACCAAACCGATTTTGAGCGGTTTTTTAGGTGTCGCTTGCACCGCAGCAGGCGCATCAGGTGGTATTGTCGACACCGGCCCGGACGCACACCCGACCAGCCACAGCGCCGCCAGCAGCAGGGACATGCGTCTGAAATTAAATTTACTAAAAGTCATTTGTTGCGAATGATTCGTGTTTGTGTTAATATAAAACCACTCAATTTTTGGAAGGAAACAACATGTTCAAGAAACACATCCCGCTTACCTGCGCCATTTTGCTCGCCTGCACTGCCGCTCAAGCACAAGACCAGGTCGTCAACATCTACTCAGCCCGTCATTACCCGACGGACGAAGCGCTCTACAGCAACTTCGCCCAAGCCACAGGCATCAAGATCAATCGGGTCGATGCAGATGATGCCGGCATTCTGGCCCGTCTCAAGGCGGAAGGGAGCGCATCACCCGCCGACGTGATTCTGCTGGTGGACGCTGCGCGTTTGTGGAAAGGCGAAATTGAAGGACTGTTCCAGCCCGTCAAGTCCAAGGTGCTTGACCAAACTATTCCCGTTCATTTGCGCGGCAAAGCATCTTCTGACGGTGCCTCCCCGTGGTTCGGTTTTTCAACCCGCGCCCGTGTCATCGTGTACGACAAAGTGAAAGTTAAAAAAGACGACGTCGATACCTACGAAGAATTGGGTGATCCCAAAAACAAGGGCAAACTGTGCATCCGCTCCGGATCACATCCCTACAACCTGTCCCTTTTTGGTGCCGTGACCGAGCATCTGGGTGCGCAAAAAGCTGAGGCTTGGCTCAAAGGCATGGTCGACAACATGGCTCGCACACCCAAAGGCGGCGACACCGACCAGATCAAAGCGGTTGCCGCCGGCGAATGCGGCATTGCAGTGACTAACAGCTACTACCTCGCCCGCATCATGCGCTCGGACAAAGCCGAGGACAAGGCCATCATGGACCGTGTCGGTATTGTTTTCCCGAACCAGGCATCCTGGGGTACACACGTCAACATCGCCGGTGGCGCGATGGCTAAAAATGCCAAGAACCCGGCCAACGCCATCAAATTTCTGGAATATCTGGCCAGCGCACCAGCGCAGGATCATTTTGCCAACGGCAATAACGAATGGCCGGTGGTCAAAGGCATGAAAATCAGCAACCCCGCCCTGCAGGCCATGACAGGCGGCAGCTTCAAGAGCGAAACCATTCCCATCAGTGTGGTAGGAATGAATCAGGTCAAGGTGCAGCAAATGCTCGACCGCGTCGGCTTCAAGTAGGCCACGCGAACTCAAATTCGCCGACGCCCTGGCTAGCCTGCCGTCACCTCTTGCACCTTGGGCTTGCCCTCTCTCTTGGGCAAGGGCTGAATATCGAGCAAGACCTCGGTCTTGCTTTCATCCTTGTCGTCCAGGTCCACCGTCAGGCGGCCGCCGTCGGTCAGGCGGCCGAAGAGTAATTCGTCGGCCAGCGCGCGGCGAATCGTGTCTTGAATCAAACGCTGCATCGGACGCGCTCCCATCAGCGGATCAAAGCCTTTCTTGGCCAGGTGTTTGCGCAGTTTGTCGGTAAAGGTGACGTCCACTTTTTTGTCGGCCAACTGGGCTTCCAACTGCAGCAAGAACTTGTCAACCACCCGCATGATGACGATCTCATCCAAGGCCTTGAAGCTGACAACGGCATCAAGCCGGTTGCGGAATTCAGGCGTGAACAGACGTTTGATGTCCGCCATCTCGTCGCCCGCTTCTCGCACATTGGTAAATCCCATGATCGCCTTGTTCATGGCTTCGGCACCGGCGTTGGTGGTCATGATGATGATGACGTTGCGGAAGTCAGCCTTGCGTCCATTGTTGTCAGTCAAGGTGCCGTGGTCCATCACCTGTAACAACACATTGAAGATGTCCGGATGCGCCTTCTCGATCTCATCGAGCAACAGCACACAGTGCGGCTTCTTCGTGACAGCTTCGGTCAGCAGCCCGCCCTGATCAAACCCCACATAGCCCGGTGGCGCGCCAATCAGGCGGCTCACGGCATGGCGTTCCATGTACTCACTCATGTCAAAGCGAATGAGATCAATGCCCATGATGTAGGCCAGCTGTTTGGCAGCCTCGGTTTTACCGACCCCAGTGGGACCGCTGAACAAAAAAGAGCCAATCGGCTTGTCCCCCTTGCCCAAACCGGAGCGCGCCATCTTCACGGCCGATGCCAGCATGTCAATCGCCTTGTCTTGCCCGAACACCACATTCTTGAGATCCCGCTCCAGCGTTCTGAGCTTGCCGCGATCGTCATTGGACACATTGGCCGGTGGAATGCGGGCGATCTTGGCCACAATTTCCTCAACTTCGGTCTTGCTGATGATCTTCTTGCGTTTGGAGGGCGGCAGAATGCGTTGCGCGGCACCCGCCTCGTCAATCACATCAATCGCCTTGTCCGGCAGATGGCGGTCATTGATGTACTTGGCGCTCAGCTCTGCCGCCGCCTGCAATGCAGCCACCGCGTACTTGACGTTGTGATGCTCTTCAAAACGGGACTTGAGGCCTTTGAGAATTTCCACCGTCTGCTCGACGGTGGGCTCGACCACATCGATTTTCTGGAAACGGCGCGACAGCGCGGCGTCCTTCTCGAAGATGCCACGGTATTCAGTAAAGGTGGTCGCGCCAATGCACTTGAGCGCACCCGAACTTAATCCCGGCTTGAGCAAATTGGACGCATCCAGTGTGCCGCCCGACGCCGCACCGGCACCAATCAGCGTGTGAATTTCATCAATGAACAAAATGGCATTGGGCTTGTCTTTCAGCGACTTCAAAACACCTTTGAGCCGCTGCTCAAAATCGCCCCGGTATTTGGTACCTGCCAGCAAAGCACCCATGTCGAGCGAATAGACCATGGATTCGGCCAGAATTTCAGGCACATCCTTCTGCGTGATACGCCAGGCCAGGCCTTCTGCAATAGCTGTTTTACCGACACCGGCCTCACCTACGAGCAAGGGGTTGTTCTTGCGGCGGCGACACAAAATCTGGATCACGCGCTCGACTTCGTAATCACGCCCGATCAGGGGGTCAATCTTGCCGTCCCTGGCCAGCTGATTGAGATTCTGGGTGTACTGCTCCAGCGGCGAAGACTTCTCATTTTTCTCAGCCGCACCTTCTTCGCTCTCAGTCTGGCTTTCGCCCGCTTTGGACGACTCCGGTGGATCACTTTTCTTGATGCCGTGCGCAATGAAGTTCACCACATCCAGTCGGGTCACCCCCTGCTGATGCAGGTAATACACCGCGTGCGAGTCTTTCTCGCCAAATATCGCCACCAGCACATTGGCGCCGGTCACTTCCTTCTTGCCGCTGCCGGTGGACTGCACATGCATGATGGCGCGCTGAATCACGCGCTGAAAGCCCAGGGTGGGCTGCGTATCCACATCGTCTGAACCAGCCACTTGCGGCGTGTTGTCCTTGATGAAGTTCGCCAGGGATTTGCGCAAGTCGTCAATATTGGCCGAACAGGCGCGCAACACTTCAGCTGCGCTGGGGTTGTCCAGCAAGGCGAGCAGCAAGTGCTCCACCGTGATGAACTCATGACGCTGCTGGCGCGCCTCGACAAACGCCATGTGAAGGCTGACTTCCAATTCTTGGGCAATCATGTAATTTCCTTTTTAGCCTTGCTTTGATGGTTAACTGTAATCCGATTTCAATACCAATTCCGCGCCGAGGCTTAATCAGTTGAGGACAGAGCCTGCGAATGACGATCAGTTGGGGACAGGGCTTGTTCGCTTCGCGTAACTGCGGTCTGTCCCGCAAAGTCTCAAGATTCGGTCTGTCCCGCAAATTTTCAAGTATCAACCGGCTCACTGACGCACTTCAACGGGTGCCCGGCCTTCGCTGCCGCCTCAAGAACCTGGTCCGCCCTGGTGGCTGCCACATCCCTGGAATAAACCCCGCAAACACCTTTCCCGTCCAGATGGATCTTGAGCATGATTTGCGTTGCCGCCTCAAGATCCTTGCCAAAAAATTCCTGGATCACCACCACCACAAACTCCATCGGCGTGTAGTCATCATTGAGCATGACCACCTGGTACAGCTGCGGCGGCTGGACCTTCTGCGTTCGCCGCTCGAGCACAACTGAGCCCCCATCATCCCGGTCAGGTTGATGAACCGGCGGAGCTGGGGGAATTACGGGAGATTTGCTTGCCATGATTTCATTCTATCGAGCGTACCGAAGCGCTGCAGCGCCAAGGGTGAATTGGTGACAGTTTTACTATATTCAAGCAAGGAAAACAAAAAACCGCTCAAAACCAACAGGCCAGATAAACTTGGGCGAAGGGTGAATTCGCCATGCTTCATAATCTCTTGCCGAAGTGCATATTCTGCACTGTTCGTATCAAAGCTGCCTGTCGAAGCGGCTTTGCAGCATCACGGAAAGCCGCCCGTAGTCGGGGGTGGAGGACTACTCCACCATGCGCGCTACCACTTTTTTTTGCAGCATGAGCCATCAAACACTTACAGCAATTGCCACCGCCACACAACTGGCGGCGGGCACCCTCGATGCCGCCACCCTGCTCGCCGACACCTTTGCACGTATCGACGCTACAGACGCCACGCTGGGCGCATTTGTCGCCCGGCTGGACCTGCCCACTGCGCTTGCACACCTGGAGCAGCTAAAACAGAGCGGGCGCGTGGGTCCGCTGCAAGGCCTTGCGGTTGCCGTCAAGGACATCTTCGACACCTGCGATCTGCCCACCAGCTATGGTTCACCACTTTACGCGGGTGCAAACGCACGCACGGACGCGGCCATGGTTAGCGCCATCCGCCGTGCGGGTGGTCTGGTGATCGGAAAATCGAGCACCACAGAATTTGCTTTTCTCAACCCGACCGCCACACGCAACCCCAATGCACCAGGTCGCACGCCGGGCGGCTCTTCAGCCGGATCGGCGGCGGCGGTCGCGGCCGGCCTCGTGTCTTTTGCGATTGGCAGCCAAACCGGCGGCTCCATCATTCGTCCGGCGTCGTACTGCGGCGTCACCGGTTTCAAGCCCAGCTTTACCCTGTTGCCGACGGCTGGCCTCAAATGCTTTTCGTGGTCGCTTGACACCGTCGGCCTGTTTGCGCCCAGCGTGTCCGAGGTGGCCTGGTTTGCCCAAGCCGTGAGCGGTCATGCGCTGGCGCTTGAGCCAGCACAGGATGAAACGCCGACCCGGCCGTGGCGGGTCGGGGTGCCCGAGTCCTACCCTTGGGGCCAGGTATCGCCCAGCGCGCAGTTGGCGATAGGAACCGGCTGCCAGGCGTTACGGGCGGCCGGTGCCGAGGTGCTAAGCGTCACCCTGCCAGCCTGGATGAAAAACGTGTTTGAGGCGCAGGATGTGATCCAGGGCTACGAAGCCTGGCGCGCACTGGCGCGCGAGGTCGACCAACTGGACCGGCACCCACAGGCGCTGTCGGCGGTACTGCGCGACTACCTGCTCGCCGCGCGCCACATCAGTGCGCGGGCCTATGAAGCGGCGCAAAATACCGCCGCTGCGGCGCGCTGGGCCGGTGTCGACTGGCTCAGTCAGTTTGACGTGTTGATGACGCCCAGCGCACCCGACGAAGCGCCGCTGGGGTTTGATAGCACGGGCGTTTCCACGTTCAACCGCGCCTGGACGCTGCTGGGTTTGCCTTGCGTGAATGTAGCGGGCGCCGTGGGCGTGACTGGCAACCCGATGGGTCTGCAAATCATTGGCGGGCCGCGCGCAGACCGCCAATGCCTGAGAGCCGCTGACTTTCTGGAGCGGGCGCTGCACTGATCTGCCTGGCAGCCTGCCGAGCTTGGAACGTCGAAAGCGAAAGCATGATAAAACGGGTTTGACCCCTTTATGCATAGGCGGCAAGGAGTAAGGGCTATGTTTATTGTCCAAAAAATTACGCAGTGTTTTGACCCGACGCAAGACCGCATCTGCCTGAGTGTGCAAGACAGCGATGGCAAGGTGCTGTTGCTTTGGCTCACGCAACGCCTGGCCAATCGCTTGGCGGGTGCCTTGAGCAACTGGCTGGAGGATGATCTGAAAATCCAGGCCGCAGGACAGTCCGTACCCAGCCTGCATGCGTGGGAGCAGGCGGCCGCGCAGGCACAACTCAAACCCGGCCGGCCGGTAGAAGCCACGGTGGCGAAGGGTGAAGCTTTGCTGGAAGCGGTAGATTTGGCGCGAAGCCTGTATGGCTATACCTTAACCTTCAAGTGGCGGGCAACAGGCACTGCACAGTTGAGGCTGAGCGGTACCGAGTTGCGGCAGTGGCTGGGTATTCTTCACCGCCTGTTCGATACCGCCGAATGGCCCAAACATGCCTGGCCGCAGTGGTTTGGAGCGCTTGGCGACGCCCCATCGGCAGCGATCTGTTCATTGCATTGATCGCGCTAAAAGGGGGCAGATTCCTTTACGCCTGCTCCTGTTCGTTCAAGCTTAACGCTCAGTTCTGCAGCAAACGGTTAATCGCAACCACGGCCTCGACATCAGCCCCACCCACCAGAGCGAGTAGCCTGATATTTGATATCAGATACAGATAGCGCGCTTGCGCCAGGTCGCGCAGAACCAGCACACGTTGCTGCTCGGCGTTCAACACGTCAAGCAGCGTGCGGCTACCCGCCTGAAACGACTTGCGGCTTGACAACACCAGTTGATCAGCCGAACGCAGCGCCTGCTCCAGCGCCTTGATTCTGGGGACGTTTTCAGTGACACCCCGAAACTCTTTGTGTACACGCAGCCCCAGGTCACGCCGGCCAGCCTCCAGCGCTTGCGTGGAACGCTCCTGTCCAGCGCGGGCTTGTCGGACCAAAGAGTTGACGTAACCGCCCGCAAAAATCGGGATATTGAGCTGCAAGCCGATGGCTGAATTGGTGTAACGAGATTTGATATTGGTGACGTTTTCGCTTTCGCTGCGCGACCATTGCACTACCGCATCGAGCGTTGGATAGTGTCCGGAATTAGCCTTCTCCACCTCCTGACGCGCCACTTCAACCTGGGCCCTGAGAGATTGCAACTGAGGGCTGTTCTGCTCAGCACGTCCGGTCCAGTCGTCCAGACGGTTGGGCTGCGGGTCGAGCAGCTCAAGCTTTGATACATCGAGCGTCGCCAGTCTGTCAATCGGCTGGTTGACCAGGGCCTCTAATTGCCGCAAGGTGTAGGCCACATTCGCTCTGGCTTCGATCTCCAGGGCCAGGGTCATGTCAAGCCGGGCCTGCGCTTCGTCCACGTCGGTGCGGGTACCGGCACCGGCCGCGAATGACTTGCGGGCGGCATCCAGTTGTGTCATGTTGGCCGTGCGCTGCGCCAAAACAAGTGCCAGTTGTTCATGCGTCAGCATGGCTTCAAAATAAGCACCGCTAACCCGCACGGCCAGGTTTTGCTCATCTTGTGCGAGCAAGGCATCGACGTCATCCACCTGTGCCTTGGCTTGCCGGTGTTGCGCCGTCAGGTAGGGGCGAAACAAGGGCTGGCGCACTGTCAGGGTCTGGTTGCTGCTGGGATAATTGGTGCTGGAAGTTTGTTCCTGCCCCAAAAAATTGGGGGCGCTACTGGTCAACTGGTTGTTATTGCTCGCCATACTGGCCGCCACATTGGGCAACAACTGCGCACGCGCCTGCGGCAGGCGTTCGCGTCCGGCCTCGGTTGCGGCGCGAGACGCCAGAATGGTAGCGTCCTGTTTTCGTGCCGCCTCGTAAGCCTGTAACAAGTCGATCGGCCAGACCGCCATCGACAAGGACAGCAGCGTGCCGCCCAACACCAGGCGCTTGAACGGCCGGGCGCTTGCCCTGCTCAAGGTATTCAAAGTATTGCGCATCATGTGCTCACTCCTCCTTCATGGACGCGGCCATCCGCTTGGTCAATGGGCTTAGCAGATAGGTCAGCATGGAGCGCTCACCCGTCACAAAAATCACATCAACCGGCATGCCCGGCTGGAGTTGGCGCTTGCCCAACTTCTGGTACCCGGCTGCGGTAACGCCGACCCGTGCCAGGTAGTAGCCGACGCCGGTTTGTTGATCGGTCAGCAAATCAGCAGAAACAGAGACCACCTTACCCTCCACCACCAGTTCCGGGGTATGGGCAAAAGAAGAAAAACGGACATCCACCGGCAAGCCTTCATGCACACGGTCAATCAGGTGCGGTGCCACCCGGGCCTCGACCAGCAGCGCCTGATCCTGCGGCACCACGTCCATCAGTTTCTGTCCTGGCCCGATGACCCCACCCACCGTCTGGAACGCCAAGCCCACGACCTGACCAGTCGCTGGCGACCTGATCTCGATGCGCCCCAGATCGTCCCTGGCGACGCGGAACTTTTCCGCATCCCCCGGCACCTCGCGGCCGACTTCGGCCAGTTGGGACTCGACCTCCTTGCGGTACTCCTGCTGCCGCACAATGGCACGCTGCCTTAGCTCGCCAACAGCATGTTTGGCGCGGAAAGTATTGCCCTGCAACTCGACAATGCCTGAACTGACTTCGGCCGCCATGCGTTCAAGCTCCAGTTGCCGGTTGCGCGGGGCGTAACCTTCTTTGACCAGTCCGCGCGTGTTATTGAGCTCCTCGGCCAGCAGCGCCTGCTGATTCTCGCGATTGACCTGCATCTTTCCATAAGCCTGGATCAGGCTCCCTTGACCCAGAATGCTCTCCTCAATTGACTGCAGGTCTGCACGCAAGGCGGCCCGACGCGAGGTAAACAACTGCTCCTGTGTCAAAACTACCTGCTTTATCTGCGGGTCCTGGCTGGCTTCCAGCACATCCGGATGAAACGCTATTTTTGCCCGCCCGCTCTGCTCGGCCAGCAATCGCCCCTCCATGGCGCGCAAGCCGATGTAGCGCTGCCGCACGGTCTCGAAGTTCGCCCGCGCAACGGCCTCGTCAAGCCGCATCAGCAGTTGCCCCTCCTTCACGCGGTCGCCCTCTCTCACCAGTACCTCCTTGACGAGGCCCCCGGTGAGGTGCTGTAGCGTCTTTTTCTTGGTGTCAATGGCGACCATGCCCTGAGCCGGCACCCCTTCATCCAGCGGAGCAAAACCGGCCCATAACAGAAAGCCGCCAAAACCAAGGCCCAGGGCCCACAGCCCGATCCGGGCCGCGCGCCCGGTGTCAGCCGGCAGCTCCTGCGCGGCAGGATCAGAAGCGCCGGGCAGGACGCTGGAGGACGGCGGCTTGGATGAAAGACGTTTGAGCATATCTAGTTTGGACATATCAGACTCGGAAAAAAAGTGGGGAACAGGGGGATCAGGCCGGCAAGGCCGACGCGCCAGATGGCGGCGCCGGATTCGGGGGTACTGGGCGTGGTGCCTGCAAAGCAGCCACCACGGCATCACGCGGGCCGTAGGCCTGCACCTGGCCATCGCGCAAAATCAGAATGCGGTCGGCCACCGCCACAGCGCCTGGGCGATGGGTAATCAAAAACACCGTCTTGCCCCTGGTTTTGAGTTCCTCGACCGTCTTGAAGAGCGCGGCCTCACCGGCGTCATCCAGATTCGCATTGGGTTCGTCCAGCACAATCAGCACCGGCTTACCGTAGATGGCGCGCGCCAAACCAATGCGCTGACGCTGCCCACCCGAGAGCAAATTGCCGGCCTCGCCGATGGCGGTATCGTAGCCCTTGGGAAAACGCAAAATCATCTCGTGCAAGCCCGCGCTCTGTGCCGCTTCAATCACCTGCGCAGGATCTACCTCACCAAAACGGGCGATATTCTCGGCAATCGAGCCTTCAAATAACTCGATATCCTGCGGCAGGTAACCCACATGGGGGCCGAGCTCGATCCGGTTCCAGCCCCCAATGGGTAAACCGTCCAGCAGCACATCTCCCGACACATCCGGCCAGATTCCCACCAGCACCCGCGCCAGCGTGGACTTGCCGGAGCCGGACGGCCCCAGAATCGCCGTCACCGTACCGGCCGGCATATTCAGGTTCAGATTTTGAAGAATCGGGGTCGACCGGCCCGGTGCGCTCGCAAACACCTGGCGCAACGTGATTTCTCCGGCCGGCGTCACCCGCTTGAAGGCCGGGTCCCGCAGCGGATACTCGATCAGCAACTGCTCCAGCCGGGCAAACGCAGCGCGCATGCCAATGAACTGACGCCAGCTACCGACAATCATGTCAATCGGTGCGAGCGCTCGCGTCATCAGCACATTGGCCGCAATCATCCCGCCCGGCGTGAGCTGGCCGTCAATCACCAGCAAGGCACCCGCGCCCAGCGCCAACGACTGCTGGCTGTAGCGGATGAACTTGCTCCAGGCGGTAATGCGGTGCGTTAATTGCTGCACCGCGCCGCTTCGCGCCAGGTAGGCCTGATGCCGCTCGGCCCAGCGCGTCTGCAGGTTGCGGATCATGCCCATCGACTCAAGCACTTCGGCATTGCGCAACTTGCTCTGCAGGAAGCTGCCGGCTTCGGCACTGGCTTTGGCTGCATCCTCTGACGGCACCAGCGTATGACGGTGACCGAACCAGGCCAGCGCCGCCTGAACCAGCATAAACACCACGCCGAGCACGCCCAGCCAGGGGTGCAGAAAGAACAGCACGGCCATGTAGATCGGTGTCCAGGGCGCGTCAAAAAACGCAAAAATGCCGTTGCCTGTCAGAAACTGACGAATCTGGATCAAGTCGCCAAACGCCCGCGAGGGGCTGCCCCCCGACTGGCTCAGGTGAGACTCAAAACTGGCATTGAACACCTGGGTACTGAGCTGCTCGTCCAGACGTACCCCGGTCCGCACCAGCAGGCGCGAACGCATCCATTCGGCAAACGCCATCACGGCAAGCAGGAACAATGTCACCAAAGACAAAGCCACCAGCGTCAATTCGTTCTGACTGGTGAGCACCCGGTCGAACACCTGCAACATGTACAGCGTGGGCGCCAGCATCAGCACATTGGCCACCATGCTGAAGGCGCCCACCACCAAAAACTCGCGACGAAAACGCCAGAGAGTCGATGTCAATTCGCTGCGTTTGAAAAATTCGGGTGTTTTCATATTGATTTTTTTGCAGTTATGAAGTGCTTGCAGACGCTTGCGCGACGGGTTGGCGCGCCTGCGCCACCGCATCGGCCAGTGCCTTCAAGACATCGTCACGCGGCCCCAACATTTGGGTCTGTCCATCGCGCAGCACCAGCATCTTATCGACCACCCCCAACACGCTGGTGCGGTGCGTCATCACCACGAAAGTTGTGCCACGCGCCTTGAGTTGCGCTATCGCAGCTGTCAACGCAGCGTCGCCCTGCTCGTCCAGGCTGGAGTTGGGCTCGTCCAGCACCACAAAAGCCGGATTTCCGTAAATGGCGCGGGCCAATGCCACGCGCTGGCGCTGCCCGCCCGACAGCATGGCGCCCTCACGCCCGACCGGATTGTCATAGCCCTGCGGCAGCGCCATGATGAACTCGTGCAAGCCCACGGCGCGGGCCGCAGCCTGCACCTTGGCCTGATCGACCTCGCCAAAGCGGGAAATATTTTCGGCCACGGTGCCGTCAAACAACTCCACCCCTTGCGGTAAATACCCCACGTGTGGGCCCAGTTCGATCTTGTCCCAGGCATACACATCAGCGCCGTCGAGTCGCACTTTGCCATTCAGCGCCGGCCACAAGCCCACCAGCAAGCGGGCCAGGGTGGTCTTGCCGGAGGCCGACGGCCCCACCACCGCCAGCACCTCGCCCGGCTGCAACGCAAAGCTCACGCCTTTGAGGATGGCCACCTGGCTTCCGGGCGCACCCGCCACCAGGGCTTCAACCTGCAGCTTGCCCTGCGGCGCTGGTAAAGCCATGCCAGACGGACGCAGGGGCACTGTACCCAACAGGTTCTCCAGCCGGCCATAAGCCTCTCGTACATTCACCACGGTTTGCCACTGCGTCACAATCTGGACCAGAGGCGCCAGCACCCGTCCGCCCAGAATCGAGCCGACGATCATATAGGCGGCTCCGCCGTTAAGCTGGTTGCGCAACAACAACCAGGCACCCAGCCCCAACAGCATGGAGCTGACCGTGTTTTGCAAAAATTTCGACACCGCCTGGTAAAAACCACCGTGGTCTGACGCCAGCGCCTGCAGCCCCAGAAACTCGCGCTGCTTGCCGATCCAGCGGCGGTGAATATCGCGCAGCATCCCCATCGACTCAATCACCTGCGCATTGCGCAAAGTGCCGTCGACATACTGCTGTGCGGCCATCGCGCTGCGGTTGGCCGCCAGCAGCGGCGGCTGGGTGCTGCGCTCATTGAGCCAGCCGACAAAAGTCTGCAGCACCGCCGCCACCACCGCGGCCCAGCCCAGGACCGGGCTGATGGCAAAGAGCAGCACCAGAATCACCAGCGACACCGGGGTCTCCATCAAGGCCAACAAGGCCGGTGCATGCAAAAAATCGCGGACCGTGCGGAAATCATTCATGGGCTGGGCCGTGCCGCCCGGCATGCGCTTGAGATTGGCCTCAAAAATCGCCGCAAAAATGCGGCCACTCATGCGCCGGTCAAACGCCATGGCCGCCTCGTGCATGACCTCGGAGCGCACCCACCCCAGCACCTCCATCAGCACATACGCCGCCAGCACCAGCAGCGTCAACATGGCCAGTGTCAGATGGCTGCGGCTGTTCAGCACCCGGTCATACACTTCAAGCATATAGCCCGACGGCGCCAACACCAGCAGACTGGCGAATAGGCTGAACCAGGCCGCCTGCCTGAAATAGGGCCGCAGCGCTGTGATCGCTTGGCGCAGTTCTGACGGGGGTTTGTTGGGATTCATTGGGCCTCCTCGACCATCACATATTCAGGAACTTCAGCGCCATCGGGCGCGGCTGGCTCGGGCGCTTCCTTGTCCTGCGCATCGCTGAACAGGAAGCACAGATCAAACACACCGTCCAGGCGGCGCGAGAGCACGATTTCGCGCAGCTTCTTTTCTTTGAAATTGGCCTCATCCACCGGCTTCAAGGCCAGCGCAAAACGCATGCGGCCATCCAGCGTGTACATGGAGAGTTGCCCGGCCTTCACACTCAGCGTATGCCGGTCAAAATACACCGGGCAGTTATCAGCAAAACGCAGCGAAGGCAGGGGTTTATCGCCCAGCCGCGACAGATGGAACGGACTTTGCGGATGCTGGAACACCAAACGACAGGTGCGCGACACCGAGTAAATGGCATTGCACACCATCTGCGAACCGAGCTCCGGAAAACGCTCGCGCAAACTGCGGTACATCAGGTGGTGCAGCGCCACCCGGTTCCACACCCGCGTCTGCTGGACCGTGGGGGCCAGCGCGTTGCAGACCCGCGCAAACGCCGCCTGCAAGGCGTGCAATCGGGTCAACTGTTCAGCCGAAGTCTGCAACGGGATGTGTAACACAAAGTTCATATAAGAAAAATTATAACATCCTCATATATGAACTTTTTAAACACCTCCTTCTGACACTGCCAGGGCCTCACAGTGGCAAGCCCGTGCCGGTCAAGATAGACGTGTTTGATCGACCCGGAGGCTCGATTCCCCGCGGCGCAATCTCGCGGCCTTCTCGATTTACATCGAGAAGGCAATCGGCGATGATCGGAGGGTTCCCTTCCTGACGTAGTACATTCTTGGGCTATGACCGCAGTCGATACCACTGATCGTGAATCTCCCACCCCTGCCCTTGCCAGGCTGAGCCGCGCGCTTCAACCCATAAACCAATAACCCAGGGGACCCTATGGCAAGCACAAAGTCAAAAGGCAGCAAAGAATTTGTCTTTGAATGGCAAGGCAAAGACCGCAACGGCAAACCAGTTCGCGGAGAAACAAGAGCGGGCGGAGTAAACCAGGTACAAGCGGCCCTGCGTCGCCAGGGGGTCATACCGACCAAGATCAAGAAGCGCTGGATGCGCTCTGGCAAGTCCATCAAGCCCAAAGATCTCGCCATCTTCACCCGCCAGCTCGCCACCATGATGAAAGCCGGCGTTCCCCTGCTGCAGTCCTTTGACATCGTGGGACGCGGAAACCCCAACCCCAGCGTCACCAAGCTACTCAACAATATCCGTACCGACGTCGAAACCGGAACCTCACTGAGCGCTGCATTTCGCAAGTACCCGCTGTATTTCGACAATCTCTATTGCAACCTGATCGAGGCCGGTGAAACTGCCGGTATTTTGGACCAGTTGCTGGACCGGCTTGCGGTTTACATGGAAAAAACCGAGGCCATCAAGTCGAAAATCAAATCGGCCCTGATGTATCCCATATCGGTCCTGATCGTGGCCTTTGTCGTCACCGCCGTTATCATGATTTTTGTGGTGCCGGCATTCAAAGAGGTGTTCTCCAATTTTGGTGCCGATCTGCCCGGACCGACGCTTGCCGTGATTGCCATCAGCGAGATTTTTGTCAACTACTGGTGGTTGATTTTTGGCGGTATCGGCGGTGGTTTTTACTTTTTCATGCAAGCCTGGCGTCGCAACAAAAAGATGCAGCAAGTGATGGACCGCATCATGCTCAAGATGCCGATTTTTGGCACCCTGGTCGATAAGTCATGTATTGCACGCTGGACGCGAACGCTGTCCACCATGTTTGCAGCGGGCGTGCCTTTGGTGGAAGCACTTGATTCCGTGGGCGGTGCCGCCGGCAATTGGGTGTATGAATCGGCCACCATCAAGATTCAGCAGGAGGTGTCAACCGGTACCGCACTGACCACGGCCATGACCAATGCCAATCTGTTTCCGTCCATGGTCTTGCAGATGTGCTCTATCGGCGAAGAGTCGGGTTCGCTCGATCACATGCTGGGCAAGGCGGCTGATTTTTACGAAGCCGAAGTTGACGACATGGTGGCCGGCATCTCGAGCCTGATGGAGCCCATCATCATTGTGATTCTGGGTACCGTGATTGGCGGCATTGTGGTGGCCATGTACCTGCCCATCTTCAAACTGGGCCAGGTGGTCTGATGCCAGTTTCGCAATGGTTTGACGCCACCGTTTTCGGCGTACTGGGCTTGGTTGTCGGCAGCTTTCTCAATGTCGTGATTTACCGCCTACCGATCATGCTTGAAGCACAGTGGCGGGCCGAGTGTGTCGAGCTGTCCGGAAAAGAAGTGCCGTCGGCAGAGAGATTCAATTTGGCAGTGCCACGTTCCCGATGCTCCAAGTGCGGCCATCAGATCCGCTGGTATGAAAACATTCCGCTCGTGAGTTATCTTTTTTTGCGGGGAAAATGCGCCGCCTGCGCCACGCCCATCAGTCTGCGCTATCCCTTGGTGGAGTTGACAACCGGCGCGCTGTTTTTCTATTGCGCCTGGCGCTGGGGCATGACACCCTCCGCTCTGGCCTGGAGCGGGTTTTCCGCATCGCTTCTGGCACTGGCCTTGATCGACTGGGATACCACGCTGTTGCCCGATGACATCACCCTGCCCCTGTTGTGGGCGGGTCTGATCGCGGCCACACTGCAATGGACCAGCGTGACCCTGGCAACGGCGTTCTGGGGCGCTGTGGCCGGCTATCTGTCCTTGTGGCTTGTCTATTGGGCCTTCAAGCTGATCACCGGCAAGGAGGGCATGGGCTTTGGGGACTTCAAGCTGTTTGCCGCGCTAGGTGCCTGGTTCGGCTGGCAGGCACTGGTACCCATCATTTTGATGGCCTCGGTCATTGGCGCCATCGTCGGTATTGCCATGAAGTTCTCCAGCGCTTTGCGGGAAGGCGGCTACCTGCCTTTTGGCCCCTTCCTGGCCGGTGCCGGGCTGACGGCCATGATTTTTGGCCCCGGCACCATTCTTCGCTTCGTCGGGCTCTAAGCTGTGTTACCCCTTATCCGGCTGGGACTGACTGGCGGCATTGGCAGCGGCAAAAGTACCGTGGCCCAACGCCTGGCGGAGCGGGGCGCCGCCGTGGTGGATGCCGATGCCATAGCCCGCGAGCTGACAGCACCGGGAGGTCAGGCCATGCCAATGGTTGCCGCCATTTTTGGCCAGAATTTCGTGACCCCGGCCGGCGCACTGGACCGGGAGAAAATGCGGGTCCTTATCCACACCGACCCCACGGCGCGCCAGCGGCTGGAGTCCATTATTCACCCCCTGGTGGGACTGGCAACACAAAGCCAGGCCGCATCCGCCGCAAGCGAAGAGCGCGCTTGCGTCGTCTTTGACATTCCCCTGCTGGTTGAATCCGCCACCTGGCGGCAAAAAGTGGATCACGTGCTGGTGGTCGATTGCACGCCCGAAGTTCAGATCAGCCGGGTCATGGCGCGCAGCCATTTAACGCGCCACGAGGTCGAGAAAATTATGTCATCGCAGGCTGGGCGCGGGCGCAGGCTGGGCGCGGCTGACACGGTTATTTTCAACGTAGGTCTGTCGCTTGCCGAACTGGCGGATGAGGTCCGTCAAATTTCACATCGCTTCGGGCTATCATCCGGGTAGCCTCTGGTCCACCGAAAAAATCAGCGTGATCCTTTACGAATACCCCATCAACGAGCGCATCCGAACCTATTTGCGACTGGAACACCTGTTTAATCGCCTGACAGAACTGGTCTCGCGCGAGCAGGCACTGGACCATCACTACGCGCTCACCACCCTCTTCGAGGTCATGGATGTGGGTGCACGTGCCGACCTCAAGTCCGATGTCCTCAAAGACCTGGACAAACAAAAACACATGCTTGACGCTTATCGGGGCAATCCGGCCATCTCCGAAAGCGCTCTGGATGACGTGATCAGCGAGCTGGACCGGTGTTTCCAGACCTTGAACAGTCTGCCCGGCAAAGCCGGTCAATCGCTGACCGAGAATGACTGGCTCATGAGTATCCGAAGCCGCGTCGGAATTCCTGGTGGAACCTGCGAGTTCGACCTCCCGGCCTACTATGCGTGGCAGCACAAAACAGGCGTCCAGCGCAGAAATGATCTGCACTGCTGGACCGCCACGCTAACGCCTTTCGCGGACTCGATTCACGTCTTGCTCAAGCTGCTGCGGGATTCCGGCGCACCGCAAAAAGTGATTGCCAACGGGGGACAGTTTCAGCAAAACCTGCCTCAAGGCAGACCGTTTCAACTGTTGCGTCTGGCGCTCGACTCGTCACTGGAATTGATCCCGGAGATCAGCGGCAATCGACTCATGGTGTCGATCCGGCTGATGCGCCAGGAGGACGATGACAGACTCCACCCTTGCAGTGAAGACACCGCTTTTGAACTCGCCCTGTGCTCATGAAACCCGCAAACACGTCCCCGCCCGGACCAGCCAAACGGGTTATCTGTCCGACCTGCGGTGGCGACAGTGTTTTTGCGACCGTCAACCCATTTCGCCCTTTTTGCAGCGCGCGTTGCAAAAATATTGATCTGGGCGCCTGGGCCAGTGAGAGCTTTCGCATGCCCACCGACGGCCCGTCAGAAGATCAAATCACTGGCGCTGAACCCGACTCGTCCACCAGCCATTGAAGAACCGGTAGCGTGCCCGCCAGCAGGGGTGCGACCTGCACCGGCAGACGCTGCCAGGAAAACGACTGCGCCTCGCGCATCTGCAAGTCACCGGTCCAGCCAACGACCTTGCAAAAGTTCAAGCGCACCAGCGCATGGGGGTAATCCACTGTTTCAACTCTCCACAGTGCTGCCGGGCCGATGCGGATGCCGAGCTCTTCCTGCAATTCACGCTGCAATGCCTGCTCAATAGTTTCGCCCGGCTCGATCTTGCCGCCGGGAAACTCCCAGTAGCCGGCGTAGACCTTGCCCGCCGGTCTGGAGGTGAGCAGGAAGCTGCCATCAGCTCGAAACAGAACCCCGACCGCGACATCGACGACGCTACGCCCGGTGCCGCCCTGGCGGGGCAGCGCGGCGTCGGCAACCAGGGGCTGGCTGCTCATGCGCTTGCGTCATGTTTGCCCGCATAGTCACGCGCAAACTGGTAGGCCACCCGGCCACTGCGTGAACCGCGCTCCAGCGCCCACACCAGTGCTTGTGGTCTTGCGGCTTCAATGGCGGTTGACGCCACGCCGAACGACGCCAGCCATTGCGCCACGATGGTGAGGTATTCATTCTGGGTGAACGGGTAAAAGCTGACCCACAAACCAAAGCGTTCGGAGAGGGAGATTTTTTCCTCCACCACCTCGCCGGGATGCACCTCGCCGTCGTCGGTATGGGTGTAGCTGAGGTTCTCCTTCATGTACTCGGGCAACAAATGGCGCCGGTTGCTGGTGGCGTAAATCAGCACGTTGGGGGTGGTGGCGGCGACCGAGCCGTCCAGGATGGACTTGAGTGCCTTGTAGCCCGGCTCGCCGTCCTCGAAGCTCAGGTCATCGCAGAACACAATGAATTTCTCGCTCCGCTCCGACACCACGTCCACAATATCGGGCAGGTCGGTCAAATCCGCTTTGTCAACCTCGATCAGGCGCAAGCCACGGCCTGCGTATTCGTTCAGACAGGCTTTAATGAGCGAGGACTTGCCGGTGCCGCGGGCCCCTGTGAGCAACACGTTGTTGGCTGGTTTGCCGTTGACAAACTGCAGGGTGTTGAGCTGGATTTTTTCTTTTTGCAGGTCAATTTCTTTCAAGTCCGCCAAGCGCATGACGCCAACATGACGAACCGGCGCAAGCAGGCCATGGCCCGAGCTTCGTTTGCGATATCGGTAGGCCACGGAGGCGCTCCAGTCAGGCGGCGAGAGTGCTTGTGGCAGCACAGATTCAATCTGGCTGATGAGTTGCTCCGCCCGAAGCAGCAAATGCGCGAATTTCTCGTTCATGAGCGGTAGTCTGCGTTGATCGTGACGTAGTCATGGCTGAGGTCGCAAGTCCAGACCGTATCCACCGCATCACCGCGCCCCAGAACCACCCGCACCGTGATCTCGCTCTGCTGCATGACGCGCTGGCCGTCTGCCTCGCGGTACAGGGGATGGCGAGCGCCCTGAGCTGCCACATGAACGTCATCCAGGTACAAGTCAATGCCGGCCTGGTCCAGATCATCGATACCGGCGTAGCCCACAGCGGCCAGGATGCGCCCCAGGTTCGGGTCGCTGGCGAAGAAGGCTGTTTTGACCAGGGGCGAATGGGCAATGGCATAGGCCACCTGGCGGCACTCGGCCTGAGTTTTTCCGCCTGCCACCTTGATTGCTATAAATTTTGTAACTCCTTCGCCGTCGCGCACGATCGCTTGCGCGAGCTTTTGCGCGACGCCCAGCATGGCCGCCTGGAGTGCGCGCCCGGATGCGCTGTCAAGCGAATCAATAGTCGCATGGGCCGCCTGGTTGGTGGCAATGAGAACGAAGGAGTCGTTGGTGGAGGTGTCGCCATCCACCGTCACCCGGTTGAAGGAACCATTGGCCAGTTCCGTCGCCAACTGCTGCATCAGCGCCTGGCTGACACACGCGTCGGTCGCCATGAAGCCCAGCATGGTCGCCATATTGGGCCGAATCATGCCGGCCCCCTTGCTGATGCCGGTGATGCTCACCAGGGCACCATCAATCATCAGTTGCGCACCAAAGGCCTTGGCCACGGTGTCGGTGGTCATGATGGCCTCAGAAGCGCGCAGCCAATTGTCTTCGCGCGCATCGGCACAAGCGCCATCCAGCCCGGCCTCGATCCGCTCAACCGGCAAGGACTCCATGATGACGCCGGTTGAAAATGGCAAAACTTGCGCGGCTGAGATGCCGAGCTTGCCGGCCAGCGCCACACAGGTGCTCAGGGCGCGGGAGCGTCCATCTGCGCCGGTGCCGGCATTGGCGTTGCCGGTATTGATGAGCAGGGCCCTGACCCCCACGCCGCTGGCCAGATGCTCGCGGCAGAGCTGCACCGGTGCCGCGCAAAAGCGGTTCTGGGTGAAGACGCCCGCCACCGACGCCCCCGGGTCGATCAAAACGACGCTCAGGTCTTTGCGCTGGGCCTTGCGGATACCGGCTTCGGTCACGCCGATGCGAACCCCCGCGATTGGATACAGCTCTAGTGGATTGGGGGCGGGTAAATTAACGGCCATGTCAGGCTAGCTTGCCGTGGCACTGCTTGTATTTTTTGCCACTGCCACAAGGACAGGGTTCATTGCGACCAACGCGTGGAACGGCGCCACCGAAGGTCGGCGATCTTTTGCCAACCGTTTCTTTATCAACCGTGGTTTGAACCTCGCCGGTTTCAGTCGGCGCGCTGTAGGTCACGTTGACCATGCTTTCAGCGCGATCCTCCATCGCCTCGGCCGCCTGTTCCAGTTGCGCGCTGGATTCAACCCTGACCGTCATGAGCACCTTGGTGACGTCATTTTTAACCGAGTCAAGCAACTGACCGAACAGCTCGAACGCCTCGCGTTTGTATTCCTGTTTGGGTTGCTTTTGCGCGTAGCCGCGCAAATGAATGCCCTGGCGCAGGTAGTCCAGCGAACTCAGGTGTTCGCGCCAATGCGTGTCAATGCTCTGCAGCAACACCATGCGTTCGAACTGGGTGAAGTTTTCACCGCCAATCTGCTCAACCTTGGCTGCAAATACCTTGTTGGCTTCGCTGCGCACGCTTTCCAGCAGGTCTTCATCGGTAATGGCACTGGCCGCGCTCACTTGCTGCTGCAGGGGCAGCGTCACCTGCCATTCATCGGCCAACACCTGTTCCAGGCTCGCGATATCCCACTGTTCCTCGACCGATTCGACCGGCACGTACTGGCGCACCAGGTCATTGAAACAGCCTTCACGCAAGGACGCAATCTGGGCCGACAGATCCTTTGCATCCAGAATTTCGTTGCGCTGCTGGTAAATCACTTTGCGCTGGTCATTGGACACATCGTCATACTCAAGCAACTGTTTGCGCATGTCGAAATTGCGCGCTTCCACCTTGCGCTGGGCGCTCTCGATGCTGCGCGTCACAATGCCGGCTTCGATCGCTTCACCATCGGGCATTTTGAGCCGGTCCATGATCGCCTTGACCCGGTCACCGGCAAAAATGCGCATCAGCGCATCATCCAGACTCAGGTAGAAGCGCGACGAGCCGGGATCGCCCTGGCGGCCGGAACGACCCCGCAACTGGTTGTCGATGCGGCGCGACTCGTGCCGCTCGGTGGCGATGATGCGCAACCCACCCAGTGCCTTGACCTGCTCGTGGTCTCGCTCCCACTGCGCACGCAGCGCATCAAGCTGTTTTTGTTTCTGACCGGCGGCCAGCGATTCGTCCGCCTCCAGCGCCTCCACCGCCTGGCTCATGTTGCCGCCCAGCACAATGTCGGTGCCACGGCCCGCCATATTGGTAGCGATGGTGATCATTTTGGCGCGGCCAGCCTGGGCCACGATATCGGCTTCCCGCGCATGCTGCTTGGCGTTGAGCACCTGGTGCGGCAACTTTTCTTTTTCCAGCAACTGCGCAATGATTTCCGAGTTCTCGATCGAGGTGGTACCGACCAGCACCGGCTGGCCCCGCTCATGGCACTCCCGGATATCCTGGATGGCGGCTTCGTATTTTTCGCGCGTTGTCTTGTAAACACGATCAAGCTGGTCTTCGCGCTTGCTGGGGCGGTTGGGCGGCATCACCACCGTTTCCAATCCGTAAATTTCCTGGAATTCATAGGCTTCGGTATCAGCGGTACCGGTCATGCCCGCCAGCTTGCCATAAAGACGGAAATAGTTCTGGAAGGTAATCGACGCCATGGTCTGGTTTTCAGGCTGGATGGCCGCCCCCTCTTTGGCTTCCACCGCCTGATGCAAGCCCTCGCTCCAGCGCCGACCCGACATCAGGCGGCCCGTGAACTCGTCCACGATCACGATCTCGCCATCCTGCACCACATAGTGCTGGTCGCGGTGGTAGAGGTGGTTGGCACGCAAGGCCGCATACAAATGATGCATCAGCGTGATATTGGCCGGGTCGTACAGCGTTGCGCCCTCAGGAATCAGCCCCAGGTCGAAAAGAATACGTTCGGCGCTCTCATGGCCCTGTTCGGTCAGGAAGACCTGACGACTTTTTTCATCCAGCGTAAAGTCGCCCGGCTTGGTGACCCCTTCGCCAGTGCGCGGGTCGGCCTCGCCTTCCTGCTGCTGCAGCAAGGGAACCACTTTGTTGATCGCAATGTAGAGTTCGGTGTGGTCTTCCGCCTGGCCGCTGATGATCAGGGGGGTGCGCGCTTCGTCAATCAGGATCGAATCCACTTCGTCAACAATGGCGTAATTCAGACCGCGCTGAACACGGTCGGCGGTCTCGTAGACCATGTTGTCGCGCAGGTAATCAAAGCCATATTCGTTATTGGTGCCGTAGGTAATGTCGGCACGGTAAGCCGCCTGCTTTTCCTCGCGCGCCATGTTCGGCAAATTGATGCCGACTGTCAGCCCCAGAAAATTGTAGAGCTTGCCCATCCACTGCGCATCCCGATTGGCCAGGTAGTCATTCACCGTCACCACGTGAACGCCCTTGCCGGTCAACGCGTTGAGGTACACCGGCATGGTGGCGGTCAGTGTTTTACCCTCCCCTGTTCCCATTTCTGAAATCTTGCCGTTGTGCAGCGACATACCGCCCAGCAACTGGACGTCGAAATGGCGCATTTTCATGACGCGCTTGGAACCCTCGCGCACCACCGCAAACGCCTCCGGCAACAGGGCATCCAGGGTTTCTCCCTGGGCGACGCGGTCCTTGAACTCCTGTGTCTTGCCGCGCAAGGCATCGTCGGACAGCTTCTCCAGCTCGACTTCCATCGCATTGATGCGAAGCACACTGTTGCGGTACTGTTTGAGCAGGCGGTCATTGCGACTGCCGAAAATTTTGGTGAGAATATTGGTGGCCATGAATGCAAGACGGACCCGCCAGCCCGCTTGGGCCAACAGAACAGCGCAATCCTTTTTCTAATCTGGATGAAATGGGGTCACTGGCGCGAAATGCAACCGTTTCAACGGAATACGCAACGCTGAGAAACCTGAGCGCCTGATTTTACCTTTGCCCAGGCAAGCGCCTGGCGGACGGTCCGGTCGGGGTTGACGCAAGCGCACCGGTCGGGGTCACACGCCTGGCCACCTGTTGCGCCGGCAGCTTACGGCCAGCCGCCAGAAACTTCTGCGGGTCTTGCGGAATTCCCTGCACCAACACTTCAAAATGCAAATGCGCTCCGGTGGAGCGTCCGGTGGTTCCGACCTCGGCAATTTTCTGACCCCGCTTGATCAAGTCACCTCGTCTGACAAACGTTTTCGAAGCATGGGCATAACGTGTCATCAGGTCGTTGCCGTGATCAACTTCGATCATGTTTCCATAGGCCGGATGAAACTCCTGTGTTACCACGACACCACCGGCAGCCGCCAGTATGAGGGTTCCCTGATCCGCCTGGAAGTCCAGTCCGGTGTGAAGCGCCGAGCGTCCGGTAAACGGGTCAATGCGCCAGCCAAACAGGGAACCCAGGTTGCCCGCCGTCACTGGTGGCTGAGTGGGCACCATCATGTTGCGAATTTTCTGATCAAACAGGCGGGACTCCAGCACGGTCATCAAGTCGCTACGTTGATCGGTCAGGCGATCAAGTTCTGCCAGCGTGGCTTGCAGTTCTTCCATCGACAAGGGGCGGCCCGACACCAGCGCGCCGCCCTGACCGGGCTTCATCCTGATCTCGTTGGGATTGACGCCGGCCAATCCAGAAACACGCTCACCCAAGGATTCAAGCTGCGTCAGCTTGGCCTGCATTTCGCCCAACTTGCGTGCTAACGCGTCCAGGTTCTCACGCATAAATCGATCACGCTGCTCAAACTCATCCTTGACCACCAGCCGGAGCAGCGTGCCCACCACCGGCCAGCCTTCTCTGGCGCCCTTCAGGAACACCCAGTGGTAGAGGCCCGCCGCCACCAGCATCAAGATGAATGACGCCAGCAACGCGGCCAGCACCAGCTTGCTGCCACTGAGGTGCAGCGCACGACTTTTGGCCAGCCATGTATCCGTGATAATCAATTGCATTCGGATAGTCCCTCAACAACTTGTTTATGAACCGCCGCCAACATCCAGTCTCGCTGCTACAGGCCAGCCAGGACTCGCCAACGCTGGCAAGATTGATTGATCTCACCCGGGATTCGGTCGCGCGACTCAAGGCGATTGAATCCCTGATTCCTGGGCCGCTGCGTCCAGCCGTCAAAGCAGGGCCGATTGAAGGCCCGGTGTGGTGCCTGATTTTGGACAACAACGCGGCCGCGGCAAAAATTCGCCAGCTATTGCCCGCGCTTGAAGCTCATTTGCGGGTCAAGGGGTGGGAGGTTAACTCAATTCGGCTGAAGGTCCAAATCACCCGTGACCGCTGATGCGGGTCAGCCTGGAAAAATAAATGGTGCCGATTATCGGATTCGAACTGATGACCTACCGCTTACAAGGCGGTTGCTCTACCAACTGAGCTAAATCGGCACTTTTTATATTTTACTGGACTCTTCAAGCATCCCGCGGACAAGTACCCTGTTATTTCACCCGTTTCAGCGCGGGCCGCGGGCTTGTGGTGGATGGTCGTGGCGGATCTGGTTCGTCGTTTGGCTCATCCTTTTGCCGCTCCGATTCGACGCTTGTCAACTGGACCGTTTTAAGCTCAGGCGCTGCGACAGGGGTACCGTCTGCCACAGAAACCAGGTTTGTCGAGAACGATGCAACTGTTTTAACACCTTGAGGGGGGGCCAGGGGAAAGGCCATGCCCTGTCCATTTTCCCGGGCGTAGATCGCCATAACCTGGTTAACCGGCACCATGATCTCCCGCGTGGTTCCGGCGAACCGGGCTTTGAACTCAATGAAGTCGTTGCCCAGTTTGAGTGAACTCGTGGCATCGAGGCCGATATTGAGAACAATCTCCCCGTCTTTCACGTACTCGCGAGGCACCTGCACACTGTTGTCCACGGCCACAGCCACATAAGGCGTGAAGCCGTTGTCGGTACACCATTCGTACAAGGCCCGGATCAGGTAGGGGCGCGTGGAGGTAGCGTCTGGAGCGTCAATCATCGGTCTTTGGCAAAGCGCTTATTTGCGCATCACTTTCTCAGACGGTGTCAGCGCTTCGATGTAAGCTGTGCGCGAGAAAATGCGCTCGGCATATTTGAGCAGGGGCGCCGCATTTTTGCTGAGGTCAATGCCGTAGTAATCGAGCCGCCACAGCAGGGGGGCAATGGCCACGTCAAGCATGGAGAAGCCGTCACCCAACATGTATTTGTTCTTCAAAAATACCGGGGCCAGTTGCGTCAAGCGATCGCGGATGTGGGCGCGTGCTTTCTCCAGCACCTTTTCGTTGCTCTTGGCGGCACGAGACTCGAGTGTGGACACGTGCACAAACAGTTCCTTCTCAAAATTGAGCAGGAACAGGCGCACACGGGCCCGATCGACCGGATCGCCGGGCATCAACTGGGGGTGCGGAAAACGCTCGTCAATGTATTCATTGATGATGTTCGATTCATACAAAATCAAATCGCGCTCAACCAGAATCGGCACCTGGCCGTAGGGATTCATCACGTTGATGTCTTCGGGCTTGTTGTACAGATCGACGTCGCGAATCTCAAAGTCCATGCCTTTCTCGAACAGGACAAAACGGCAACGGTGGGAAAACGGGCAGGTAGTACCTGAATACAACACCATCATGGCGCGGACTCCTAAAAATTAAAACGTAGCTTCAGTGCAATCCAACTTGTACCCAAGTCAGGATGAAACTAAAAAGAGCGGGGTGCTGCAAGCCACTCCACTCCGAGAAGCTCAGGTCACGCTTTTTGAAGCGAAACCCAAACAATTTATCTGTACTACTTGATGTCTTTCCAGTAGGCGGCGTTGAGTCGCCAGGCGAAGAAAGTGAAGACACCGAGGAACAACAAAACCCAGACGCCGATACGAACGCGCGTGTTTTTAACCGGCTCACCCATCCACTGCAAATAGCTCACCAAGTCAGCCACCGCCTGATCGTATTGCAGGGGTGTCAGGGTGCCGGGCTTGAGTTGCTGCCAGCCCTTGAAAACCTGCGCTTTATGGCCCTGCTCGATGACTTCATTGAAGACTGGACGACGCTCACCCTGCAACTCCCACAGGACGTGCGGCATGGCAATATTGGGAAAAACCAGATTGTTCCAGCCAGTTGGCTTGTCGAAGTCCTGGTAGAAGGTCCGCATATAGGTGTACAGATAATCTGCACCGCTTCCACCCGGACCGGCACGCGAGCGGGCAATCACGGTGAGGTCCGGCGGATTGACGCCGAACCAGGCCTTGGCTTGCTGCGGATCAATAGCGGCCTTCATGGTGTCGCCAAGTTTGGCATTGGTCAGCAGCAGCTTGTCCTTGATTTGCGCCTCAGTCAAGCCGATGTCTTGCAAACGGTTGTAGCGCATGAAAGCCGCCGAGTGGCAATTAAGGCAATAATTGACAAACAGTTTGGCGCCATTTTGCAGAGCCGCCAAGTCATTGGTCTGGTTCGGGGCCTTGTCCCACGCGATGCCGCCACCAGCGGCTTGAGCGCCGAAAGTGAACCCAAACGTCAGCATCAAACCGAGAATGATATTTTTGGTGAAAGCCATGGTTTTCATGATTTTTTCTCCTGCTCAATGCGCCGTGAAGGTGACACGGTCCGGCACCGGCTTCGGTGTTCCCATACGGCTCCACCAGGGCATCAGCAGAAAGAAACCAAAGTAAAACAGGGTTCCCACTTGCGAAATGCGATTGCTGATGTCTGAGAAAGGCAGCATACCGAGGTAGCCCAGCACCAGAAAGTCGATGACGAAAATCGCATACAGGTACTTGTGCCAGTCCGGCCGGTAGCGGATCGACAGGACCGGGCTGTTGTCCAGCCAGGGCAGGAAAAACAAAATTATCACGCCGCCGCCCATGGCGACGACGCCCCAGAATTTTGCATCGATGGCAAGCATCATGGCCACCAACACGACTGCCCCACCCACAATAGCGCCCTTGAACAGATTGGGCATTTTCGCTTTGGTCACAGCCAGCACGGCACCGACCAGCACACAGGCCATCAGCGCATACATCATCTCGTCCGTGACGGCACGCAGCATTGAGTAATAGGGCGTGAAATACCAGACCGGCGCAATGTGCAGCGGCGTTTGCAAGGGATCGGCCGGGATGAAGTTGTTGTACTCGAGGAAGTAACCACCCATCTCCGGTGCGAAGAAGATGATGGCGCTAAACACCATCAGGAACACGCCGACCCCGAAGATGTCGTGCACCGAGTAGTAGGGGTGGAAGGGAATGCCGTCCAGCGGGCGTCCGTTGGCATCTTTGCTGGCCTTGATCTCGATGCCATCCGGGTTGTTGGAGCCGACTTCGTGCAAGGCAATGATGTGGGCCACCACCAACCCCAGCAGCACCAGGGGCACGGCAATCACGTGGAAGGCGAAAAAGCGGTTCAGCGTGGCGTCGCCCACCACAAAGTCACCGCGAATCAGCAGCGCCAGATCAGGGCCAACAAATGGAATGGCAGCGAACAGGTTGACGATCACCTGTGCGCCCCAGTAGCTCATCTGCCCCCAAGGCAACAGATAGCCCATGAACGCCTCCGCCATCAGAGCGAGGAAAATGCCGCAGCCAAAAAGCCAGACCAGCTCACGCGGCTTGCGATAGCTGCCGTACATCAGTCCACGGAACATGTGCAGGTAGACCACGACAAAGAAAGCCGACGAGCCAGTCGAATGCATGTAACGAATCAGCCAGCCCCAAGGCACGTCGCGCATGATGTACTCAACCGAGCCGAACGCCAGCGCGGCATCGGGTTTGTAGTGCATCGTCAGGAAAATGCCGGTGACGATCTGGATCACCAGCACCAAGAGTGAGAGTGAGCCAAAAATGTACCAAAAGTTGAAATTCTTCGGCGCGTAGTACTCGCTCATGTGCTCTTTGAAGAGCTTGCTCGCCGGAAACCGGTTGTCCACCCAGTTGAGCAGTTTTTCAGCCGCCGGAGCGTTCGGGGAAATTTCGTGGAATTCAGCCATGTTGTTCTTTCTTAGGCTTTTTTGTCGTCGCCAATGAGCAACTTGGTTTCAGAGAGATACATATGGGGCGGGACTTCAAGGTTGTCCGGCGCCGGCTTGTTCTTGTAGACGCGGCCAGCCAAATCAAAGGTGGAGCCGTGGCAGGGGCAGAAAAAGCCCCCCTGCCAGTCGTCCGGCAGGGAAGGCTGGGCGCCAGTCTGGAACTTGTCGGATGGCGAGCACCCCAGGTGCGTGCAAATACCCACCGCAACCAGGTACTCCGGCTTGATCGAGCGGGTTTCGTTGCGTGCGTAGTCGGGCGCCTGCTCGGCTGGCTTGCGTTCGGATTTTGGATCTGCCAACTGCGGGTTCAGCTTGGGCAAAGTGGCCAGCTGCTCCGGCGTGCGACGCACGATCCAGACCGGCTTGCCGCGCCATTCCACGGTCATTTTTTCGCCCGGCTTGAGCGCAGAGATGTCCGCTTCTACTGCCGCGCCAGCCGCTTTGGCTTTTTCGGACGGCTGAAAACTACTGACAAAGGGGATGGCTGCGGCTATACCGCCGACGGCGCCTGCACAACTGGACGCGATCAGCCAGGTCCGTTTGCTGGCGTCGATCGGGCTGCTGTCGACAAGGGTTTCACTCATGGGAATCCTCAATGAAAAACTTCGCTATTGGGGTGAACCCGCGATTGTAGCTGACCGTTTAAGGTGAATTTAACCCTTGCCTTGCGGCAGCTTGCAAAGGTGCCGCGCCATGCGAATTGCCGCGATCAGGCTGGACGCGTCGGCCTGGCCGGTACCGGCGATATCAAATGCTGTGCCGTGATCCGGGCTGGTGCGCACCAGCGGCAGGCCCAGCGTGACGTTGACGCCCTTCTCTACACCGAGGTACTTCACCGGGATCAAGCCCTGGTCGTGGTACATCGCCACCACGACATCAAATTTCCCTGGCTGGCCGCCCTTGGCGCGCGCGCGCATGAACACGGTATCGGGGGCGAACGGGCCACTGACCTGCAGGCCCTGTGAGCGAGCTGCCGCAATGGCTGGCGCGATGATGTCAACTTCTTCGCAGCCGAACAGACCGCCCTCGCCGGCATGCGGATTCAGACCGGCAACCCCGATGCGCGGCACGCGGCCCAGGGTCGCCGCAAGTGACGCATGGGTGATGTGCAGGGTCTGCAACAGATTGTCAAAAGTGACTGCCTCGATCGCGTTACGCAGGGACACATGAATGCTCACCAGGACAACGCGCAACTCGTCGTTGACCAGCATCATGCGCACCGGCACATCAGCCAGCGGCTTGCCCCCATGCGCAGCCGCCAGGGCTTGCAGCATTTCGGTGTGCCCCGGATAGCTTGAGTGAGGTGGACCCGCCAGTGCCAACGCTTCCTTGTTTAACGGCGCGGTCACCAGTGCCGCAACGTCACCACGCAAAGCGGCCTGCGCGGCCCAGACTACCCATTCGGCGGCCAGTCTGCCGGCGCTGGCGCTCAAACGCCCGAATTCAACCGGCGCCGCCAGGGCCCCGACCTGCAACACCGGCAGGCAACGCGGTGGCGTGGTCAGCGCCCCGGTCGGCGCCTCGATCAGCGCGACGGGAAGCGGGATCTGTTCGGCGCTGATCATCTGTACCGCTCGCCGCAAGGTCGCGACATCGCCCACCACAAAACATCCCTGCGTGACGTCGGGCGCATCCCGAAACGCCTTGGCAATGATCTCGGGGCCGATCCCGGCGGGGTCGCCGAGCGTGATTGCAATGGGTTTCTTCATATTCTTTGAACGGTTGAGGACAGAGCTGGCTCGCTTCGCGTAGCTGCGGTTTGTCCCGCAAAGTCTCAGGAGACTTGCCCCATTGTCGACGAAATATTCGAAGCGGACAGCCCTCCAACACGGCGCACTCTAGGCTGCTGTCGCAGCCCTGGCCGATGGCGATTCATGGTTTCACCCGCGCGACGCCTACAATTTGGGGGCTTACTCCTGCTTTATCCATTTACACAAAGGGCGTAGCGCCCGCAATTTTTCATGAAACGTCTCTGGTTGTTGTTTTCCCAAACGGTCACCGTGCTGCTGGCGGCGTATTTTGTGGTCGGGACACTCAAGCCCGATTGGCTGGGAAACCGGCCCTCCCACTCAGGCACAGTGGCCCTGCTGGAGGCGCCCGCCACCAGCTCAGGCGCGGTGCCACCGGGCAGTTTCAGGCTCGCGGCACAAAAATCATCCTCTGCGGTGGTCAGCATCAACACCAGCAAAGCGGCCAAAAATAACCCGCGCAGCGACGACCCCTGGTTCAAGTTCTTTTTTGGCGACCAGGGCAATGAGCCTCAGGTCGGGCTGGGCAGCGGGGTGATTGTGAGTGCCAGCGGCTATATCCTGACCAACAACCATGTGGTGGAAAGTGCCGATGAAATTGAGGTTATTCTCAACGATAACCGCCGCGCACGGGCCAAAGTGATTGGGACCGACCCGGATACCGACCTCGCTGTCCTGAAGATTGCGCTGGACCGACTACCCGCCATCGTGCTGGGCAACTCCGATACGCTGCAGGTGGGGGACCAGGTGCTGGCCATCGGCAACCCGTTTGGCGTCGGGCAAACCGTCACCGGCGGCATTGTCAGTGCGCTGGGGCGCAACCAGCTGGGGATCAACACCTTCGAGAACTTCATCCAGACCGACGCTGCCATCAATCCCGGCAATTCGGGCGGTGCCCTGGTGGACACCAACGGCAATCTGCTGGGCATCAACACCGCCATTTATTCGCGCTCGGGCGGCAGCATGGGCATTGGCTTTGCCATTCCCGTGTCCACGGCCAGGCTCGTGATGGAGAGCATTGTGAAGGACGGGCAGGTAACGCGCGGCTGGATCGGCGTGGAGCCCAATGATTTATCGCCCGAACTCGCTGAAACCTTTGGCGTCAAGGCCAAAGAGGGCGTGATCATCACCGGCGTGCTGCAAAGCGGACCGGCCGCGCAAGCGGGTATCCGGCCCGGCGATGTCATCACCCGTGTAGCGGGCAAGCCGGTCAGCGATGTATCCGAGTTACTGAGCAACGTTGCCGCCCTGAAGCCGGGTACGGCGTCCAAGTTCAGTCTGTTGCGTCGGGACGAGAGGGTCGAACTGGACGTGACGCCCGGCGTGCGGCCCAAACCGCGCAGAGTGGCTCAGTAGACCCCAACGTGCCTGCCACGCTGGCGAGGTCTAAAGTTTTGCTGCTTCATCAACACCTTCCTCAGGGGCTTTGGTGTGCTTGATGAATATTTGTGCCGCCAGGATGCCAACTTCGTAAAGCAGGTACATCGGAACCAGCAAGGCAATCATGGAAACCGGATCGGGCGGCGTGACCAGCCCGGCGACAGCCGCCGCGCCGACCACAAAGTAAGAACGAAATGACTTGAACTGCGCAATCGTCACGATGCCCATGCGGGCCAGAATAATGACCACAATCGGCACTTCAAACGCAACGCCAAACGCGATGAACATGGTGATGACGAAGTCAAGATAGGCCTCGATGTCCGGACTGACGGCCACCGACATCGGGGCCATTTTCTGGATCGCCGGAAAGGCTTGCCCAAACACGAAGAAGTAGCAGAACGCCGCGCCCAGGTAAAACAGAAAGGTACTTGCCGCAACCAGGGGCAACACCAGCTTCTTCTCGTTCTTGTATAGGCCCGGCGCCACAAAGGCCCAGACCTGGTAAAGAATCCAGGGCAAGGTCAAACCAATGGCTGCCATCACCGACACCTTGATCGGCACCAGAAACGGCGACACCACGCCCACGGCAATCATCCGGGAACCTTCGGGCAGTGCCTTGACCAGCGGCATCGCCAGCAAGTCGTAGAGTTGGGAGGGGCCAGGGTAGAACAGCAGAACAACCAGCACGGCGACAACGCCATACAGCGAATGCAAGAGTCGGTCGCGCAACTCGAACAAGTGCTGTACGAAGGGCTGTTCCGTGCCGGCCAGTTCGTCTTCTTTGTTGACAGGGTCAGTCATCAGCTAAATTGGTGAGGTCGAAACCGGGCCACTCGGGCCGCCCCTGACAGGGCCTTGGTGCGGGTGCCGGTACGGGCTTTGTACCAGCTTGGGGTGGCACCTTGCTTGAGGCGCCATTTCTTCTTGGGGTGTTTGTACTCTGGAAAACTGGGGGGCATGTCAGCGGGCTGCGGGTTCGATGCGATTGCGGTGGTCTCGGCCCAGCTTTTCTCAAAATCGCTGGCGCTGGTCTGGATTGAGTTTTCAACATCACGCGCCGCGTTTTCAACCGTGTCCTTCATTTTCTTGAGTTCATCAAGCTCCATGGACCGATTGACTTCGGATTTGACATCGGCCACATAACGCCGCGCGCGCCCCAACAGGGTTCCGATTGTCTTTGCCAGACCCGGCAGCTTTTCAGGGCCAATGACCAGCAGTGCGATCCCGCCAATGATGGCGAGCTTGGTGACCCCGATATCAAACACTTACACGTATTCCGCTGATCTGAACAGCTCGAAGCCTGCGCAATCAGACCTTGGTCTTGGCTTCAACATCAATCGTTTCTTTGGCAACCGTTGCGCTGGAACTGACCTGTTGCGTGGCATCGGCAACCGGCGCGTCAGCCGCTTTGTCGGAGCCGTCTTTCATGCCATCCTTGAAACCTTTGACCGCGCCACCGATGTCCGAACCAAGATTACGGAGCTTCTTGGTGCCAAAAATCACGATGATGATGACCAAAAAAATAATTAAATGTGTTGTCGAAAATCCCATAAGTTTCTCCTAGCGAATTGCGCCAATTTTAGTCGACGAAGTGTTTAATTGGAATCTGACCCCAATTAATTAGCCCCTGAGCCAGGGCCGCGGGCCGCCCATCACGTGGATGTGCAGATGAGGCACCTCCTGGCGCCCCTCTGCACCCGTGTTGCTCAGAATGCGAAAGCCCCCGTCCGGGTAAGGGTTACAGCCTTCCTGCAAGGCCAGCCTGGGCGCCAGCGCCATCATACGTCCCAGCAGCGCCGCGTGCGCGGGGCCGATGTGCGCCATGGACGGAATGTGCAGCTTGGGAATCATGAGGAAATGCACCGGCGCCCACGGGTTGATGTCGCGGAACACGAATATTTCCTCGTCCTGGTAAACCACCGTGGACGGAATTTTGCCCGCGACTATTTTGCAAAACAGGCACGCCGGGTCGCTTTGAACAATCGCTTCGATCATGCGGCAAACTCCATGGCAAGCCCCTTGTTCATGCGCACCATGCCGCTCACGATACGGTAGAGGAACCAGATCGAAATCAGAGCCCAGGCGATCCATCCCGGCAGGATAAAAAGAAACCACAAGGGGACTGTTACCGCGTACAGCAGGGCGGCAATGACGACGGTCCGGATTCGCCAGCGAAAATGTGAGGCATGCCAGGTGCCCTCAGCCTCGGATCGTTTGACCAAGTCGATGACCAAGGCAACGATCAACAGCACCGTGCCAAACTGCCCACCGGGAATCAAGGCGCCCACCGCCACGATCAAATGCAGGATGTAGCTGATGGTGCCCACCGTATTGAGCGATTGGAGTTTTTGCAGAGTGGCCTGGTCCTGAGTGGAATCAGGGCGCGTTGGGTTGGAGTAGTCCTGTGTCACGAGGCGTCTCCCTCACGCGCCAGTACTTTGCGCAAGGCCTTCTCTTCGATCCCGCTGGTGCCCGCACGACGCTCCAGTTCAGCCACCACATCGGCCGGTTTGAGGCCGTAGTGCGCCAGCGCAATCATGCAGTGGAACCACAGGTCAGCCACTTCATTGACGATTTTTGTCTTGTCGCCGCCAAAGTCGGCATCTTTGGCCGCCATCACCACTTCGGTGGCTTCCTCACCGATTTTTTTCAGGAAGGCATTGGAGCCCTGGTGCAGCAGGCGCGCCACATAACTGGCGTCCGGGTCGCCGCCGTTTTGCGGCAAGCGGCTCTCGATCACCTGCGCCAGACGGGCCAGTGAGTCAGGGGAGGAGACGTTGGATGACATAGACACTTACTTGTAGATGGTTTGCGGGTCTTTCAAGACCGGCTCGGTGACTTTCCAGTCACCATTCTCGTAAACGCTGAAAAAACAAGTGTGGCGCCCGGTGTGGCAGGCAATGCCGGGCGTGTGCCCAAGCTGGGTGATCTTCAGCAAAATCACGTCCTTGTCGCAGTCGATGCGGATTTCATGCACCGTCTGCACATGGCCCGACTCTTCGCCCTTGAACCACAGTCTGCCACGCGAACGGCTAAAGTACACCGCACGACCGAGTTCCGCCGTTTTTTGCAGGGCTTCGCGGTTCATCCAGGCAAACATCAGTACATCGTTGCTGCCGCGCTCTTGCGCAATCACGGGGATCAGGCCCTGTGCATCCCATTTGATTTCGTCAAGCCAGTTCATGGGGTGATTCGCACCGGAATGCCGCGCTCGGCCATTCTGGCTTTGGCCTGGTCCACGGTGAATTCGCCATAGTGAAAAATGCTGGCGGCCAGCACGGCGTCGGCGCCGCCGATCTGGATGCCGTCGGCCAGATGGTCCAAGGTGCCCACGCCCCCGGACGCGATCACGGGCACGCTGACGGCGTCGCTCACGGCCCGCGTCAACGCCAAATCGAAGCCGGCCTTGGTGCCGTCGCGGTCCATGCTGGTAAGCAAAATCTCGCCGGCACCGCACCGCGCCATCTCGGTCGCCCAGGCCACGGCGTCCAGCCCGGTATTTTTGCGCCCGCCGTGACTGTAGACATCCCAGCCGGGGCCGACCTCCAAGCCATCGGACGCCAGGCGTCTGGCATCCAACTCCGAGCGGCGCTTGGCATCAATCGCCACCACAATGCACTGCGCGCCGTATTTGGTCGAGGCGTCTTCGATGACCTGTGGGTTGGCGATGGCCGCCGAGTTGAAACTGATCTTGTCGGCCCCGGCGTTAAGCAGTCGACGCACATCGTCAACCGTGCGCACACCGCCGCCGACGGTCAGCGGAATGAACACTTGCGCGGCCACGGCTTCGATGATGTGCAGGATCAGGTCGCGCCCGTCGCTGGTGGCGGTGATGTCGAGAAAGGTGAGTTCGTCTGCGCCCTGCTCGTTGTAGCGCGCGGCAATCTCCACCGGGTCGCCGGTATCACGCAACTCGACAAAATTGACACCCTTGACGACGCGCCCACCGGTGACGTCGAGGCAGGGAATGATTCGTTTGGCGAGCATATGGACTAGCGGGGGGATGGATTAAGAAAATTTACGAAACCTTAAGGGGCTTCTAGAAATTCGATTCTCGGGATGCAGGGCGAGGCGCTCGGAGTGCAGGATACCGGAATGTACTTGGGTGCATGAGGATTCCGGGCACCACGCAACGAAGCCATGCGCCCGAAAATCGGATTTATAGAGGCCCCTAGCCATTGAGCTCGTCAGCCCGTGCTTGTGCGGCGGCAAAATCCAGGTCGCCACTGTAAATGGCGCGGCCACAAATGACGCCTTCGATGCCCTCGTCTTCCACGGCACACAAGGCTTCAATGTCGGCCATGTTGGAGAGGCCACCCGATGCGATGACCGGAATGCTCAGGGCCTGCGCCAGCTTCACGGTGGCTTCCACATTGATGCCGCTGAGCATGCCGTCGCGGCCAATGTCGGTGTAGATGATGGATTCCACACCATAGTCTTCAAATTTCTTGCCCAGGTCCACCACATCATGGCGCGTGAGTTTGCTCCAGCCGTCGGTAGCCACCTTGCCGTCCCTGGCATCCAGGCCGACGATGATGTGGCCGCCAAAGGCAGTGCATGCGTCTTGCAGAAAACCGGGGTTTTTGATGGCCGCCGTGCCAATGATGACGTAGCGCAGACCGGCGTCCAGGTAGCGCTCGATGGTGTCGAGATCGCGGATGCCACCGCCAAGCTGCACATCCACTTCGCTGCCCACTTCCTTGAGAATTTTGCGGATCGCCATCTCGTTTTTCGGGTGCCCCGCAAACGCCCCATTCAAGTCCACCAGGTGCAGGCGCCGCGCGCCTTTGGCAACCCAGCTGCGCGCCATCGCGGCCGGGTCTTCACTGAAGATGGTTGATTGGTCCATGTCGCCCTGTTTGAGGCGCACACAATGGCCGTCTTTTAAGTCAATTGCAGGGATTAAAAGCATGATGCTTCAGTGTGGTGGAGGAAGAGAGGCTTCGACCCTTCGTCAAGCTCAGGACAAGCTCAGTCCGAACGAGCGTAGAGGTGGGGTCAAGGATTCCAGTGAAGGAAATTTCTGTAAAGGGATAAACCGTGCTCGGCGCTTTTTTCGGGGTGAAATTGGGTTGCGAAAATATTATCGCGCGCAATTGCTGAACAAAAGCGGCTGCCATAGTCAGTCTCACCAACGCTGTGGCGCGCATCAGACGGTCGGGCGTAAAAACTGTGTACAAAATAGAAGTGGCTGCCATCAGGCACTCCCCCCCACACCGGGTGCGGTGCACCCCCATGGTTGTTGCGATAGACCTGGTTCCAGCCCATTTGCGGCACTTTGTAGCGGCTGCCGTCGGGCTGCAACTGACCCGTCAGGTCGAACTTGAGCACCTCGCCGTGAATCAGCCCCAGGCCGGGGGTGTCACCCTCGGCGCTGTGGTCCAGCAGCATTTGCATGCCGACACAGACCCCAAACAGGGGTTTGCTGCCAGCCGCTTCGAGCACCGACGCTTGCAGGCCCGATTCACGCAACTCGCGCATACAGTCCGGCATGGCGCCCTGCCCTGGCAGCACCACGCGTTCGGCGGCGCGCACCTGGTCCGGGTTGGCGGTAATCAGCACCTGGTAGCCACTGTCGGCCGCCGCCGCCTGCACCGCCTGCGACACCGAACGCAGGTTGCCCATGCCGTAGTCCACTACGGCAACGGTTTTCACAAAGAGCCCTTGGTCGATGGAATCGTGCCCAGGGCGCGCGGATCCAGCTCGAGCGCGGCGCGCAGGGCGCGGGCAAAGGCCTTGAACACGGTCTCGGCCTGGTGGTGCGCGTTCTCGCCCTTGAGATTGTCAATGTGCAGCGTGACAAAAGCGTGGTTCACAAAGCCCTGAAAAAACTCGTGCGCCAACTGACTGTCAAAAGTGCCGATCATGCCGCTCTTGAAAGGCACGTTCATGACCAGGCCGGGGCGCCCGGACAGGTCAATCACGACTCTTGAGAGTGCCTCGTCCAGCGGCACATAGGCGTGGCCATAGCGGCGAATGCCTTTTTTGTCGCCCACCGCCTGGTGCACGGCCTGGCCGAAGGCAATACCGACGTCTTCCACCGTGTGATGGCCATCAATGTGCAGATCACCGTCGGCCTGGATATCGAGGTCGATCATGCCGTGGCGGGCGATCTGGTCCAGCATGTGGTCAAAAAATCCAATGCCGGTGTGCAGCCTGGCCTGGCCGGTACCGTCCAGATTGACTTTGACCGTGATTTTGGTCTCGGCGGTATTGCGGGAAACTTCAGCGGTTCGATTCATAGTGTGGTATTTCCCCGTTCGTCCTGAGCCTGTCGAAGGGCGTTTCGACCAGCTCAACGCGAACGGTTTAGAGTGATTCGTTCAGTGCAGTCAGCATAAGCCGGTTTTCATCGGCGGTGCCGACCGTCAGGCGCAAACAATTGACGAGCAGTGGGTGCATTTTAGAAACGTTCTTGACGAGGACCTGGTGCGACTTCATGCCTTCAAAGGTTTTCTGCGCATCCGCCACCCGCAGCAAAATCATATTGGCATCGCTGGGATAGGCCTGGACGCCGGGCAAATTCGCCAACGCTTCCAAAAGCATAGCACGTTGCGCCCGCAGATCGATGGCTTGCGCTGCAAAAACTTGCTTGTTTTCAAGCGCAAACAGGGCGCACTCGCAATTCAGGACGCTGATGTTGTAGGGCGGGCGCACCTTGTCAATCTCGGCAATCAGTGCCTGCGGGCCAATCATGTAACCCAAGCGCACACCGGCGAGCCCAAATTTGCTGAGCGTGCGCAGCAGCAACACATGGCTGTGACGGGCCAGGCGATCGATGTAGCTTTTGCTGGAAAACGGCTGGTAGGCCTCGTCCATCACCACCAGGCCGCCCTGCTCGCCTGCTGCCAGGATGATGTGCTCGATCACCGCGTCGTCCCACAGGTTGGCGGTGGGGTTGTTGGGGTAGGCCAAGTAGGTGATAGACGGCTTGTGCTGCGCGATGGCGCTCAGCATGGCCACCTCATCGAGCTCGAAGTCGGCGGTGAGCGGCACGCCGTGGAACGCCAGTCCCTGCAACTGCGCGCTCATGGCGTACATCACAAAACCCGGCACCGGCGCCAGCACGCTGGCAGGCTTGAAGTCGTTGGCAGCACTGGGTGGCACGGCACAAGCCAGCGCCAGCAGGCTGATCAATTCATCCGAACCGTTGCCCAGCATGATGTCAAAGCCTTCTGGCATACCGGCATAGGCGGCCAGCGCGTGGCGCAGATCATTGAGCCGGCCGTCCGGATAGCGGTTGAAAGCCAGCGCCCCCAGGCGTTGGCCCAGTTTTTCCTGCAAGTCTTGCGGTAAACGGTGCGGATTCTCCATGGCATCGAGCTTGACCATGCCAGCCGAGTCCTGGATGGCATAGGCGTGCGTGGACCGGATGTCCTGGCGGATGCGGCGAATAGCGAGGTCGGTTTTTTCGGTCATTATCATGACGGAGGGAACAGTTCCTGGGGCGTGCACTGAAATGGGCTGACGATGGCGATGGCGTCCATTTGCTGACCGTGTTGCATGTCTTCGCTCAACACATGCGTGCAGCCTGCCTGCGCCGCAGCCGCAACAATGAGGCAGTCCCAATAAGCCAAACCAAAACGCGCTTCCACACCCCATGCCGTTTCTACCGTCTGCTGGTCAATCTGCCAAGGTTGCCAGAGCTGAAAACGCCGAACTTTGGCACGCGCATCACCCTGCGGCAAACCCAACTTGCGCGTGACATTGACGTAATACTCGTTCAACACCTGGGTGCTCAGCCGGCCTGCGCGGAGCTCCCACAAACGCAACAGCCATTGCCGTGCACACGCTTGCTTGCCTGCATCCCGCGTGTCATCGGCGTAAATCAGAACATTGGTGTCAACGAAAACGGTCAAGTCGTTCAGCATAAATTTCTTCCCGTGTCGGGTAGGGCTGCCCGTTCGACTCAAAAAACGACGAGTCAGCCATCCACTCGTGCATGGCGCGCGAGTAGGCGTCATCGTGTCGCATCTTGTCCGACAGCATGGCCCCCACCAGCCGCGACACACTGGTATTGCGTTTGGCCGCCTCAATGCGCGCCCACTCCAGGGCAGCATCTTCAACAGTGATGGTGACGTTTTTCATGGAACCATGATACACGAATTTCGTGTTCCACGGATTTAGTGTAAATTGGCCTATTTTTTCAAGCGCATCTCGGCTGCCCGGGCATGGGCTTGCAGGCCCTCGCCGTGCGCCAGCACCGAGGCGATTTTCCCCAGAGTCTGGGCGCCGGCTTCGCTCACTTCAATCAGGCTGGAGCGCTTCTGAAAGTCATACACCCCCAGCGGGGAACTGAAACGCGCCGTGCCGCTGGTCGGCAACACATGATTCGGGCCGGCACAGTAGTCACCCAGGGACTCGCTGGTGTAGGCGCCCAAAAAAATCGCGCCGGCGTGTTTGAGCAGCGGCTCCCAGCGCTGCGGCTGGTCGCAGGCCACTTCCAGATGCTCGGGTGCAATCCGGTTGCTGATCTCGCAGGCCTCTTCCATGCTGCGCGTGTGAATCAGGGCGCCGCGGCCATTGAGCGACTTGGCGATGATCTCGGCCCGCGGCATCTCATTGAGCAAACGGTTGATAGCGGCCTGCACCTGATCGATGTAGTCAGCATCGGGACACAGCAAAATGCTCTGCGCCAATTCATCGTGTTCGGCCTGGCTGAACAAATCCATCACCACCCAGTCGGGCGGCGTACTGCCGTCCGCCAGCACCAGAATCTCGCTCGGCCCAGCAATCATGTCGATGCCCACGGCGCCAAAAACACGCCGCTTGGCGGCTGCCACGTAGGCGTTACCGGGGCCGGTGATTTTGTCCACCTTCGGGATGGTGACGGTGCCATAGGCCAGCGCCGCCACTGCTTGCGCACCGCCGACGGTGAAAGCGCGGCTGACGCCGGCCACATAGGCGGCAGCCAGCACCAACGGATTTTTCTCACCGCGCGGCGTCGGCACCACCATGATGATCTCGCCGACACCCGCCACGTGGGCGGGAATAGCGTTCATCAATACCGATGACGGATAGGCCGCTTTGCCGCCGGGCACATAAATGCCGACGCGCTCCAGCGGCGTGACTTTTTGGCCCAGCAGCGTGCCGTCTTCGTCGCGGTAGCTCCAACTCCCACCACAGGCTTTTATCTGGGCTTGGTGGTAGCTGCGCACGCGGCGCGCCGCCGCTTGCAAGGCGTCGCGCTGGGTGGCGGGGATGGCCTCGAACGCCGCCTTGAGTTCGGCCTGGGTGAGTTCCAGCTCGGCCAGGGTCGCAGCGTTCACGCCATCAAAGCGCTGCGTGTATTCCAGCACTGCCGCATCGCCGCGTTGTTGGACGTCCGCGAGAATATCCACCACCCGCGCCTCGATTTCTGCATCGGCCTGGGCCGACCCATGCAGGCGCGCCTTGAATTCAGCCTCAAATGTGCTGCGAGACGTTGATAGACGGGCGGGGGTGGCTATAAAAGTCATAGCGTTTTTAGAACTGGGTTATTTGCTAACGGCAGAGGCAAAGGCATCAATGATTTTTCGAATCGGCGCCTGCTTGAGTTTGAGCGCGGCCTGATTCACTACCAGCCGCGCGCTGATGTCCATGATGTGCTCGACCTCGACCAGATGATTCGCCTTGAGCGTGTTGCCGGTGGAGACCAGATCGACAATCGCATCGGCCAGCCCGACCAGCGGCGCCAGCTCCATGCTGCCATAGAGCTTGATCAAGTCCACATGCACGCCCTTGGCGGCGAAAAATTCGCGCGCAATCGCCACGTACTTGGTCGCCACCGTCAGGCGCGAACCCTGCTTGACGGCCGACGCGTAGTCAAAATCCGCGCGCACTGCCACACTGATGCGGCACTTGGCAATTTGCAGATCCAGCGGTTGATAGAGGCCCGCCGCACTTGTGCTGCCGCCCCAGTCGGCGGTATGCTCCAGCAGCGTATCTTTGCCGGTGATGCCCAAGTCTGCACCGCCATATTGCACGTAGGTTGGCACATCGGTGGCGCGCACCACCAGCACGCGCACGTCCGGCTGGTTGGTGCGGAGAATGAGTTTGCGCGATTTTTCGGGATCTTCCAGCACCTCAATGCCGACGGCCCGAAGCAGCGGCAAAGTCTCTTCAAAAATTCTGCCCTTGGACAATGCCAATGTGATCATTTCACCCTTTCAATATCGGCACCCAGGCCACGCAGCTTGGTTTCCATCTGGTCGTAGCCCCGGTCCAGATGGTAGATGCGGTCGACCACAGTTTCACCGTCGGCCACCAAACCGGCAATCACCAGGCTGGCAGAAGCGCGCAGGTCGGTGGCCATCACCGTCGCGCCCGAGAGTTTTTCCACCCCCTCCACCAGCGCCACTTTGCCCTCAATCTGGATGCTGGCACCGAGCCGGACCATCTCATTGACGTGCATGAAACGGTTCTCAAAAATCGTTTCTGTTACCTTGGCAGTGCCATGCGAAATGCAATTGAGCGCCATGAATTGCGCCTGCATGTCGGTTGGAAAGCCCGGGTACTCGGTGGTGCGAAAACTCTGGGCCTTGAGGCGGCCCTGTGACTGGACGCGAATGCCGCCAGCCACCTCAGTGACCGTAGCCCCGGCATCGCGCAGTTTTTCCAGCACCGCTTCCAGGTGCTCGGCGCGGCCATGGCGCAGCAGCACATCGCCGCCGGTGGCCGCCACCGCGCACAAAAAAGTGCCGGTCTCGATGCGGTCGGCCACCACCTGGTGCTGGCAGCCATGCAAGGCATCCACCCCCTGAATGCGAATCCGGCTGCTGCCATGCCCTTCAATCCTGGCCCCCATCTTGATCAGCATTTCTGCCAGATCGGGAATCTCGGGCTCTTGCGCGGCATTCTCCAGAATAGTCTCGCCCTCGGCCAGGCTGGCCGCCATCAAAAAGTTTTCAGTCCCGGTGACGGTGACCATGTCGGTGGCAATCCGCGCGCCCTTGAGGCGCGTCCAGCCTTTGGGCAATTTGGCGATCATGTAGCCATGCTCGACCACAATCTCGGCACCCATGGCGCTCAGGCCCTTGATATGTTGGTCCACGGGCCGTGAACCAATGGCACAGCCGCCCGGCAAAGACACCTTGGCGTGGCCAAAACGCGCCAGCAAAGGGCCGAGTGCCAACACCGAAGCGCGCATGGTCTTGACCAGCTCATAGGGCGCCTCGGGCGAGCTCAGCGACCCGGCGTCCATCCGTACCACACCATCCTCGCTGGACTCAGCGCGCACGCCCATGTTGCGAATCAGCCTGAGCATGGTGGACACATCCTGCAAGCGCGGCACGTTGCTCAGTGTCACGGGCTCAGCCGTCAGCAGGCAGGCACACAGCTCTGGCAGGGCCGCATTCTTGGCGCCGGATATAGAGACCTCACCGTGCAGTGGTCGGCCGCCACGAATCAATAATTTATCCATCAGGTCAGTTCAGCAAAAAACCGATGCGCTTGCTTGTAGCGCCCATTCGGCCGGCGTGAAAGTTTTCATCGACAGGGCATGCACCTCATCGGTGTGCATTTTCGCACCCAGCGTGGCGTACACACGCTGATGGCGCTGGATGGCACGTTTGCCCTCAAACTCGGACGACACAATGGTGGCGTACCAGTGACGGCCATCGCCTTCCAGCGTGATGTACTCGCACAGGAGACCCGCCGCGATAATGTCTTTGATCTGGTCTGCAGTCATGTCAACAATCCAAAAAGTGAAAAAAGCGCTTCAGCCGCGAATTTTGTAGCCGGTGCGAAGCAGGTAAACGGCAATGGCACTGACCAGCGCCAGCGCCGCGCCCACGACGCCCACGCTCAGCCAGGGCGACACATCGCTCACGCCAAAAAAGCCGTAGCGAAAACCATCAATCATGTAGAAAAACGGGTTCAGGTGGCTGATTTTCTGCCAAAACGGGGGTAAGGAATGAATGGAGTAAAACACACCACTCAAAAAAGTCATGGGCATGATGACGAAATTTTGAAAGGCTGCCAGTTGATCAAACTTTTCTGCCCACAGGCCTGCGATCAGCCCCAAGGCGCCCATCAGCGCGGCGCCCATCACGGCAAAGGTCAATATCCACAACGGCGCCAAAAAACTGATATCGGTAAAGAAGGCAGCAACTGCAAATACCCCCAATCCGACCACCAGGCCACGAATGACGGACGCGCCCACATAGGCCACAAACCAGTTCAAGTACGAGAGCGGCGTGAGCAGCAAAAACACCAGGTTACCCGTCACTTTGCTCATGATCAATGACGACGAGCTATTGGCAAACGCGTTTTGTAACAGGCTCATCATCGCCAGGCCCGGCACCAGAAAAGCGGTGTAGCTGACCTTGTCGTAGACCTTGACATGCGCCTCAAGGGCGTGCCCGAAAATCAGCAGGTACAGCATGGCGGTTAACACCGGACCGGCCACGGTTTGAAAGGCCACTTTCCAGAAACGCAGCACTTCCTTGTGCAACAGGGCTTGCCAGCCGGTCATGCTGAAAGCGCCCGCGGTTGTTCATGACTTTTGTTCATCACGTCCAGAAAAACATCTTCCAGATCGGCTTTGCGTATCTCGACGTCGTGCGCTACCAGGCCGGCCTCGCGTACTGCTGCCAGGTACTGTTCAATCTCCAGGGCATTGTGCGCGGGGAACTGGACAATGCGGCCGGTAATTCGGGCCTTGTCCGCCAGAACATTGGGTAGTTCGCTATCAACTTTGAAGCGAAGCACGTTGCTGGATGCCGCCTTGAGAAGCTCGCTGGTGTGGTCCAGGGCCACAATCCGGCCGGACTTGAGCATGGCAATACGCCCGCACAGTGCTTCGGCTTCTTCAAGATAATGGGTTGTCAACAGCACCGTATGGCCCTGCTTGTTGAGCTTGGCAATGAATTGCCAAAGGGTCTGGCGCAACTCCACGTCGACACCGGCGGTGGGCTCATCGAGCACGATCACGGGGGGCTTGTGCACCAGTGCCTGCGCTACCAATACCCGCCGTTTCATGCCGCCTGAGAGCTGTCGCATATTGGCATCGGCCTTGTCAGCCAGGCCCAGGCTTTGCAGTAGCTCGTCAATCCAGGCGTCGTTATTCTTCACGCCAAAGTAGCCGGACTGAATCCGCAACGCTTCACGCACGTTGAAAAACGGGTCAAACACCAGCTCCTGCGGAACCACCCCCAGACTGCGCCGCGCCTCGGCATAATCAGCTTGGACATCATGACCCAGCACGGACACTTTGCCTGAATTAGCGCGTGAGAGGCCGGCCAAAATGCTGATCATGGTGGTCTTTCCCGCGCCATTGGGGCCGAGCAGACCAAAAAATTCGCCCTCTTCAATATCGAGGCTGACGCGGTCGAGCGCGAGAAAAGTACTGCCTTTGGGTCCGCGCGGGGATGGATAGACCTTGGAGACAGACTGGAAGGAAATTGCGGGCATGAAGGCAGCTATTCTAAAGACTTGCGAGACAGACCAAATCCTGAAGGCTTGAACTCGCGCGGGTTTTCATGACCGGCCAAGGTGTGATACTTCGTCTGGGGTGGTTGAACTTCTTCTTCATAAAAATTTCGTGCAATCCTGGAATAAACGACGGGGTAGTTCCGTCTATCCACTTGTCTCCCCCGGACTTCAACCGCCAAGGACTCACCATGATTATCTCTATGCGCCAGACACCAAAGCGGGTGATCGCACGGGTGACAACTTCAAGAACGACTGGCACGTCATCAAGCCTTGATTCAGGCATGAGCTGATTTTTGTCAAAACAAGCCAGACTCACCCCATGCGCGCCCAAGACGAAGCGGATATTGTTGCCTGTATCCCCAGCTTGCGCCGCTATGCGCGCGGGCTGACCGCTGACCGGGAACGTGCCGACGACCTGGTGCAAGACACGCTGGAACGCGCTTGGGGTCGGTTTTCATTGTGGCAGCGGCGTGGTGAGGTTCGAGCATGGATGTTTGGCATCATGCATAACCTGTTCATTGACCGGGTGCGCTCCCAACGCAGCCGATCCGAGCAGGACGCAGGCGATGAACTTCCAGAAACTCCGGACCGGGCAACCCAGTCGGACCGGCTGGAAGTGCGGGATCTTGACCGGGTGTTGCAGCGCCTGCCGCCTGAACAACGCGAAGTGTTGTTGCTTGTAGGCGTTGAAGAAATGAGCTACCAGGAAGTGGCCCGTGTCGTAGGTGTCCCGTTGGGCACGGTGATGTCAAGGCTGTCGCGGGCCCGTGAGCGCCTGAGGGCCGAAATGGAAGGACGCGAAGTGATCAGCAAGATGCAGCGTGTGAAATGATATGGACAAAATCAAGTTACCCCCCTCCACCGGCGCAACGCCGATCACCGAAGCCGATCTGCATGCCTATGCCGACCAGCAATTGCTTGCGCTGAGGCGGGCTGAGGTAGAGCAATTTCTGAGCGTCCGCACCGACGAGCGTCTTCGTGTGCAAGACTGGAAAAAGCAAAATGAATCGCTGCGCCAATTCTTGAACCCGGTGCTCGACGAGCCCTTGCCACTGCGCCTGCCGTTGCGGCCTGAGGCCATCGTGTGGCCCTGGCGCGGCTTGGCTGCAGGGGTGGCGATTGCCGTGGTCAGCGCCAGCTCGGCCTGGTTTGCACGCGGATCGCTGGACGGCAGCAATGCAGAGCGACTTGTGTCTGTGACACCCTCCCCTGCCTTGGCCTACAAAGGGGGCGACCTGAGCGGTTTTGCCCGCCGCGCGGCGGTGGCCCATGTGGTGTACAGCCCTGACATCCGCCGCCCTGTGGAAGTGGGTGTCGACCAGGAGCAGCAACTGGTGACCTGGTTGTCCAAACGCCTGGGCACCGAGGTCAAGCCGCCGGTTCTCAAGGCCGTCGGCTACGCGCTGATTGGCGGCCGCCTGCTGCCGGGTGACGCCGGGCCTGTGGCGCAATTCATGTACCACGACACCACGGGTCAGCGCTTGACCTTGTATGTGACCCGCGAGGTGCCCAAAGCGTCGGACCAAGCGGAAACCGCTTTCCGGTTTGGGCAGGACGGCCCGGTCAATGTCTTCTACTGGGTGGATAAGAATTTTGGCTACGCCATTTCCGGTGGCTCGGACCGCGATGAACTGATGCGCGTATCGAAGGAGGTCTATCGACAGCTCAGCCTGATGTGAGCATTCAGGAGTGGCCTCTTGCGCCAGCCACCCTTGTCGCCCGCCAGTGATTTTTTATCTCCCTCTCTGAGCCTTTGGCTTGGGCTCATCTTTTTACCGTCAGCAACTTTTCAAGGAATTAAAAATGAACGCCAATCGCCGAGACCTTCTCAAATACACCGCAGCGGCAGCCGCCGCAGCAACGCTGCCAGCCAGCTTTGCCCAAAACGCCGCAAGCGGGATCGATCCTCGCGACCGCGTCTTCATCACCAACGAAGACTCCAACACACTGGTCGTTATTGATCCCCGCACCAACACAGTGGAAACCACCATCAACCTGACCAGCTTTGATGAAGATGCGCGTCCGCCTTTCCGCTACATCACCGCCGGCATCGCGCCCACCCATGCGGCCATGATTCACAAGCCGCTGTACCACGGATGCATTGACGCCCACGGTGCCGTACCCTCTCCCGATGGCCGGTTGCTGGCCACCAGCGGGCGGGGTTCCAGCAATATTTACTTGATCGACGCGGTGGAAAAACGCGTGATCGGCAATACGCCCAACCCGGCCGCCGGGCCTACGACCAACCCCGAACGTTTGTCCAGCGGCATCCTGCTGGGACGCGAGCCCCATGAGCCCACTTTCAGCCGCAACGGCAAAGAGCTCTGGGTCACCTTGCGCGGTGAGGATCGCATCGCCATCCTGGATGTCGACCGTGCGCTGCGGCAGTTGCGGGGGTCGGATGTGTCGGCGCTGCGCCAGTTCCTGCCGACGCTGAACGGCCCGGCCCAAGTCTGGTTTAACCGTGAAGGTACGTTGGCCTATGTTGTCAGCCAAAAGGTGTCGAAGGTCGATGTGTTTAGCGTCAATCCCGGTGCCGACGGCCACTCGCAACCGAAGCGCCTGACCACGCTCGATATCAGCGCGCAGGACAAGCTGGGCTTCACGCCCTTCATGAAGTCCACGCCTGACGGCAGCGAAGTCTGGTTCTCGCACAAACTGGCTGATGCGGTGTCGTGCCGCTCGACGCGCGAGGGCTTCGATCTGCTCGACAATGTGTCGCTGGGGAATCTGGGGCGGCCTAACCATGTGGAGTTTGTGGCCAACACCAAAGGCAGCGTGGTGTATGCCAGCCTGGCACGGGTGGACGACAGCGGCCTCGGTGGCGTGGCGGCCAGCCAGATTGCGATCATCGACCGCAGCACAAAAACCGGCGAACGCAAAATGGTTGGCAGCTTTTTCAGTCATGGCCGCGAATCACATGGCCTGTGGACCAATCCGGAGAATACCTTGCTGTATGTGGCGCATGAACAAGACGAATTGCCAGGCACGCCCAACGCCGGCCAGACGGTGTGCAGCGCCTTCGACGTCAGCGACCCGTTCAAGCCGAATTTCATCGCGCAAATTCCCTTGGGTAACCTGAACCTGCCGTCGGGCGGGTTGCGCAACAAGAAGAGCATTAATCTGGTGTACGTGCGACCGGGCGTGAAAGGGCAAACGGCATGAGGCTAGCCCGCAAGATGCGGCCAGGGTTGACGCTCGGTTTGGCGCTCGCCTTGGCTGTTCTGACGGACAGCGCCATGGCGCAGCCTGCCCATGCAGCCATGCAGGCCAGCCCAGTGCCTGGATTTCAAAACGACATGGATGTAGGCATGACGCGCATGATGCAAGACATGCACGCGCCCGGCTACAGCGGCAACGTCGATGTCGATTTTCTGGCGATGATGATTCCGCACCATGCGGGCGCAGTCGAGATGGCCCGGTTGCTGTTAAAGCATGGCCGCGACCCGGCAACCCGCCAGTTGGCGGAAGAGATCATTGCCGGTCAGACCATCGAAATCGAAAGCATGACCCGGCGACTCGCAGCCCTGTGTCAGGCCACAGCCGCACGCTCCAAGCCGGAGTTTCCGGCGCTCGGCGGCACTCGCGGAGACTGATCAGTCGCTACACTGTCCCCAACTGATGGTAATCAAGCTGACGGCAGCAACTCAACAATCCCGTAAAGAGTAGCCAAATCAGCCAGGCGGACCGGCAACCCGCGGACTCTGAAACGCTTGCCCAGTGCCAGGCTCTCGCGCCGGAATTCAAGTAATACGGCCAGCGCCGCCGAATCAAAGCGACTTAAACCGGTGGCATCGACCACCACTTCCGGACCCGACTGGGAGGGCAAGCCCTGCACCAGCAGCGCCAGGCACGCGGTGGCTTGAGACTGCGTCAGTTCTTGCGGCAATACCAGCACAATCAGCCCTTCCTGGTGTTGGCCTTGTTGCGCTCTGTCAGGGTGGCAATCAAACCATCAATGCCTTTGGCATTGATTTCCTGGGCAAATTGGCTGCGATAGGTTTCCACCAGCCAGACACCCAACACGTTCAGGTTGTAAATTTTCCAGCCAGCGCCCTCACCGGGTGTTTTCTCCAGCCTGTAATCGAGTTGAATGGCGTCGCCCCGGCCTTTGATTTCGGTCCGTACCACCACCTCTTTGTCTTCCGCAGCCGCTCGCATGGGTCGAACGAAAATGGTCTGGTCACTAAGCTGGGCCAGCGCGCCAGCATAGCTGCGTACCAGCAAAATCTTGAACTCTTCCTGCAAGCGTTTTTTCTGCTCCGGGCTGGCCTGGCGCCAGCCGGGGCCCACTGCGGAGGCGGTCATGCGCTGGAAATTCACGTTCGGCATGATCTTGGCGTCCACCAGCGCAATGATGCGGGACACATCGCCGGCCTGGACCGCTTTATCGGTCCTGATGTTGTCCAGCATATCTGTCGACAGGCGTTTGATCAACCCGTCTGCGGTTTCATCTGCTGCGCTCACCGGCAAGGCAAGCAGGCTTGATGTGCTCATAACAAGCACGGCGAACAGGCGACTCAAAAAGCGACAATTCATGGTTTGACTTTCTCATTTCCGGTAAGCCCGGAGTTACTTAACGTTTCAGTGGGCATTTCAGTTTCATCCCGTGATTGGGCCGGCTCTTGCTGCGCAGGCCCTATTCCTGCCGTCTCTTCCTCGGGTGGGTTGCCATCGTAAATCGTATTGCGGCGACGCTGAAGAAACGCGTCACGGGTGAATGTGTACCGGTCCAGCGCAGCTTCCTCCAGCATGGTGGTGGTTTTGAGCAAGTCCGACCTGCTGTCAATGGCTCTGACCACCGTGGCGGTGGTGCGCGTCGGGATATGCCCAATATTGGAAACAATATCGCCCTTCAGATCAACAGGAAGTGCCACCGTATCGCGCAAAGTTGAAGGCCCCAGCAAAGGCAGCACGAGATAGGGGCCGGGCGCCACCCCCCAATAACCCAGGGTATGCCCAAAATCCTTGGTGTGTTTTTCGATATCCATCTCGGTGGCCACGTCAAAAACGCCAGCCCAGCCAACGAAGGTGTTGACGCCAAAACGTTTCAAACTGTCGATTGCAGCCTGTCCTTTGAGTTGCAAGGCGTTGTTCACAAACGACCAGACGTCTTGCAAATTGCCAAAAAAATTGCCAATGCCTTGCCGCACCCGCACTGGCGTGACATCTCGATAGACTGTGGCCACGGGTTTGAGAATCGCCGCATCGACTGCATCGTTAAACTTGAAAACCCCACGATTGAAGGGCTCAAGCGGATCACGCGGATTGGCATTGGGCCCAGTGGCGCAGCCAACCAGCAGCAGAATCAGCAGCACACCCGTCCACCGGGCGCCTCCAGCGACCCGATCATCAACACGGCACAGGCGCAAATTTACTGTCATTTTTTAGCCTTGCTCGCATCAGCGGTGCTTGCATCGGCGGCCTTGCTGTACAAAAACTGGCTGATCAGGTTCTCCAGCACAACCGCCGACTGAGTGTCTGAAATGGTATCACCCGCCACCAGCAGCTTGTCATTGGCACCGGGTTCGAGCCCCAGGTACTGCTCACCCAGCAAGCCGCTGGTCAGAATTTTCAGGGAACTGTCCTTAGGAAACGTATAACGGCTCTCCATCGCCAGCGTCACACGTGCCTGAAAGGATTTATCGTCAAAGATAATCTTTTCGACACGGCCCACCAGCACGCCAGCACTGCGCACCGCCGCTTTGGGCTTGAGCCCGCCAACATTGTCAAACTTGGCGTTAACCTGATAGGTGGTCTGAAAATTCAAACTCAACAAATTGGCTGCTTGCAAGGCCAAAAATAGCAGGGCCACCAGACCAACCAGCACAAAAAGGCCAACCCACACATCATTTTTTGAGCGTTGCATAAAACTTCCTTTTAAACAGGTGGGGACAGAGCTTGTTCACTTCCCCGAAATCGGCACGGGCCGATTGCGCATGTAACTGCGGTCTGTCCCACAAGGTTTTCGGTTGGTAGCTGCGGTCTGTCCCGCAAAGTATCAAGATTCGGTCTGTCCCGCTTGCGCCCGGCATCGGCGATGCCCGGCGGGGTATTCATATCGTAAACATCATGGCGGTCAGGATGAAATCCAGACCCAGAACTGCCAGGGACGCGACCACCACGGTTCGGGTGGTCGCGCTCGCCACGCCTTCGGGTGTGGGTTGCGCTTCAAAACCCTGCAACAGGGCGACAAAGGTCACAGTAAAACCAAACACGATGCTCTTGATAATACCGTTACCCACGTCTTTCCAAACATCGACGCCGCCCTGGATCTGACTCCAGAACGAACCGGCATCGACCCCAATCATCAGCACGCCCACCACCCAGCCACCGATGATGCCGGTGGCACTGAAAACGGCTGCCAGCAGGGGCATGGTGATGACACCGGCCCAAAACCTGGGTGCCAGGATGCGCTGCACCGGGTCGACCGCCATCATCTCCATGACGCTGATTTGCTCGCCCGCCTTCATGAGACCAATCTCGGCCGTCAGCGATGTGCCGGCCCGACCGGCAAACAACAGGGCGGTCACCACCGGGCCCAGCTCCCGCACCAGACTGAGCGTCACCAGCAGCCCCAGGGCTTCGGATGAGCCATAGCGTTGCAAGGTGTAGTAGCCCTGCAAGCCAAAAACAAAGCCCACGAACAGCCCGGACACCGCAATGATGGCCAGTGAATAATTACCCAGAAAATGAATCTGATCCCGGATCAGCCCAAAGCGTCTAAAAGCAGGGCCCAGGGTGGCCAGCAGACGAATAAATAGACGGGCGCCTTGCCCCAGGTCGGACAATTGGCGGCGAACGGCAAACCCTACATCGCCTGGTTTATACCAACTCATGGTGCCGCTCCCAGACCAAAATCTTGCGCGATCGACTGGCCCGGGTAATGGAAACGCACCGGACCGTCCGACAAGGCATTCACATACTGGTAAACCAGCGGGTCGGTACTTTGCCGCACTTCTTCGGGCGTGCCTTGGGTGGCAATTCTTCCATTGGCCAGAATGATAACGTGGTCGGAAATCGCAAACGTCTGCTCCAGCTCATGGGAGACAAAAATGCTGGTCAGCCCCATGGAATCGTTGAGCTGGCGGATCAAGCGTGCCGCCGTGCCGAGGGAAATCGGGTCCAGTCCGGAAAACGGCTCGTCATACATCACCAGTTCAGGGTCCAGCGCAATCGCACGCGCCAGCGCAATGCGGCGTGCCATGCCGCCCGACAGGTCGCTGGGCATCAGGTCACGCGCCCCGCGCAAGCCGACCGCATTGAGCTTCATCAGCACAATGTCCCGAATCAGCGCTTCGGGTAAATCAGTGTGCTCGCGCAGCGGGAACGCCACATTCTCAAACACCGACAAGTCGGCAAACAAGGCGCCAAACTGGAACAGCATACCCATGCGGCGACGCGCGGCGTAGAGTTGCGGCTGGTCCATGGGGGTGACATCTTGCCCATCGAAGAGCAGTTCACCGGCCTGCGCCCGATTCTGCCCGCCGATCAGTCGCAAAATGGTCGTTTTGCCGCCGCCCGACGCGCCCATCAGCGCCGTCACCTTGCCGCGCGGCACGGCCAAAGAAATGTCGTCCAGAATGACGCGCTCACCATAACCGAAGGTGAGATTGCGCAATTCGACGAGAGATTCAGGCTTGGAGTCGGGCATGAACAGAGATTGAAAAGTCAAAGACCGGGGAATGCCCGACCCATCAATCATACGGGATTACCCCAACCCCGGCCTCGTGTTGCCCGCTATCACCTGGGGGTTGAGCGCGGGGGACGGCAGTCCCGCGATTTCGCCTTGGACTTGCTTACCGCGCCCCGCCTCGCGACGACGCACTCCCCCTTTGGCTAAGCTTCGGCTCTACATAGGCCTGGTATCGGGACTTGCACCCGACTGGATTCGTGCCATACACGGCACACTCGTTGGAGGCCAGGCGCGGCCGTAGGCCGTCGCCTCTGGGCCGACCTGTTGGGCCTCGGAGATGTGGAGCAGCAAGATGCTCATGGATGGGCGGGAGAAGCCGAGAGCTTGACGCCGAGAGCATGAAGCAGCTTGAGCATCGTGTCGTAGCGTGGCTTAGCGCCTGGCGTAAGCGCCTTGTAAAGACTCTCGCGGCCAAGACCGGCATCTTTGGCCAGTTGTGTCATGCCACGGGCGCGGGCCACATCACGCACGGCGGTTAGAAATACATCGGGGTTGGGATCTTCCAGCGCAGCGCTTATGTATTCCGCGACGGTTTCCTCATCATCGAGGTAGTCGGCAGCATCGAAGGGGGAAAATTTAGCCATGGCTCACTCCTTATCCAAAGCCTGCGCCATCTCACTGGCGCGTTTGATGTCACGCTTCTGCGAGGACTTGTCGCCGCCCAATAGAAGCAAATAGACCACCTCTGCACGCCGCGTGAAATAGACTCGATAGCCAGGCCCAACGTGTACGCGCATTTCTGAGACTCCCTCGCCCACCGGCTCACAGTCGCCGAAATTGCCGTGCTCGGCAGACCGGATACGATGGGCGATCCGGGCGCGACCTACTTTGTCTTTCAGGTCGGCCAGCCAAGCGTCGAATTCTTCGGAGCGCTCAAAGGTGTTCATGCAGCACAGTGTATCCGGTTAGATACTAATACGCAATGCTGGGTACACGGTGAGTGGTCACGGTGTGAGACGCCCAACGAAGCTGTAAAAAAAGTCCGGAACTGAAAGAATGCGACGATTTCGAGGGTACCGTTTACCCTTCCCGAGACCACGATCGTCGAATACAGCGCATTCTGAGAGGTCAATTTTTCCGTCATCATGTATCGATAGTAACGGTGAGACTTTTTTTACAGCCTCAACGTT
>JAUXOA010000090.1 GCA_030682475.1 Rhodoferax sp. | reverse complement strand
AAACTGCCGATAGTCCCCGAAAGACCTTGAATCATTCCCACTCAATGGTCGCGGGCGGCGGGCGGCTGATGTCATAGGTGACACGCTTGATGCCGCGCACTTCGTTGATGATGTGGCTGGACACTTTTTGACTGACAAAAGCAAGGGCCGCCTCCATCGCAGGTGTTGGGGAGCCGGTAGGAAAAGCCGCGATCACGATTCCGTCGGCTTTTCCGTGTTCCACCGCCGCTTCGATCAGGACACCGTCCGCATCGGCATATGAATAAATAATGTCTACCCGCGGCAGCTTTTGCATTTCACTCACATCAAACGGCGACGCCGCCGTATGTTTCTTCACGGGCGTACGATAAAAAGTAACCTGGTCCTCATCGACAAAGCCCAAAGCGCCCAAGTCCTTGCTGCTATAAGTTTCCAGGCGGTAGCTGATAAGCTTGGTAACGTCGCGTGCTGCATGGATGCTGTCGTTGGCCACAATCAGCGCGCCTTTGCCTTTGGCCTGATCGCTCACCGCTACGCGTACCGTCTGTAGAAAATTCTTTGGACTGTCTGAACTCAGGGTAGTGAATTGGCGCTGGGCCGCGGTAAGCACTAACGGTTTCTCGCTCTTGACGGTAAGGCTGAGAAAATAGCCCGTTTCTTCCACGGTATTCGAACCGTGCGTTACCACCACCCCCTTCACTTCGGTTTCTTTGGCAAAGATTTCGTTAATTCTTTTGGACAGCGTCAGCCAGTTTGCAACAGTGATGCTGCTGCTTCCAACACGAATGATTTCTTCGACCTCCAGCCGCGCAACTTTCTTTAAATCGGGGATGGCCTCTAACACTTCGCCTGCATGTAGTCTGCCGGACGGCGTATTGGCTATCGTTCCGCCGGTAGCGACGATCTTGATCAAGGGCAAGCTACCTTGAGCACCTGCACTACTCATCTGCAGCGCCAAAACCGCAGCCGCAACCCACCAAATGGATGTCATTGATGCTCTCCTTTTTAGTCCCGGATATCCTGTAAAAACCATTCGGTCGGCAATTCATGACCCAATCCCTGCCTCTTGGCTTCTTCATAGGCGACCGCTGCGACCGCGTAGAACTGTGCACCCTGAATGTTTCCGCGCTCGGAATAAGTAATCTGCTTGTCGGACGTCCGTCCCGGCGTTTTGCCGTTCAGGATATCAGCGAGCATGACGTCATTTCCCAGCCCGGTTATTGTCGGAGCGCGCTTGCCGAGACGCCGGTGTTGCCAGAATTCCGCGTTGGGCCGCGCCATGTAACCCAGATATTCATCTGCGGTGCCAAGTTCCGGCCGGCCGACAGGCGCAGGCGCCGTGCCCAGTCTCAAGGTAAGGTCGAAACGCTGTTTGGCGGCGTCGTCTGGACGACCGCCGACTGCGATGACATGCATGCCCTCTTCCAGATACTCGCCTTCGATGACCGGCACCGCGGAATCGTTGCATCCCGCCAAAATGTCAGCGCCGCGATAGACGTCGCGCGGGTTGTCCATGACCACGACTTCGATGCCATGTTGCTCGCGCATTTCGGTGGCATACTTTTCGCGGTTGGTTGGGGTCGGGCTGTAGACCTGTATGCACTTGATGTCGCGAACGCGCAGCAGCGATTCCACATGTGAGCGCGCCATACCGCCGGAACCAAGCATGCCTAGGACTTCGGAATTCTTGCGCGACATGATTTTTGCACCGATGGCGCCATCTGCGGCAACGCGCAAATGCTGGAGATAGCCATCGTTGATCAGCGCCAGCGGCTCACCGGTTTCTATGGCAGTCAGAAAAATAAGGCCACAAAACAGCCCCGGGCGCAGGCAAAATTTTTCTTCGGTTCGCGCACCGTTGTACACCTGTTCCTCCAGCACATCGGATTTCATGCGGATCGCGAAATAGCCCGAGGTCGACCCGCCCTCCATCGTGCCCCACTGGTAAAATCGTCCCGGTGTCTTGGTCGGTATCCGTATATCGATCCGCGGCCGGCATACCGCTTCCTGTTCGATCAACTGCCTGTATGAGCTTTCCAGGGCATTGATTGTCATTTCCGCCGTAAGCACGCGCTGGATGTCAGTGTTATTAAGCAGTAAAGTCATGATGCTCTCTGTTAATTTGTTGGGCGGCTTCAAATCGATACGCGCCCAGCTCGGCGTTGCGAATTACAACAATCTGCTGATGTGGCGCCATATGCGCATTGATTACACCAGTTTCAAGCGGCCACATGGTCATGGCCATGATCGTGCCCGAGCCCCTGTCCATGCACCGGTATATCGGCCTCGCCGTAACCAAGCATCAGAGCTTCCATCAGCTTGCGCAACGGATCCTCGTTGAGCGCAACATGCCCAGCCAGGAAGCCGGCCAGTCGCGCCAACACCAGCGATTGCATTGCTACCCGGCGATAGGCCTGTAACGACGGAACGGCTTGCGCGTCCTGTACGCACCGATTCAGCATCTCGGTGAACAGCTGGTCCAGGTAGGAATTAAGGTCATCGCCTGCCGTGGGCCGGCGTGCAAGCATGGCCTGGCTATGCATCAGAAAGCGCTGGTACAAGTCGCCCTCGAAACCTTCATCTTCTACATCGCCACACATGGGTACATCTCCGGTCTGTGCTGCCTGAAGCTAAGGCAGCGGGCAGCGTCGAGTTATTAGAACCCCTCGGCACGTTCGAGTTGCTCGAACCAGTCAAAGCCCATCGGCTTGACGATGCGACTGTTGACCACCACGATGCGCGCCTCGTTGGCCGGGTCAGCATTGAAGTGCTGGTGCGCACAGTACGGCGGGGTGTAGACGAAGTCGCCCTGGCTCCACTCGAAACGCTTGGGCTTTTCCTCCCAGGAAAACTCCATCTCGTCCTTGCAGTCGAAGCGCACGTCCCAGTGCAGGTCGTAACCACTGCCCTCGACGACGAAGAATATCTCCTCGCTTAAGTGCCGGTGCTGGCCGCTGGCCTTGCCGGGCGGCAGGAACTGCATGTAGATGTCGAGGCAACACTCCTTGGTGTTCATGTCCTCGTGGATGATGTGTTTGATCAGCCCGTCGGGCGAGCGCTCGAAAGGCATCTGGTGCGCCTTGACGACGTTCATCCGGCTCTTGTAGTCTTCGCGAAAGCGCTGCGACACCTCCAGCGCCTTGGCGTAGAAGTCGGCCTCTTGTGTTTGGGCATGGGCTCGTGCGTGTTCGATCTTGTCAACGATGTTGCTCATGATGCGTGTTCCTCAGATGTGGGTGGGCGGTGTGTAGTTTTCCTGGCCCGGCGTCGGATCCCTGGGCGGGTAGCTCACCACCTTCTGGAACAGCATGTGCATGAACAGGAACAACGGCTTGGCCTTCATGATCAGCACGATCGACTCGTCGGCCGGGTCATCGTTGAAGTGCTGGTGGACGCAGCCATTCTCCACGATCAACGCGTCACCGGCTTCCCAGTCGTGGCGTTTGCCGTCGTGCACGTCGTGGCCCTTGCCCTTGAGGACGAAGAACACCGCGCTGTTCATGTGACCGTGTTTCTGGCCGTAGCCGCCGGGCGCGTAGACG
>JAUXOA010000069.1 GCA_030682475.1 Rhodoferax sp. | reverse complement strand
TTGCTGCGAATGCCTTCGACAATCGAGCGATCTTCCTCGCTCAAGTTCAGTTCTGTCTGACGCATGACCACTCCTGTTTATGCCGACTGGCGATAGCTGGAGTGTACTAACGTTTCGTTATTTACGTGTCAATGTACTAGTCGCCGCCGGCACCGTGATGGGCGTTGGCGAATACCCGCGCGATACACTGAATCGAGGAGGAGTTTGATGAACTACTACCGCTTTGTTGCCGTGCTTGCTGCCGCCTTGGTGCCGCCGCTCAGTCATGCCCAGCCGGGCTACGACGTACCCATTCCAGCCAAGGCGCCCGCAGGCCCCAGCGAAGCTGAAGTGCAGGCCAAAAGAGAAGCCGCAGCCCAGGCTGCGCGGGCCAACGAGCTTGAACGCAAGCTTGCCGCTGCCGAGAAAGCCAGACGCGAAGCCGAAGAAAAATCCAAACGCGCTGCCGACACAGCCGAACGTGCAGAAAATCAGCGCAAGGCCGACGAAGCCAAGCGGCTGGCCGATCAAGAGGCGGCAGATCAACGCGCTGCCGACGCAGCAGCCAAAGCCGAACGCGAGCGCAGTGCCCGCGCCCTCGCCCGCCACCCCCAAACCAAGCAGCCTTTGAACGCCAAGGACATCATCTCCGAGGCCTACGGCCCGCGCATGGTGGTGATGCCCTTGCCCGCCAGCGGCAGCTTCACCATGGGTTCGCCCAGCAACGAAACTGGCCACCAAAACGACGAAAAACAACACACCGTGCGCCTGGGCAAGCCCTATGCGCTGGCCGAGACTGAAACCACCTTTGCCCAGTGGGACGCCTGCGTGAGTGATGGCGGCTGCAACGCCGATGGCGACAAGGCCAAAGTCACCGCTGACTTTGGCCGTGGCCAACACCCGGTCATCAACGTCACCCACAGTCAAGCACGTCAATACGCCGCCTGGGTCAGCAAGAAGCTCAAACTGAACCCACCCTACCACTACCGTCTGCCCAGCGAAGCCGAGTGGGAATGGGCGGCGCGCGCGGGCAACGCCGGCCCCTTTGGCTTTGAACGCAACCAAAACATCAGCCCCACACTGGCCCGCTACGACTGGAGGCAGAGCTATGCCGGCAGCCCGACCCAGACTTGGGAGCCAGGCACCATGCCTGTGAGCAGCTACCCACCCAGCGCCTTTGGCCTGCATGACATGGCTGGCAACGTGAAGGAATGGGTGGCCGATTGTTACGAGAGCGACTACAGCAAGGTGCCTGACAACGGTACGGCATACCGGGAAGACGACAACACGTGCTCCTTCCGCCTGCTGCGCGGAGGTTCGTGGTACTTCACTCCAAAGTTCGTTCGCGCCGCCGACCGCTTCAGCGGCACGCCGACGGTCCGCAGTAACTTCATTGGGTTCCGTCTTGCCAGGATGCTTCCATCAGGAAACTGACACCATGACCCCTCTTACACCCGGCGCTCAACCCCCAGGCTATTGCCCGCAAGGCAAGAGAAAGGCTGAGGGGAGCCTGCTGCATAACCAGAGAGATACGAGGAATACGCTATGAACTACTACCGTCTGGTCACCCTGCTTGTTGCCGTGCTGGCGTTGCCCCTTGCTCACGCACAGCCGGGCTACGACGTGGAGATTCCGTCAAAGCCTGCGACACCCGTAGTCGCGGTACCCAAACCTGCACCGGTCACAGGCCCCACATCGGCTGAAAAGCAGGCACAAAGAGAAACCCAGGCAGAGCGCACCAAGAGACTCCAGGCGGAAGAGCTGATCGCCCAGCAGGCGGCGGAAATCGAACGCCTCAAGGCTTTGGCGGCACCGCCGCAACCACAACCGGTACCGGCAACCCAGCCGGCACCAAGACCTGCTAAAGCCCTGGCCCGCCACCCCCAAACCAACCAACCCCTCAACGCCAAAGACATCATCACCGAGACCTACGGCCCGCGCATGGTGGTGATTGCGCCGCCCATCGGGGGCAGCTTCACCATGGGGTCACCCGACAACGAAAGCTATCGCAGAAGCGACGAAAAGCAGCACAGCGTGCGCCTGACCTACCCGTTTGCCATGGCCGAGACCGAGACCACTTTTGCCCAGTGGGACGCCTGCGTGGCCGACAGCGGCTGCAACGCCGATGGTGACAAGGATAAAGTCACCGCCAGATTTGGCCGCGGCCAGCAGCCTGTCATCAACGTCACCCACAACCAGGCACGCCAGTACGCCGACTGGGTCAACAAAAAGCTGGGCCTCAGCGCGCCCTACCACTACCGCCTGCCCAGTGAGGGCGAGTGGGAATACGCCGCGCGGGCGGGCACCCGCACTAGCCGCTACTGGGGTGACGACCTAAACCAGGCCTGCCACTACGCCAATGTGGCGGACGAAGCTGTCAGCCCCACCGGCTCGACCAGGAGTGAATGCAAGGGCGGCTACGGCTCTGCGGCCCCGGTGGGTCAGTTCAGGCCCAACGCGTTTGCCCTGTACGACATGTTGGGCAATGTGCGGGAGTGGGTGGCCGATTGTTACGAGAGCGACTACAGCAAGGTGCCAGCCGACGGGACGGCGCATCGGGAAAATGACGAAACGTGCTCCAGACGCGTGATTCGCGGCGGTGGGTGGGACAGCATTCCGCAGTTAGTTCGCGCGGCCAATCGCGGCGTCCCTCCGCTGTTCCTCAGCGACCTGGGGTTCCGCCTCGCCAGGACGCTTCCGTCAGGGAGCTAAGACCTTGACCCCTTTTACACCCGGCATCGAACCCCCAGGGAATTGTCCGCAAGGCACTGGAAAGGCTAACGGGGGCCCTGCTGCATAACCAGAGAGTACGAGGAATACGCTATGAACTACTACCGTCTGAGCACCCTGCTTGTTGCCGTGCTGGCGCTGCCCCTTGCTCACGCACAGCCGGGCTACGATGTGCCGATACCACCGCCAAAACCCCCGCAGTTGACCGCCAAGCCGGTCTCTGCGCCTGCACCCATCGAAGCGGAAAAACAGGCCAAGCAACAAGGCGCTGCGCAAGCGGCCAAAGTGAAGGAGCTTGAAAGCAAACTTACCGCCGCGCGTGTGCTGGTCCCCGGGCAAGTCATACAAGACTGCCCCTATTGTCCCAAGATGGTGGTGATACCGGCGGGCACCTTCACCATGGGCAGCCCGGACAGTGAGGCTGGGCGCTCTGGAGACGAAGGGCCGCAGCATTCGGCGCGTGTTGAAAAATTCCTACTGGGGCAAACCGAAGTCACGGTGGCCCAATTTCGCCGATTTGTGCAAGCCAAGAACTATAAAACCGAAGCTGAGCGCAACGTCGGCGAATCAGGTTGCTTCGGCGTGGATCTCGGCGATGGCAAAGCGGACTGGCGCTCTGGGCGCAGTTGGCGGAGCCCGGGTTGGGACATCGCTGACAACGAACCAGTCACCTGCGTCAGTTGGAACGATGCCAACGCCTATGTTGCATGGCTGAGTGAACTGACCAAGCAGCCCTATCAACTGCCCACCGAGGCGCAGTGGGAATACGCTGCTCGCGCGGGCACCAGCACCAGCCGCTACTGGGGCGAAGACCTCAAGCAGGCCTGCCTGTATGACAACGTGTCGAATGTGGTTGCCCACGCTGGGGGGGGCTTGTCTTCGTCACTGAAGAGATTTGCGACGACGGCTTTCGCTTCGTGGCACCTGTAGCAAAATTCCGGCCCAACGAATTTGGGCTTTACGACATGCTGGGTAACGTGCGCGAATGGACGGCAGACTGCTACAACGCTAACGAATACAACCGCCGTGCAGACAGTGGCGTGTGGCCTGCCAGAAAGACCAGTGATAACAAGGCGTGTTCCCTCCGCGTGCTGCGCGGCGGTTCGTGGGAAATGCATCCGGAGGACATACGCGCGGCCCTTCGCAGCGGCGTCACGCAGTTGGGCCGGGGCAACGACGTGGGGTTCCGCCTCGCCAGGATGATTTCGCCAGGAAGCTGACACCATGACCCCTTTTTACGCCTGGTATCGAACAGCCAGGCTGTGACCCGCACGGCACCGGCATTTGCAGGCCGGGGTCTCGGGGGCAGCGCCCACAATTGTGCGACGATCACCCACCCGCCTTGGATCACTGGTTGTCATACAGCGAGTAGGCTTCTACGCAATATCTACGGGCGCTACCGGCATAAAGTGCCTTTGTTGTGAACCTCGCCAAACTGATTGCCATGCTCGTCACTGTGTTTGTCCTGCCAGTCAGCCACACCCAACCGGGCTATGACGTAGAGGTTTTATCCAAGCCCGTGGTGCGGAAGGTGACGGTGTTGCTTGATGTGGCGTGGGTGGTGAGATTGAATTCTTAGCTTTCACCGGAAATTGAGCGAACAAGCGCCAACGATCCGCCGACGGCCTAGTAAAAGCTCTTCTTCGCCACCTTCTCGTGCGCCTCGTTGACCAGCAGCAGAGCGGCTCAGCCGTAGTGCTTGTGGTATTCAGCGACCATTTCGCCAGTGTGGATGACCGGACCGGTGGCGACAAGTTGCCTGCCGCCATCAAGACGCCCTCCAACTCGTCGGCCAAGTTGACCAAATTTCATCTTGCTTGTTCCAGATTCTTCGGTAGAGTTTGGCATTCGCAGTCCCATGTTGTGGTTGATGTCAGATACCAACGACAAAGCGCCTTCAGGAGGGACTGCCGACTCATTTGCGTGAAATATTCACCTTAGGCATGTGTACATGCTCAACACGTCTGCAGATAATCTCGCTCCCCTGCTGTCAACGACATTCTCGCCGCCAGCGTCAACAATGTGAATTGGCCGCCGCCAACTGGGCGCTGCTTTATGGAAAGCTCAGAGGCCAACTGAGCCAACGTTGCACAAAAATCGAATGGTGGGTTCAATGTCGGGTATCGGGTAGGCAGTTCAGGAAAACCATCGTCGGGTATGGGCACGTAAGAGTCTGTTGCGAACGGCGGCAGCCGATATCTGAAATCGTGTAATTGGGGCTTCCCGATACCGGGCATTCGTGGGTGACTCTTTACGCCCATATGAGACTTATGCCCGTGCGGTGGGTATGTCGCTGAACCTGGTGGTGTATTGAGGTGTGAGTCTTTCCTGCCGCATGGACCAATCGCGCGGTGGTCCCGTTCCAACTGCACTGCCAACATGTATGGCGCCACGCCCAAACCGATCATTTATGGCGTCAACCGTAGACATTAATTTACCTCGGTCCCTTGCTTCAGGCGCATCGAAGTCAAACTCACCTTGAGAGGCAGTGTCTGACATCAAATCCAGTAGCATGACTCCCGCTTTGGAGAGCTTGAATCCCGGCTTATAGATCTGGGTGACACCCCTAACGGCAGCCTGAACCAGGTGCCTCGTATCTGAAGTGGGGCGCAGGGGTATGACTATGCTTTTGGAGAAGTGTGGCCCAGGCCGGAAAGGAGACGTGTGGGCAAACACCAGTATCTGACCAGCAAAGCTGGATTGTTGCCGCAGCTTGACTGCCGCACGACTAGTGAACTCGCTAACCGCCTCAATGAGCGGCGCGACCTCAGTGACAGGGTTCCCAAACGACCTGGTGCAGGCAATTTGCTTTCTTGGGCTGGGCGCGGCATCGAGGCAAATACACGCATCTCCCTGCAACTCTCTGACCGTGCGCTCCAATACAACGCTCCAACGATCACGAACCATGGATGGACTCAACCTGGCCAGATCAAGGGCCGTCTGCACGCCTGCATCTCGCAACTGCTGCCCGATGCGCCGACCGACACCCCATACTTCACCCACATCAGTTGCAGCCAATAGGGCATCCATGTCAGACCCCGGCAGATTTGCCAGATTACAAACCGCAGCCAAGTTATCAGGGTAACTTCCAGGCTTTCTTTCAGCCGTCTTAGCAATGTGATTGGCCAGCTTGGCCAGTGTCTTGGTGGCCCCTATACCCACCCCGCATGGGATGCCGATCCACTGGTTGATCCGGTCGCGAACAGCATGCGATCTCTTGGTCAGATCACCCCGAACCCCATCAAGCCCAATGAACGACTCGTCGATGCTATAAATTTCCTGAACAGGCCCCAGACCAGCAGCAATGCTCATCATGCGGTCGCTCATGTCCCCATACAAGGGAAAGTTGGCCGACAGCGCTATCAACCCTGCCTCTTGTTCCAAGTGCCGTATCTCATGCCAGGGCTGGCCCATCTTGATGCCCAAAGCCTTGGCCTCGTTGCTACGCGCTATGGCGCAACCATCGTTATTTGAGAGCGAAATAACAGGGCGACCATTCAAACTGGGGCGGAAGACGCGCTCACAACTGACATAAAAGTTCGACGCGTCAATCAAAGCAAGCATGCAATCACCTCGCCAGGATCGCAGGCGGCGCAAAGGAAACGACCTTACCGTAGGGGGTCTCTTCGTAAACGGCAAGCTTGCTCAAAAGGGTCAAGTTGATCGAGGCAAGTTTCGCCGCTTCAAGACGCAAGTGTTCGACTTCGGCACGCAGGTCGCGGTTGCTCTCACGCTCTTTCACCAAAGCTTCATGCTTTGCATCCCGCTGCAAACGGGTGGATTTGCCAATGACACCACGGATCCGCTCCGCGATGTCGGGATACGTGTTGTGGATCAGGGCCGGGGTGACGTCGGCTGCTTTTGCAACTGCCGAGATGCTGACTTTCGTTCCCGACTCTTGAAGCAGGTCCATGGCATCCTTAAGCCTCTTTTCAGTCTGTCGGCGGCTTCTGATGGCAGCTGATCCGTTTGCCGATGATGAACTCATATACGGTTACTTTCAAACGATTGGATTTCGGCGGTCCCACCGTCCACAGGCACCCCAAACTCGGCGATCACCTTGGCGGACAACGCCAGATCCCGGCGGATGCGGGCGTTTGCGACAGGCCCTAAGTCGTCCAACTCCAGCATCTCTCGATGCTGGTTATGGATACCCTGCCACATCGCAAGATGCTCTTCATCTATGACGGAATTTTTGCAGTCCACGCAACGGGTGCTTTCGTAGAGACCAGCGCCGTCGCATCCAGTGTCCTGCGCGATGCACCACCCATGCCCCGTGGCGCGTATGTTGATCTGCATGGCCGTGTTTGCCACAAGCCGCTCGCGGTCAGGGACAGCACTGGCCCTCATTTCGATGATTTTTCGCCCAGCGCCGCCACTCAAGCGTTGATCAGGACTGCTCCAACATTCCAACAAATCTCTCTTGATGTCGAAATACTCAGCCAGTATGTCCTCGTAAAGAGCCGGGTCCTGTGCGGGGTTTGCTGCATAGAGCTGGGACATGCTGATGCTGGAATGCTTGAACTGCCATTTGAGAAACACCAGCGCTTGGCGTCCCATCCTGGACTCGACGAAAGTTCTCGCATAGGTCCGACGGCATTGGTGGGGACTGAGCTTCCAATCCTGACCGGCCTTGGCAGCCAACCGTAGCATGGCCACTCGCGATCCCACGCTACTCAGCGCGGTAATCTGGTTGTATTTGCCGTAGATAACTCCCAAGAAGACCCGCTGGCCATCACTTCTGGCCTGGAACAGCCTCTTGACGAGGTCTCTACGCCCTGCGGGATCGTTCACGCCCGCAATAGATGCTTCCAGCGCTTGGACCTCATGCCGAAGAGCATCGCGCAACGGTTTTGAATAGCGTTCAAGGACATCGACAACCTTGAGCGTCATCGGTGGCACCATGTATTCAACACGGCCCTTGCCAGTCTTGTGCTCAACCGACGTAACCCAGCAATATTCAACCCCGTCACGCTGCTCACGCCGACCGGCTCCCACTTCGATACCAATCACTTCATCATTGCGCATGCCTGAGGTGATGGAGAGCAGGTAAAGGCAAGCATCGCGCAGTTCACGCATGGGCTCAGTGGATGGCCCAAGGACTCCCGTATCTCGTAGGCTCAACCGGCTGTCGGCCTGGTTGAAGATGCGTTCGCAATGAAGAAATAACGCGCTCTGGACTTCTCGGGGGATCACGGGTGTCTTACCAACGCCCAGACCCGGTGACGATCTGACCTCATGCCCCATAAGGCCACAGTAGGCAGCGAAAGGCATGTCACCCCATGGGTATCGGTTGGCCGGTTTATGGAGGCGATCTCTAAACACCCACGCCAAGTCAACAATCTCGAATCTGGACTTGATCCCGCGTGGACGAAGTTTTTCTTCCTTGCACCGTTGCCGATAGGTCGACAGATGCAACGGCTTGATTTCATCGAATGATCCAACGCCATGCTGTGCCAACCAGCGCAGAAGCGGGCCCGCGTTCACGGCTGCGATAAAAATGGTTCTGGCAATAGCCGCCTTGTAGCCAGCCCCCCGCGTCACAATAGTTGTCGCCTCCTTAGGAACCAAGAACACGGGGGCGGCGATGAAGGATATCAGTGGCACGTTACGGAAAATCATTCAAGGACCGGGCAGTAGCTCGGTTGTTGCCGCCTGAAAGCGCGGCAG
>JAUXOA010000068.1 GCA_030682475.1 Rhodoferax sp. | reverse complement strand
CGTTATCCCCCACGACTGGGCACGTTCCGATATATTACTCACCCGTTCGCCACTCGCCACCAGGATTGCTCCCGTGCTGCCGTTCGACTTGCATGTGTAAGGCATGCCGCCAGCGTTCAATCTGAGCCAGGATCAAACTCTATAGTTCGATCTTGAATTTTTTGCATATCTCTATGCAACTCATAAATTGGAATCAACGTGAACTTCATTTCTGAATTTCACATCTTTTTTACTTCATGAGCGTTTGTAAGTCAGTTAAGACTTAGTTCCGAAGAACTTGGCTTTTCGCTTCAAACGCCCACGCTTATCGGCTGTATGTTGTTAAAGATCTCTTGTCCGGCTCGACTTTCATCTCGCCTTTCTTGCGCTTCACTGTGATCAGCGAAGCCTTGAATTCTAACACGGTTTTTAAGAACCTGTCAATTTTTTTGGTTTTTAATTTTGAGCCTCTTGCTCAAAACCAAGCACCTTCGGTGGCACAACTCAAGAGAACATCCACCGCCTCGCTTAGTACGCATTTATTTGCGTTTCTTCAGCGAAGCCTTGAATTATGACACGTTTTTTAAGGGCCTGTCAATTTTTTTGGTTTTTTTAATTTTGAGCCTCTTGCTCAAAACCAAGCACCTTCGGTGGCACAACCCCAGAGAACATCCACCGCCTCGCTTGGTACGCATCTATTTGCGTTTCTTCAGCGAGGCCTTGGACTATAGCACTGTTTTTTTGCTGTCGTTAAATTTCTTCACTCCCGGTTGAAGCTGGCACGCTGAGGGTGTGCTTTTGCGTACCCGACTGTGATGACGCCGGTACGATCTGTGCATCCGAAGGTAGGCGGCGTACGCACTCAGTTCTCGCAATCTGGAAGTGATAATGCAAGAATGTCGAGGGGATTTCTCCTCTGTACTGCCACCCCCTCGCCCGAAGCCCATGAACGAAACATCCTCCCACCGGACTGACCCCACTCACACCCAGGTGCTGGGCACTTGCCCCCACGATTGTCCGGATACCTGTTCCATGCTGACCACCGTCGCCGGGGGCATCGCCATCAAGGTGCAGGGCAATCCGGCGCATCCCCACACCGATGGCACCTTGTGCACCAAGGTCTCCCGCTACACCGAGCGCACCTATCACCCGGAGCGACTCCTGCATCCGCTCAAAAGAGTGGGGCCCAAAGGCGTGGGCCAGTTCGAGCGGGTGAGCTGGGACGCCGCACTGCAAGACATTGCCGCCCGACTGACAGCCATTGTCAGTCGAGGCCTTGACGCGGCGCAAGCCGTCTTGCCTTACAGCTATGCCGGTACCATGGGACTGGTGCAAGGCGAGAGCATGTCAGCCCGGTTCTTCCACCAACTGGGCGCCTCTTTGCTGGACCGCACCATCTGTTCCTCTGCGGGCGGTGAGGGGCTGGCACACACACTGGGCGGCAAGGTCGGCATGCGGGTGGAGTTTTTTGCTGAATCAAAACTAATCCTGATCTGGGGCAGCAACTCGATCGCCAGCAACCTGCACTTCTGGCGCTACGCCCAGGAGGCCAAACGCCAGGGTGCCAAACTGGTCTGCATTGACCCGCGTCGCAGCGAAACCGCGGACAAATGCCACGAGCATATTGCGCTGCTGCCCGGCACCGACGGTGCCCTGGCGCTGGCGTTGATGCACGAACTCATCGTGAATGACTGGCTCGATCACGACTATCTGGCGCAACACACGCTGGGCTGGGACTTGCTGCGTGAGCGGGCTCTGCAATGGAGTCCGGAGCGCGCCGCAGGCATCTGCGGCATCTTGTCCGAGCAGATACGCGCCTTGGCCGCAGACTATGGCGCCTGTGTGGCAAGCCATCAGCCGTCGGCGATCCGGATGAACTATGGCTTGCAGCGCGTGCAGGGTGGCGGCAACGCCGTGCGCCTGATTGCCTCCTTGCCGGCGCTCACTGGTGCCTGGCGCCACCGCGCTGGCGGTGTTCTGCTCTCCAGCTCGGGCCTGTTTCCGGTCAATCGCGCCGCGCTGCAACGCCCCGACCTGCTGGGTGCTCAAACGCCGCGAACCATCAACATGAGCACGATTGGAGACGACCTGCTGCGACCGGCCAGCATTGAATTCGGCCCGGCCATCGAAGCCCTGATCGTCTACAACAGCAACCCGGTAGCGGTAGCGCCCGACTCAAGCAAGGTGGTGCAAGGCTTTGCCCGCGAAGACCTCTTTACCGTGGTACTGGAGCATTTCCAGACCGATACCGCCGACTACGCCGACTACCTCCTGCCCGCCACCACGCAGTTGGAGCATTGGGATGTGCATTCAAGTTACGGCCATACCGATGCGCTGCTCAACCGAGCCGCCATTGCAGCGCTGGGCGAGGCCAAACCCAATACGCAAATATTTCGCGAGCTGGCCCAACACATGGGCTATACCGACCCCTGCTTTACCGATGACGACCAGGCGCTGTGCCGCATGGCTTATGGCGATGCCGTTAATTTTGACGAGTTGCTGGACCAGGGTTTTGCCTCACTGGATACACCGCAGGCCCCGTTTGCCCATGGCAACTTCCCCACACCGTCTGGCAGATGCGAGTTTTTCAGCGCACGGCTGGCAGCCCAGGGTCTGGACGGCCTGCCCGACCATGTGCCCAACCATGAGGTATTTAACTCGTCACCTCGTTACCCGCTGGCCATGATTTCGCCACCGGCCCGGAATTTTCTGAATTCCAGCTTCGTCAATGTGAAGAGTCTGCGCGACATCGAAGGTGAGCCTTTGCTGGAAATGCACGCAGTTGACGCGGCCGCGCGCGGCATTCAAAGCGGGGAGATCGTGCGCATCTTCAACCAGCGCGGGGTGTACCGGTGCAAAGTTGAAATCTCAAAGCGGGCGCGCCCCGGCGTGGTCAACGCTCTGGGCGTCTGGTGGCGAAAACTCGGCCTGGATGGCACCAATGTGAATCAGGTGACCAGTCAACACCTAACCGATTTGGGACGTGCCCCAACGTTTTATGATTGTCTGGTGGAGGTCGAGGCGGACGCCATTCAGGTCAGCTCGGACACGTAGTCGGACACCACGGGCCGCAGGCGCACCGGTTTATATTGGGTCACCGTGCCGATGTTGATGCAACACACCGCCTGTTCGTTCTCACCCAGAACGAACAGGGCGCGTAACAGCGGCGACGCCAGCGCCTGGCCACTGGTCAGGCCGGTGCCAAAGCCTGCCGCATGGGCCGACAGCACGATGTTCTGAATGGCGCAGCCAAAGGACACCAAGCGCTCCGCATCGTTGACCTCGGCTTCGGTTGACTCCGGGTGCCGGGCCGCACGCGCAGGCGCGCTGCTTGTCTGCGCGTGGTGGTCTGTCAGCCGGGCAATGGCCAGCATCAAAAAAGGGGCGCGGTGTGCCTTCTCGCGTGCGTTGTCGATTTGCGCCGGGGTGGCATTCGGGTCGCGTGCCACCAGGGCCCGTCCAAACACATCGGCCAGACGCTCGCGCCGGGCCTTGGGTACCACGACGAAGCGCCAGGGCAGCAAGCGGCCGTGGTCGGGGGCGGCGCCAGCGGTCCCCAATATGTCTTGCAGTTGTTGCGCCGAGGGACCGGGTTCATCGAGCCGTCTGGGTGAGACGTTTTGACGCGAATGAATCAGGGCATTGGCAAATTCCGATAACTCATGGCCAGCGGGGATGTCCATCAGGTGTTCCTTGGTTGTACACGGCAACCGCGCGACATTGGTAGGCGCGAAGTATGCCAAGTTTGTCCTATCCTGCGCTGCGCAACTTGCCCGCCACGACGCTCGCGTGCCACTGCGCCGCATCCTGCACAGCATGCTCCAGCGGCATATTGGCCTCGACCCGGTCCATGATGAGTCGCTGCAGAATAGCCCCCAGCATCGCCACGTTGTCGGTCATGTGGGGCTTGAGCTCCGTCAGAAACTGGCAGGTGGATGGATCATAAGCATAGGCCTGCAGGTCGCCCGTGTAGGCGTAGCGCATCGTTTCCTTGAAAGCTGCCACGCCCCGCCATCCAGATGGCCAGAATGATCAACCAAGGAACCGGGAAACACTCAACTGAACTCAATTCACGGCGCATTTTCCTGTACGCAAGCAGCGCACAGGCAGGCCTTGCCGCGCGCGTGCTCCGGGATGCGCGACAGCAGCGCGGCCTCGAACTTGGCCTGGCTGCACCAGCACAAGGGCTGCTTCACGCCAGTTGTGCGCTCCACTTCCATGGCGCACTCGTTGGGTTGCGCACACAGCGGGCACAAATTGGGATCAACGGGCAGGGCTACTTGCATGGCGGGGCTCCAGTGCCGAAAATTTCGGCATGCGTACAGTGTAGCCAGCGTTGTCGCCTGCGAGACCGAAATGCCCCCAACATCGGTTTGAACCGGCTCACAAGCCCAGCGTCTGCCAAACCTCATCCACCCGGGCCGTCACATCAGCATTCGTCTTCATGGGCCGCCCCCAGTCGCGGCTGGTTTCGCCGGGCCACTTGTGGGTGGCGTCGATGCCCATCTTGCTGCCGAGACCGCTGACGGGGGAGGCAAAGTCCAGGTAGTCAATCGGCGTGCTGTCCACCAGCAGGGTGTCGCGCGTCGGGTCGACCCGGGTGGTGATGGCCCAGATCACGTCCTTCCAGTCCCGGATATTGATGTCGTCATCGACCACCACAATGAACTTGGTGTACATGAACTGGCGCAGAAAACTCCAGATGCCAAACATGACCCGGCGCGCGTGGCCGGGGTAGGACTTCTTGATCTGCACCACCGCCAGCCGGTAGCTGCAGCCCTCGGGTGGCAGGTAAAAGTCGGTGATCTCGGGGTACTGGCGCTGCAAGAGCGGCACAAACAACTCGTTCATGGCCAGCCCGAGCATGGCGGGCTCGTCGGGCGGCTTGCCGGTGTAGGTCGAGTGGTAAATCGGCTCACGTTTTTGCGTGATGCGGTCGATGGTAAAGACCGGGAACCAGTCCTGCTCGTTGTAGTAGCCGGTGTGGTCGCCAAACGGACCTTCGAGTGCGTGCTCGAAGCCACTGGCGTGCGAGGCATCCGGGTAGATGTGCCCCTCCAGCACGATTTCAGCCAATGCCGGCACCCGCAACTCGCTGCCCAGGGCCTTGACCAGCTCGGTGCGGCTGCCGCGCAGCAGGCCGGCAAACTGGTATTCCGACAGGCTGTCAGGCACTGGTGTGACAGCCCCCAGAATGGTCGCCGGGTCGGCGCCCAGGGCCACGCAAACCGGGTACGGTTGGCCGGGGTGCAAGGCGCCATGTTCACGAAAATCAAGCGCGCCACCGCGCTGCGGCAACCAGCGCATGATGACCTTGTTGCGCGAGAGCACCTGCTGGCGGTAAATGCCCAGGTTCTGGCGCTCTTTGTGTGGACCCTTGGTAATCACCAGGCCCCAAGTGATCAGCGGCGCCACATCATCGGGCCAGCAGTGCTGGACGGGTAAGCGCGCCAGGTCCGCGTCCTGGCCTTCCCACACCACCTCCTGGCAGGCGGCGCTGCGCAGTTCCTTGGGCGCCATGTGCCACAGTGTTTTCACCATGACACCCAGCCCCATCAGCTCCTTGAAGCCTTTCGGTGCCTCGGGTTCCTTGAGCGATGCCAGCACCTCGCCAAATTTGCGCAACTCGCTGACGTCGGCCACCCCCATGCCCAGGGCGACACGGCGCGTGGTGCCAAACAGATTGCCCAGCACCGGCATGGCGTGCCCGGTGGGGTTTTCAAACAACAGGGCGGGGCCGCCGGCGCGCAGGGTGCGGTCGCACAAGGCGGTCATTTCCAGATACGGCGAGACCGCAGCAGTGACGCGTTTGAGTTCGCCCAGCTGCTCCAGTTGGGCGATAAAGTCCCTCAAATCGCGGTAAACCATGGTCTTTTGGTCAATGCTTGAATGGATCTGGGCGGCGACCGTGAAACTGCCCCGGCAGATCGAGCACCCGGCTCACGGTAGGGCCCATCATCTCGGCCAGCGTCTGGGGGCGATGATCGTAACCGGGTACGGGCGAGAAAAAAATAATGCCGCCCATTTCGGTGACGCAGGTCATGCGGGGCAGATGAAAAGTCAATTCGGTTTGATGATTTTCAGAACTTGTCTGTAATGTAGTAAGTTTCATGACAGGTGACGCAGCGTTTCATCAGCGGCGCCAGCCTTTCAAGCGTCGCCTTGGTGTTGCGATGGGTCTTCGCGTCAATCGCCATCTCTTCAAAATTCATGTGCACAAGCGCCCCCAAATCACGGAATCCGGTCCCGGAAACCGTCGGAAACATCAGCGGCCGGCCAACAATATTAATGGTTCCGAGCGACTTTGCCACCGCGGAGACGGTATCCATGTCGTCCTTGGCCAGGGCCGCAACAATGGCCTGAACGCCTTTCAGGTATTCACGCATGTCAGACAGCATGGCCGCTTTTTCGTTGGGCCGAAGTACCACTGGCGCACGCCGCTCTGCGGATTCTGTGCTTGGAGGCACCTGCGACCAGCCTGAAAAGCTGGCGGCAATTGACGAACAAAAAATTAGGCTGACGACAAGATTCTTGTTTCTTTTCAACATGTCATATCTCCAAATATGGGTGATCATATCCAATAAGATGGTGGGTGCCTTGCCCACCGTGCTGCGGGTTCAGCCGTTCAAAAATTAAGCCAACGCCCCGCCCATCATGCATCAAAAGCGTTAACTTATCCGCTTTTTTTTGCGCCGTCTTGAGTGCCTGGATTGGTCTGCGCGGCGACCGTGAGACCGCCCCAGCGTGCGCATGGAGCAGGGTGCTACCACCATGGCGTCACACTGAAAGGAGCCACTGGCAATCGCGGCGCCGACATCGCACACTGGATGCACCACATCGGCCAGTGCCTCTATGTCAGAACGGCCCAGGTCGAGCTCCTGCTGCAAATTCAGAAAGCCTGCGTCGGACACCGTCAAATGGGTTTGAACGTTACCCCATTCACGCAAAACCTGTAGCAGGCGAACTCCGTACACGGCACCGCTGGCACCCGAGATGGCGACGATGATCCGCTTCTGAGGGGGGACTGAACGAGGTGCACAGGCGAGCGGGTCCGGTAGGTCTGATTAACTCAACGCGGCGCCAACCGTGCCTTCAATCGCGCCAGCACCTGCGCTGGCTTGAATGGCTCAAGATTGAGCACCGGCAGCTCAATCGCATCGAGCGTGTTCTTGACCAGCAAGCCGAGCTCGGTATCGCCTTCCATGGACAGCCGACGGCTGAAGAAAAGCGTGTCCGGGTCTTCCTGGCGACGTGCCAGCAGCACAAAGTCATAGGCGCTGGCGCTGATCGTCAGGTCGGCCACCCCCTTGTTCTGGCAGACCGAAAAGCGGCCGCTCAACCATTCAAAGTCAAATGACCACTGGGCATCGGTCACGCGCAGGCGCAGCTTTTTTCCCAGCAGCATGTGCGTCACATCGGGCGCCAGGTTTTTAGCCAGCGCCAGATTCAAACCGATCACAAACAACAAGGAACCGGGATAGGCGGGCAGACGGGACAAAAGCTGCCCCACCGGTTTGGGTAGCAGAAAAGGGCTTGCTTGCATGTTCGAATCCTTCTAATCAGTTGAGGACAGAACTGGTTCGCCCTGAAATGTTGGGGACAGAGCTTGTTCGCTTCGCGTAACTGCGGTCTGTCCCACAAACTTTTCGGCCCCGGTCTGTCCCACAAAGTCTCATGATTGCTCCAGCCCGGGCTTGCCGTACCAATAGCCGTTACAGGCTTGGTCAGGCATCAGGGCCGTCATCGCCTGCATGGCCTCCTCAGCCGAGGTTTTTTGCGTCAGCACGCCATGGAACAAATTGACAATGTCGGCGCTGTACTGCGACTGTGGACTGATACGCAGCACATCGACGCCCATTTTACGCATGACGGCCAGTTCATGCACCAGGTTGTAGACCCGAGCCGACTGGGTTTGTGTACCGTTGAGCACCAGAAAACTCTCGTTTTCGCGTGTTCGCATCATCAATCCATCGGCATGGGCCAGGCAACTGAACTGGCAGTCATCCTTGGGCAGATTGCGGTGGCGGGCGGTAAAGCAGCGCGCGGAAAATGCCAGCGGCATGCGGCCGTAAGCGAAGACTTCAGTTTCCACGCCTTGCGGACGACCTTGCTGCATCAGCGCCAAGTCGTCACGCCCCATCTCCAGCGGCATCACCCAACGCCTGATACCCAGACCGGCCATCCATTGCAGCGTGGGCACGTTGTAAATATTGAGGTGCGGACCGGCGACAAAAGGCAGCTTTCCCTCCAGGCAATGCACGGCCCCCATGTCATTGGCCTCGACCATGAACTCGCCGTTGGCGGCAATTTTGTGCAACACCGCGACATCGGCCCCGGATTCAATCAGCACCTGGGTCGACAGCACCACCTCTTTGCCGGCCGCGCGCAAACGTCCGGCAATGTTCAGCCAGTCGGCCAGGCGCAACTCGTGGCGGCGTGAACACAAGGTCTCACCCAAATACACAATAGCCACCGGTGTGGCTGCGATGGATTCATAGAAGCTGAACACGGCATCGCGCGGCCAGTAATACAGCAGGGGGCCCAAAGCAATCTTGAGCTGTTGAGGACAGAGCTGGCTCGCTTCGCGCAACTGCGGTCTGTCCCGCAAGGCTTTTACTATTTCCATGGTCTGTGGTAGGCCCCCAGCGTGTGCTGCTGCCCTTCGGCAACCTTGTCCAGATCACTCATCCAGGACGGCTTGGCAGAGTAACGGTGCGGGTTGTCACGGCAGTTGTCAATCGCTTCGCGCCATACCTTGGTGACTTGGGCCACATACGCCGGGCTGCGCTGGCGCCCTTCAATTTTTATGGCCCGCACACCCATCTTCATCAGTTGCGGTAGCAGCGCCAGCGTGTTCAGGCTGGTCGGCTCTTCGATGGCGTAGTAATCTTTCTCGTCGCCGACATCAAAGCGGCCTTTGCACAGGGTTGGATAACCGGCGTTTTCACCGTCGCCGTAGCGGTCGATCAACACGCCGTTCAGACGCGACTCCAGACCTTGGGGTGTTTGCTGCCAGCGCACCGCTTTGGGTGGCGAGCAGACGCCGTTGGTGTTGGGTGCTTCGCCCGTCACGTAGGAAGACAGGGCGCAACGCCCCTCCACCATCACGCACAGGCTGCCAAAGCCAAACACTTCGATTTCCACCGAGGTCTTTTCCACCACCTGCTCCACCTGCGTGAGCGACAAGACCCGTGGCAGCACAGCACGGGCCACGCCAAAGTGCTGATGGTAAAAATTGATCGCCTCGTAGTTGGTGGCAGAACCCTGAACCGACAGGTGCAGTCGCAGATTCGGATAATGCTTGACGGCGTAATGCATCAAGCCCGGGTCCGCCAGAATCACTGCGTCCACACCGCTTTGGGCGGCACGGTCGATGGCATTGCACCACACCTGCGGACTGGCCGCCTGGGGGTAGGTATTGAGGGCCAGAAACACTTTGCGACCGCGGTCGTGGGCATAGCGGATACCGGTGTTGATGGCCGTTTCATCAAAGTTGAGCCCGGCGAAGTTGCGTGCGTTGGTGGCATCGCGAAAGCCCAGATAAACGCAGTCCGCACCATGGTCAACGGCGGCTTTGAGCGCAGGCAGGCTGCCGGCCGGGCAGACCAGCTCCATGGACGGTGTAACGGATGCACCCAATGGGGGTGCGAGGGGGCTGTCAACGATGGAATTCATCTTGGGCTTGGGAATGGGCCACCTATGCCGATAATGTCGCTGCCTGCTTCAAAAGGTAGGCAAACTCTCATGCAGCGAAATTATCAGACCTCACCTGAACGCCCGATGATGTAGGTCAACCAAGCCGGAATTAATTGAGATTGACCGGGCATTAAGGACCTGCGCAGCGTCAGCCGCAGCAAGCGCCGCCAGAGCAGCAGTTGCCGGACGCAGCGCTTGTGGCCTTGGTACTTTTACTAATCTGCACACGCCACACCTGCGGACCTTTCTCCAGGTAACTCCAGCTAAAAAGACCGGGTGAACGGATCTGAAACTGGTCGTTGAGGGGCTGGGGATCATGGTCGTTGATCAGTTCCAGCGTCTGGCCCGGTAACAGTGCCGCGAAACTGCTGAATATCAACGAATGCCGCGCTGGCGGTGCGATCTGGCGCAGATCAATAGTGCTTGAGAAGGATGCAGACATGGAACGGTCTTTCAACTTGCTGGGTGAATTAAAACAACATGACTTTTAAGATGCATTGTTAATGCCTGTTTAATGTAACCGTCAAAACAGTCAAAATACCAGTAGTGTCCCAACGTTCATCAGAGGAGAGCGAGCTGATTGGGCTCGAAATCCGGGTCTGAATTTGTTGAGGGTGGCGTAAGTAGTTGATTTATTGGGATAGTTTCAAACATGGACAAGCTCAAGATTTGTAAAATTTCATACAGGCTGTGATGATCAAGATGCAGACGTTTCTTTGTGATGGCGATGAGCACGTAGGTGGATATGGCAATCCAGATTTGCGTCTTCACCGCGTTCTCGCTGGTGCCAAAGAACACCTTGATGCGCAAATGCTGCTTGATCCATTTGAAGAACAACTCCACCTGCCAGCGCTGGCGGTACAAGTCGGCAATCAACTCCGGCTTCAAGGTGAAGTTGTTGGTCAGAAACACCAGGCGTTTTCCCTTGTCGTCTTTGGCCACCACACGGCGCAGCGTTGTCGGGTAATCCTTGCTGGAAAGATAGGTCGTCAGCACGCCCGTCTGATCGCAGATCACTGTCGTATTGATCCGCTCCACCGGATGCGAGTAACGCCGTTTGAACCTGGTGTTGCTCTTGGCGCGAGTCACAAAGAATGCCTTGGCCTCGTGAATCACGAACAGCCGGGTGAAGTCCAGATAGCCCCGATCCATCAAGTAAAACGCCCCCGGCTCCAGCACCAGATCGTCCAGCACATTGACCTCGTGCGTCTTGCCGTCGGTGATGTGAATGAAGCTGGGGATATTGCCGCGCAAGTCCAGCAACGTGTGCAGTTTGATGGCGGCTTTGGTCGAGCGAAACGGTGCCCACGCAAACACCGACAGACACAGGTCGATGGTGCTGGCATCGAAGGCGTAGACCGTGGCATCGAGCTCCAACCCAAACGGTTCCTGCGCATACAGAGGACGAGCCAAGCCAATCAGGTGCTGGGCGAAGTCGGCGTAGATTTGCCAGGGCCTTGTGGCGTTCGCGTTGGCCAGCGTATTGCGCGAAATCGTCTGGCAACGAAACCCCATGTGGTACAGCCGACGAGCCTGAGCGCGAAGGTTGACCTCGAGGTCGCGCAGCGACTCGCGGTAGGTCAGCTGGGCAAAGGCCATGGCGAAGAACTGATCCAGGCACGAGAAGTCCTTGACCTTGTGTTCGCCCCGATGGTTGGCCACACAGCGCCGAAACGTGCTCAGTGGCAGATAGAGCATGAGTTGCGCAAATACGAGTTTGCCTTGGTGCATGGTGGTTTTGGGCGGAAACCCGCAAAAAACCACAAGTCTGCATTTCGACGTTGAAATCGAGACCAGAGTCAAACACTAAATTTAACAAGTAAATCATTAACTTACGACGTCCTGATGTGCAAACGTTGGGACACTACTG
>JAUXOA010000062.1 GCA_030682475.1 Rhodoferax sp. | reverse complement strand
ATAAAAGTATTTATGGGGACTCATTTCCGGATAGTGCAACTGCAGGAGCAGTACTATGTGGAGTTTTCTTCCTCAGAGAAAATTGAAGCGTTGCTGATACTTTCAAAACGATTTTCAATTAGTAATTTGTGTGCATATTGGATGCAGAATGCTAAAAAATTAGCGTTGAGCAAAACATATCTTAATAAGCCAGTTTCTCAAACCTTTCAGGTTATAGCCAACATCGTTTCTGATAATTATGACCAGGCAAATAAAATTTACAACACAGGATCGTTGATTAAAGACGTTGCTGAACTCATTAATCAGGTCAATGTGCTGGAGTTACCTGGAATTGTCGCAGGCTACCTTTCCGGCAAAGTAAGTTCATACTCGTGGAGCTGGCCAGAATTAATTAGGTTCCAGCTTGGTAAAAATTACCGTTTAGATTTTGATCGTTGCTCTTCTGATTTAAATGATTCGCAATTGATACAAGCGACCGATTTTCTGCCTGCTGCAGCAGAAACCGTTCATTTAACCAATGAGGAGACACTGCAGAAAGGCGTTAAAACACTTTTTAGGAAGGTGCGAGAAGCGCTAGCAAATGAAAAAAAAGATGCCAACTCCAAGACAAAAACACGCGAAGATTTAACTAAACGAATCAAAGCGCTGCTTAATCAGAATTCCTCATCGGTATCAAGATCATGTCAGCTGCTTGTTTTGTGGGTGAAATATCTCATCAGCACAAAGTACTCTGCTACAAAGTACTTCGCTATTTCATCCATTGAACGGTATTTTTCCGCGCTCTCTATAAAATTTGAAGTATTGGCGTATGCTACAAACTTGGTAGACATGGATGAGGAAGACATAACCGAGTTTTATAACAACATACTGAGTCTCGCAAAAGAAAACGATAGAGCCTATGTTGGACGAAGACTGATAGGGTTTCATAAATGGGCGCGCAATCAAGGTGTCGAGGAGCCTGATTGGTCGGAAATTGATATTCCAGAATTAGCGGAGTTGGTTTCCCCGGGTTTCATTTTTGAAGATGACTATCAAAATGCATTGTTGCTTTTAACGCAATCTACTTCTGAATATGATATTCATGATCGTTTAAGTGGGTTGCTTTTATTGCTTACTTACCGCTTCGGGCTAAGGGGCGGGGACGCATTGGGATTGCTAGCGTCCGATTTGTTTGTTGAAGACGGGAAGATGGTGGTATTTGTGTCGGACAATCGGCTTAGGAAATTAAAAAGGCCGGCCAGCCGTCGGCAAGTGCCATTAGTTTTCAAATTGTCTGATTGTGAAAAATCCATTGTTGACTGGAGCTTAAACCAACTTAGCGCTATTCCTGGTAGCAATCAACATACACCGCTGTTTAATATTGGAGGAGATTCACTTTCAAAGCCAATCAACGCAAAGATTAAGCGGAATGTCATTAATCTTCTTAAGCAAGTTACAGGTAACAGAGATATTGTGATTCATCATGCCAGACATACTGCTGCAAATAAAGTCGCTCATGCCTTATATCCAGTTGGAAATCTATATAAAGATAACGAGTTTAAATTAATTGACCCAGCTGCTGCGTATACGCTGCTTGGGACTGTTAACCATACACGACGCGAGGCATGGGCATCTGCACGCTACCTAGGACATGCGACACGTTCGACGCAGCTGAGAAACTATATACACTTTATTGGAGATTGGTCGGCGCAATATACAAATCCGATTAAGTTTGATAAGCGGTTCGAAGTGAAGAATGTTCTAGATATTGCTCAGTTCGTGGTGAATGCAGGTGCACTAAATTTCCAACTTTCTGAAAATAATCAAGCAAACAGAGTTAAAGAAAAAGTCACCATGGTCGACCTGATCCAATTGTTCAGGCTTTTGGCGAATGGTAAAAAAATTGAGTTAGCAGCAACGACCTTAGGAGTTTCATTAGAAGCGGCTAATTTTGCATACGATTTATTAAAAGCAGTATCTTCAAAGAGTGACCGTCTTGTGTCAAAAGAGAGTGATTTAGGAATTTTCCAGAAAACCAGCCCGGCAGTCTGGAAAAGGTTGTTTGAATATATTAAGTCGGTGAATGATGATGGGCTGCAGTTTGATTGTCATGAAATTGATTTTGATATTGAACGATTGTTGCCAATGTTTGGGGTAAGGGGGCATATTTTGATGCGCACCGAATTTCAATTCAGAATTATGGAAATTTTTGTTGCAGTATTTCAAGTGCCACAAAAGTCTTTTGATGTCTTGGCGCCAAGAAATGCTAATCAGAAATTAATTGCGCGTGCAGAAAGCTGCAATTTTAGCCCCATTGTGATTGGCTCTGGCACAGAAAAAGGACTGGCCTTTAAAGGGTATCAACTTGATTCATACTTAGATAGTTTAGAAGGTGAGACCTGCTTGCAACGTTGCGGAATTGCGTTCAGACATGAAAATTCAGGCTACGCAAGAAATAGTAACAACTGGACTCTTTTGATAATTATTTTTATGACATATTCAAGATTTTTTAGTGAATAGTGAGTATTCCAGTCAAAAGAACCACATGGAATTATGAGCTGGGGCCGATTTAGTAGAGGGGCAAGTCATCAGACTTATGCTGCAATTTGACTGCTAATGTAATACTGACTGGCGAAGTCAGCAGGTATTTGATTCCCAATTTTTGCATGTCGCCGAATGCGATTATAAAACACTTCAATATACTCAAAGATAATCCTTTTAGCGGTTTCTCTAGTTTTAAAACGATAATGATGCAAGCTTTCTGTTTTGATGGTGCCAAAGAAACTTTCCATCGGTGCATTGTCCCAACAATTACCTTTGCGACTCATTGAAGTTTGTATGCCATAACTTGCTTGTAATCCTCGGTATGCAGCGCTGCAATACTGACTGCCACGATCCGAGTGATGCATTAAGCCTGGCGCAGGCTTCTTTTTCCAATATGCTGCAGTCAGCGCATCCATCACCAGCGTTTGCGTCATACGATTATCCATCGACCAGCCTACAATTTCACAGGTGTACAGGTCTTTGACAGCGGCTAGATAAAGCCAGCCCTCACTAGTTGGAATATAGGTAATATCTGCCACCCAAACTTGGTTTGGTGCAGTGCAGTCGAATTGACGATCCAGTAAGTTTCTAGCGACTGGCAGAAGATGCTTAGAATCGGTGGTGACTCTAAACTTCTTCTTATGCGTACAACGGATGCCATGCAGTGTTCGTAGCCGCTTAATGCGATTAATACCAGCCATTACGCCTTGTGCTGCAAGCTCTGTCTGAATCTTGAGTGGGCCGTAGATGCCACGTCCACGCGCATGGGCAGCACGGATATACACGAGTAAGTGCTGGTCTTGTTGTTTGCGCTCAGAGGTGGGTCTGCCATGACTATGGGCTAGATAGCCGCTCATCGCGACATTAAGTTGTTGGCAAAGCCTCTGAACAGCATGTTGTGATTTAAGTTTGTCGATCATGGCGTACTTTACTTCGTGAGTTTCGCAAAGTACGCGGTGGCTTTTTTTAAGATGTCACGCTCTTCTCGTGCAATTGCTAGTTCTCGTTCTAACTCTCGAATACGTTGCTGGTCTAGAGTAAGCTTGGCGGCACCTAGTGTGGCTTTAAGTTCACCACGTTCAGATTCTGCAATCCAAGAGCGAATGGATTTAGGGGCAACATCTAATTGCCGGCCTGCTGCAGCAACGTTGAGATGTTGCTCGGTGACGAGCTTAATGGCTTCTTTTTTAAATTCTTCTGTAAATAAACGACGGGGAATACGTTTCATGGAAACTCCTAACAAGTTGATAAAGTATCATCAACTTGCCCTTCCACAAAATCGGGTCTAGCTCATTACTTCCAAGGAGCCACTTATAATTATCTAAACTATGCCAATTAAGGTAATCTGCAAAATAATATCAATGACGCATAAGTGGGGACAAAGTGAACCTCCCCCATTTTAACGGATACTTTAAATAAGCGACAATATCGCTAAGGAGTATCGACATGACCGACAAAAGAAAGCCATACAAAACCTATACCCGAGAGTTTAAAATAGAAGCTGTTCGACTAATGGAAACATCAGAACGCTCTTCAACAGAACTAGCAATGGAACTAGGCATTAGACGCAACCAGCTTTACAAATGGAAAGAGCAGCTAACTGGCAAGGGTGAGCAAGCTTTTCCCGACAAGCGTGGCCGACCTCGCAAAGAAGAGCAAAGTGAAATAGTTACGCTACGCCAAGAAAATGCACGGCTCAAAGAAGATGTTGAAATCTTAAAAAAGGCCGCAGCGTACTTTGCCAAGGAACTCAAGTGAAGTACGCCTTCATTAGCACCAATCGATGCCAATACGCCTTAACACACTTATGCACGCTATTGGATGTATCGGTGAGCGGCTATTATGACTGGTTAGATAGACCAACCTGTGCAAGAAAGTCGATGAATGCAAGGTTATTAACCAAAATACGTTGCTTTTATCAATCTAGCCGCCAAACCTATGGTTCACCTCGCATTCACCAAGACTTACTCGCCTCTGGCGAGCAGGTCAGTGTGAATCGTGTTGCTAGGTTAATGAAAGTAGCAGGCATTCAATCTAAGATGGCCAGGCGCTTTGTAATAACAACAAACTCCAAAAACACCTTAGCGCCTGCTCCTGATCGTTTAAAGCGCGTATTCAGTACGACTCAGCCTAATCAAGCATGGGTATCAGACACTACCTTCATCCGCACACGACAAGGGTGGTTGTATCTTGCAACGATACTGGACTTGTACTCTCGGCAAGTGATCGGCTGGGCAATGAGTGAGCGTAACAACACTAAGCTCGTGATTGATGCCTTACGAATGGCAACGGGACGTCGGCAGATCCAATCATCTGTGATTGTTCATTCAGACCAAGGAAGCACTTATGCGGCTGGGGATTATCAGAGGCTCATTAAGCATCATGGCATGCTCGCCAGTATGAGCCGTAAAGGTGAGTGTTATGACAATGCTGTCGCAGAAAGCTTCTTTGGCACACTCAAAACGGAGTGGGTTGATGATGCAGATTACCGTACAAGAGAACAAGCTAAACAGAGCTTGTTTGAGTATATTGAGGTGTTTTACAATCGACAACGCAGACATTCATATTTAGGCTACCTAAGCCCTACTGAATTTGAACGGGCTAATGCCTTTTAATTAATCCATCCGTTTTGTTGGGGGAAGCTCAAAGCTGCCAATCATATGTTCAATAGTTATTAAAATTCAATTACAATCAATTCAATTATGCTGCGTCTCTATATTAATATTTCAATATAGAGACCGAAAAACAATAAAACCAAGAAAAGACAGGGGGGCCAGCAATGCATCATAAAATTGCAATTATTAAAATAGAGACCCACGGGTCTCTATAATACTGTTAGGCAGCGAAAAACGCTACGAGCTGGACCCGCAAAAGAAGCATAAAAGGACAACATGGACATCAACTTAAAGCACGCCGCATTTACACTAGCCGCAGTCGCAGCGATCTTTTTCGTTGCTGGTTATCAAGTCGCGCCGAGAGAGATTTTAGATAGCACAGTAGAACATGTTGGATTCCTAACCGTAGACACCAAGAAGGTGCTCTCGGCAACGATAGAAAGCCTAAAGTCGGAATCTCGTCTTGTCAGCTATTCATATGTTGGGACACAGAATGTTTCAATCGACAGGGATAAGTGGATCATCTTTAATGGACATCAACAATTGATTGTGCCGGCTACAGTTTCGTACTTCATAGATCTCGCAAAACTTACCGAAACTAGCGCCACCTTCGACGAATCGACAAACACAGTGACGGTTACTTTGCCGAGGCTCATGCTAACCGTTGAGTTTGACCCAAGAAGAGCAACGATTATCAACGATGGATTGCTTACACTAAATGACGAGATGGTCCAAGCACTCACAAAAACAAACTATGACACTGCTCGAAAGTCAGCCATCAAACAGGGCCAGCAAGCAGCATTGGTGCAGTCTGCAAGAGACAGTACAAAAGAGAACATCGAGAGGTTATTTCGAGTTCCCCTTCAAGCGACAGGTAAGGCAGGCGTAAAGGTTGTAGTGACTTTTGTTAACTAGTCCATGCCTAACCCGGCGTTCAAGCGGGACGCCGCAAAAGCGCGTCGCCCATTAACTTTACGTTAGCCGAAAAGGACCATCACAAAGTCATGCCGCCAACCTTTAACGCAAACGCACTCACGAAGCTTGCTGAACGTACGGAGTACGAAACCTGGCTTCTCGAAGCTGTTTACGCGCTTGTCGAAAATGAGCTATTTCCATCCTGGCCTGATGGAGTGGTTTACCCAGTAGACAAATCAAAAGTTCAGTTCTTTGTGCATGCGCGCGCCAACATTGTCATAGGTGATTGGCGACCTGGATTTCTGAACGCAGGGGCACCTCTGGTTTTTGTCTCGACTTTCAAGCTTCTCGATATGCTAGTCGAGTGGGTCCTGGAAGAGAATGGACTTCCATTGACTTTTCGTTTTCAGCAGAAGTTGCACCAACTGAAGGGCTCACCCACCTTTCCACCATTGATCGAATCCCGAGCGTGGCTGAAGGAGCGTCTCGCTGGCCTTTACAGCACGCTCGAACCTCTCCGTGGTACAATCATTCACGACAAACACTTCACCGCGACAGATGGTGCCATTCGAGTCGCCAGTTCGAGAAAGGGTGTCATAGGGGCAGCGGTAGAAATCAGCGCTACTCAGCTTAGGATGCTCGCACGCACTATCGTCAGCGTCCTAAGGTACGTCGACGGCACTTGGCATCTCGATGAGCTTCGAGAAAAGACGCTTCGCCACGACTTAGATGAACTTGCGGCGCTGCATGGACTGCCCCCTTTAGGGCAGAGGCTTCCCTACCACACGTGTGTGCGAGTGTATTCGATAGATTCTGATCCACTTCTCGTCGATCTAAAGGCGATACGGTGGGATCTCGCTACGCGATATGTGAATCAGGACTGCTCATTTGACTTGCGCGTATTGATGGCCAAGGACGGCGAAGTAGTTGACGCCTACCTTTTTCCTTGGGCTGTTTTTGCAGACTCAAACGCTGACTGGAGCCATTCAATTGATGTTGAGCAATATAAAACCGCAATCCCTAATGACATCAAACCGGAGCATCTGCACCATGAGCAGGGCTAACAATCGCTTCGAGTGGGACGATCCAACAGCCGGCTTTGTCGTCTGTCTCCGAGCCCTTCAAACTACACGTTAGCGCACCCTTTGTCAGTGGAAATCGTATGCGTACAGAAGTCATGACAGATCAGGGAATCTATGATTGTGCTACAGATGTAATCTACTCAATTGTGGGCGACCTGTCTAAGGGAATTTACGCTGAGCTGGGAGGGAACTTAACGTTCTCTTGGAGCACCAAACCACTGGTCTCGGCGTGGGCTGAATCAGCAGGAGACCCTTTCTGCCCTCCGCAGCACCGGGTGGTTATTTGCTATGAATTGGCTCGTCGGTTCTACCGAGATGCTGAGGATTATCACCAATTCGCTGCAAGCGAACTATTTGAAGACAGAATTCAAGGTTTTTTTCGAGATTATGACCCTAATCCACGACTACCTGGCCACATTGATAAAATGGCTAGCGTTCGCAATATGTTTATTGGTTCACTGACTTGGGTATTCTTCCATGAAGTTGGACATTTGATGCAGGAGCACGGATACATTCGTGCCTTATTTGGAAGCAATGAAACGACGACTCCTATCGAAGATTGTGAGTCTGACGGCAAACAGACACTTGAAGGACGGGCCGCTGTCATTGCACACGTCACCGAATTTGCGGCTGACGTCGAGGCAACGCAATGGTGCGTGGAAGAACTCGCAAGACATTTCCTCTTTACAGAAGGTAATCTTGAAGAGCAATCTCTCCAAGATTTTCGTAGCACCTTGTTTCTTTTAGTATGTGGCATATCGTGCGCCTTTTGCCGCTTTTACGGCCAAAGATCTGTGGAGCCAGAACAGGTCCCAGCAAGCAGTCACCCCACACCGAATAGGCGTCTTGAGGTTTGCCTTCCAAATATATTCGAAAAGCTAGACTTTGGTGGGCGTGGCAAAGAATTACACGGGCTGAGCCGTAGCCAGCTCGTATATCTATGCGGAGGAGCTGCGTACAGCGCTGGGTTCTTCTGGCATTGGAGTTATGCCCAACAATCAGGTATTCCCGATAATTTCATGCCCAAAGGATTACTTCAAGATAAATTTATAAAGAAATATTGGAGTGCTATTGTGCTTGCTTGGGATGAAATGGAGCCCACAATTAATAAAATTCGACGTTTTGGAAGCAGTCTCGGAATGCTTTCATTTAATTCTGAATTTCGCTCGAAAATATTCGATCATCCCTAACATTCCATCAAAGATAATTGCAAGTAGCGATGTGAGGTTCTGTTGCGCGAGTGGCTAACTTGTCGTTCAACGGGACGTCGTCGTATCGCCGCCGACCGTTAACTCCAATGTCATCGTCTGCAATGGTGACAGGCTGTGTAAAAACGCAAAATAATCGCACTTTAATTAAAAAATTTCCCACCAGAAGCAATTGAATTGAGTGAATTTGTCATAAAAAAAACATAAATATGATTAATTTATGTTGCATTTGGATGGTCAATCCCACTAGTAAAATTTGAAAAACGTTTTTACACAGGCTGGGGATTTAGCAGCCTAATTGAAAACTATTTTTTATTTGCCATAATCTTGCATAATTCAATCATTTTAGACGGCTTTTTTAAATTAGAATAAATGGTACCGGTGCTTCATTAGTTGGTGGTAACTGTATAGTAAGAATACTCAATTAAGTTGAAAAATTTAGAAATTCGCCAGAACATTCTTCAAATGAATTTAAGTACCAATCCTTTTTCCCTCCCGCGTCATATTTCTGTTGCAGAACGAATTGCTGTGGCTCTTCTGACTGCAGTAGACTGTGTAGTCGTAGAAAGTCATTTTGATTAAAATAGGCTGCCATAATTTTAGAGGAAGCTAATTTTAAGTGAGCCGTTCTGTTATGCTTAATTAGTCCGTTCACTGCCGCAATTTGAATTTCGGGCGGTTCGTCTAAATTCGTATCGTTTCTCTCTATTTGGCCAAATCTTCCTGCTAATTTCATTCTTGAACCACAAACCTCAATTTCCAGATCCTGCTTAATCTGTTTGCTGCCATGATGAAGCAGAAAGCTTCGCACCTCATTTTTAGCGATTTCATTTAAATGGGATGAATGCGGGCTAAATAATTCAAGATTAACATTGTCTCCATTTTTAATTCCATTTAGAAAATTCTCTGTTAGAAGCTTAATGTCGCATTTGGTATCTGATTGGATGGCAACTGCAATCCTCTTGCCGATTTGAACGCTATCATTTCCTGCTGCGGCATAGTATGACACTGCTTCAGCCTTGCCGACAGAGTTAAAAATGCTTACAAGTGAAAAAACAATACTTTCTATATCGCCCCAAATGACTTTGTTAAGGTCTCCCTCGACCCTGCCATCAATAAATTCAACATGAACATGTTCTGACCGATAGACTAATATGTATAAATTTTTAGGATCGATCATAATAACCCCCTAAAACATTTACCCTCATTAATAACGGTAAATTGAAAGTTGCGGTAATTCTCTCGAAAAATGCACAAGTGATAAGGCCTTTTAAATTTGCGGATTTTAAATTCCATTACTTTTCCCTTTTTTAAATTTAATGTTAGTGAATGAAATCATATCGGAATATTGCAGCATTTTTATTCGAGCAAACGTAGCAAAAAGGTTACTTTACAAGTGATTAATTTATTTGGTTCTTCCATTTTGTAGTTTACGACGGAGATTTCTAATTATGAATTCACCTAATTTTAAGAGGATTTGCTAACCTGAGGTTAGGCCGGCCTTTGGGGCAGGTCAAAAAGACTTTGTTTCGTAAAACTGAAAGAGACTACCTAAGCTTAATTAATTCTTGGCATAACTAAAAATCGATAGCTTCTGAAGTTTATGATATAGAATTGTTTTTAATATTTCACCTGTACATAGACAGCGACATAATATAAACAGAGGGTCTAATGAACAAATCTATGAGTCGTATTATTGTGGCCATAATAGCTTTTGTGTTGCTCTATATTTGTATTGTATTAGTTGGAAATATCATACAGATTGCAGATGCCGCCGATCGCATCCACCTTGGCGCAGGACACCCCGTTTTTTGGGTATTGATAACAGTCTTTTTAATTTCAGCTACATCACCTTTTTATCTTTACTTTAAACTGCCTAAAGCGCTAATTCCTCCCTCAGAAGACTCGGGACTAATGTTTGATAAATACTTGATTCAACTTCGTAAGCGGTTGTCACTTAATACTCGCTTGAATGGAGTCCCGTTAGAATCAAAAGAGGAGATTCAGTCCGCTATTGCATTACTTTCAAAAGAATCTGACAAAGTCATTCGAGAAACTGCGACTGCAGTTTTTGTAAGTACATCAATTATGCAAAGTGGCCGTCTAGATGGACTTATTACCCTTTTCACGCAGGCTAGAATGGTATGGCGAGTAGCTTGCGTATATCAACAGCGTCCCTCACCTAGACAAATGTTTTACCTATATTCAAATGTTGGGGCAAATGCCCTGCTTGCCGAGTCGATTGAAGAGATTGATTTGTCGGAGATCGTGGCACCTTTATTTGTATCCAGTATTACTTCATCTATACCAGGAATGTCATTGATCATGAATAGTGTAGCCAATGGCACAGCTAATGCTTTTTTAACTCTTCGTGTCGGATCAATCACAAAACAGTATTGTGAAGCGCTAAGCACGCCGTCTAGAAGTCTTGTTCGTAGAAGCGCAACACTCTCTGCAATTGCAATTGTTGGTGATATCGTTAAAGAAAACGGATCAAGGATTGTGAACGGATCATGGGGTATGGTTAAAGGAGCCGTTGATTCGACTGTACAAGGTGCAAAAAATGTTGCTGGCAAGGTTGGTGATACATCTGTAAGCGGAGCTAAATCAGTAGGCAATACCATTAGCTCAACCATCAATGGTGTAAAAAATATAGCTGGGAAAATAACCTCAAAATGAAATCTCAAATCTTTATTGATCTTCATTAGGGTCAAATAAGATTAACGTTACTGATTCTAACAATTTTAAAGAATAAATACTTTCAGGGTCGGATTAGTTTAAGTCAAACTTTATTCATTTACTTGATGGGGTTTAATATGAACCTTTCACGGCGTCAGTTATATGATTTGGTATGGAGTAAACCTATTCTGAGTTTAGCGAAGGAATATGGTTTTTCCGATGTTGGATTTTCTAGAATTTGTCGGCGACATAATATCCCTTTACCGCCAAGAGGATACTGGGCGAAGGTCAGTGCTGGATTTAAAATCTCCCAGCCCCCATTGCCTAATCCACACCGAGAAGGCCCTGTATACATCCCACCTAGAAAATCGATAACAGATGTGGACATCCTTCAGAAGAAAAAACTACTCGCTCAAGAAAAGTCTGAGGTGGAAACAATAGGTGTGATATCTGTTCCAGATCAGATTATTTCTCTACATAAGATCACTCAAAGTACTCAACAGTATTTTGACAAAATCATTAAAAAAATAGATCAGGCTAAAAAATCAAAGTCTTTGCCCAACGACTATTACTCGATAATTCATTCAATTTATCGGGGTCGACTTCAGTGCCAGCAGGCAGGTTGTTTTCATGTGACAGTTTCAGAAGCACTTCTAGTGCGAGCGTTGAACCTCTTGGATGCATTGGTTATAGAGCTGGAAAAACATGGATTCAAAATTCAATCCATTAAAAATAAAGAAGTCAAAGGCGCTGTCGTTGCTGTTAAAGATAATGAAACTATTACCTTTATGGTTTCAGAGGGCTATAAGTATCAGGTTGCTGAAGCCCCGCAAAAGATGACTGAACTAGAGCGGCTTATTTATCCTGACAAAAAGCCCGTAGCAACAGGAAAGCTTACATTTTCAGTATATGCAGCGGAAGCACGTTTGGGCAGAAATTGGACGGATGGGAAAAGACTTATTGAACTTGAGTTTTCAAGCATCATTCATGAATTTATCAGTCTAGTACCAAGGCAAAAACAAGCCAGGATTGATGAGTTGGCTAGGCAAGAGCTCCGTAAAGAAGAAACAAGAATATTTAGGGAACGAGAGAGCCGGCGTTATTTGGAACAATCAATCTATAAAGAAGCCTTGCAGGAATCTGAGCTGTTTAAACTTCACAAGCAATTAGAAAGCTACTTGAACTATCTTGAAGTCCAATATCTGGAAAAATATGGAACTTTCAATGAGCGAGCACTAGCTTGGATATCAACGGCTAGAAAAATTGCAAATGCTAATAATCCAGTAAGTCGGCGATTAGAAATCTTGGGTAACGAATGATGTGAGGGGCTTAATTGAAATTTCTCTATTGTCCCTGTTATTCAAATTAGCACGTTTAAGCAGGGACAAAACAGCCATGCAATATATACATTCAATTAAGCTCCGTTCTCAAAATAATGCGCAATGCGCACCATAGCCAGCGTATCACGTTCGCAATATAACAAAAGTGCATCATGTAATTGCTGGCGACGCTCAGGCAAAGTTCCTGGCTGCATCAACTCCGCAAATGCCTCTTGCGCCATACCGCCGTTCGCAACTTCCAAATTATCATATGCGAGGTCTGGCGCGATGGTAGGTAATACCGCTTTGATTGACCATGAGCCACGCATCTCAGGGTGGTAGTAATGTTCACGTGCAATAGGCAATAAATCCACAATACGATCAATTGCAGCTTCCAGTGCGGGTGCCAGATCATGATAGTAGTCGGCAAGCTCTTGCATGCGACTTCGCTCGAATGGAGCGTTGTATACAATGACTGGGCCATCTGTGCCTATTGTTTCAATTAAGCTTTCTGCAAATGGGCGACGCGGATCACTTTGACCGTCTGCCAGAAATGCAGCATGTGTTATCGCGCCCTTAGCTGTTTCAATATGGCATGACCACTGGAATGGCACTTGCATATAAGGGCGTGTTCCTGCCCATACTGGCACAGCGGGGTTAATGGTTTCGAAGTCAATGTAATAGCGTGGATAAGGAAGTTCTGCAATTATTTTGCTTGCTTCAGAATTCAATTCGGCTTTTCCGGTTTTAGAAATACGCCATACACGCTGATGATTCAGATTGCTCAGACGTTCTTCGGGCACATCCCGTAAATCCGCATAACCTTCTGCACGCAGAGCTGCTGCCAGATTTCCGTTCCGAGGTAAAACTTCAGGTGGAAAACCATCTTCTGGGTCCGTTTGCGGACAACAGTATTCAATAAATGAGCATGGGAAAGGACTGTTGCATTGATCACCTGCAGCAATACAGGGCTCTTCACCAGATAAGGTTTCTTGTGCATCTTTGATCCAGTCAGGCACTTCATTTTTCATTTCTGAAATTTGCTCACTGACGTCAGCATAATGAAATAGCCCTTGGTAATCACCGTCGCCAGGATAAACAAAGGTGTTGTCTATATGTGCAATTTCTACACTTGTTAGTGAAAGGTCTGACTGCTGTGCCACCCAACTCTGAATCGCGGCATCGGCGAGGTGGTAGTCTTTAACACTGGTGGATGATTTTACTTCTACCATACGATAGCCATCTTGATCAGGTAGCATTAAATCGGCACGAATCAATAATCCACTAGCTTGCAGCGTTGCCTCAAAGATTGGACGTTTCTTACCAGCCAGAACAGCTTGTGTATCGGTTACTGCCTGACCTAGACTGTCACCAGCAATCAATACCCCATCAGGGTAAAGCTGTTGCGCCAACTCACCTACATAAGTGCCGGTATTAAAACGTGCCTGGTTGCTATCATCTACTTTCTCGAGATCAGGGCGATGAACTTTCAGCCATAAGCGTTTAGGGCATTGGCGGTGCAGTAGGATGCGCGACTTTGATAAACCGTGGCGTTTAGAGGATGGATTGTTCATAGTGTATTAGTCCAAATAATCTGGGTTACCAGTTGCGCCCTGATAATGTTCATCTTTTGCTAATTGATATGCCGGCAAACGAAATGCAACGGCGATTTTTAATTCCAACTTTGGTGAAGCAACGCTTAGCATTAGTCTCATCTAACTCCAGCATTGCTGCATCAATAAGTAGGTGATCCTTCACTACAAAAAAATGCCAACTTTAGCTGCGTTTACTTTTTGAGCACCATTCACGCACTAATCAAAGGTAAGATCAGAAACTACTATTTCATTGGAGAAACAATATCCATTAATAAACCCTGAGGTGAATATTTCAACTGTAGTTGAGTCTATTAAAATATCGTAAGGCAGATAAGTAGCAATAGATGTATGTGGCTCTGCGTCCAATATTTCCTCGTTGATTTGTATGCCAGAGATCATCTCTACGAAGGCGCATCCATAATCAAACCCTAAGTGAAATATATGCCCCATGGTGGCAAGTTCAAGGACATTTTCAGTGTTTTCTTGCATATGTTTAAAAGCTTTTTCTGCTTCATTTTGCAACTCGATATAAGATGCAAATTTATTATCTGTATTCATTCATTGTCCTTAATAGAAATTCTATTTTAAATTATTGTTATATCTAAACTCAGCCAAATCATACCGCGCTTTGCCTCTAAAACAGCTATCACGAGCAGCTTAATTTAGGTGGCTTTATCATCACAGACTGAGTGAATCTGATTGGCGGGCCGGTAGTACTTTGATAACCAATCTGCGAAAAAATAATCCGGGCTGCCTAAATGCTGCATGCCAACGGTGCGTTCTCTGAATATTTGCATGAGCGTTTGATCTGTAGGTGAATAGTAGATTTTTTCTAATATTTCCC
>JAUXOA010000049.1 GCA_030682475.1 Rhodoferax sp. | reverse complement strand
CTGCCGCGCTTTCAGGCGGCAACAACCGAGCTACTGCCCGGTCCTTGAATGATTTTCCGTAACGTGCCACTGATATCCTTCATCGCCGCCCCCGTGTTCTTGGTTCCTAAGGAGGCGACAACTATTGTGACGCGGGGGGGTACCTCGTCCATATCCTCCAGCGCCTGAGCCATCTTCTGTTCCCACGAATCGGTATCTGCCACCACATGGGAGATATGGCACTTGTCGGCTTTGGTCGCATAGACCGGCCGGGTGGTGTCGGAGTCGATGTAACGGGTGGAGCCGCAGCTGCCCGCAAGGTTGCGTAGTCTTCACTGAAACTCCGTTTTGGGATTGCCACTATCATGCCTCCATGGCCGCACTGGCCTGAAGCTATGAACAACTACGACAGCACTCTTCCCTACCCGCGCGATCTCATCGGCTATGGCTCTAAGCCACCGCACGCGCAGTGGCCCTCACAGGCGCGTGTCGCAGTGCAGTTTGTCTTGAACTACGAAGAAGGCGGCGAAAACAGCGTGCTGCATGGGGATGCCGGTTCCGAGCAATTCCTCTCAGAGATGTTCAACCCGCCAAGTTATCCGCAGCGCCACATCAGCATGGAAGGCCTCTACGAATACGGCTCACGCGCAGGTGTGTGGCGAATCCTGCGGGAATTCGAGAAACGCCAACTGCCGCTCACGGTGTTTGGTGTCAGCATGGCACTGGAGCGTCATCCCGAACTGGTACCGGCCCTGAAAGAACTGGGGCATGAAATTGCCTGCCACGGCTGGCGCTGGATCAGCTACCAGAATCTGGACGAAGCCACGGAACGCGAGCACATGGCGCGCGCCATGGAGATCATCACGCGCCTGAGCGGTGAACGCGCCCTGGGCTGGTACACCGGGCGCGACAGCCCCAACACACGCCGACTGGTGGCCGATTTTGGGGGCTTTGAGTACGACAGCGACTACTACGGAGACGACCTGCCGTTCTGGATGAAAATCAAAAAAACCGATGGCAAGGTGGTGCCGCAACTGATCGTGCCCTACACGCTGGACTGCAATGACATGCGCTTTGCACTGCCACAGGGCTATTCACACGCCGACCCCTTCTTTCAATACCTGAAGGACAGCTTCGATGTCCTGTACGCGGAAGGTGAACAAACGCCGCGCATGATGAGCGTCGGCATGCACTGTCGGCTACTGGGTCGGCCAGGGCGCATCACGGCACTGCAGCGCTTTCTGGACCACATCGAAAAACACGAACAGGTCTGGGTCTGTCGGCGCATTGACATTGCCCGGCACTGGAAAAAAACCCATCCTTACCAGGAATAGCGCGGGACTGAACATGGCCATGACCCTGGAACAACTCAACACCACGCCTTTTGATGAGGCCCGGCGCCTGCTGGATGGCTTGTATGAACATTCCCCCTGGATTGAAGAACAGGCACTGACTGCGCGGCCGTTTGCATCGCTGGCGCACCTGAAACACGCCATGGCGCGCATCGTGGCTACCTCAGGCCGTGACGCCCAACTGGCACTGGTCCGGGCACACCCGGAGCTGGCCGGCCAAGCGATGGTCAGCCAGGCTATGACATCCGAGTCCAGCTTTGAGCAAAGCAAAGCCGGCTTGACGCAATGCAGCCCAAATGAATTGGCAAAAATCCAGCGTCTCAATACGGCTTACCAGGGAAAATTTGGTTTTCCGTTCATCCTCGCCGTGCGCGGACCGCGCGGAACCGGGTTGACCCGACAGGAAATCATCGACACCTTCGAGCGCCGTTTGCAAGGCCATCCCGAGTTCGAGCTGGCGGAATGCCTGCGCAACATCCATCGCATTGCCGAAATTCGCCTGAACGACAAGTTCGACGTCACGCCCCTGCTTGGCAACCAGGTATGGGACTGGCATGAAGAGCTGGCGCAATTCAGTGATCCGGGCTACAAGGAAAAGGGGCAACTCACCGTCACCTACCTGACCGAGGCACACCGCGCCTGCGCCCAGCGAATTTCAGAAAGAATGCGCGACTGCGGCTTTGACACCGTGCAGATCGACGCCGTGGGCAATGTGGTTGGGAGATACCTATCAATACCCGTTCGCCCTGAGCTAGTCGAAGGGCAGGCTTCGACCCTTCGACTAGCTCAGGACAGGCCAGGCTCAGCCCGAACGGTTCAGACCAAAATCCTGATGACAGGCTCGCATTACGATACCGTCCGCAATGGCGGCAAGTACGATGGCCGACTCGGTATCTTCGTGCCGCTGGCCTGTGTGGAGGAACTGTCGCAGCGCAGCCAGCGTCTGCCTTTTGACCTGGAAGTCGTGGCCTTTGCAGAAGAAGAAGGCCAGCGCTACAAGGCCACCTTCCTGGGTTCTGGCGCCTTGATCGGCGACTTCAAGCCCGCCTGGCTGGACCAGCAAGACGCTGATGGCGTCCCCCTGCGCGAAGCCATGGCCGATGCCGGTTTGCGCATCGAGGACATCCCAGCCCTCAAGCGCGAGCCACAGAACTACCTTGGCTTTGTCGAAGTCCACATTGAACAAGGTCCGGTGCTCAATGAGCTTGCTATTCCGCTGGGAATCGTGACCTCGATCAACGGCGGCGTGCGCTATCTGTGTGAAGTGGTCGGCACCGCCAGCCATGCCGGCACCACGCCGATGAACCGTCGCCGCGACGCCGCCACGGCCGCCGCCGAGCTTGCACTGTATGCGGAAAGGCGCGCTACAGCGGATGGCGATTCGGTGGCAACCATCGGTATGCTGCAAGTCCCGAACGGCTCCATCAACGTGGTGCCGGGGCGCTGCCTTTTTTCGCTCGATATGCGTGCCCCTGGTGATGCGCAGCGCGATGCCTTGGTCGCTGATGTACTGGCGGAACTCAAAACAATTTGCGAACGCCGCGGCCTGCGCTACACAGTGGAAGAAGCCATGCGCGCCGCCGCCGCGCCCAGCGCGCCCGAATGGCAGCAACGCTGGGAACACGCAGTCCAGACGCTCGGTGTGCCGCTGCACCGCATGCCCAGCGGCGCCGGACACGATGCCATGAAACTGCACGAGGTGATGCCGCAGGCCATGCTGTTTGTGCGCGGACAAAACGCCGGTATCAGCCACAACCCGCTGGAGAGCACGACCAGCGATGACATTGAACTGGCGGTGCAGGCCTTTTCATTGTTGCTCACCCAGCTCGCCAGCGAGTTTTGATTTTCATGAATACCTACGAACAACTCGACGCCTGGATTGACGCCCACTTTGACGAGCAGGTGCAGTTCCTGCAAGAACTGATCCGCGTCCCCACCGACACCCCGCCCGGCAACAACGCCCCGCATGCGCAACGCGCGGCGCAATTGCTGAGCAACATGGGGCTGGCGGTGGAGGAACACCCGGTGCCGCAGGACCTGGTGCATCAGGCCGGACTGCAAACCATTACCAACCTGATCGTGCGACGCCATTACGGGCCCGGGCCAACCATTGCACTCAACGCCCACGGCGATGTGGTGCCGCCCGGCGAAGGATGGACCAAGAATCCTTATGCTGGCGAAATCGAAGACGGCAAAATCTATGGCCGTGCCAGTGCGGTCAGCAAATGTGATTTTGCAACCTACGCGTTTGCCGTTCGCGCTCTGGAAGCAGTAGCCCGGCCGACGCACGGCCAGGTGGAACTGCTCTTTACCTACGACGAGGAATTTGGCGGCGAAGTCGGCCCGGCCTGGCTGCTCAAAAACAAATTAACCCAGCCCGATCTGCTGATCGCCGCCGGCTTCAGCTACCAGGTCATCACCGCCCACAATGGCTGCCTGCAGATGGAGGTCACGGTGCGTGGCAGACAAGCGCACGCTGCCATTCCCGATTCGGGCGTGGACGCCTTGCAGGCGGCAGTGCACATCCTTAATGCCTTGTACGCGCAAAACACGCTGTACAAACAACTGCGCTCGGCGGTCGAGGGCATCACGCATCCCTACCTGAACGTCGGCACGATTGAAGGCGGCACCAACACCAACGTCGTGCCGGGCCGGGTCAGCTTCAAACTTGATCGGCGCATGATCCCGGAAGAAAATCCGGCCGAAGTCGAGGCCGCCTTGCGCCAGGTCATCAGCGAGGCAGCAGCGCAAAAGCCCGGCATCACGGTCGATGTCAAACGCATTTTGCTGGCCAGGGCCATGACGCCACTGCCCGGTAACAAGCCACTGGTGGACGCCATTCAAAAGCACGGCAGAGCCGTGTTTGGTGAAGAGATTCCGGCCTTGGGCACACCCTTGTACACCGACGTACGCCTGTTCTGCGAGGCCGGCATTCCCGGCGTCATCTACGGCGCCGGACCGCGCACCGTGCTGGAGTCCCACGCCAAACGCGCCGACGAGCGGCTCGATCTGGAAGACCTGCGCCGCGCCACCCAAGTGATTGCGCGCACGCTGCACGACCTGCTGGTCTGAACCCTGGATGGCATGGGTCGAGGTCAGGCCTTGGGCAGGCTCTCCCACCAGCGCGGGCCCAGTCGCCCCTGCAGGTAGGCGATGAAGGCCAGCACCTTGCCCGACACCAGCTTGGGCGAGGGGAACACGGCATGCATCTCCTGCTCGGGCAGGGTGTGATTCTTGAGCACCTCCACCACATGGCCCGAGGCCAGCGAGTCACTCGCCACATAGCGCGGCATGGCCGCAATACCCAGACCGTTGCGCGTCGCGGCCAGCACGGCCGACAGGTTGTTGGAGCGAAAGCGCCCGCTGACCGGCACCGTCACCACCTCGCCCTTGGGCGTGGCCAGGCGCCACATGTCGTCACCCAGCACGCTGCTGTAAACCAATGCGGCGTGCGCACTCAGGTCCGCTGCCTGCCGTGGCGTGCCGTGCTTGCGCAGGTATTTTGGAGACGCCACGATGACCCACGGGTTGACGCCAAGGAAGCGCGCACCGAGTGACGAGTCGGCCAGCTTGCCCATGCGGATGGCCACATCGATGCCCTGCGCTACCAGGTCGGTGTAGCGGTCTTCAAAACTCAGCTCGAGCTGCAGCAGCGGGTGCAGTTGCATGAAATCGAGCGCCAGCGGCACCACCACCCGGCGCCCAAAGGCGACCGAGGTGCTGACCCGCAGCAGGCCCTGGGCCTGGGTCTGTCCGAGCTGCGCGATGTTGTCGGCCTCGGCGGCTTCACGCACGATGATCTTGCATTTCTCGTAATACAGCGCGCCCGACTCGGTCAGGCTCACCCCGCGCGTATTGCGGTTGAGCAGGCGCACCTTGAGCCGCGCTTCGGTGGCGGCCACCATCTTGGTCACCGTCGGCTGGGTGGTGGCAAATTCTCGGGCTGCGCGCGAGAAGCTGCCGCTCTCCACCACCCGGACAAACACATGCATGGCCTGTAAACGATCCATTCTGAATACTCCTGTTACTTATTCCAGCAAGGAATAGATGTTATGGGCTGGCGCCCACTTGCGCAAGTGCGCCACAGTTTCTACAGTCGCTCCATCGTGTCAATCAATAGCAGGAGAACATCGCATGGCAAAAATGAGAGCAATCGAAGCGGCCGTCTGGGTCATGGAAAAAGAAGGCGTGACGCAGGCTTTTGGCGTGCCCGGTGCCGCCATCAACCCGCTGTATGCCGCCCTGCGCAAGCAGGGCACGATCAGCCATATCCTGGCGCGTCACGTGGAAGGGGCGTCCCACATGGCTGAGGGCTACACCCGTGCCGTGGCCGGCAATATCGGCGTCTGCATCGGCACCTCGGGCCCGGCCGGCACCGACATGATCACCGGCCTGTATTCGGCCCAGGCCGATTCCATTCCGATTTTGTGCATCACCGGCCAGGCCCCGCGCGCACGCCTGTACAAGGAAGATTTCCAGGCAGTTGATATCGAGTCGATCTCCAAGCCAGTGACCAAATGGTCGGTCACCGTGCGCGAGCCGGCGCTGGTGCCCCGTGTGTTCCAGCAGGCTTTCAATGTGATGCGCTCAGGCCGACCCGGCCCGGTGCTGATCGACCTGCCGTTTGACGTGCAGATGGCCGAGATCGAGTTCGACCCGGACACCTACGCCTCCCTGCCGGCCTACAAACCCAGCGCCACCCAGGCGCAGATCGAAAAAGCGCTGACCATGCTCAACGAATCGGCCCGCCCGCTGATCGTGGCCGGTGGCGGCATCATCAATGCCGACGCCTCCGACCTGCTGGTCGCGTTTGCTGAAGTCACCGGCATACCGGTGATCCCGACCCTGATGGGCTGGGGCACCATTCCCGATGACCACCCGCTGATGGCTGGCATGTGCGGGCTGCAGACCAGCCACCGCTACGGCAACGCCACCCTGCTGGCTTCCGACTTTGTGCTGGGCATTGGCAACCGCTGGGCCAACCGCCACACCGGCTCACCCGAGGTTTATTGCAAGGGACGCAAATTCATCCACGTCGACATCGAGCCAACCCAGATCGGCCGGGTGTTCGCGCCCGACTACGGCATCGTCTCCGATGCCAAAGTTGCGCTTGAGATGTTCGTCAAAACGGCCAAAGAATGGAAGGCCCAGGGCCGCCTGGCCGAGCGCAGCCAATGGGTGGGCGAGTGCCAGCAACGCAAGGGCACGATGCATCGCAAGACCAATTTTGACAGCGTGCCGATGAAGCCGCAACGCGTCTACCAGTGCATGAACCGGGCCTTTGGCGAGGACGTCTGCTACATCAGCACCATCGGCCTGTCGCAGATTGCAGGTGCCCAGTTTCTGCATGTGTACAAACCACGGCACTGGATCAACTGCGGACAAGCCGGTCCGCTGGGCTGGACAATTTCTGCGGCCCTGGGCGTCAAGGCAGCAGACCCGACGCGCAACGTCGTGGCGCTGTCGGGCGACTATGACTTCCAGTTCATGATTGAGGAGCTGGCCGTGGGCGCGCAGTTCAAACTGCCCTACATCCACATCGTTGTCAACAACTCCTACCTGGGCCTGATTCGCCAGGCGCAGCGCGGCTTTGACATGGACTACGCCGTGCAACTCGGCTTTGACAACATCAACATCGCCGACGACCAGGTGGTCAAGGGCTACGGCGTTGACCATGTCAAGGTGGTGGAAGGCCTGGGCTGCAAAGCCATTCGCGTGCACCGCCAGGAAGAGATCGCCCCTGCCATCGAGCAAGCCAAGGCCTGGATGAAAGAATTCCAGGTGCCGGTGGTAATTGAGATTATTCTGGAGCGCGTGACCAACATCGCGATGGGCACCGAGATCGACAACATCGTCGAATTCGAGGAACTCGCCGGGACCCGGGCCGACGCGCCCGCGACAGTTGCCTCCATGCTCGACTAACCAGGACAACACCATGCCAAAATTTGCCGCCAACCTGACCATGCTGTTCAACGAGCAGCCCTTCATGGACCGCTTTGCCGCGGCCAGCAAAGCCGGCTTCAAGGCCGTGGAGTACCTGTTTCCCTATGCCTTCGACAAGACTGCGCTGGCCCAAGCCCTGCGTGACAACGGCCTGCAACAGGTCTTGCACAACCTGCCGGCGGGCGACTGGGACGCCGGTGAACGCGGCATCGCCTGCCACCCGGATCGGGTGCAGGAGTTCCGCGACGGCGTGGGCCGCGCCATCGAATACGCCCAGGCCCTGGGCTGCCCGCAGGTCAACTGCCTGGCCGGCAAGCTGCCCGCCGGGGTGAGCCGGGAACAGGCGCACGCCACCCTGGTCACCAACCTGAGCTTCGCTGCGGACCAGCTCAAGACCGCAGGCATCAGGCTGCTGATCGAGCCCATCAACCACTTTGACATTCCCGGTTTTTTCCTGACCCGCACCGACCAGGCGCTGGCTATTCTGGACGAGGTGGGCAGCGACAATCTGTACCTCCAGTACGACATCTACCACGCCCAGCGCATGGAAGGCGAACTGGCTGCAACGATGCAAAAGTACCTGCCGCGCATCGCCCACATCCAGTTGGCCGATAATCCGGGACGCAACGAACCGGGCACGGGCGAAATCAACTACGCCTGGTTGTTCAAACACATCGACACCATCGGCTACAGCGGCTGGATTGGCTGCGAATACAAACCCAAGACCACGACGGTCGAGGGCCTGGGCTGGATCAAGAAACTGGCCTAATACAAATCACCGTTCAGGCTGAGCCTGGCCTGTCCTGAGCAAGGACGAAGGGGCGAAGGGCCCTTCGTCCTTGCTCAGGACAGGCCAGGCTCAGGACGAACGGATTAACAGGAAACTTTTATGACGCAATCCGCACTCAAACTGGGCTTCATTGGCCTGGGAATCATGGGCACACCGATGGCCCTGAACCTCATCAAGGGCGGCCATGTGCTGTTTGTCAACACCCGCAGCAAGGTGCCGCAGGAGCTGCTCGATGCAGGCGCCACCGCCTGCACCAGCCCGGCCGAGGTGGCCAGGCAGGCCGACATCATCTTCACCATGGTGCCCGACACCCCCGATGTGGAGAAGGTGCTGTTCGGCGACGGCGGCGTGGCCTCGGGTTTAAAGGGTTTGGGCAACGACCCTGCGGGCCGGGGAAAAACCGTGGTCGACATGAGCTCGATCGACCCGATCGCCACCAAGGCCTTCGCCAGGAAAATAAACGCCCTGGGCTGCGACTACATCGATGCACCGGTGTCCGGTGGCGAGGTCGGTGCCAAGGCCGCCAGCCTGACCATCATGGTGGGCGGCGATCAGGCGGCGTTCGACCGGGTCAAGCCGCTGTTTGACCTGATGGGCAAGAACATCACGCTGATCGGCGGCAATGGCGACGGCCAGACCTGCAAGGTGGCCAACCAGATCATCGTGGCCCTGAACATCGCCGCCGTCGCCGAGGCACTGGTGTTTGTCTCCAAGGCCGGGGCCGATCCGGCCAAGGTGCGCCAGGCCCTGATGGGCGGCTTTGCGTCTTCCCGCATTCTGGAGGTTCATGGCGAGCGCATGATCAAGCGCACCTTCAACCCGGGCTTTCGCATCGCCCTGCATCAGAAAGACCTCAACCTGGCGCTGCAAGGCGCGCGCGCACTGGGCGTGGCACTGCCGCAAACAGCGATCGCCGCGCAGCTCATGCAGTCCTGCGCAGCCCTGGGCCACGGTCAGGCCGATCACTCGGCTTTAGTCAAGGCGCTGGAGGCCATGGCGCAACACCCGGTCGCACCGGACGCCTGAAAAGGCGAAGGTCGTGCGCCCTGAATGTGCATAATCACAAACACCCACCGGCTACGCGACCCGGTAGCCTGAGGGTGTTTTGAAAACACTTCTGGATATCTCCATGGCCAAAGAACTCTCGCCCGCCGAAAATGCCCTGCGTGAAGCCGCCCGCGACTACCATCGCAGCCCCACACGCGGCAAGATCGCGGTCACGCCCAGCAAGCCGCTGTCCAACCAGCGCGACCTCTCCCTGGCTTACTCTCCCGGCGTGGCCTACCCCTGTCTGGACATTGAAGCCGACCCTTCATTGGCGGCGGAGTACACCTCGCGCGGCAATCTGGTGGGCGTCATCACCAACGGCACGGCGGTTCTGGGTCTGGGCGATATTGGCCCATTGGCCGCCAAACCGGTGATGGAAGGTAAAGGCTGCCTGTTCAAGAAATTTGCCGGCATTGATGTGTTTGACATTGAACTGGCCGAACGCGACCCCGACAAGCTGGTTGACATCATTGCCGCCATGGAACCGACACTGGGCGGCATCAACCTGGAAGACATCAAGGCACCGGAGTGCTTCTACATCGAGAAAAAGTTGCGTGAACGCATGAATATTCCGGTGTTTCATGACGACCAGCACGGCACCGCCATCATCTCAAGCGCCGCCCTGCTCAACGGCCTGGAGTTGGTGGGCAAGCGCATCGAAGAGGTCAAAATCGCTGTCTCTGGCGCCGGCGCCGCCGCGCTGGCCTGCCTGGACCTGATGGTGGGCCTGGGCGTGCGGCGTGAAAACGTCTGCGTGTGTGATTCGAAGGGTGTGATTTATGAGGGTCGCCCCGGCGGCTTCGACGAATCCAAGGCCCGTTACGCGCAGACCACTGGATTGCGCACCCTGGCCGACGTCGTCAATGGCGCCGACGTCTTTCTCGGCTGCTCGGCGGCCGGCGTGCTGACGCAGGACATGGTCAAGACCATGGCACGCAGCCCCATCATTTTGGCGCTGGCCAACCCGGAGCCCGAAATCCGCCCGGAACTGGCGAAAGCAGTGCGACCCGATTGCATCATCGCCACCGGGCGCTCCGATTATCCGAACCAGGTCAACAATGTTCTGTGCTTTCCCTACATTTTCAGAGGGGCGCTGGACTGCGGCGCGACCAAAATCACCGAGGCCATGAAACTGGCCTGCGTGCGCCAGATCGCCGATCTGGCCAAGGCCGACATCAGCGAAGAAGTCGCCACCGCCTACGCCGGTAAAGAGCTGGTCTTTGGCCCCGACTACCTGATTCCGACACCCTTTGATTCGCGCCTGATCCTGCGCATTGCGCCGGCAGTGGCCAAAGCAGCCGAGCAATCGGGCGTGGCGCTGCGGCCGATCCACGACCTGGAGGCCTACCGCCAGCAGTTATCACGTTTTGTCTACCAGACCGGCATGTTCATGCGCCCGGTATTCGCGGCCGCCAAAGCCGTAGCCCATGGCGAGAAACGGGTCGCCTATGCCGAAGGCGAAGACGAGCGCGTGCTGCGCGCGGCGCAAGTGGCGGTGGACGAAGGCCTGGCCCATCCGATCCTGATCGGCCGACCGGCGGTGATTGAGGCGCGAATTGCAAAAGCCGGCCTGCGCATCCGTCTCGGCACCGATGTGGAATGCGTCAACCCCGAAGACGACCCGCGCTTTCGCCAGTACTGGGAAACTTACCACCGCCTGATGGGTCGGCGTGGCGTGTCGATCGATGCCGCCAAAGCCGCCGTGCGCCGATCCAGCACCACCATTGCCGCCCTGATGCTCAAACTTGGCGATGCCGATGCCATGTTGTGTGGACTGCTGGGCCGGTTTGACGTGCATTTGGAGCATGTGCGCGATGTGATCGGGGTCAAACCCGGCGCATCCGGTTTTGCGACCTTGAACGCCTTGATGCTGGAAAAGCACACCCTGTTTATTGCCGACACCTTCGTCAACGAAGATCCGGACGCCGCGCAACTGGCCAGCATCGCGCTCATGGCGGCCGATGAAGTCAGGCGTTTTGGCCTGCCGCCCAAAGTCGCTTTCCTGTCGCACTCCATGTACGGCTCATCGAACCGCAAGTCGGCCGTCAAAATGCGCCTGGCGCACGAGCTGTTTTGTCAAATGGCGCCCGATGTGGAATGCGATGGCGAACTGCACGGCGACGCCGCCTTGTCGCAAGACATGCGCCGTGCCGCCTTGATGGACAGCAAGCTCCATGGCGAGGCCAATCTGTTGGTCTGCCCGAATCTGGACGCCGCCAACATCCTGTTCAATGTGCTCAAAATGACGAGCGGACACGGTGTCACCGTGGGACCCATCCTGTTGGGCGCTAGCGCCTCGGCGCACGTTCTCACGCCGTCTGCGACAGTCAGGCGCGTCGTCAACATGACCGCGCTGGCGACGGCCAATGCAGCTCAAAGCAGCGCCGCCAAGCGCTAGGACAAACAAACAAAACGCCAAAACCGGGGGTTTACGCGGATGTCTTGGTGCCCGCCGGCATAGATAATTGGCACAGTTATTGCGTTGACTGTCACGGTCAACGCCGTGTCATTTTATCTACCCTCACCGGAGTTTTTCTATGAGTAAACGCATGTTATTGAAGTTGGCCGCCGCACTGGCCGTGACCTCCGCTCTGGGTGTTGCCCAGGCCCAAAATACCCCCATCAAATTCCAGCTCGACTGGCGCTTTGAGGGGCCCGCTGCCCTGTTTCTGTCACCTGCCGCCAAGGGCTACTTCAAGGACGCCAAGCTCGACGTCACCATTGACGCTGGCAACGGCTCTGGCGGCACCGTCACCCGCGTCGCCTCAGGTGCCTACGACATGGGCTTTGCCGACCTGGCGGCGCTGATGGAGTTTCACGCCAACAACCCGGACGCACCCAACAAGCCGGTAGCCGTGATGATGGTTTACAACAACACGCCGGCGTCGGTCATGGTGCTGAAAAAATCGGGCATCAAAACCCTGGCCGACCTGAGCGGCAAGAAGTTTGGTGCCCCGGTGTTTGACGCCGGTCGGCGCGCGTTTCCGATTTTTGCCAAGGCCAACAACATCACGGGTGTGCAATGGACCTCGATGGACCCGCCCTTGCGTGAAACCATGCTGGTCCGCGGCGACGTTGATGCCATCACCGGCTTCACCTTCACCTCGGTGCTGAATCTGGAAGCGCGTGGCGTGAAGGCAGCCGACGTGCTGGTGTTCCCCTACGCCGACAACGGCGTCAAGCTCTACGGCAACGTGATCATTGCAACGCCCAAAATCCTCAAGGAAAATCCGGCGGCGGTCAAAGCCTTTCTGGCCGCGTTCACCAAGGGTGTCAAGGACGTGCTCGCCAAACCCGACGCAGCGATTGAGTATGTGCGCCAACGCGATGGCATCATCAACGTCGAACTCGAAACCCGGCGCCTGAAACTGGCGATCGACACCGTGGTGAACAGCCCGGATGCCCGCGCCGAGGGCTTTGGTCAGATCAAAGGGCCACGCCTGTCGCTGATGGCCTCGCAGGTGTCAGACGCCTTTAATACCAAGTCCAGAGTGAACCCGGACGCGGTGTGGAACGGCTCTTTCCTGCCCAGCGCTGCCGAGCTCAATATCCTGCCCGGCAAGAAGTAATCCAGCGATGCAGGCCACCCCTGAAACCTGCTTTGTTGATTTCCAGGATGTCTGGCTGGCTTACAACGCGCAGTTACTGGCCCAAAATCATTTTGCCGTAGAGGCGATCGACCTCAAGGTCCAGCGCGGCGAGTTCATCGCCATCGTGGGGCCGTCCGGCTGTGGCAAGTCAACCTTTATGAAACTGAGCACCGGGCTGAAAATGCCGTCCCGGGGCCGCATTCTGATCGATGGCCAAGCCGTCACCGGGCCTTTGAAAATTTCCGGCATGGCGTTTCAGGCCCCTTCTCTTTTACCCTGGCGCAGCACGGTTGACAACGTGCTGTTGCCGCTGGAAATTGTGGAGCCCTACCGCAGCAACTTCAAGGCCAAACGAAAGGAATACGCGGAGCGTGCCCGCCGCTTGCTGCAAAAGGTGGGGCTGGCCGGCTACGAGGATAAATTCCCCTGGCAGCTCTCGGGCGGCATGCAGCAACGTGCCAGTCTCTGCCGGGCCCTCATTCACGAGCCCAAAATGCTGCTGCTCGATGAGCCCTTTGGCGCGCTCGACGCCTTCACGCGCGAAGAGCTCTGGTGCATTTTGCGTGAGCTCTGGACCGAGCAGAAATTTAACGTCATTCTGGTCACGCACGACCTGCGCGAGTCGGTCTTTCTGGCCGATACCGTTTATGTCATGAGCAAAAGCCCGGGCCGCTTTGTGGTGAAACGCGAGATCGACCTGCCACGCCCGCGCGACCTGGAAATCACCTACACCCGCGAGTTCACCGATATCGTGCATGAGCTGCGCGGCCATATTGGCGCCGGCAGAAAAACGGATGCGCAAGCGCAAGCGACGCTCACAACAACAGCCCAAACGACAGGCAAGGCCACATGACCCGACCCACGACCGAACGCTGGGCGCCAGTGATTCTGGCACTCATCCTGTTGCTGCTGTGGCAACTCGTTTGCACGGTGTTCACCATTCCCGAGTTCATTTTTCCAAGCCCTTGGGCCATCGGTCAAGCCATGGCCGAGTTCGCCGCACCGATTGCGCAGGCCGGCTGGAAAACCTTCTGGGTCACCCTGATCGGCTTCGGCATCTCGATTGTTGTGGGTGTCATGCTGGGCTTTCTGGTGGGCTCATCCCGTTTGGTTTACGCGGCGGTGTTTCCCTTGCTGGTGGCGTTCAATGCCGTGCCCAAGGCCGCGATCGTGCCGATCCTGATTGTCTGGTTCGGCATTGGCGTGGGGCCGGGCATCCTGACCGCTTTCCTGATTTCGTTTTTCCCGATCACCGTCAACATGGCCACCGGCCTGGCCACGCTGGAGCCGGAACTGGAGGATGTGCTGCGTGTGCTCGGGGCCAAGCGCTGGGACGTTCTGGTCAAGGTCGGCTTGCCGCGCTCCATGCCGTATTTTTTTGCTTCCCTCAAAATCGCCATCACGCTGGCCTTTGTCGGCACCGTGCTGGCTGAGATGACCGCTGGCGACTCGGGTATCGGCTACTTGATGCTATCGGCCGGATCATCCCAGCGCATGCCCCTGGCGTTTGCCGGCCTGATCGTGATCGGTGCCATGGCGATGGCGATGTACGAGCTGTTCAGCTACGTTGAAAAGCACACCACCGCCTGGGCGCATCGCGGGTCGCAGGGCGAATAAACTCTGAACCACGCATAGCTTCAACACGACAAGGCGAGCCACGAATGAGCACTCTGATTTTGCCGCGCATCGAGTCGCACATTCTTACCGTACGCGGACTGCGGGTGATGATTGATGCCGATCTGGCCGCGCTTTATGGGGTGCCCACCAAGCGCCTGAATGAGCAGGTCAAGCGCAATCGGGAACGGTTCCCGTCCGACTTCATGTTTCAACTAAGGCCTGACGAAAAGGCCGAGGTGGTCGCAAATTGCGACCACCTCGCCAAGCTCAAGTTCTCCAAGGCGCTGCCGTATGCGTTCACCGAGCATGGCGCGATTCAGCCGCAACACCCGCGTGCAACTCAAACAAGTGTTTGATGCGCTGCGCGAATTGATGGTACCACCCGATCCGCCCAAGCGGCCGATTGGCTTCGTCACGCCACCGGAGAAAAAAGGGGCATAGACGAATCAGTCTGAAGCCCCTGTCTAACCTTCGTTGACAGCTATCTAATCAGGTGCAATCGACCTCTACAATGAGTTGACCTCACAAATTTCCACCCACTCGAAAACGAACGACTCCCCAAATGACCACGAACGCATCCCAAGACGTTCCATCCACCCTGCGCTCGCTTTTCGCCTACAAGGCGTGGGCCAACGAAGAACTGTTCGCAGCCCTCGCAGAGGTGGATGCCGAGAAACATCCTGTCGAAGCGCACACCGCAATCCGAGTCCTGAATCACGTCTACGTGGTCGACTGCATCTTCAAAGCTCACCTCGCGGGCGGTGCACACGGCTACGCGGCCACGAACACGAAAGAAACTCCGTCCTTGCATGCTCTTGCGGCAGCAGTGAAGGACGTGGATGCTTGGTTCCTCGCCTACGTCACCAACCTGCCAAGCTCGTCGCTCCAGGAGCAGGTGCGCTTCGCGTTCACGGACGGCGACGCGGGCCTCATGAGTCGTGAAGAGATTCTCTTGCACGTCATCACACACGGCGGCTATCACCGCGGTGCTGCCGGTCAGGTCATGCGCGCCGCCTCGGTGGCTCCACCGCGAGACCTGTACACGCGCTTTCTTCACTCGTCCGAGCCAGCGCGGCGCCAGTGAGGTCCAACTCAAACGTTATGTCCTGGCACGCCCGACTTCAACTTGACTACCGACTGGAAGCCGCCCGCACCGTGGCCCGGCACGAGCACAACGGGCCTTTGCGTATCCTGCAAAGCCTCTACCCCGAAGGCGATGCGGTGTGCCACAACGTGCTGGTACACCCCCCCGGCGGTCTGGTGGGCGGCGACACGCTGGACATTCGCGTCACAGCGGGCGGCGCGTCCCACGGTCTGATCACCACCCCCGGTGCCACGCGTTTTTACCGCTCCGACGGCGAACCGGCGCTGCAGCGCACGCACATCACACTGGCAGGGCAGGCACGCCTGGAATGGCTGCCGCTGGAGGCCATTTGCTACAACAATTGCCTGGCCGAGAACCACCTCACACTGGAGCTGGTGCCGCAGACCGAGTTCATGGGCTGGGACGTGACGGCCCTGGGTCTGCCCCACGCCAGTCAGCCGTTCGAAGCGGGAAGTTTTTTGCAACACATCGAAGTGCCCGGCGTGTGGCTGGAACGCGGACGCATCCAGGCCGATGACCACCGGTTAATGAACAGCCCACTGGGGCTGGCGGGCCATCGTTGCATGGCATCCATTTTCTTTGTAGCCGGCAGCAAGCTGGAAAAAGGACGGCGGCAACACGCGCTGAACCTGGCCCGCGAAGTGATAGCCGCGCACGCCCTGCGCCCCACGGCCGGCGCCACCAGCCCGGATGGGCAGGTGATCGTGCTCAGGGTACTGGTGCCCGTGGTGGAGCCGGCCATGGACCTGCTGCGCCAGGTATGGGCTCGCTGGCGTCAGCATTTCTGGCGCCTGTCCGCTGCCAATCCCCGCATTTGGTCAACTTAGGATATGGACATTGCGTCCGAGAGACATCTACTTCGATTGCGTCCATTCCTTAGAGGTATTACAATAAAATTTACCGTAATACAAAAGGAACTATGCCATGGCAACGACACTCACCAGCAAGGGCCAGGTAACCATCCCCAAGCAGATTCGAGATGCATTGAATCTGGCACCGGGTTTCTTGGTGGATTTTGCTGTCAATCGCGAGGGCGAGGTCGTGATCCACAAGGTGGGCGCACGGGCCAGCCGCAAGCCCGACCGCTTCGAGGCTGCCCGTGGCAAGGCCGACGTTAAATGGCGAACTGACGAGCTGATGGCCCTGCTGCGCGGCGAAGGCTGATGGTGCTGGTTGACACCAACGTGCTGGTCGATGTTCTGGAGAACAACCCGGAATGGGCGGACTGGTCAATTGGCCAACTGCGCGCCCAGTCGAAAATTCACCGGTTGGTGATTAACCCGATCATCTATGCCGAGTTGTCGCTGACCTTCTCGACCGTCGAGGCGCTGGACAAAACCATCGAGGAGTTAGGGCTGGTGCTGATCGAAGTGCCGCGCCCGGCATTATTCCTCGCCGGCAAGGCTTTTGTTCGTTACCGCCGGCAGGGGGGCACAAAGGGCAATGTCCTGGGCGATTTTTTCATCGGCGCACACGCGGCCGTGTCGGGTCACCCGGTGTTGACCCGGGATCCACGCCGCTACACCGCCTATTTTCCTGGCGTGACGCTAATCGCACCCGGCGTCTCCACATGAGCATTCCATGAAAACCAACAAAAAACCTTTTCCACTGTCAACAGTGTCCGCAGCCAACGGCATCCGTCAGCGTATCGACACCAACCCAGACTTTCAGCGTCCAGCAGTCTGGTCCACCTCGCAGAAGCAGTTGCTGGTGGACTCCATCTTGCGCGAGTACGACGTACCGAAGATGTACTGGCGCAAATTGTCCAGCAAGCCAGACCGCTACGACGTGGTGGACGGCCAGCAGCGTCTGCGCGCTATTTGGAGCTTTGTTGACGGAGAGTTTGCGTTGCCTGCAAACGCTGAACCCGTCGATGGTTTTGCCACTGCAGATTGCAAGTACGTAGCGTTGTCTGATGACCTGCGCATCCGATTTGATACCTACGCGCTGGACGTGGTTGTTCTTGAAGACACTGACGAGAATGAAGTACGCGAGATGTTTTTGCGGCTCCAGAATGGCACCTCGCTCAAAGCACAGGAAAAGCGCAACGCCATGCCGGGCAAGATGCGCGAGTTCGTCAAATCCCTGACCTTGCATGTGTTTTTCCAGCGTGTTGGGTTCGCGAACTCGCGTTTCACTCACGACCACGTAGCAGCGCAAATGGTCTGTCTGGAGTTGGCTGGTGGTCCCGTGAACGTGAAGGACGGTGACCTCAATCGGATGTACCAGAGCAAGCAAGCTTTCGACGCAGCAGGTAAGGAGGCGAAGGCAGTTCAGCGCACCCTGGCATTATTGGCGGAAGTCTTTCCAGATAAGACACCCGAACTGGAGCGTTACAACGCCATTGCGCTGTATTGCGTGATTGCCGAGTTGCAGCGTGCCTATGTGGTGGCGGATATCAAAGCAGACCTTCACGCGTGGTTCCTGGAATTTGAAACCCGTCGACGTGTACAAGATGCGCTTGACGAAGACCAGGCTGAGCCGGAATGGGTGTCTTACAAGGAACGAATCAGTCACAGCACGGATGCGCAGGACTCCATCAGGTTTCGTATGGATTTTTTGATGCGGGACTTGCTGACGCGCTTCCCAACGCTTGCGCTGAAAGATAACCAGCGTGATTTCACTTACATCCAAAAACTGACAGTTTTTCGGCGCGACCACCAACTCTGCCAGGTCCGCCTTAAGTGCGAGGGTGAAAAAGTGGTGTGGGATGCCTGGCACTGCGACCACAAGCTTGCATGGTCAAAAGGCGGTAAGACTACCGTTGAGAATGGGCAGGTGGCTTGCCCGGCATGTAATTTGTCAAAAGGGGCCGATTGAACGAACGATTTCGTCGACCCAATGTCGCCCGAAAACCTCACCTACGATGGAGAACATCACATTCTTATGTGATTAGAAAAAGGGTGGGTCAACTTCTGAAAAAATGGAATGATCTGAACGCCAAAGTTGGCAGAAAAGTGACGGAAAACGAAATACTTCTTTATTTCTGATATTCCGGAGAATTGAAGCTGTCCGCTTGGAAAATAATGACGCACAACTTTTCTAAAGACACACTCGCCCAGAGAACTTTTTTTGTCGGGTTTTTGGCCGTTTGCTTCTTCATCATTTGTGCAGGAGATGCTGCCGCTACTGTTTCGACGAAGAAATCGCAGCACCTTGAAAAAGCGCAAGACGTCGATGTTCTTGGGCGAGTCTTCATTTTGAAAAAGGACGGCAACAACATCAAACTCGCACTGGTCAATGTGTTGGCCTTCCCGGAGCAATTATTCCATGGTCACCTCAAAACGATTCTCGACGTCGATACCAAGCATTTGATGCAGTTGCGATCTGAGCTTGCCCACGCGAGAGATGTTGCAATGACGCAGGTAAAGCCTCAGAATTTTAGTTTCCTGGCCGATGAAGAAGCCAAGGCGGATGCCGTCTTCCGTGCTGCATCGAAGGCATTCAAGGACAGCCAAGATCATCAGATTTATAAAAAAATGGTGGGATCCGCACAGATCGTGATTGTGGCAAGAAACAAGAAGGATGAGGTGCAGCAAGCCTATGAGTCGGAACATGCAAAAAGAGCCGCAAGGGTGGCTTCTGTTCGTTCCTCAATTAAAGCTTTGTTGGAGGCGACTTCACGCGGGTCCCTGATGGCCACCCAAATTCCCCCACTTTTGGCCACCTCAAATTCCCCCACCCTGAGGCGGTGAGATGGCGGGTTAAATCCGGCTGTTTCACCGCCTCGGTCGGCGCCAGGCAGGACGTTACCTTCACCCCCCTCACTT